>JALHRR010000006.1 GCA_022841345.1 Saprospiraceae bacterium
ATTTTTCATATCCGCAATTGTGTTCAGTGAGTCTTTTCAAAGGATCCTGGGTGTGGCCTATGTAATATCGGTCTTTGGTAGGGGAGTATAGAATGTAGGTGAAGTAAGGCATAAATCCAAAAATAAAAAACCCTTTGCAAATGCAAAGGGTTTTATGCGGAGAGTTAGGGATTCGAACCCTAGAGACCCTTTTGGAGCCTACACACTTTCCAGGCGTGCGCCTTCGACCACTCGGCCAACTCTCCAATTTTTCCAAATAATCTTCGTCAAGATTTATTTCGGAGTGCAAAAGTCGCTAAAAAATTATTCAAAAAATAATACTTCTGCAAAAATTCTATTCCGCTCCATATAATCGCCTCGCATTCCGGGTTGTAATCTTCGCTACTTCTTCTTCTGACATTTCTTTTATCTCGGCTAATTTGCTGCCAATCAATGGGATGTAGCTGCTTTCATTCCGCTTTCCCCGATATGGGGTCGGAGGAAGATAAGGTGCATCCGTTTCTAATACTATGTGTTCCAGTGAAATATTCCTGATTGCATCCGGCAAACTTGATTTTTTGTATGTTAATGGTCCACCTATTCCCAAAAGAAAACCCAATTCGATGATTTCATTAGCCTGATCCTCAGTCCCACTAAAACAATGAAAAATTCCTCTGAATTCAGGCACTTTCAGTGCTTTCACTAAACCAATTAAAATATCAATGGATTCCCTGGAATGAATCACAATGGGCAAATTTTTCTCAATCGCCCATGCTGATTGAATTTTGAATGCCTCTACCTGAATATCCAGTGTGCTTTTATCCCAGTATAGATCAATTCCGATTTCTCCAACTGCACAAAAATGCCTTTTATCCAGCCATTCTTTCACAATTTTTAGCTGATCTTTCCAGTCCTCAGGTTGTACAGAGCAGGGATGCAGACCCATCATGGGAAATATATTATCAGGGAATTGTGCCTCCAGCGCCAGCATACCATCGATGGAATTCTTATCTACATTCGGTAAATACATCTCTCTGACCCCTGATTCCAGACTTCTCATTACCATTTCCGTCCTGTCCTCCTCAAATTCGGCACTATATAAATGCGCATGTGTGTCGACCCAATTCATATTTTATTTCTTTAAAGCTTACAAAAGTACATGATTAATTCCCGCTACATGTATTGTATTATTTTTTGATTCTTCAGAGTGGCTTTTTTTAAAACTACCGTATATATTAACGGGCATTCCCAATGAATCACTATCTTACTGAATTATTATTCTCTCTATGCAATCCAGACAAATAAAAAGGTGGAAGGTATACAGCTCTTTATCCCTGCTGGCTACCATAATAGTTAATTTTTTGGCAAATTATTTACCCATAGCCGGCAAGACCACAGGTGAATTATCTGCACTCTACCCAAATCTATTTGTACCTGCTGGCATCACCTTTTCTATTTGGGGTTTGATTTATCTTTCCCTCATCATTCTTACGCTATATTTTTTGTTCAGAAGTAATAATGGGACAGTAGGCAGTGATTTGTTCTGGTCCAAAGTAGGCCCTTATTTCACAGTGGCTAATTTGCTGAACATTTGCTGGATCATGGCATGGCACTATCAAATTGTATGGTTGTCTGTATTGATAATGATTTTGTTATTGAGTTCTCTCGTCGGAGTTTATACCAGATTGCATGGCATCCTGAGATCCAAACAACAATTTTCCAGAAATCTGCACCTCATCCCATTTAGTCTGTATCTGGGCTGGATTTGTGTCGCCCTCATTGCAAACATCGCGGCTTTTCTGGTTTCCATAAATTGGTCTGGATTTGGATTGAGCCCGGTAATATGGACTGTGATTGTAATAGCGATCGGTACTTTAATATCATTGAGGCTAATGCGCAGATATGGTGATGTGGTATTATCCGCGGTGACTATCTGGGCATTAGTAGGAATCATGTTGAAAAGGCAGGCCATGGTAGGAACGGAAGGCAACGCTATCATTCTGACATTGTGGATATGCATCGGCCTTTTGAGTATAGTGATTCTTTACACAATAGTCAAAAAGCCTGCAATACGGTAGATATCTCAATTTGCCAATACATATCTTTTTCCAGGTAAAGGCTTCACCACTCCTTTAAATTCAAGCTGTAATAATAAAGAAGCAACCTGACTGGGTGGAAATACAAGTGTGTTGATGATTTTATCAATCGAAATATCAACATCAGTAGACAGTAATGAAGCAATCTGCTTTTCCTCTTCATTCATTTCAATAAAAAGCGTCCGCTGAGGTCTTTCAGCTGTATCATGATGCCAGCCCATTGCGTCCGCAAGATCCTGAGCACTTTCCACCAAATGAGCTTTGTTGTTTTTGATAAGATAATTGCAGCCATTTGATGAAATATCAGTTGGTCTGCCAGGTACGGCAAATACATCTTTGTCATATCCGTTTGCAATTTCTGCGGAGATCATCGAACCACCTTTTAATGCGGATTCCACTACCAGAAGTGCATCACACATACCGGCAATGATTCTGTTTCGCATGGGAAAATTCATGGCATCCGGTTTGGTGGAAAATGGAAATTCACTTAGGAGGCCTCCGTTTTCATACATTTTTTCAACTGTCTTCTTATGCGCAGAGGGGTACACTATGTCCAGGCTGGAGCCCATCACTCCCACAGTTGGAATTTCAGACTGGACACAAGCTCTGTGAGCAGTAATATCAACTCCATATGCCAGCCCACTGATCACCAATAATGAATGGTCTTTTAAATCCGTAATGATATTTTCTGTAATCTCACGGCCATGTGCACTGGGTCTTCTGGTGCCGACAACACCCAATATCTTGGAGGCATTGAGATCTGCATTCCCTTTGTAAAATAAGAGGACAGGAGCATCCTTTATGGGTTTCATCCTCCAGGGATAATCATTGTCCAGGTAGAATAAAGTCTTGACTTTATGTTTATCAATCCTTTCCAGTTGTTGTTCAGCATCTTCAAAGCTGGATTTCTTTACAATTGCATCTGCAATGGCGAGGCCTATGCCCGGAATTTGCATAAGCTGCCTTTTTTTATTTTGAAACACAGCCTCCAGACTTCCACTGTAACTTACCAGATTGCGGGCAGAGATAGGACCTACATTAGGTAAAAGAGCCAGCGCTAATTGATAAAATTGCTTTTCTTCCATACCGAATCAATAACTGTTGGCCTTCTCCTGATAAAATGATGCTTTTTCAATATCTCCTAAAGAATGATAAACTTCAGCAAGTGCTGTGTATATCCGCCTGCTTTCCGGAACCATTTCAATTCCTTTCTCCATAATTAAAATTCCAATGTCCGGTTTTTTCAACTTACCCACATAGTGTGTGTACCCAATATAATAAAAGAATTCCTCCAATTCCGTGCGGTACTGCCCGGTCGAACTAAGATATTGAAGATACTCAAACATGAAAGGATGTCCGGGAACTTCCTCAGCTATTTCTGTGAAGGATTGCATTAAAGGCTTAATCTCTCTCTTATGTCTGAAATATTCAGTGGCGACACCGAGTTTCATAGTAAACGCATCATTATATCTGGGATAGATTTGAAGTGATTTTTCAATCAAAGGAGCTGCCTGATCGAGCAATTGAAGCTGGATATCTCTGTCAGTTTCCAGCTTGTATTGATTGAAATATTGAGTCGCCATAAATACATTTGCTCTGGCAGAATTTCCTGATACCTGAATGGCAGCCTCATTTAAGGTCCGGTCATTTTCCCACGCAGGAACTCTATCAAGTGTTTTCCAGATGTATCCGCCCATGATAATTAATAGAATTGACAGCGGAACGGCATAAATACCCTTCATCGCGGGACCTAATTGAATGTTCTTGTTCAGCACTAAAATATACGCAAGCCACAAAGTGAATCCCAGTGATGAGACATAAATGAATCTTTCATTCATAAATGTACCCACAGAAAAAACTACGTTGGAAACAATCGACAAGGTGGCCAGGAAGAATATAATGGAAAAAGCAGTGATGCTTTTTTGACGCCAGGTCTTGAACAATATCACTGCCAGAAGCACATAAAAAAGCAAAGAAATGATTGTTCCGATATTTGTCCACTCCATGATCGGAATATGGTAAGGATAATAATCATGCGTCAAGGGATGCGGGAAGATTAACAATTTGATATACAGTCCCAAAGTATACATAATGGTCGCTGACCTCTGGAGGCTGGTCATTTCAAGGAAAGGATCATTTATAAGGCTGGTAACAGGCTGCCCACTGTCCAGCAGGAATCCAATGACCTGATATCTGAGAATTATATAAGCTATTGTTACAGCAAGCAATGTGATACAAAGTGTCCAAAATTGTCTTGCATTAGGCTTACAGAAAAACCAAACAGCTATCGGAATAACAGCAAGAAATGTAATGGCATTTTCTTTGGCCAGCAATCCAAGTGCATATAATATTGCGGCTAGCATCAACCATTTATTTTTACCGGATCGGATGAAAAGAACTGAAGCACCCATAGCCGCCAGCGCTCCCATAAAAGTCAGAATTTCATCTCTGCCTTTAATGTTGGCCACCACTTCTGAATGAACCGGATGTGCCAAAAAGAGAAGACCGCAAATAAAAGGAATGCTCCAAAACCATTTTTTATCAGGCTTCAATGGGAATAGTAAATCCAGCACCCAAAGAATCAACACGCCTGTCAGAAAATAAAGGATGAGATTTACAAGATGTCCTATCATCGGATTTTGCCCAAAAAACTGATGTTCAATGGCAAATGTGACAATGGATAATGGTCTGTATCTTGACCCGGCTACAAGATTTTTCTGTTCACCAAAATATCCCTGAAAGCTCTCTGTGCTAAAAATCTTACCGATCCCGCTTAAGCCTTCTTTCACATAATTATTGTCGACAATGACTATTTTGTCATCCAAAGTATAGGAGTATCCAATGCTTTGACCATATAAAAGACTGACTAGAATAAGATATATCAAGCATGCCCAGCCATATTTTTTAAAAAATGGTTTTCTCTGAATAGATTGATCCGGAACAGGTGTGGCTTTTATAATGCCTGAACTTCCTTCCACTTGAGGTTTTCGTTTTGCAACTGAATTGCTTCTTTTTTTTCCGGGATTGGCCATTGATTTTCCTCAAATTGTTTTCAGGGAATGAAAATATATGTTTTTTATGAATATATAGTATTCGTAAGAAAAATCTTGACACCGCATATTGAGAAAATATGCAAACAAAAAATCCCCGCCACAAAAATGTGACAGGGATGTATGATTTAAAGCAAGAATATTATTACCCGATCAGGTTTATTCAAAGGCACTTGCCAACAAATTGGCTTCCTGCTCGTCATGCACTTTCTTGAAGCCTGTTGCGGGAGAAGCACTCGCTTTTCTGGAAATCAACTTGTCAAAAAGTCCGGGGTAATTAACAGTCAGGTGCGACCAGGCACCCATGTTCATGGATTCTTCCTGAACCCAGAATTTTTCTGCGCCTTTATATTTATCCACTATCTTTTGAATCTGGGTTTCTGCCAAAGGATAAAGCTGTTCAATTCTTACGATAGCTACATCTTCCCTTTTGAGTTCTTCTTTTTTCTGAAGAAGTCCATAGTACACTTTACCGGAGCAGAAAAGAATTCTCCTGATATTTTTGGCTTGTTTGCCTGAAACACCTGCATCATCTATGACTTCCTGGAAACGTTTTCCTTTGTGGAAATCTTCTCTGGATGATACACACAGTGGATGTCTAAGTAAAGACTTTGGAGACATCACTATCAAAGGTTTTCTGAACTCCCATTCCAGCTGCCTTCTGAGCGCATGGAACATATTAGCAGGTGTTGTAGGATTTATTACTACCAGGTTCAGATTGGCACACAATTGAAGGAATCTCTCCAATCTTGCACTGGAATGTTCAGGACCCTGGCCTTCATAACCGTGAGGTAATAGCATCACCAGGCCACTCATTCTTTGCCATTTGCTTTGACCGGCAGCAATATATTGATCCACGATCACCTGAGCACCATTATAGAAATCTCCAAACTGAGCTTCCCAGATGACCAGGGAATTTGGACTTGCCATTGAGTATCCATACTCAAATCCCAGCACTGCAAATTCTGAAAGAAGGGAATTGTAAATTCTGAATTTGCCTTGCTTATCCGCTATTCCATCCAATCTGTTGAGCTCCCTGAAATCATTGCTGTCATAAAACACCGCATGTCTGTGTGAGAAAGTACCTCTCTTCACATCCTGACCACTGAATCTGACATCTTTTTCTTCCAGCAAAATTGAACCATAAGCCAGTAATTCTCCCAATTGCCAATCCAGCTTGTTGTCATCCAGCAATTTTTGCGAGCCTGACATTAATCTGTTGATCTTGCCCAGTGGAGAGAAATCTGCCGGAATGGTAGAAAGATGCTTAAGGATTTTGTCCACTGATTCAGCAGCAATACCAGTATCCGGAGATTTTTCGAAATGTTTTTGAGTGGCATTTTTGGTCAGTGCTCTCCATGCTTTTTCCGGTTCCTGGTATTTATATGGAAGTGATTTTTCTTTTACATGATCCAGACGAGCCTGCAGATCATCCCAGAATGCCTTTTCCATATCGTTTGCCAGATTCTGTTCTATGCTGCCTCTGGTAATAAGCGTATTGATATAGATTTCTCTTGGATCGGGGTGTTTATTAATGAGATTGTACATCTCAGGCTGGGTAAATTTGGGATCATCTCCTTCATTGTGACCATGTCTGCGATAGCAAACCATATCTATGAATACGTCTACATTGAATTTTTGTCTGAATTCAGTTGCCAGTTCGATAGCATACACTACCGATTCCGGATCGTCTCCATTGACATGGAATACCGGAGCATTGATAGCGTTAGCAAGTCCTGTACAATATGTAGAAGAGCGCGCATCATCAAAATCAGTTGTAAATCCAATCTGGTTGTTGATCACAAAATGCAATGTTCCACCTGTATAATATCCTTTTAATTTGGACATTTGAATGACTTCATACACTACACCCTGACCAGCCAGTGCAGCATCTCCATGAATCAATACCGGAAGTATTTTGTCAAAATCGCTGTTATATAATATATCGGCTTTTGCTCTTGAAAACCCTTCTACTACCGGATTTACAGATTCAAGGTGAGAAGGATTGGGCGAAAGCTTCAGATGAACTGTTTTTCCCGTAGGAGTTTCAACCATGGATGAATATCCAAGGTGATACTTGACGTCGCCATCTCCATAGCTTAGGTCGGGGACTGCAGTTCCTTCGAATTCGTTGAAAATCTGCTCGTAGGTTTTTCCCATGATATTGGCCAGAACATTTAATCTGCCTCTGTGTGCCATACCGATGATGACTTCTTCTACACCCAGGTCCGCGCCTTTATTAATCGTAGCATCCAGAGCAGCTATTGTAGTCTCTCCACCTTCCAATGAAAATCTTTTTTGGCCTACATATTTGGTGTGCAGAAATTTTTCAAACATGGCCGCACCATTAAGCTTTGAAAGTATTCTTTTCTTTTTCTCCATATCAAAGCCATAGAATTCCTTTACTGCTGCTTTTTCCATCTGATCACGAAGCCAGTATCTTTGCTCCATATTTTCTATGTGCATAAACTCGACACCGATATTTCCACAGTAAACAAGCTTTAGGTGGCTTATTAATTCACTCAGCGTGACATTTTGAAGCCCTACAACCTGGGCAGCATGAAATACCTGATTCAGGTCTTCATCTGACAGCTGATAATCAGTCAGGTCAAGATGTGGTCTTCTGTCTTTTCTCTGGCGAATAGGATTGGTTGTAGAAAGTAAATGCCCGCGTGTTCTGAAAGCATAAATTAATTTCAATACTCCTAATTCTTTGACCAGGTTTCCGCTGGATCTGGCAGTTTCATAGCCATTGGAACTCCCATTTTTGGAGGCAAAATCAAAGCCTTCAAAAAATGTTCTCCAACCCTGGTCTATAGTTTCAGGAGAATCCTGATAAGATTTGTACAATGAGTCAATATAACTCGGGTGCGCATTAAAAATATACGATAAATCGTTCATCTGAATATGTTCATTTGATGGTATAGATACAGATCGCTAACAGTTTTTGCTGAAAATGGATGCAAAATTATTAATTTTGAATCTTTATAGCGGAATAAATGCAAATACATTCGTTAAGAAAATAGATTTAACGTCTGCTTCGTTCATTCTGATCTGTTTTTAAAGACAAATACATGAAAAATACACCTTTGAAATGCGCATTATGGATAGCAATATTGTTGGTATCTTCATTATCATTTCCTTCATGTGCCGTTAAAAGTGGCTGCCCGGCTGAGGTTTCAAGGGAGCAGGCCATAAAAGCAAACAAGAAAAAGAAAAGAGATAAACCAACTGAGTTATTTTCGAAAGATGTTCGCAAAAAGATGAAAGGTTAGTACCATTTTAATCGTCTCCCTTTTGCACCGGCTTTATCCTGGAGCCAATTTCCAATTACATTCAGGCTAATCAAAATTCCTGCAATCATCAGTCCCGGAAATACAACCAGCCACCAGGCCTCAGGATGTCTTCTGATTCCCCCTAATTGATTCCCCCAATTGACCTGCTCTATTGGCAGCCCAAGACTTAAAAATGAGAGTGTAGCATCCAGCATAATCACTCCTGAAAAACCAAATGCAAATACAGTAATCAGGGGAGTCCAGATATTAGGCAGTAAATCCCGAAGTAATAATTTCCAGAATGGGATTTCCTGATGCAAAGCTTGCTGCAGGTACGGCTGATATTTTCTGCGTAATACTTCAGACCGGACCAGCCGCGCAGTAAGTGGCCATGTCAGCAGACTGATCAAACCTATCATCGTCCAGACACTTTGTTGTTTGACTACAGCTGATAGAGCCAGAATGATCAGCAGTGCAGGAATTGCTGTCAGCCATTCAATCATTCTTGAAATAGCGCTATCAAGCGGGAATTGTATCCAATTGGTCTCCAACTTTCTCTTTTTTTCGAGAAGATTAATGAAATAAAAAATGAGAACAAGAATGAATAAGCTGCAGCAAAACATGAAAGCAAACGCCCCGGCGCCTAAAACAAACATTTGAAGTAAATCATACCCATGAATGATCACTATCAGGAATATGAAAAGTGCAATGGACCTGATCAATGCACCTGCAATGCTCCATTTTATGCCATGATCTCCATACCATCCTGCTGAAGCGCCCATTATGATTCCAATAAACAAGGATATGATCATCACTCCAAACCCAATTGTCAGGGCATACCAGATTCCACTAATTAATCCTGCCGCTACATCCCGCCCAAGATGGTCTGTACCGGCCAGATGTCTGTTGGCATTTTCTCCCTGACCCGAAATACTCATAGGAGATAAGAGTCTCCTTTTCAAATCTATATTTTTTTCAGAGATGGCAATCAGTGGGCGAAGCTGCCAGCCGGAGTCCGGATGGATAGTTTTGGAAGATTGCTTAGGGAAGTAATATGTCTCATTACCGGTTTTCAAAATGACCGGACCATCGCCTTTAAGCAGAGGTGTCATGAAAGACAGTAGCATGAGACATAGCATAAATCCTATACTCAATTTGACTTTTACAGGTATTTGCCATTTCAGAAAATCCTTTCTCATATGACTGGAATTTTCTTTTTTTGCAAAATATTGGGATCTGTTTTATACATGACTACATCTGCCACCAGCAGCCCCAGAATAGAAAAACTGCCTCCCAGCAGAACTATCCCAAAAACTACCGGCCAGTCCCGGGATACAATTGATCCAATAAGCAGACTCCCCATTCCGGGTAAATTGAAAATAGACTCAATAACAATGGATCCTGAAACAAGTGCAGGTATGAGTCTTCCCAAATAAACAGACAATATGCCCAATGCATTTTTCCATGCGTACTGATGAATCACCTTTCTGGCTGGAATTTTGCGAAGGATGGCAGCATTTACATATTCTTTCTGAAGTTCGGCTGACATTATATTATGAACTTGCCTTGACAAACCCGGTATCCCATACAATATAATCACAATCAGCGGTAAGATCACAAATGGAATGATTCTAAAAAAATGGGTCAAAACTGAGTTCGCGGCTGAAATGGGATAAGCGCCCGGGGTTGGAAATATGCCCAGCGCACCAGACCCTGTCAAAACAAGCAAGGCTATGATGGCAATCAGGAAGACAGGAAGGGATGATATAAGGAATAAAACCGTATTGGTCAATCTGGTGAAAAATTGTTGAGGACGAGTGGATGTGTACTTGCCCCAGAACATTGATATAATGACTATCATAAAAATGGCCAATGAATTGATAGATACTGTCCACAGGAATGCAGGCCAAATCTTTTGCCATACGGGTCGATTATCTCTGTTTGAATTTCCCCAATTACCACGGAGTATCTGACTCATCCAGCGGTGATATTGATTATTGCCTCCATTCCATTGTAATACAGGAACCATGCTTTTCCATGAATCTACCCCGCTATTCAGTTGCTGAATGGACTTATCAAGCCTGCCAACATTTTGTGAAGGTCTGAAATTTTCTGTTTCAGTTATTTCAGCAAAGACTTGCTGAATTTTTGATGGACTGGATGCTGTGTCCAGAGACTGGATTAAATGAGGCTGGATATTAGTAAGGTTCTCACTGAGAAAATCCTTTTTTGCATTCAGGTATTCATCCAAATCATTCTTGTTTCCGGTATGCGCCAAAATTTTTCTTGCAATCTTTTTTTCAGGCAAGTAAAGAATTTTTTCCAATTCACCGGCTCCGGCCATAGAGCTAATGCTTACATAGAACAAGGGCAAATGGTAGCCGTTTTTCGAAACAATCCTGACATATTGATTCTTAAAATCTTCAAATCTGTTTTGATTACCAGACAATTCTTCTATCGGTAATCCTAATTCTGTGAGCACCGGATCATCAGGAGTGAGTTTGCTGAGAATAAAGCACAGGAGTGACAGGACCAACAAAGAAGGAATAAAATATAGCACTTTTTTAAGCCAAAACTTACTCATTGGATTAGAGTTGCTGCTTATTTAGGTCTTATTAGATTTTCGTAGTATCCGGGCCTTACAATACTGGTCTCAATGTTTAAATGTTTTCTTGCCGCAATTCTTTCGAGAGGTGCCACCAGAAAAACCACTGGTTGTTGTTCGTAGATTAGCTTTTGAATTTCTAATAATGTGTTAGTCTGATCAGTGCCCTTTTGCTGAGTCCGCGCCAGCTGAATCAAACTATCCACCCGGGCATTTCTGAAATTCATAAAATTATTTCCTCCGGTTGCAGTGGCATCAGAATGCCAGGTGATATATAATTGTTCTGCATCAGATTGTACGGGAAATCTGCCGGCCAAATTAGCCATATCAAAATCTCTGTTGCGCACATTACTGATCAGTGTCGCATTATCTACAGCAGTAATATCAATTCTGATACCGGCTTCTTCCGCATTTTGCTGAAACAGAAGTGCCAAATCCTGCCCTAATTTTCTTTGACTGGTGAGCAGATCAAATTGTAATTCCTGTCTTTGTCCATTGATGGTTTTATCAAGAATTCTGTTATTGTTACTATCCTTCCATCCATCATTCTGAAGAATTTTTTTCGCTTCTTCAATGCTAAAGGCTACAGGCTTCAAGTCTTTATTAAAATAGCTTTTCCGCGGATGAACCGGACTGGGAATCCTGGTAGCAAGACCTTCAAACAATGTGTCAATGATTAGCTCCATGTCAAACACCATAGCAATAGCTCGCCTGACTTCCAGTGAAGAGAGTGCTGGATGATCATTATTTAATGCCATATAAAAATATTGCAGAACCTCGGGTTCGTAAAGCGCGATATCTTTCAATACTGTGGTATCTTTTCTAAGCGCAGAGTATTGTTCTGGTGAAAAGTCGCCCATAATATCCAAAGCTCCTGCTTTCAATGCCGCGATGGCAGTTTGCTCATCAGGAATAATTTTGAATACAATCTCGTCCGGGTATGCAGTGAATGAATGACGTTTGCCCTGAAATTCTTCTGTCCAGTGATCCTTTTTTTTTCGAAGTATAATGAATTGACCGGTTTGCCAATCGATTAATTCATAAGTTCCTGAACCACTTATTTTCTCTCTTGAATAAATACTGCTGCTGAATGACTCTGCAAAGGCAGCGAGCGTTTTATTTTGTTTATATAGACTTGCCAATTTATTCAGGTCAAGAAATTTACTAATCGGAAAGCCTTTAATAACTTCACTGCTGTCATAAATATGTGCAGGAATGATGGGCAAAGCTGTGATGAGTTGATGGTTGAGATCATCTGTTCGGGGATAATATATGCTAAAACTTTTACCCTCAACTTTGTCAGTTTCCAATTGAATATTACTCAGATCCATTCCTGAAGCCCCTGAACCATACAAATCACAAATAAGTGTTGCTTTGATTGAAAAGAATACATCTTCCACAGTAACCGGCTCGCCATCATCCCACTTTGCCTCTTTAAGGATTTCGATGTCAAGACGCATCAGATTTGCAAATTTTCCGGTGTCAATTTGTACAGCAGGATTGATTTCTTTGGCAAGCAGGGGAGATTCTGTGAGTGAAATAGGATCCTGCTCATACAAGGATGAAAAAATCTTCTGTACGACCTGAACTGCCAGGCTACTCTGAACCAGAATCGGATTGAGCCCTTCAGGATCATCAGCTAATCTGGATACAACTACTATACTTTCACGCTTTTCACTTTCACAGGAAACCCAGAATCCTGTCAGAATTATCATTATAATGATCCATGTATACCTATGAATATTTTGAGCGGAAACACGCTTATTGTTGATTTTATATTTCATCGGTTGTATGATTGTTGGGAATGTTAAATCAAACTTGTTGCGCTGAAAGTTACGGTACTTTTGCCTTATTTGTGCTATTCTGTTTTCTGTTGATCCATTATCTGTGGACTTGCTAAATAGCACACATGTACACTAAATGTAAATATGCAGGACTATTTTATGAATATTTTCTGATATATCAAGCTGGCAGGTTACTTAAAGAAAATGATTTTTCGTTTTAAACCGGCACCATTTTTTAACCTTGTGACAATATTCCTGTTGTTTGTAAAATAAGCAATTTCCTAATGAAGAATATTTTGATAGTTGGCGGTACCGGAATGGTTGGTGAGGCTCTTCAGAAACTTTTAAATGCAAAACATTACAGAGTGGGAATCCTGACCCGCTCAAGAAACTCACCCCGCGTAGGCATCAAATACTTTCAATGGAATCCCGGAGAAAACTATGTAGACCCTGAAGCCATCAAATTTGCAGATATAATTGTCAATCTTTCGGGCGAGAATGTTGCGGGGGGAAGATGGACTGAGAAACGAAAAAAAGCTATTTCGCAGAGCAGAGTTCAATCTAATGAAATCTTGATTGAAGCTTGCGCCACTGAAAAAAAATGGCCTGAAGTATATCTCTCTGCAGGCGGTATGAATTATTACGGAGATAGGGGAGATGAATTACTCAGTGAAAGCTCAGGAAAAGGAAAAACTGGATTCTTGCCTGATAGCTGTGCTTTATGGGAATCCGCAGTACGTCAATGGGAAGAATATGAAGTTCGAACTGCCCAATTTAGGATGGGCATTGTATTGTCCAATAAAGCCGGAGCTTTACCAAAATTAGCAATGAGCATTCCATGGGGAATTGCTCCATATTTCGGACATGGCAGACAATGGGTATCCTGGATTCATGTACAGGATATGGCCTCCATATTTTTACATGCCATTCAAAATGGCCAGATTAGAGGCATTTATAATGCGGCAAGTCCGGATCCACGGACCAATAAAGAGTTTATGAAGATTCTCCTCAAAAAAATGAGCAGAAAGGCACTCATTTTGTCAGTGCCCTCATGGGCTCTGGAAATTATTTTGGGTGAAATGTCTGAAACTGTGCTTAGCAGTGTCAAACTTGACATCAGCAATATTCAAAACTCAGGATTTAAATTTAAATACCCGACGCTTCCCAGAGCATTAGATCAATTATTTGATGAAAAGCAATAGATAATTGAATCCAAAAAAATAAAATGGAAAGCATTCACAGAATCCGGGCCATCCGGATTTAAGGCTGGAACACTTCTATTTCATGTGAGCGCAGTACCATGTCTGTAAATTTACCCTTGAATTGTGTAGCTCTCACGATATGATTATCAATCCAATGGTAATTTCCTCCACGGGGCTTACCCATTATCATACCATGATATTTGAATCCATGTTCCGCAAGCCATTGCTCGGTAATTTGTCTGTGGGCCTCGGTACGGGATGTGAAGAAAAATATAATGTGACCTTCATCATACCATTTATTCACAAATTCAAGGGCATCCGGATATATTTCTGCTGTTCCCATTCTTTCGGGTTCTTCATTTGGAATATCATCACAGATAGTTCCATCTATATCAATCAGGAAATTTTTTATCTCCGCAGGTAAGACCGGACTTATGGTCTCTCCCTTTTCATTATAGATTGTCTGGAGAGGCTGATCTTTAAGATTCATGGATATTCTTATTGTAAATTGGACACAAAGCTAAAACCTTTTTTTTAAAAACTAATATACTCTGTAGGATTTACAGGAGTTCCATTTTGCCAGAGTTCAAAATGTAAATGCGGTCCTGTACTGAGTACACCTGTGTTCCCTATGATTGCAACAGCTTCACCGGCCTTTACATAAGTTCCAACTTTTTTAAGATTTATGGCATTATGCTTGTAAAATGATACCAGATTATTTTCATGTTGGATGCATACAGTGTTTCCGGTCTCCAGGGTCCAGTCAGAACTGATGACAAACCCTGAAAGCACGGCCTTTACAGGTGTATCCTTAGGTGCCAGCAGGTCAATGCCATAATGTCTCTCTACCGGATTGAATGCATTTGATATTTCTCCCTTAAGTGGCGGAATTAAATATAATTGATATAAATTTTTTGAGATACCACCATCCTGGGATGCTTTGATTTGGATAAAATCTTCCTGTTTGCCTTCTGCTTCCGGGGATGTGTCAGCGGGCGATACATCAGCTGGTTCTGTTGCAACAGGATTCGCCAATTCAACATTTGATGGAGATTCATTTAACAATTCCCCTTTCCCGAGTATGGTAGAATCCTCTCCCGTCAGAATTCGCCGAAAGTGATCCGTATATAACATTTGTTGTTCAAACGCCGCTTCTACATCAGTAATGCGTTTGTTCAGCTTGATAAATTCAGGATGCTTGTACACATCATTGTATCCCGGCATGAATTTCTTAAGAGGAGTATAGGCAGTCAGCATCCAGAATAAAAAAAACAAAAGGACAGCCACAGAGCTTATAATGGTATATAAACCCAATAAATGTATCCTGAATGAACCCACTTCCTGAAGCGTATCGTCATTCATTATTACCAGTCTGAAGTGGTTTT
Organism: Saprospiraceae bacterium; assembly: GCA_022841345.1. GTDB lineage: Bacteria > Bacteroidota > Bacteroidia > Chitinophagales > Saprospiraceae > SLDF01. The sequence continues at coordinate 15,377 of JALHRR010000006.1, forward strand.
TAAGCCTTTCTTTCCAATTACTCCATTTATTATCTACCGGCATTGATTAAAAATTGGTACAATTAAAATAATTTTGTGCGTTTTTAGGTTATGATTGCGTCCAGATAAAAACTATTTGGATGCTATTTTTTAAATATTTTCCAGACAGATCCATACCAGCATGCGATATATTGTTTCTTTATTTTTTATTTCAATTACTCTTTTGATTTCCGGGTGTGCCACTAAAAAGAAAAGTGGCCCATCAGGACTTAAAAAAGCTTATCATAATACAACTGCATACTATAACGGTTATTTCAATGCAGATCTTTTAATTGATGAAAGTATTCTGGCATTGGAAAGTCAGACCAAAGATAATTACAATAAAGTTCTGGATATCTATAAATATACTTCTGCAACAAACCCGCAGGCAGTGTATCCTCAACTGGACAAAGCTATACAGAAACTCACCGTTGCAGTCCACCTTCACCGGATAAGCCACTGGACGGACGATTGTTATCTGACTATCGGAAAATCCCAGTTTTTGAAGCAGGATTATGAATCTGCAGAAGAAACGCTTGAGTATTTCGTGCAGGAATTCAATACTGACGGTACTGCTAAGAAAAAACGGAATGTAAAAGATGATAAACCTGCACCATCTAATAGTGCGTCCAAGCGAAAGGCCAGAGCCAATGCAGGAGGACCCGGGTCTGCTAGTCCCAAAGTTAGTAAGGAAGCTGAAAAAGAAAATAGAGATAAATTGAAAGAACGGGAGGCTCAGATAAAGGCCCGAAAAAAATCATCCGGGAAACCAAGTGCCAAAGATGCCGCGAAAATAAGAGATGCACGCAGAGCTGCCGCTCTCGAAAGACAAAAAGCTGCAAACGGTGAAACAACTGTGGATTCTACTGATGTTGCGAAAACAGAAACTCCGGTAGAGCCGGAGAAATCATCAGTGGCTGAAGAGAAACCAAAGCAAAGTGTAGATACAAAGTCAAAAGAAGACTCAGAATCAGCGGATAAGACCATATCAGGGGAAGAGTACAATCCTGAAAATTATTTCATGAAGCACAAACCTTGCTATTATGAAGGTGTACTTTGGCTGGCTAAGACTTATGTCCACAGAGGAAACTATGACAATGCACGGATGTACCTGAAGCAACTGGAGAATGACCCTAAAGCCGATAAAACTACCCGATCTCTTGTAGCCGCAGTGGAAGCACACTCTTATCTGATGCAGAAGAACTACAATTTGGCTATCATTCCTTTGCGCAAAGCCATAGAACTGGCAGATAATAAAAAAGACAGAGCCAGATACAGTTTTATTTTGGGGCAGTTACTTGAGCGGGCGGGCTTGTATGAAGAAGCTGCAGTAGCTTATCAAAAAGTTGTATCACTACATCAGGATTATGAAATGGATTTTTATGCCAGATTAGGTGTGATACAGAATAAGCAATTCTCGGGTAATGGTAGTAAGCAGGATTTGATTGCTGATCTTAAAAGCATGCTGAAAGAAAGAAAGTATTCAGAATTTAAAGATCAACTGCATTTTAGTCTTGCCAAAATTTATCTGGCTGAGGGTGATGCTGATAATGCGGTTCTTGCATTGGAGGAAGCAATAAAAGCGAGTAGCGGCAATCAAAATAACACTGTGGAAATTAATTATACTATTGCCAGCCTTTATTTGAAGCAGGAGAAATACGCGAAAGCAAAGACATTTTATGATATCACATTGCCCCTGATGGCAAAAACTGACGAGAGATACCCGGAGGTTGAGCGTTACAGCAAAGACCTGACTGATATTGCTTCCAATCTGAATGAAATAGCCAGGCAGGATAGTTTACTTTTGATCGCTGCCATGACAGATGATGAAAAGAAGGAATTGGTTAAAAAACTTAAAGCTAAAAAGGAGAAGGAAAAACTTGAAAATGCAGCCCTGGATAATAAACCTAAATCCACTGCCCCGAATACAACCGCAGCTTTTGTTTCTCAACAAGCTGGCGCCAGACCGGTATTTTTTGCATATGATACAAGAAATCAAAAGAAATTTCAAAAGGATTTCGAGAAAAAGTGGGGCACGAGAGCTCTGGAAGATAATTGGAGGAGATCTCTTCGTGCTCAGCAGTTTGCAGGAGTTAATGCTGATAGTACTACCTCTGCAGAAGAAGTTTCAGCATTTGAAATTCAGGACTATCTGAAAGGGGTACCATCTAACCCTGCTGAATTTGCTGCAATTGATAATATACTGATCGAGTCAATGGCTTCTTTGGGCAGATTATACAGGGAAAAGCTTGAAAGAGCTGATAAGAGTGCACAAATTCTGGAAGAATTACAAAGAAGATATGTAGGGAACAAGGCAGAACCAGATGCATTCTATCTTTTGTATCTTGATTATATCGATTTAAAGAATCCTGCCAAATCAAAATATTATGCTGATCAGATACTCGAAAAATATCCTGCTTCCTTATATGCAGACATCTTAAGAGATCCTGATTATTTTAAGAAGAAAAGAGAAGAAGCAAATAAGCTGAATACCTATTACGCCAGCACATATGACCATTTTAGTTCAGGCAGAATAGAACAGGCGAAGGAAATGGTAGACCAGTCAACGAAATTGTTTGGTAACGACAATGTTCTAAGACCTAAATTTGCCCTTTTGAATGCTATGTGCATTGGCAAATTAAAGGGAGCAGATGATTATATGCATGCATTGAGAGAGGTCGTGGCTAAATATCCAAATACTGAAGAACAAACACGGGCAAGAGAAATATTGCGTTTGTTGGGCCAGCGTGTTCAGGGCGATACGGCTTCAACAGCACAGGATTCTATTCCTAATAAAATGGTAGATGAATTTAAAGTGGATGATGCTGATTTACATTATGTGTTGATCATTATGCAGACAGATAAGATGTCACTTAATGATACTAAGATCAAGGCGTCCAATTTTAACTCAAAGTATTTTCAGAATGACCAGCTAAACATTGGAAATATCGTGCTTGGGGATAATAGCAATGCTCAAATCCCTGTGATAGTAGTAAGGAGATTCAACAATAAAGCAGCTGCTATGAAATATTTTGATGGCTTGAAAAGCAATCGTAAAGATTTTATAGAGGACTTAACCTGGTATGAAGTATTTGCTATATCACAAAGCAATTACCGTACCCTTGTTAAAAATAGAGCAATTGAGCCTTATCGCACGTTTTTCATGAATAACTATCTGAATAAGTAACTTATTCGATCCAGCTTGTAAATTCTTCTACCGGTTTTCTGGTTCCTTCCTGAAGTACTCCGCCTTCAGGAATACCCATGTAGAAAAGACCAATGCATTTTTGTTCAGGTTCCATTTCAACAAGTGAACCCATACGCTGAATCACTCCCGGAGTGCTCCAGTAAGCCCCAATGCCCAAAGAAGAAGCTGTTAGCCACATATTTTGTACAGCACAGGCAGTAGCTGCATATTCCTCCCATTCCGGAAGTCCTGAGTCAGGATTAATATGTACAATGACTGCAATGACCACATTGGCCAGTAGCGGATTGGCACTAATTTGCTTTTGTCTTGCTTCAGAAAATGTAGCAGCTGTATTTTTATAATCTTCAGCCATGAAATCGCTGAGTTTCTGTCTTCCTTCACCTCTGAATACCACGAATCTCCATGGTTCCATTCTTTTATGAGTGGGAGCCCACCTGGCAGCTTCCAGAATATCATGGACCTTTTCCAATTCTATCTCCTGTGTAGTATATGATTTGGGGAATATGGCCCTGCGGCCCCGGATTACTTTTGATACTATTGCAAAATCTGACATAAATTAAAACTTTAGATGTCTTACGGTTGATGAATTATTAATGAGCTGTTTAAGAGACTGGATGCCAATATTAAGGTGCAGTTCAGCATAGTTTTTGGTTACAACTTTATCATTTTCTTCTGTTTTAACACCTTCAGGCAGCATCGGTACATCTGACACCAGCAGTAATGCTCCTGCCGGTATTTTGTTTTTAAAAGCTACAGAAAAAATAGTTGCCGTCTCCATATCTATTGCCATGCATCTTATGGATCTTAGATATTCCTTGAACTTAAGGTCATGCTCCCATACTCTTCTGTTGGTTGTGTAGCAGGTTCCGGTCCAGTAATCTTTTTCCATATCCCTTATGGTAGTACTGATTGCTTTTTGCAAAGCAAAAGCCGGCAACGCAGGAACCTCAGGTGGAAAATAATCATTGGATGTTCCTTCTCCCCTGATAGCTGCAATAGGAAGTATCATGTCTCCGATGTGGGTTTTATCATGTCTCAATCCACCACATTTACCTAGAAATAGACAAGCCTTGGGCATAATGGCGGTTAATAAATCCATAACTGTAGCAGCATTGGCACTTCCCATTCCGAAATTTATTATGGTAATTCCGTCTGCTGACGCTGAAGACATGGATCTATCTTTTCCTATGACCGGAACACCGTGAAAATCTGCAAATAGCTGCACGTAATTAGAAAAATTTACGAGAAGAATATATTCTCCAAAATCATTTAATTCTCTGCCAGTATATCTGGGTAACCAATTCTCTACTATCTCTTGTTTTGATTCCATTGATTGTGTTGTTTATTAAATACTAAACTTCTTTTTGTATAATATGTTAAAATTGTCAAAAAATATCAGTTCAAGGTACACTTTGATAATTAATGAATAATTACCTTAGTGCCTTAAGAGTATTTTTCAGTTTTTTTTTAATTCATTTGCCAAATTTTTGCGACATGTACAGTAAGATTGAAGAAAATTATTTGAAGGCAGTATATAAAATTGCCGAAAAACATGGTACTCCAGTCAGTACCAACCAAATTGCCAAGGAAGTCGATACCAGTGCGGCTTCTGTTACAGACATGATGAAGCGTCTGTCTGAAAAGGGCGCCTTGACCTACGAAAGGTACAGGGGCGTTACTCTTACAGACGAAGGTTATAAGCACACACGCAAAATAATCAGAAAACACCGTATTTGGGAAGTCTTTATGGTAGAAAAATTGAAGTACAGCGATAAAGATGAACTTAAGTCTCTTTTGAAGCAGCTCAATTACATCAAATCTGATGACATTGTAGACAGATTAGATGATTATTTAGGATACCCTAAAGCCAACCCTGAAGGACTTTCTATTCCTGACAAAGATGGAGAGTATGAGCACAGGTCTCAGTTTACTATCAGTGATATGGATGAAGGCGAAGAAGGTTTACTAGTTGGTATAGAGGACCTTTCTCCTTCTTTCTTCCAGTTCCTTGATAAACTTGGATTGAAACTAGGTTCAAAAATCAAAGTTACAGAACGATTTGACTTTGATGAATCTTTAAAAATCAGTGTGGAAGGAAGAGAAGCTCATGTAGTTTCTGCAAGAGTGGCTAATAGTTTATTGATGAAGAAAGCTCCCAAGTAGTTTCATTAATGAACAGAATGATTAGGGCTGCAGGTTTTTTGGTTATTACCATGACCTGCAGCCCTTTTTTATTTTCACAATCCAGGGTGGTTTGCACCAATTCTATTTTGGCCGATATAACGCGAAATATCGGAAGGGAGGAAGTTATGGTACATTCCCTTGTTCCGATTGGTAGTGATCCGCATATATACGAACCCGTTCCGGGTGATATTCAGGTCATTCGTGATGCTGATATTATTGTTTTAAATGGATTACACCTTGAAAATTGGTTGAATAAGATTATTCTGAATTCAGGGTTTGATGGTATTTCCGTGATAGCAGCTGAAGGAATTGAAAATGTTATTTCCGCAGAAGAATTCAAAAGTTTTGATCCCCATGCATGGATGAATCCTATTAATGGAATACAGTATGCAAGAAATATCTGTGATGGCCTCAAACAACTGAAGCCGGATAAAGCAAAACTCTTTGAGAGAAATTTTGCCATTTACAAAAGAGAACTGGAGCTGCTGGATGAAGAAATTAAAAGCAAGTTTTCCTACCTGGCTGACTCCCAAAGAATACTCATCACCTCCCACGATGCATTCAGGTACTTTGGCAACAGGTATAATCTGGAAGTGGAACCACTGATGGGTATTTCTACAGAAGCTGATTTACAGGTAAGCGATATCAGACGGATTTCCGGTATTCTAACCAATTCTGAAATCAAGGCTATTTTTGTCGAGACCACTATAAATCCAAAACTCATGCAGCAGATATCTCTAGATTTTGGAGTGTTACTTGCGGCGCCACTTTTTGCTGATTCTTTAGGAGATGAGGATACTGATGCCGGAACCTATATTGGCATGCTTACATATGATGCGAAAATAATCTCAGACGCATTATCCGGAATAGATACCCGAACTTCACAAAGCATGAATGCTTCCATTACTAGAAGCTCATTTTTTACTTCAATTGGTATCCTCATAGGATTCATGACAATTCTTTTTTTTGGAATGGTCCGCCTCCTGAATAAAGGCAATTGATTTAGGCGGGTATTCTCTCAGTTCAGTAATCATTTGTTTTTTTCTATCCCCATCTTTTTTAAATGGACAATTTTCTTCAACTTTAAAGGTTAAAACTCCATAAATTGAGTCCTTCATGATTACTATAGAAGACCTTTCTATTCACTATGGACGTAAGCGTGTCCTGAGTAACATATACCTCCAGATCAAGGCTGGTACGGTAATTGGCGTTATGGGGCCTAATGGGGCCGGTAAATCCACTCTCTTTAAAGCAATCCTTGGACTTACTGAGATAAGTTCAGGAAAAATCAGTTTTGATCAGCAAGATATAAAAAAATGGAGATCAAAAATTGCCTATGTTCCACAAAAAGATTTAATTGACTGGACCTTCCCGGCAACTGTTGAAGACATAGTCATGATGGGACGATATGCAGGAAAAAAAGTGTTTCAATGGCTCAATAAAACGGACAGGCAATTGACAATGGAAGCCATGGAAGAGATGGATATCCTGCATCTTAGGAACAGACAAATAGGTGAACTCTCCGGTGGACAACAGCAAAGGGTATTCATCGCAAGAGCTCTGGCTCAGGAAGCGGATTTTATTTTTCTGGACGAACCATTTGTTGGTGTAGACATCATAACTGAAGAAAAAACAGTTCAAACGCTAAAAAAGCTTGCAGCACAGGGGAAGTTGCTGATGGTTGTTCACCATGATTTATCCACTGTCGAAAGTTACTTTGATGAAGTCCTTCTAATCAATCAAAGACTCATTGCATACGGACCTGTGAAAGAAACGTTTACACCTGATAATATTGCAAAAGCTTTTGGTGGTCAATTGACCATATTGCAAAAAGCCGGATTAGCTCATCGTTGAATCATGAGTCTGCTGACTGCTGCCAGTGCATTATCTTGCCATAATTGAATAACATACCAGCCAGAACCGTAAGCTTGTGTATCAATTTCTAATTGTTGCAAATTGCTTGCTTGAATGGATGTGATTTTCTTTCCCAGTCCATCATATACCATAACAACTCCCTGGCCATTCAGGTTTGATTGAAGTATAGTATATTGATTAGCCGGATTGGGATATATCCTCAATTCAGCATTAGCCAAAATGAACGGATCTGTGGAAGTAACGCCAGGGTCACAAATGATGTTTCGGAACAGCAAATTGCCATTTTCCCGAAAAGTATTAACATAAGAAGTGTAAACAGCGCTGGAATATATATTGGTGTGACCACCCCCCGGAACACTAATAAAATAACTTTCTGTTCCTTCAGCTTGTGCTCTTTCATGGATTGTTGCTGATCCATAAAGGTAGATCAAATTCAATGCACCTTCAAAATCTTCACCATGGGGTACCACATCATCATTGTCGCCATGCATCATAAGTATCTGAGGGTCATTTTCATCTACCCAATCCAAATTGAATAATGCACCTGAAAGCCCAATAACTCCGGCTACTTCAGAATTGTATGAAAGATTGACAGAGTCACCTGTAGTTCCTTCGATACCTCCTCTTTCTGCCAGATATGCAGCGAATACATCTGTCTGAGGATCATCTTTGTCGAGTATAGCTGTATGCAAAGCCATGATAGCACCTGCAGACAGACCGCCCACAAATATTTTATCCGGATCGATATTAAAAGTATTTTCGTTATCTGCATTGGCCTTAAAATACCTGACAGCAGCTCTCATATCACTGATAGCATTGAATGCTACATCGACAAACTTTGTAGAATCCGGAAGTCCTAAAAGCAAATTATATTTTCTGTAATCAATAGTTGCTGTGACGTATCCCATACTTGCATACAATTCACATAGTGCACGCATGTCCTGTTTGCTGCCAAAAATGAAGGATCCTCCGTGTGCAAAGATGATCAGGGGTCTGTTGGTGATCATATCGTCAGCCATAGTATATACATCCATACTCAGGGTAACCAATTCATTTACATATCCTCTGGCAGTGGCATAAACTACCGTTGATTTTTGAATGGAACTGGACATAGGCTGAGTATACCTCGCCTGATCTTCACAATTTTGAGCAACAGCTGTGAATACGCTGATGAAAAAGAAGAAGAACATTAAGTGTTTGACGGTTTTCATATACTTTATTATGAGTTGCAGGCTAAGGTAAATAAAATTCTTCCCCGAATGATGGAATTTCGATGTTATTAAATCCTTTTTCTAAAAGGAAATCTTTAAAGACAAGCTGGCTATCTAGTTGACCGTGTACAAGATAAACAGATTTACAGGATGCTTGTTGATTTTGTATAAAATCATACAGTTCCTTCTGATCAGCATGAGCTGAGAAGGAATCCATTACCTCGATGGTTGCCCTCACCAGCTTCCGCTCTCCAAAAAGTAATACATCTTCAATCCCTTGTTTTAATATGGCTCCCAGTGTGCCCGGAGCGCAATAACCCACAATCAGGATAGTGTTGTTATGATTATCAATACTATTAAAAATATGATGGCGAATCCTCCCCGCATTTGCCATACCAGAAGCACTAATGATGATACATGGAACATTAATGTCGTTCAGCAATTTTGAGTCTTCCGTATCCGTGACATACTTCAGACCATTGAACCCATAAGGATCAGGATCAAATTGGATATATTCACGCAATTCTTCATCATAACATTCCGGGTGAAGTCTGAATATTCTGGTCGCATTTACGCTCAGAGGACTATCCACATATACAGGAATTTTCGGAAGGAGTTTTGAATTGTGCATCCTGTCCAGCATATACACTATCTCCTGAGTCCGGCCCAGGGAGAAAGCTGGAATGATTAATTTTCCTCTTTGTTCGACACAGGTTTGCTTGATGATACTCAGCAGCTTTTCATACTCATTGGGCAATGATTCATGGAGGCGGGATCCATATGTAGATTCACAAAGCAAATAATCTACAGGTTCCATCTGTTGCGGATCTCTTAAAATAGGTCTCGATGGCCTTCCGATATCCGCCGTAAATCCCAGTGTTTTTGTTTTACCCTCTTCAGTGACTTCAAGATAAACACTGGCACTACCCAGTATATGTCCTGCATCTCTGAATTGTAAAACTATATTTTCATTGATTCTGTATTTTCTTTCATAGGGCACTGTTATGAATTGGCTCAGAGCAGTATATACATCTTCTGCATTGTATAAAGGCTCTACCTCTATGTGCATTTTCTTTTTCTTCAGTATCAGTTTTTCCTCATATTTGGCATCAGATTCCTGTATTTTTGCACTATCCAAAAGCATTATTAAGGCCAAATCACGGGTTGCAGGCGTACTAATAATATTACCAATAAATCCTTCTTTGACCAGTTTTGGAATCCTTCCACAATGATCTATGTGAGCATGGGATAGTATGAGACAGTCTATTTTTTCAGGATCAAATGGAAATGTTTCATTAGAAATCTTGCTTTCTTTTTCATTTCCCTGAAACATACCGCAATCCAATAAGATGGTATATCCGCTATCTAAAGTGATCAAATGAGCACTTCCGGTAACCTCCCTTGCTGCGCCGCAAAATTTTATTTTCATATGTCTAATTTATACTTAAAGATTTCAGAAAGTATACTGAAATCTGATGTGCAATGTAAGATTGTAATTTCATTCCACCCTATAATGAAAGCCTGAAATTAAGAATAAATACAAGGTAATTTTATTTTCAGGATTGAACAACTCAATTGTTGCACTTTGGGACAGTTACTGCACTTTGATCCAGTTGGAAAGGATATTCAAGACTTCAGCGGAAATGCCGGCTTCCAGTTTCGAGTATTCTTCAATGGTTCCAATTTTGCATTTTTGAAATAAGTGATTGTGGTCAGCCATCTCTTTTATTATTATTCTGTCATTGCCACTTTCATTTGCAAATGATCGCAGCTTTTCGATGTTAGGTTTGAGCGGGGTTTCATGATCTTTTTCAGCAAACAAGGCTAGCAATGGAATATTACATTCTTTTAAATTTCTTAATGGATTGAAAGTTAGATAAGACCTCAGCCAGGGACTTGTCATCTGAGTTGCCAAAGCCATTAGTTCGGGCTTGCTGAGGGGCAATAAAGTTTTTTCATATGAAGAGAAAACTATGGATTGATTCTGAATGGAATGATTGATCTGATCCAATGCAAGGTTATTATCTTTTTCAAACCGGATAATTTGGCTGAATATATGCACGAGGTCTACAAATTTATTGACGGTACTGTCCTGAATTCCTGTCGCAATAAGCAATTTCTTATTCTGCTCCAGGAGCGCTTTATCCCCCCTTAATGCTGAGCCCCCCATCCAAATCATGAAATCAGGATTAGTACCCAACTTACAAGTTAATGAGGCAACATATGTGCCCTCGCCATGTCCCAAAATACCGATACGATTGCTTTGAGAGCCCAACCTCTTTTTCAGCCAAAGAAATGCTGCATTCGCGTCATTTCCAAAGTCTTGTAATGTAGCATCATCAAAACTCCCGGTCGACGTACCAACCCCTCTTTTATCATACCGAAGCACTGCAATTCCATTTTTTCCAAAAAAATCAGAGAGGATATCGAATATTGCAATGCCATGAAGGTCTCCATTCCTTTCCTGTGGCCCGTTGTCACTAAGCAATAATACTGCCGGAAACTGTTTTTTGTTCTTTGGAATTGTCAGTGAACCATGTAATACAAGATCTGCTCCCTGATGTGAAATTTCTACGAGCTCGGTGGTATAAAAATCATTGGGAGGAACACCTTTATCCCGGGACTCTTTTTGTTCAAAGTAATCCGTTGAAGTAACTGCAGATTCACCATTCTTTGCATGCAAAGAATACATAAATGTAAGCTGAGCACAAATAAAGATGAATGTAAGAAGTCCTTTCAAAGCGATTGAAATATAGTTAAATGATTAGTTAATCTTAAAAATCTCAATCTTGTTTTTCTTTGACGGGAGAATTTGGTGCTCTTTCTGAGTATTCTACTTTTACGTTCTCTTTCATTCTGATGATTCTTACTTCTGTCCTGCGATTATGCTGGTGTTCTTCCTCAGAGCACTCTACATCATCAAAGCAATGATTTCTGATTTGAGATTCACCATATCCCAATGCTGTTATTCTGCTGGAGGAAATGCCTTGCCTGACAAGGAATTCTTTGGCACTTAATGCTCTTTGGAGAGATAGTCTTTGGTTGTACAGCCAGTCTCCCCTGGAATCTGTATGAGCAATTAGCTCTATTTCCATGGTTTTATAGGTCTTCATCACTGCTGCAAGTTCTTCCAGTTCACGGGTAGCGTCCAGTCTGATATTCGATCTGTTATAATCGTAATAGATATTATTCAGATTAATAGAAGATCCTTCCTGTAATGTTTCAGAACTGAATATTTTTTTATTAGGCTGCAGCGTGTATGTTTTCTCTTCATATTCGTTACCAAAAAATTCCGGAACATTTAAAATATCTACATTCTGGTCATATCCCGGATGCTGGATGATCAATTTATACGAGAATCCTCCTTCCAGGCAAATATCATAATAGATATCATTATTCCTTTCAAGTGTATTGATATGGCCTGTGCTTGTATTGGTAATTTCTATTTTGGCACGCATTAGAAACTCAGAAGTTTTCTCATCCTGAATTCTAAATCTCATTTTAGCACACTGTTGATCTGAAGCTTTTTTGAAAAGTACTCTGACTTCTTTCACTGTCCCGTCTACAACCGAAAAAACTCTGTCAAACCCTTTTCTATCAGAAACCAGAAGATATTTTTTATGCTTGTACAAAGGAACAGTCACTACTCCGTTTCGATCAGAAGTTAAATTTGTAGATTCCAGCTCCACTTTATTTTTTTGCTGAAATGCAAGATTGTCATTGACAGGATCGATATAACTGTAGAATGGGCTGCTGGCTGCCAATGACCCATCTGCAGATAATTCATACATTCTGAGTTCGGCCTCATCCAATCTGCGCATATTTTCTGAATTCAGAAAAACAACCTGGGCATTGAGGTAGGGAAGGTCATCCTTGAGCGATATTGAAAAGTGGTAAATGTCATCTTTACCGCTTCCACCAGATCTGTTCGATGAAAAGAATCCTTCGGCGCCATATGGATCAATACATATTCCAAGATCATCAGCCTTGGAATTAATGGGGGCTCCGACGTTGACAGGGTTGCTCCATTTATTGTCAGCAGCCTGTCTTGTAAAGAACAAGTCCATTCCTCCCAGTCCTTTGTGTCCATTGGAAGCAAAGTATAAATCGCCATTTACATGAACAAAAGGGTATCCATCATTGACGGGAGTGTTGATTTCAGGGCCTAAATTAATAGGAGCTGACCACCCTTCTCCGGCTCTTTCTACATAATATAAATCTAATCCACCATATCCTCCGGGCATGTCACTTGCAAAATATAATCGTTGATTATCCGGAGAAATGGCCGGATGCATCGTGGTGTATAAGTCAGAATTAAATGGCAAGTGACGAATATTTACCCAGTCGCTGCCGCCTTTTGAAGCTTCATATAATCTTTGAACTTTAGAGTTGACGTTTGATTCAGCTCCGGCTACAGTAGAATCTGAGCGGCTGAAATACATAAGATCCCTCGCATACGAAATAGAAACCGGACCCTCATGCCTCACTGAATTGATAGCCTCTGATTCCATACGTGCATTATTTGGCATCCTGTCTTTATCGAAGGCAGCAAAATAAATATCATGGGTGGGCTCATTATGCCTCTTGTCTCTCAGTGCGTCAGGCCTTTTCCTTGAAGAAACGAACATAATACCTTCATTGAAATACACGGGAGCATATTCGTTTTCTTTGGTATTAATTTTTTTTGCAGATGTGATTTTGATATTAAATGCATCTCTGTTGGCAACTTTGGCAGCAAGACTTTGATCCTGTGCAGAAAGTTCGGATGCAGAAATACATATTATCAGACCAAACAGATATCTTATATAATTGCTAGACATATGAGTACGTAAATTTAAAAATAGCGTGGATTGATCATTCGTTGAGAATCTTCTGATTCCCTGATTAGTTGATATCTAATTACGGCTTCGATACTACCACTACTATACTGACGAATCTCCGAGAGTAAAATATCATAGGAGAAGCCAATAAATAATGGATTTGTGATTTGGAACCCAAAAAGAACATCAATTGATTCACCAAATTGATTACTGGCACCCCCTGAACGATATGACAATCCAAACATATAACGTTTGGCAATCATCAAATTGGTATTGATTTCATAACTCAGGGGAGCATTATTTACATACTTCAGCAGCGCCTGAGGAGTCAACTCAAGGTCTTGGTTCAATTTGACAGATCCACCGACCATCAGATAGGCATGTCTGCTCTCCCGGGACAGAGGGACTTCTTTATCATTGAAATCCAGATTGCTCGTTAATAATCTTGGAATGGAAATACCTGTAAAGAATGTCTTCGTTGAAAAATATAGTCCAAAACCAAAATTTGGGATATAACTATTCACATCTTCTCCCGGGATAGCCCCATCCATTCCAATATCTTGTGATCCTCTAAGTCTGGGATCCAAAAAATTCACACCATAATATCTCATTGAAGCCTGCAATCCTGCACTGAGTCTTGCTTCCGGACCTAATTGGATCTTATAGGCATATTGTGCGTCAATTGTCCAGGTATCATAAATGCTGATATTATGCCGGAAAATATTCAGGCCCAATCCAATTTTCTTAGACTTAAGTGCCCCATCTACGCTAAGGCCCATGGCAGTAGGTGCTCCTTCAAAACCCATCCATTGATTCCTGTATATTCCTGTAAATGTCAAATCACCAAGTGCTCCGACAAATCCCGGATTTATGACCCCTTTGTTAAACATGAATTGCGTGTATTGCTGTTCATGCTGCGCAGATAAGGATGCAGAGAACAATAGTAAGGTCAAACCTATGAAGAGGGGTAAAGTATTTATTCTCATTTTCATTATCTTTTAATAATTACAAATCCGGTTTTTGGAGTAGATCCATCTGCAAAATCAACAACAAAGAAGTAAGTGCCGACAGGCAAATCTTCTCCACGATATGTTCCTTTCCAATTGTTTAGGTAAGGAGATTCTTCAAATACAGATGAGCCCTGCTCATTGAATATTGTGACCTTATTGTTCGGGAACAAATTAGAGGACAAGCAAGGAATAAAGAATACATCATTTGTCCCATCATCATTAGGTGTTATGATGGTTGGAATGGCACAATCTGAATCATCGCCAATTCTGATATCTACCCTTGCTTCTGAACAGAGATTGGGACAGCCAACTGCACAAATTCTATAGGTGTAGAAGTCATTTCCAACATAATTAGCATAGGCTCTGTAGTCAAAATTTTCGTCAATCCGCGGTATTAAATTACCAAATTCAGGCGCCCGAATAATATCTATAGTATATGTCTCAGGAGTATCATCATTATTTACCATATTAATCGTGACCACACCTGCATAACTAACTAAAGCCTGATCATTTCTGGCAATTGGAGGAATTTGATAAAAAATATTAACTGTATCCCGCGAGAAATTGACACAAGCCCCCTGACTGAGACTCCATTGCACTCTGTTGAGACCTGGTCTTAAACCAAATACCGAGGTGGAGATAGCATTGGGCATTTCTATGGTCAAAAACGGATCGACAATTGCCCAGGAACCCACTCCTAAAGTTGGAGTAATTGCAGAAATGAAGACTTCATCTGCATTGCAAGAGACTACATCCGGTCCACCAAATGCGGATGTAGCGGGTACATAATCAATATTTATATTGAGTGGTATGGAGCTATTGGAGGTACATCCATCTATATTGGCTATGACATAGAATGTGTTTAATCCGGCATTAAATCTTGATAAATCGGCCAGTTGAATACATCTGGAGTTGGAAGCCGGAGAAACAATTTCATCATTCTCAGTCCAATACCATGTGTATAATCCACCAGTTACTACATCTGCTTCATTGATACAGAGTTCCAGCATTGCTCCCGGAGCATTTCCACAGACAGATGCATTGACAGCGTTCAAACCCGGTGCTACGGGTTTTGGTCTTACAGTTACCTGGAATGGAGTGGAAGGTGGGGATTTACAACCATTAATTACAATCTCTAATTGATAATTTCCACTATTGGCAATAGAAACCGGAAATAAGGTTGGGTTCTGATCAGATGAGCTAAACCCTGCCGGACCATTCCATATGTAGTCAGCTCCCGGTGTAAAATTGGTACTTAACTTAAGAGTATCACCTTCGCAAATCACCATTGTGCCTGATATTTGAGGCCTGGAAGGGGAAGCTCTTAGCTGTAAATTGAAAGGCATGGATCCATCTGATACACAACCATCTTTTTCCACCCGGATTTGGTAGGTTCCATTGTGGATGGCTCCGTTACCTGAATCAATCTTTAACTCGGGCACATTTGTATTAAATGTTCCGAAGGGTGTCTGCCAAATGTAGATTGCATTCATTCCATAATTGGAAGTGCTGATGATGATTTCCTGTCCTTCACAATAAAATGGTTCTGCGTTGATAATCGGCCTGGCAGGAATATCTTTTACATTCAATATGACTGAGGCTGAGGTAGAGACGCAACCAAAACTATTAGTCACAACAAGCGTATATACTCCATTCATTGCAGAAGTCACATTGTTTCTGCATGGAGACGGAAGATTGGATTCATACCCGCCCGGCCCTGACCAAAAATAAGTATTTCCCGCTCCACCCGGAAAGACAGTTGCAGCAAAACAAACAGGAGTTGTTCCAGTTACACAATCAGGCGCATCAAAACTGATCGCAGTAATGTTGGGCCTTTGAATTACTTCCACATTTGTTAATCCTTCATAGTCACAACCCTTGGTGCTGATCATTTTTACTCTGTATGTACCTGCAACCGGGACAACTTTCAAAGTAGCCCCTTCCCCGACCCTCATATTGTCGGGCCTGAACCATTCATAGGTAGCGCCTGCAACATCTGTTGCAAATAATGTTACTGTATCTCCGCTACAAACAGGACCATTGTTGCTTACAGTGAAATTATAGCTTACTTCTACATCCACGATCAGATTGTTGGATGTCAATGAGCGACAGCCATCCAGTGTGGCAAATACAGTCCAGATTCCATTAAGAGCAGAAGTGATATTATTTAAAACTAATTCGCTTTCTGGGGTAGGAATGGTAGATCCATCCGGATGATTCCATGTAAATTGATCTGCTTCATTAATATTGTTAACGCTTAAAATCAGGTTTTCTCCGGGACATACTGCAGTATTACTGGTGAGTATCGGAGTGTCAGGTCTTGGTTTTACAATTACTTCTACAACTCCCGGATTGGAAGCACATCCATTTTCAAATATAAATAGTGTGTATGCTCCGGAATTGAATAATGACGCAGTTTGTGTAATGACCGGATTTTGAACTGTATCCTGGAATGAAAAAGGTCCGGTCCACGAATAAGTAATATTAGGTCCAACAGTAGGAGTTCCTATGGTTAGCAATTGACCCTGACATACTTCAACAAATGCTGCAGTGACTGCTGCGTCCTTCTTAGCCAATACTGTAATTTCTTTTGAAATGGATGGCGGGCTGATACATGTCCGTGTCTCCACCTGAACGTAAAAGCTGTAAGTGCCCGGCGGCAGCGTAAGGTTGTATCCGGGTGCGAGCGTAGAATCGAGGAATGTTCCTCCAGGGGCAAGACCCCTGTACCATTTATAAACGGCTCCGTCTCCCACCTCCTGAGTGCTCAATTGAATTAAAGCACCCTGACAAACCGTGTCCCTGGCTGCAAAAAGATCAGGAACTCCTGGTTGTGTTGGAATCTGAACTGTAACTGTCCCAGTCGATATACATCCACCTATTCCAAGTACTGTAAGAGTATAGGTCCCCGAATAATCAGATGATACATTGGCAATTACCGGATTTTCCTGATTCGAACTAAAATTATTGGGGCCTATCCAGGCATAAGTGTATGCATTTCCACTGGGAGAGACGGGGACATTGGCAAATAATTGGAGAGAGTCATTTTCACAAATATCAATTGTATAAAGCGGATTAAGAACTGTAGTTTCTATTCTCACTATTGTCTGACAACTGCTGCTATTTCCTGCAGCGTCTGTCACAGTTAATGCAACAACAATCTCCTGACCTGCCTGACTACAGGTAAATTTATCGGGACTGACTTCATAAAGTACAATTCCACAATTATCGTTGCTACCCGCATCTATCATATTTGGCAAAAGAGTGGTAGTGTCCAGTCCGGATGGATGGATGAATACAATGGTGCTTTGACAAGCTGCAATGGGTGGTTCATCATCAATGATATTTATATCGAAGCTGCAGGAGCCACTATTTCCTGAATTATCATAGACTGTGTATTCGACAGTGGAAAGGCCTGAATTAAAATCTACATGGGGTCTTCTGTCGGATCCTGATAGTGTGGTAAAGGGAACAACTGTTGATCCACTCACCGAATAAGCAACATCAAATGCACCAAAAGTTAAAGTCATATACATGTAACTGGAACTGTCAACCTGACCACTCATGGTTACATTTTGCCTGATGCATGGATTGATCCCTACTTCGAGACCACCCGGAGGAATTCCAAATTCTACGTTTGAAACAGCTCTGAATGCCACCGATCCTGTGGATGCCCACCTGTTAAAGTCCAGAATTGGTAAATCAAATGTAATGATGGATTCATTATCACAATCACCATTGGTCACATTCGGCTGTCCCATTTCTGTAGTACCCAGCAGAAAATCATCAGGATCATATATTGAAAAATAAGCACCTTCTTCATCTGTATTTGCTTTTAGAGCAATGCTAAGTCTGACAAATTCTGAATCTGCGGTATTGAATAGTCCGTTAAAAGTTATTGTTTTGTCCCTTGCCAGATAATCATTGAGGTCAGGATCAAAATCAAATATCAAATAGGCATCAGAGAGTGCGCCGGGTCTTGTCTCATTGAACTGAACTGGAAGTCCGCAATTATCCTCAAAATCAAAAGGCAGGTTCAGGGTAAGTCCAAGCATACATGAATCACCCGGTAGTGCAAATACCATATCATCAGGGCAGCTAATTTCAGGAGCCTGGTCATCAATTATATCTATTTGTTGGAGGCAGGAGGCCACATTACCAAAGCAATCTGCAATATCATATCTCACAGAATATGAGCCAACTGTAAGATCATCAGACCAGCCATTTGCCGGATCCAGCGGATTAGCAGGGCCGCCATTGATGGAGTAAGTGAATACAGCATCTTCTGCCTTAGCCACAGTATATATCAAATCTGTATCAACAAAACTACCACCGCAAATATCATTGACAGAAAATCTTCCGGGTTGTCCTGTTACTATATTTGGTTCCATCCTGAAAGTGATTTTACCATCCTGGATCCATTTGTTCATTTGGGCTGAAGTGAAATCAGAGAACTGTGTGCTTCCATTTCCACATTGCAGATTAACTGGCTGAGTGATGCCAATCAATTCTCCATCCTCATCAAATACATTAAAATATTCTGTAGCCGCTTCAGCATCTGTATTATTTAGGGAGATGATCAAAGTGACCGGAAGTGTCAAAGCTTCAGCGGATGCAAGATTAACAGTAAATTCAAGCAATACCGGCTCAACCGGAACATCAATATTACCTGATTGGAGAGAAAATATAGGTGCCACATAGTTACTTGTATCTGTAGTTATTGTGCCCAAACACAGGTCGGTTATAAGTGGGGGAGCTACACTAATGAAGGCTTCGCAGGTTCCATCGGCCACCACTACATTAATATCTTCAGGACAATATTCAATTTGTGGAGGAACATCGTCTATTACCAGAAGATTGGCTTGAACAGATTGTGCATTTCCGCATCCATCAAAAATAACAAAATCAACTGTTTTTTGGAGGACCGCTTCTCCATCGCAGGAAGGATTGCCTGGATTAGCCGGTGAGCTTCCCGGGAAAGTACTTGTATCCTCAATGTCATAAGATCCGGGCTCGGCTGCAAAGATCTGCGCATTGCCACAAGCATCTGAGAATGTTGCCCCGGCAAAACCACTGAGCCAATTCTGATAATCAGTCAATACTTCTCCCAGGTCTTCACAAGTCAATAATAAGTCTTGCGGGGAATTTATGAAAACCGGGTCAGTATTATCAGTGACAAAAATTTGTTGTGTGAGCGCAGAACTGTTTCCACAAACATCCGTTGCAGTCCATTGTCTTTCAATCCTGTAAGATCCCGGGCAATTTCCGGGGAATTCAAATTCCACCAAAACATAGCTTACCGGTGATCCACAAGCATCCATTATTGAATCAAGGGGCTCGGCGGGAGGTGAATCATTATCACCACAATTCAAATTGATATTTTCATCCAGATTGATCACAGGTCCTGTTTCATCCTGAATGAATATCTGCTGAGTTTGTACTGCCGAATTTCCGCAGGCATCAGTCACAGTCCATTTCCTGGAAAGTGTATACGTATAAGAGGAACAATCAGCCGGGTCAGTACCTTTGGTATCCGTTTCTGTAAGTACAAAGCTTAAATTGAAGCGGCAATTGTCCTCAACTTGAGGCTCTGTTGCCTCTGGAATTTCGCTACAATCGACAGTAACATCAGCCGGAAAATTAACAAATATAGGTGAGTCATTATCTTCTACCGTCAAAACTGCGGAAGGCAAAGTAATCTCATTGCCGCACTCATCTGACACCGTAAGCGTAACTGTGACAGACCAGTCACAATTGTCCGCGGATGGGAATGGGTAAGTTTCCGGATCTGAAGGATCGCCTGTTCCGCTTTGTGCATTGCTGTCGGTCCAGGTAAAATTTACCAAAACTATAGCGCCACATTCATCAGTTATTTCTGCACCTAAAAAATCATTTAATTGTGCATCGATAACTGCAGCCAGCGTTTCAGAACAATCAATTGTCACATCTGCCGGAGGGCTTATCATGACAGGAAGCAGGGTATCAATAACTGTAAATGTTGCAATTGTTGGAGTTGACAACTCATTTCCACAACCATCTCTAAGGAAAAACGAGACAGTAACGTTTCCAGAGTTTCCACAACTGGCATTTTGTGAACTATTGAGCAAGGCAATTGCACCTGAAAGAGGAGGATCTGCTCTAAAGCTGGTAAAACCACAATCGTCAGTTCCCTGAGCCCCGGCACTAGAATTGACCCAATCTGTCAGAACTGCCACAATTCCAGCGGCACTGCTGCATTGGATGGTGGTATCCTGAGCAGGATTGGTAAGCAAAGGTGCAGCATTATCAATCACAGCAAAGGTGGCAGGCGCTTCTACTGATTGATCACAGAAGTCACTATACACAAAAGTAACTGCAATTCGTCCCAGTACAGAATCAAATGATTCTCCATTGATATCAACATTGTCTTCACATGGGGCATTAATTGAAACTTGAAGCAAACTGTCCAATTGATCCAGGGTAACTGCTGCATCATTTATCTTATAGGATATAAGAAGTTCTCCAATTCCCAGACAGTTATCTGAGGTCTGTACATTTGCTCCGCTCAATAACCATTCTCTGTATACCCCAAATACATCTGAACCATCACAAACATAAGCTGTATCCCTGGGTAACACATCAATTGTAGGGCCGGTATTATCATTAAATTGAAATGTAGCTAAGGTGGTTGCAGAATTACCACAAGCATCTGAAGCCACAAAGCTTACCTGCAATGGAGTGTTACAGGCTCCCACCAGTGTTGGGTTTTCTGGAATAGTGGTCCAGGTGATTTCTGAACAGCCATCTGTGGCTGCTGCTCCGCCATGTGTGTCCAGCCAGGTTTCAAATGCAGACAATAAGGATCCATTACTACAATTATGTGTAAGATTTTCCGCGGGTTTAATAATTTCAGGAACTGTGACATCCGGAATACCTGTAATTTCTTGTTCAAAGAAGCCTTCATTTCCTGCCTCATCAACAGCCCTCCAGGTTCTGGTGAAACTCATTTCAGTACAAAAACTGAGGGTATCAGAATCTGTGAAAGTTATTTGAATGAGCTCATTCGGAGAGCAATTATCTGTGACAGCGTTAGGAGGCAGCGTCACTTCATCTGTGCAGGTTATACTGACCTGGTCCGGAATCATAGATGTATTAAAGACCGGAGGACTTTGATCCACAAAAGCAATGCTGAATTCAAAATCCGTTGAATCTCCCATATTGTCAAAGACCCTGTAGATCACAGAAACTGTAACACCTGCAGGAACAAAACCATCAATCATATAATCATCAGATATAATAATCTGAATGCTATCAATCATGAACGGGTCCAGTGGAGTGATAATGGGATTATTCATGGTGTCCCAATTCAGAATTCCTTCGCAGCCATTTCCTACTGCAACAGTATCGGGACCCAGGTATTCAAATATGAATTTATCTTCCTGAGCATGTGCTCCTATTGTATTGATAATCAATAGGGAAAATAAAAAAATCGCCTTTTTCGCAAAGTCAATTACGGTAGAGTATTTTATCATAAACAATTTCTTGAGCTGTTTTCAATCACCACAACCTGATGACAGCAATTTACACTGTGCAGTTGGGGATAGGTAACAAATTTAAGACAATTGTAGTACCTGCCGCAATAAGTTTGAAACAAATCTAAAAAATGATAATAATATACCCTGAAGAATTAGCCTGAGAGTCTACTCTTCTTCCTGGTCCGAGGAATCATCCGGCTTTTCGTTCAGCTTTCGGTCCTCTACATGTTCGTTGAGGAAAGTATTGATTTTGTCAATTCCGAAAGTACTCTCGATTTGCCCGAATTCATTGATCTGAATCTGGAATCCTTTGAGTTCCTGATGGGTTGCCGGCCTTTTGGATGTTCGTTTTCGTTTTGACATTTTATGCTGGTAAAAGACTGCTTTCATCAATAAGTTTCTGAATTCTGGCCTTACATTTTTGCAGGCCTATCAGCATCATTGTCTGAAACAAATCAGGGCCTTTTAATGTTCCGGCAATTGCAATTCTTAACATAGGAAGCACCTGTCCCAGTCCCAGACCTGAGTTGGCTATATAATCCTTCACAGCATGCTCCAGATCTGTAGAATCATTTGTTTCCCATTTCCCAATTAAATCAGCTAATCCCAGGATGGCATCCTTGTGCTCCGGATTCCATTTTTTCTTAAAAGTATCTGTATCTTTTGGAAAATCCTCAGTGAAAAAATACACTCCATCCCTCACTATATCAGGATATACGATAATTCTGTCTCTTAACAGGAAGCACACAGCAGCCAGATAATTTTCTGAAGGATTCCAGCCGGCCGATTTGATGGATGAAGCAACTTTTTCTGCAAGTTCTTCACCCGTTTGGTTTTTCAGGTATTGCTGATTAAACCATTTGATTTTATCAAAATCAAATCGCGCTCCGCTTTTGGAAACATGAGAAAGATCAAATGCCTGAATTAATTCATCCATACTAAAAATCTCCTGCTCTGTGCCCGGATTCCAGCCAAGAAATGCCAGAAAATTAATCAATGCATCCGGATCAAAACCCGCCTCCCGAAAACCTATGAAAGAATCTTCAGGATTTGGATCTTCCCAGGAAAGCGGAAATACCGGCATGCCCAGTTTTACTCCATCTCGTTTGCTGAGTTTTCCTTTTCCATCCGGTTTCAATATCAAAGGTAAATGTGCAAATTGTGGCATGACTTGTTCCCATCCCAGAAATCTGTATAACAACACATGATGTGCCGTACTGGACAGCCATTCTTCGCCACGAATCACGTGAGATATTTTCATCAGATAGTCATCCACCACATTGGCAAGGTGGTATGTGGGCATTCCGTCACCTTTCAAAATAATTTTATCATCCAGTTCTGAAGTATTGAATGTCACTTCCCCTCTGATGATATCTGTAAATCTTACATCCTCACTTGCCGGCATTTTTAAGCGAACGGTATAAGATTCCGTTAAAAGCGCTTCATTCACTTCTGCCTCCGACATGGTAAGACTGTTTTTCATCTCCATCCGGGTGAGGGCATTGTAGGTGGCACTGTGATCAAACTTCAGTTTCCACTCTTCTCTCTTCTGCTCAAGTGACTCAGCGGTATCGAATGCATAATAGGCATGGCCCTTTTGAATTAGTTGATCTGCAAACTGCGCATACATGTGTTTTCGTTCGGATTGTCTGTACGGACCATATGGTCCTCCCTGCATCGGACCCTCGTCAAAATGCAGTCCGCACCAGGCCAGTGCTTCGATGATATAGTCCTCAGCACCAGGCACAAAGCGGTTTTGATCGGTGTCTTCAATCCGTAAAATGAATGTTCCATTGTGCTTTTTTGCGAGCAGATAATTGAAAAGTGCGGTTCGTACGCCTCCAATATGAAGGGCCCCTGTCGGACTGGGTGCAAACCGAACTCTGATAGTTTGATGCATGATTTGTATTTGCGGTAAAGTTAGTTGAATTTTTTTTTCTATATAATGCAATGTGAGCAAACCAAATGCGAAAAAATTGCGTTCTTTATGCTGAGTTTATATCCCAACATTGACGAACATATCTAAGCAATCATGTACCTGATCAAAACACCCGGTTTTGTGCAGAGTCTATTTCCGAACTTTATCTGGAAAGGACCTTCTCAGCACAACAACATTTACCTCACATTTGATGATGGCCCTGTCCCTGAAGTTACCCCCTGGGTACTTGATCTATTGGCGCAATTCGATGCCAAAGCCACCTTTTTCTGTGTAGGCGAAAATGCACAAAGATATCCTGAACTGGTAGAGCGCATACGCAAGGAAGGCCACAGTCTGGGTAATCATACCCATAATCATTTGTCCGGCTGGAATTCAGAAAACATGGATTACTTCCATAATATCAGAAAATGCGCTCAACTTGTGCAGTCAGATTTATTCAGACCTCCATATGGCAAAATGAAACCTAAGCAGGCTCAGTTCCTGCAGAGACATTACCGTATCGTGATGTGGGATGTATTAAGCGGAGATTTTGACGAAGATATGAGTGGATCTCAGGTTGCTGATAATGTGATCCGCAATGCCAAGGAAGGTTCCATTGTTGTATTCCACGACAGTATTAAATCAATGAAGACATTGAAAGAAGCTTTGCCTGTGGTGATGCAACATTTCCATGAAGCAGGATATGCATTCAAGGCTATCGGAGATCAATTGGCATGGGATGGAAGACCTGCAGTGCTGGCTCACGCTTAGGTAATATTAGGATATAATATAAAGTCTTAGAAATATAAAAAGGCATTCCGGAGAGATTCGGGATGCCTTTTTTGAATTATAGACTACACTTATTCATTTTCTATTCCTTCAACTCATAGACATAATCTGCAAACATGACCATGACATGATTATTGGGTCTGACTTCGAATGATTCAATGACGAAATCTAATAACTGATCTTTACTCAGAATGCCTAAAAAGTAATCTATCGAAAGTGGTGAGGTGGGATAAACAGGATTTTGATAATCAGTATATTGGTACACACAGGTGTAAATATGCAATGTTTTATCTGCGGAATTATGATAAATCTGCAATGTACTGCCAAGACTATCTGCTAAGACATTTATTGTATCAGATGTAGCATTAAGCGCATAGACGAAAGAAAAGGAGTCAATCTGCCCACCCCCCCACAATTCCATTTAAATCTAATTCGGTCGCACTTTTTATTGAGATAGATGTAGCTAACCTTAGAGAATCCTCCAGTATATTAATTATATCATTATATAGATAATCCTCAATTCCAAAACGAGTAAAGAAGGAGTCCAATGGCATTTCGGCTGGATTTCCCATATTATCCAGCGTGTAACTGCTTGCGGAGATATCTACTTTTTGCAGCTCATAATTGGCCGGAATAGGGAAGGTGTTTTGAGTAGAAGGTTCATCTTTTGTGCAGCTTGCAGCAAGAATAAGAGCTAAGAAGGTTAACAGAGTTGAGAGTATGCTGAATTTCATGTTTTATTGTTTTGAATAAAAGTACACGAAGATATCATTTTAATCAGCAGAATTGTAATTAAAAGTGGCAGTATTTCAAATATAATGGAAAATACACAAATTGAAATTACTTGTTAGTAATATCTGAAGAATGTTCGATATGTCAGGAATAAAGAGTGAGATGAATTGTTAAATGATAAGGCACAACCAAAGTTGTTACCTGGATTTTAGATGATTTGATATTTTGATTTTGCTTATTACTTCAGCTCGTATACGTAGTCTGCAAACATCACCATGACATAGTTTTCAGGTTTGACATTATGATGGTCGATGACATAGGATAGCAGGCTTTCTCTGGAATTAATTTTTGGTATATACACCATGGATAATGCTGAAGGAGTCAGTGTATTGCTGACTTTAGAAGTGTATTGATACATGCAAATGTACATGTGAAGCGTCTTGTTAATTTTATCTTCATGTACGACCAAGGCAAGTGCTGCAGTGTCGGAGGTCAGGAACAAGCTGTCACCGCTATATTGATAATTTAATCTGATCGAGTCTTCATCAATTCCGAGAGAAATTCCTCTGAGAGAGAGTTTGCTTTTCGACTCAATGTGAATGGTAGTTGCAAACCGGAGCGAATCTCTAAGCAGGCTTATTAATGCTGCATGCATGTATTCCGGGGAAGCAAACTGACCAAAAAATGAATCGTGAGGAATTTGTTCTGGATTCCCATTTGCATTCAGGAGATAGGATCCATCTGTGATTTCTACTGATTTCAATTCGTAGGTGGAAGGGGAGGGGAATTCAATTTCAGGTGTGATATCCGATTTTCTGCAGGCAGAAATGACTAGAAATGAAGAGAGGGTAGCAATGAGTAATAGTTGGTGGTTGAGTTTTAGCACGAATTTTTTATTAATTTTTGAAAATAATAAATTTCTGCCATGTTAATGAGCCGGATCGGGGTGATATTGTGTGGCTGTTTAAAGTTTAACGTTTCTCAAGAGGGATAGGATTCATCCGCTGGATGATTCCGGAATCTCCGGCCTTATAAGCATCAAATTCTTCCTTTGTGATATACCACATTTTGTCTTTTTCTTTATCCCATACTACGCTTGTATTGCGGAGGTCGCCGGGGAGTTTGCCGACTTCTGTCATTGTCTTTCCGGTATTTTTAAGAATAGTACCATTTTGTGTGAACAGATATTGTTTGCCTTTGACGGTCACAGTTGTGAACGGGCCTATGTCGTCTGTGGCAGGAATACTGAAGTTTTCTTGCCAGGTATTGACATCCGGATTATTTGTAGGTTTTTTCTGCTGTAAATAAATCAATTCTCCTCTAAGATAAACGAATGCATGAGTTCTGCCTTTTTTATCGATGTGGAAGTCATACCAGGATTCTTTTAAAAGTGCTTCGGCACCGATAGAATCATTAGTTAAGGTGACTTTGGAGTTGTTTAATGAATCTCCATTTTGTCTATTTTGAAATGCACGCGATAAGAAACCATGCCTGCTAGAAAAATTTTCCGGTTTTGATTTTGTAACTGTATCCAAAACTTTTGAATGTAAATAGTCTATGCTTTTTATTGATCCTGTAGAATATCCATTTTGAAGTATTTGGTTGTAAGTAATCGAATTTCCAGCGTGATAAACAAGACTATTCTTATATATATCAAACTGAAAGTGCCCACCTCTTTGCCACACGCTGCGACCATATAAGTATGAAATTCTATGTATATAAGTTGAATCCTCTGAGCGTACTATCACACTACCATACATATCTTTTCGAATACTCAAATCAAATGATTTATTCCAATTGTAGTATATTTTATTTTTTGTCAATATTAATCTTGGAGTATACTTGGTTAGATGAGATTTGGAATTTGCTTCCTCTCCTCCATATGGAATAAAAATATATTTATCTGATGTATCCCTGGAATCTGAAGGAACTGTATCAATTGAGATGCCGGTTGAAGCCTCCTGTTCTGAAATAAAATCATAATCTAGACTTGCTGCAACCAGGGCTTCATGTTGTAGCACACTCATGATGCTTATTAGTATGAATTTAATTCTCATTTAATTGATTTTGGAGATTTTCTGGTCAGTTGGATTTTGTTTAACTGGGATAAAATCTCTGCATCTCCGGCTTTATACGCCTCAAATTCCTCCTTTGTGATATACCACATTTTGTCTTTTTCTTTATCCCATACGACACTTGTATTGCGGAGATCACCGGGAAGTTTACCGACTTCTACCATAGTCTTTCCATTGTTTTTAAGAATGGTGCCATTTTGGGTGAATAGATATTGTTTGCCTTTGAAGGTCACGGAAGTGAAGGGTCCAATTTCGTCAGTGGCGGGGATGCTGAAGATTTCTTTCCAGGTATTGACATTAGACTTATGTGATGCTTTTTTCTGTTGCAAGTAAATCAATTCTCCTCTGATGTAAACGAATGCATGTGTTTTCCCTTTTTTATCTATGTGGAAGTCATACCAGCAATCATAAAGTAAATTAGTTGCGATTATAGAGTCCTTAGTGTAGGTCAAAAACTTTCCGGGCTGAGCATATTTATTTTGTCTATTTTGGAAGACTTTTGTTAAGTATCCGCTCCTATTTGATACCTTTTTCAAATTTTTTTCAATCAAAAAAATCTTAGCCGGGTCAATCAAAATTTGGCTGGTTGATAAGGAATCAACACTTTTTATTGGCCCTCCATATTCATTTATATAAGTAATAAAATTCCACTTGTGATAGACCCATTTATTTTTGTAAACATCAAATATAAAATGACGGCTTTTGTTCCTTCCTTCAAATTTATATAAATAAGTAAGATATTTTAATTGCCCTTCTGAACTTGAATATAATAGACCGTAAGCTGATCTGCCATCATTAATGTAACGATTGTTCAAATTGTAAAATATTTGATTTCCCGCTTTGATCATTCTTGGAGTATATTTCGTAGAATCAAATTCAAGTTGGCCCCATCTATAAGGAACTTCTACCTTTGTTGAATCTTGTTTTGTTGGAATTGTATCTAGCTCATTAATGATTTTTTCTGAAGTGAGAATATCAGTTTCTAATGAATTGAACGTAAAAGTTCCGGTTGTTATATTGTAAATGATTATATAACAAAACATTGAAAGGAATCCTAAATCAAAATGTTTTTGATTTTCCATGGAAAGTCATTCTGAAAGTATTATCATCTAACCTGAATGGAATTCCTTTTATTATAACAGAATGATTTCTCCAGTAATTTCCCCATTTGTATTTTAAAAAAAATCTGCCTTTGATCCTCGTCTGATTCAAGCAAACAGATCATTCATCGTAATAGAATTTTGAACCAGTCTTCTGGCATATTCATTGTCGCTCATTCCAAATGTAGTGATGAAGGTGATGAAAATGGATTTATTGGTTTTTGTCTGATTTCTGAATACCGCAGTTTTATTTTCAAGTTCAGAGGCATAGGCTTTGTCGAGAACAAATTTTGATTCTGAAAATTTCATTTCACAAAGATTGATGATGAAATCCTTGCGATCCAAAACGAGGTCCACCTGCGCTCCCTGTTCTTTTTTGGAACTATATCGCCATTGTGCCTCCTCAGTGTAAATGCCTGAAATGCCCAATGCCTTTTTTATCTGCGGGATATGCTTGAGACAAATACGCTCAAATGCCACCGCGCTCCAGCTCTTCCAGGATGAACCTGAGGATATTATTTGCCAGCTGCCTTCGCCTGCTCTGCGATTGCGCTCCATATATTTGTAGTAAAAGTGCGTAAACTCATCTGCCAGCTTGAATAAGGTATCTTTCGTTTTTCGATCGTAAGAAGGCTGCATGGTCACAAAACCGGATTCTGTTAATTCGTCCAGCAGACCGGTGACAGTTCCACCTGAACTCAGTTTGATTTTGTCTATAATTTCTTTTCGGGTCAGTCCTGACTGATTTCCTGCCAATGCTTTTACAATGGCTATGTGTCGGGTAGGATCATCAAACAATGAATAATAGAGATTTTTAAATTCAGTGGAAAGCAGGCCATCCTTAGTAAAACAAATCCTCTCCACTGCCTGTGCTGCACTTTCCCCTTTGCGGACTTCCTTCAGATAATGTGGAATACCGCCCATGATCATGTAAAGCTGGAGAATTTGAAATCGGTCCAGGCCGATGCTGCGTGATTTCAGGTACTGTTCTGTTTCTTTCAGATTAAAGGGCAGTAGTCTTATTTTTCTGGTAATACGGTTATGCAATCCGGCTTTGTTGTTTACTATATTTTGAATCATCCAGGAAGCTGAGGAGCCACAGATCACAACTACCAGATTTTTTTGCTGATTTCCCCATGAGTTCCACCAATGATCAAAGGCGGCCAAAAAACCTGATTTGTGTGTGTTCAACCACGGGAATTCATCCAGGAATATGACGGACCTTGACTGAAGTAATTTGGGACTTAGAAAATATGTGAGTTGCTCAAAAGCTTCCGGCCAATTACCGGGTACCCGGTAGATTTTTTTGCTCCCTGTAGCAAGATCAAGTGCTCTGTTGAAATTTTTTAGTTGGGTGGATAATCTGGCACCTCTGCTTCCCACGTATTCAAACACAATTTCTTTGGCCAGAAAATTCCTGATTAGAAAAGTCTTTCCTACTCTGCGTCTCCCATAAACTGCAATCAGTTCCGGTGATCCGGAGCCCAGAACTTCTTTTAATATGGTTTTTTCTGTGTCTCTACCTATCACATTTTCCATGACTTATGCTTATTGACAGCCAAAATTAATAAAATATTTGAGTTTTGGCTACGAATATATACTTTTATTGCCAGCCAGAAATGACTTTTATAAATAAGATTTGGCTGTTGATATTAGTGTTTATTGCCAGCCAGAAATCAATGAAATGAAATAGTTTTGGCTGAGAATAAATTACTTATTGCCAGCTAAAAATGATAGTATTTGTAAAGAATTGGCTGTAGGTAATATTTGTGTACTTAAAATTTAAAGACTCAGGCATGTTTCTCATAGAAATATTTGTCAGGGGTGCAGCCTTTTTTTCATCCTGGTCGTATTATCCACATCTGTCCGAAATTGTGAATCCAGGGAGTTAGGAATTTTTTCATTCGGGCGGATACATCAGACACTTTGAGGGCCGGTAAGCGCTTTGTGAATATTATTCACTGGTCATCCTTGTGTCTGTCTTTTTTAAAAGCGAAGGATGTAGCGTGTTGAAATTGATTATAATTTAAAATTGAATCGTATGAAAACGCTGTTAGCAAAATATGTACTGATTGCCTCATTGTTTTTGATGGGAGCAAATCAAACTACCGAAGAGTTCGGCAGATTGGAAGGTAAAGTCCGGGATGCTGAAACCAATGAGCCTTTAATTTTTGCACCTGTAACATTATTCAGAAATGATGAACAAGTTGCTGTGGTACAGACTGATGAAAAAGGAAACTATTTGGTACAAAATCTAACTCCGGGCAAATATATAGTGGAAGTAAGTTATGTCGGATATCAAACTGAAAACATAGAAAAAGTTCTTATTTCAGCCAGGAAAACAACAAAGCTCGATTTTAAACTTAAAGCCGGAGTATTATTGGAAGGGGTGTCGATTGTAGCCTATAAGATGCCTCTTATGGAGCAAGATAATACCACACAGGGTAGAACCATTACCAGTGAAGATATTCGTTCATTACCACTCAAGGATATCAACAAAATTGCATCGTCAAGCACAGGTATTTCAGAAGACCAAACAGGTGTTTCAGTAATGGGGGCTCGTTCGAATGCTACCGATTATTACATTGATGGTGTAAGGGTAAGACCTGGAATGGTTCCACAGTTTTCTCAGGAATTGAACGATGAATCGTACAGTAGTATCAGAGAGAATATTTTCTACCGGGCTTCTGAAGAACCTTTGTCCACATTTTCCCTGGATGTAGACAGAGCTGCGTATAGCAATGTCCGTCGCTTTATCAATGGCGGAGATCTTCCTCCACCTGATGCAGTGAGAATTGAAGAAATGCTCAACTATTTCCAGTATGACTATCCTGCCCCTAAAAACGAGGATGTGCTCGCAGTCACCACTCAGCTCACTGATTGTCCATGGAATCCTGAGCTTCGATTATTGCATATAGGTGTGCAATCTGAAAAAGTTGATTTTAAGGATTTACCTGCTTCCAATCTTGTGTTTCTGATTGATGTTTCAGGAAGTATGGATAGTGACGACAAACTTCCACTGCTTATAACTTCATTCAAATTGTTATTGAATCAACTAAGTCCGGATGATAAGGTAGCTATTGTGACCTATGCAGGATATGCCGGGGTAGCGCTTCCCTCTACGCCTGTTTCAAATAAGCAGAAAATAATTGAAAGTCTGGATGAATTATCAGCAGGCGGTTCTACAGCAGGCGCACAGGGAATTATAACTGCTTATGAGATTGCCAAAGAAAATTTCATTGAAAATGGCAATAACAGAGTCATTCTGGCCACTGACGGTGATTTTAATGTGGGTATTAGCGACAATAGGAGTTTGGAAAAGCTGATTGAAGAAAAGAGGGAAAGCGGAATCTTTCTTTCTGTTTTGGGATATGGAATGGGGAATTATAAAGATGATAAAATGCAAATTCTGGCCAATAAAGGCAATGGGAATCATGCATACATAGATGATTTGCAGGAAGCGAGAAAAGTGCTGGTTAGCGAATTTGGAGGCACAATTCATACGCTGGCTAAGGATGTAAAGTTCCAGCTAGAATTTAATCCGGCATTAGTGGATCATTACAGATTGGTAGGCTATGAAAACAGATTGCTTGCCAAAGAGGATTTTAACAATGATGTAAAAGATGCCGGTGAATTGGGAATGGGACATCAGATGACTGCTATTTATGAGATTGCCCTACATGGATCAGAAGTGCCGGGACAGGTCGATCCTCTGAAGTATAAGAAAAAATCAGGCAATGCTTCAAAAAATGAATTTATGAATGAGCTTGCAACTATCAAGTTCAGGTACAAAGAGCCTAAAGGCTTGAAGAGCAGGAAATGGGAACAAGTCGTAAAGAATGATCAGATATCACTCGCTGAAGCAGGTGATGACATCAGATTCTCTGTTGCTGTTGCTTATGCCGGTATGCTTCTGCGGGACATGTCAACGCTTCTGGAAAAAGACTATAAACCTATGATTGAGCTGGCGAGCGGGTCAAAAGGAACAGATAAAGATGGATACAGGGCTGAGTTTGTCCGATTAATGGAGACAGCAAATGAGCTTCGTGAAAGTAAACTGACTGAAAATAGTCATTGAAGATATTTTATGTGTATTGGGGAATACAGAATCTGACGGAATAAAAAGTTTGTTTCGTAGTGTATTGAAAGTGTGTTTGATATCAGGGTCAGTAGTCTTCAGCTGAAATGGGTGCCGGCGAGGGCGCTGATCCTGATTTTTAGATTTCAGTTTTCAGATGTCAGTTTTCAGTCCCCGCGACTCTAAGCGTTGCCATGCGATACGAAATAACACTGCGGGGCCTGAAAATTAGAATTTAGAAGGCAGAATTTAGAATTTTTAAATCATTGAATATTAACGTTCTGCAAAAGTGTTATATAGGAGATTTGGAACAGCCAAACGGCAGGGATTTATTTCAGGAATTTGAGTGAGATTAGTTTTTTAAATTTTATAAAATATTGTAAATCAGCTGTCTGGAGAGGTGTTGAATATGAGGCTATGAATTATAAAAAAAAATCAAAACCAGTTTCGTACTAGCTCTACACCTCCGTAGAAGATAGCAAGCCAGACTAAGCCCTTGATCAGGAAGAACAGGAATAGAAGGATAGCTACTTTCCAACCTGCTTTTCTCAACAAGCCTCTCCAGCCTTCTTCTTTGAGGACTTTTTTGTAGGTTTTTAGGCTGAAGCGGGAGCTAGTCTCTGACATTTTTTATCAATTGATTTCTAAATAGGTTCTTTTGAAAAAGTTATTTATCCTTTTTGTACCAATTTGACACATCATTTTTAATAAAATTGGTACAAAGTTTTCGATATATCGTATCCAAATAGTTTGCACTTATATGGCAATTATACTACTTAAAATCATAAAAGGGGGTTTTGATCTTCTAATATAATTATTCGAATTGGTTACTTCTAATTCACCTCAAGCCGGTTAGGCTTTTACTTTTTGAGATGGCAAAAAGTAAACAAAAACCATTTCCGCTGTTGAGCCTAATCCTAAAAATGCGTTTTCGTTTCGCTAAGCCCGCTAAACTCGCCCTGGTATTTCTTGTTCCTGCTTATTGTTCACAGGTCATTTCCTTATCTGCCAGGCTTTGGCGAGGGCTCACACAGTACCGGTCTTGGTCGCTTCACTCAAAACCATTTTTTACGGATTATTCTCAAAGGCGGAACTATTCGACTCCAATCCCGCTTTAGTTTTCCCAGTGAGAGTGTAACAACAAATCTTAAATAAAATACAACCTGCTTTCGAACTGGTAAACCACTCGTCGGGCTTTTTCATGATTATTTCAAAACTTATTATTTAGCAACTCTGAACCCCACATGTCTGTTCAGCCAGAGCCAGAAGCAAGTAGCCAGCTATTCAATCTGCCTCAATCTTTTCAATCTTCTCACACTCACCACAAAACACCCAAACTCAACACCTCAATCCTATCAATCTTACCCAACACTTTCACCCAGCACCCTCCACTCACACCATCAATCTTCCCATACTCACCACAAAACCCCCAAACTCAACACCTCAATCCTATCAATCTTCCCACACTCACAACCCACACCATCCACTCACACTTCAATCTTCACATTTTGTGTGATTTCATCTAACATGGATTGCAATCTTTGTGTTGCATTTTTTTCAGTTCCCATAAGGTCCGCAATGCTGATGCTTTCAAGGATTTGATTAACGGAAGCTTGCACCATTCGCCATAATGAACGCACAGAGCAGTCGATTGAATTGGTACAAAATTTTCGTTCGCCGGAGTGAGAGCTGCAAAAGCTTGGATCGTAAAGTGCTCCACCAAGGGCAGACAATGCTTCATTGATATTGATTTGGTCAGCAGGTCTGGCCAGCACATAACCACCCTTATGGCCACGCGTGCTATTGATCAGATTATGAGCCCTGAGGGTACGGGTGATTTTCGCAACGTAAGGAATAGACAATCCTTCCTGATCGCTGATCTGAGAAATACTCAGTCCTTCATCGCCTTCTGATTTGGCGATTCTGATCAGAATTCTGAGGCCGTATTCATCGATAGCATTAATCTTCATAAACAGTTATTTATAATCAAGTTCAACATTTATCAAAACATATCCAATGCGAATCTTGCTTCTTCACTCATTTTATCCTTTGTCCAGGGTGGGCTAAAAACCACTCTTAAATCCACATCGCTGATCCCTTCCACCTGCATGATTTTTTCCTGTACTTCCATCGGCAATGATTCAGCCACCGGGCAAGCAGGAGAGGTCAGGGTCATTTTTACATGAACTTTATTTTCCTCATCTATATCTACACTATATATCAGTCCCAGTTCCCAGATATTCACAGGGATTTCCGGATCGTAGACTGTTTTAATTGCGTCCATTACCTGATCATATAGTTCCTCAGACATTTTCACTTTTTATTTTTCCATCAAATACGTATCCATACATCTTCATTTGCTTCACCATACTTGCCAATCCGTTGGAGCGATTGGGAGACAAATGTTCTTTCAGGCCGATTTTATCAATGAAATACAAATTTGCATTTACAATTTCTGACGCCGGCTGACCTGATAAAACTCTTACCAGTAAGCCGATTATTCCTTTTGTAATTACTGCGTCACTGTCAGCAGTGAATTCCACCCTTTCACCATTCAATGCTGCATGTAACCATACTTTGCTTTGACAGCCTTTGATTTCGTGGTCTTCATCCTTGTATTCAGCAGCAATAGCAGGAAGCGATTTGCCCATATCTATGATGTACTCATACTTCTCCATCCATTCATCAAACATGGAGAACTCTTCAATAATCTCATCCTGTATGGCATCAATTCCGGGTTTCATTTACTTAGCTAATTTCACGAATTTGATATTAATGTACTTTGCATTGTTTTGTCATGATTATTGCCTGAAAGCGGCAATAATCCCGCCAAAACAGTTGACTTCATGTATTTGAACCCCGGATTTTTATCCGGGGCTAATATTGGATAACCCCCTTCAGGGGTTGTGAACTTATTGGATGCAATCATTAAATTGAGTTTACTTTCCATATTACTTTAATAAATCAATTGCTTTTTTAACTCCATTCACAAGTGCATTTATTTCTTCAAAAGTATTGTAGAATGCCATGGAAGCCCGCACAGTCCCGGGAATTCCGAAACGATCCATCAAAGGCTGCGCGCAATGGTGCCCGGTTCTGACTGCGATTCCGAGTTTGTCTAAAATAGCACCAACATCGTAAGGGTGCAGGCCATCAATCAGGAAAGATACAACCGATGCTTTTTCAGCTGCAGTACCTATAAATCTGATCCCATCAATCTGTGACAATTGCTCTGTGGCATAGATCAATAATTGATGCTCATAATCTCTTACTGCCTCCATATCGATGCCCTGCAAGTATTCTATTGCTGCACCTAATCCTATTACTCCGGCGATATCAGGCGTTCCGGCTTCAAATTTGAATGGCAATTCATTATAAGTAGTCTTTTCAAAACTGACACGGGAGATCATCTCGCCTCCACCCTGATAAGGAGGCATTTCATTTAACCATTTTTCTTTTCCATACAGAATACCGATTCCGGTAGGACCAAAGACTTTGTGACCTGAGAAAACATAGAAATCAGCGTCCAATGCTTGTACATCCACTTCCATATGAGGAGTTGCCTGAGCCCCGTCTATCAAAACCGGAATCCCATGCTCATGGGCCATTCCGATTATTTTTTCGACAGGATTGATAGTCCCGAGTGCATTCGAAATATGATTGACAGCTACGATCTGTACTTTTTCATTCAGCAATTGAGCATATACATTCATGTCCAGTTCTCCATTATCCAGAACCGGGATGACTTTCAGAACAGCTCCTTTTCTTTCACAAAGCATCAGCCAGGGAACGATGTTGGAGTGATGTTCCAGTCCTGAAACTATAATTTCATCTCCCTTGCGGACAAATTTATCACCATAAGAGGAGGCAACAAGGTTGATTCCTTCTGTGGTACCTCTAACAAATATAATTTCGTGATCATGCTCAGCATTTAAAAAATGCTGGACTGTTCTTCGTGATTGCTCAAACTGATCCGTTGCTTTTTGGCTTAGTTGATATACACCCCTATGCACGTTTGCATGTCCCGTTTTGTAATATTCATCCATTGCATCTATTACAGCCAGCGGTTTTTGCGAAGAGGCAGCACTATCCAGGAAAACGAGTGGCTTTCCATTCATGGTGGTATTCAGTATAGGGAAATCCGTACGGATTTGTCTGATATCAAATGCTCTTTTCACTATTTCTGCCGGTTCAATCATAATGTACCTGATTGATTAAAATGATCATGAATAGATTTTGCAATTTCTTGCTCAAACTCAGGAAATGAAAGATGATCCAATACTTCTGCCACGAACGCAAATTGCAATAAGGACGCAGCTTCCTTATGGCTCAATCCGCGACTCATCAGATAGAAAAGCGATTCCTTGTCCAGCTGACCGATAGTAGCCCCGTGACTGCATTTTACATCATCCGCAAAAATTTCCAGCTGAGGTTTGGTGTCCATTCTGGCTTTTGGCGAAATGAGCAAAGTATTATTTTGTTGAAATGCATTTGTTTTTTGAGCATCCGGTCTTACCATTACTTTACCGGTAAATACTCCACGGGACTGATCTGCCAAGACAGCTTTGTACATTTCCCTGCTTTCACATCTTGGCTGAGCATGGTCAATGAAGCTTAAATTGTCTGTATGCTGATCTTTTGTTCCGACTGTAATGCCATACAATTGAGTATAAGTATTAGAGGCTTTCAAATGCGCTGACACTTCATTGCGTGCAATTCGCGCACCCAGATCAGCAGTAAATGCCATGAAACGGCTATCTCTTTTCTGGTCAGTATCCAATTGATGAATGATGAAGCAATCCGGGTTGATATCCTGCACTTTGAAATGATCTACACATGCATTTTCATTCAGCACAATCCTTGTCAAAGCATTTATAAAAACCGGCTGAGTAGCATCCGTTCCTACAGTTTCATAAGTTTCAATAAAACGTGATGAAGAACCTCTTTCAGCGATAATCAAGGTCTGGGGAGAAACCATTAATGCTTCATCAGTCGCAGAAGTCATGTGAACAATGTGAATGGGTTTTTCCATATGAACACCGGATGGTACATAGATAAAAATATTATCCTTGCTGAAGGATGTACTTAAATGCAGGAAAATCTGATCTTGACGGCCTACCCACTGATGGTGGTGTTTATCAATGAGATCTCTGGAAATGGCATCATTCATTGCCTCATCAAATGTACAAACTGTAAGTCCTGATATTAATGGCAAATCAGAAGACAAATCCTTCCGGAAATAGCCATTGTAAAATACCAGTTTGTAAGTATCCAGATTGCTTCCAAAATGTGGAACTAAATCAGCCGCAAGACTATTTTCTCTGGATGGCAAGACATATTTATTGTTCAATATTCTGGCGACAGCTGTGTATTTCCAGTCTTCATCTCTTAAAGTTGGAAATGACATTTCTTCCATAATTTTCATGGAGGACTGTCGCATCCCATGCATGGGAGTGAATTTGTGACCATTCAGACTTTGCTCAAAGGAGTTGAACAGTATGTTCCACCTTTGTTTCAGTTCGAGGTCTTTATCTATTAATTGAGTAGACATATTGATAGTCAGATTTCTATTTGTTCAAATGATAATGATGCTCTTAGGCGGAGACACCATCAGCTTCTTCCTTAATCCAGTCATATCCTTTTGCTTCCAGTTCCACTGCAAGGTGACGATCGCCGGTTTTCACAATTCGGCCTTTATACAATACATGCACGAAGTCAGGTACTATATAATTGAGTAATCTCTGATAATGTGTGACCACGATGAATGATCTTTCCAGATTTCGGAGTTGATTGACTCCATCAGCTACCGTTTTAAGTGCATCAATATCAAGGCCTGAATCTGTTTCATCCAGAATAGCAAGTGATGGTTCCAGAACTGCCATTTGCAGCACTTCGTTGCGCTTTTTCTCTCCTCCGGAAAATCCTTCATTGAGTGAGCGTTTTAGCATGCTTTCGTCCATTCCGACTGACTTTACTTTTTCTCGAAGGAACTTGAGCATTTGCATGGCATCCAATTCTTCGAGACCTTTATGTTTTCTCCCGGCATTGATGATATGCTTCATGAAATTGGAAGTAGACACCCCGGGGATTTCGACAGGATACTGAAAGCTGAGGAAAATACCTTCCAGAGCTCTTTCATTGATATCCATTGCACTGAGATCTTCGCCTTTGTAGGTCATGGTACCTGCAGTGATTTCATATTCTTCTCTTCCTGCAATAACATTTGCAAGCGTACTCTTACCTGAGCCGTTTGGGCCCATGATTGCATGTACTTCTCCCGGTTTTACCTCCAGGTTGATTCCATTCAGAATAGATTGATTATCTATGGAAACATGCAGATTCTTGATACTTAACATATGAACAGACTATAATTTGTATTAGATGAATTTTAAAAAGAACAATTAGCCGACACTTCCTTCCAGACTGATGGCAAGTAGTTTTTGTGCTTCTACGGCAAATTCCATAGGAAGCTCATTGAATACTTCTTTGCAATAGCCATTGACGATCATGTTTACAGCATCCTCTTCGGTGAGTCCTCTTTGGAGGCAGTAGAACATTTGATCTTCACCGATTTTGGAAGTGGTGGCTTCGTGTTCGATTTGCGCACTTTGATTTTCAACTTCAATGTATGGAAATGTATGAGCGCCGCATTTGTCCCCCATCAGCAGTGAGTCACATTGAGAGAAATTACGTGCATTTTCAGCTTTACGGCCTATTTTAACCAAGCCTCTGTAAGAGTTTTGGCTTTTTCCGGCTGAGATTCCTTTTGAAATGATGGTGCTCTTTGTGTTTTTGCCGAGATGAATCATCTTGGTTCCGGTA
Organism: Saprospiraceae bacterium; assembly: GCA_022841345.1. Taxonomy (GTDB): domain Bacteria; phylum Bacteroidota; class Bacteroidia; order Chitinophagales; family Saprospiraceae; genus SLDF01. The sequence continues at coordinate 54,731 of JALHRR010000006.1, forward strand.
TCGGCCTGCTGATAATTATTGGTCACAGCAATTGAATAAAATTCTCCGGTGGAGTTGTCTCCTTTTAGGATGACACTTGGATATTTCCAGGTAATGGCTGAGCCGGTTTCCACCTGAGTCCAGCTGATTTTGGAGTTGTAGCCTGCACAAAGTCCGCGTTTGGTAACGAAATTATAAATCCCACCGACGCCATTTTTATCACCGGGGTACCAGTTTTGTACCGTGCTGTATTTTACAAAAGCATTATCCATTGCCACGATTTCGACAACGGCTGCGTGGAGCTGATTTTCATCACGCATAGGAGCTGTACATCCTTCGAGATAGCTGACTTGTGAGCTTTCTTCAGCAACAATTAATGTGCGTTCGAATTGACCCGTATTAGCAGCATTGATACGGAAGTAAGTGGATAACTCCATTGGGCAATGAACTCCTTTTGGAATATAACAGAATGAACCGTCGCTGAATACAGCTGAATTCAATGCTGCAAAATAGTTGTCTGTATGAGGGACCACTGAGCCCAGATATTTTTTAATCAGCTCCGGATGTTCCTGTACAGCTTCACTGAAACTACAGAAGATAATTCCGAGCTCAGAAAGAGTTTCTTTATAAGTAGTAGTAACTGAAACACTGTCTATAACTGCATCCACTGCTACACCTGCGAGAATTTTCTGTTCATCCAGAGGTACTCCCAGTTTTTTGAAAGTCTCCAAAAGCTCGGGATCGACTTCATCGAGGCTATTGAGCAATTTCTTGGCTTTGGGGGCGGCATAAAAGATAATATCCTGATAATTGATTTCAGGGTAGTGAACGTTAGGCCATTTGGGTTCCTTCAGCGTCAGCCAGTATTTATATGCTTCCAGTCTCCATGCCAGGAGCCATTCTGGTTCATTTTTTTTGGCAGAGATGATTCTTACAACATCTTCGCTGAGGCCTTTGGGGATAGTTTCAGTTTCAAAATCACTGGACCATCCGTATTTATAATCGCTTCGGGTATGTTCCTCCAGCGTCTGCATCGAATCACTCATCCTTCTCGGTTTTTGCTTATTTAAACGCAAAATTAACACAGTGGTTCGTTTATTGTACAAAAAAGTACAAATTAATCTGTACAAAAAAGTATAATAAGGAATTGTAATATATAAATATGCCCTGATCTGATAGCAAATTGCAATTTATGTTTAGGCTTAATTTAACGCCAAGCGTTGCCATTCGGGGAGAAACTACACGGTGGGGACCTGAAGATTTCAGAATTCAGATTTCAGAAATCAGATTTCAGGTTGAACAGCCAAAAAGATGTGTTACTTATATTTGACATGTGCAGAGAAGGAGGAATTTATATTTATTTAAATCATTGTAAATCAGATGTCTGCAAAAGTGATATATAGTGATTTGAAATAGCCAGATAATTTTAAATATAAATTTATTTTTTCCTGGCCATCATCAATCCATCTCTCAGATACAGCATAAAATTCTCCACTCTTTCATCTGCCTGGACCATATCATTGAATGACTTTAATGCGAGGGTGTTTTTATCCTGATCATCTCCTAATACTTTTCCTGACCAAAGCACATTGTCTGCAATAATTAATCCACCCTGGCGCATTTTGGGCAGAAGGATTTCATAATAATTACTGTAATTTTTCTTGTCAGCATCAATGAATGCCAGATCTATGCCGTCGTCTAAAGTCGGTAAAGTTTCCAGAGCATCACCATATTTTACATCAATAATGCCATCAAGACCAGATTTTGGGATGTATTTTTCATGAAAATGTTTCAATTCATCATCCACTTCGAGGCTGATTAATTTACCACTGCCATTCATTCCTGAAGCCATACAAATTGCTGAATATCCGGTAAAAGTGCCCACCTCTACAATATATTTTGCATTCATAATGCTAGCTATCATTTTCAGGAAATTTCCCTGCAAGCTACCGGACAACATTCTGGGCATTGTAGTTTTAAGATGTGTCTCTCTTTCAAGTTCAGCCAGGACATCACCTAAGTCTGAACTGTGGCTCACACAATATTTTTCTAGTTCGGGATCAAATTCCAGCATAGTTCAAAATTTTGCAAATCTTCTTTTCAATATTGGATAGGAAAAAACTGTTAGAAAAATTAAAAGAACCCCAACATAGAACCCCGGGCTTAATTGTTCATGTTCTTTCAAGATTAAAACTGCCATTATAATGCCATAGATCGGTTCAAGGTTGACAATCAATGTGGTATTAAATGCTGTTAAATATTTCAATGACTGCAATGATAATATAAACGCAAGTGTGGTGCAAAGTAAGGCCAGAACAATTAAATAAATCAAATCCATCAGCGAAGGTAAAAAAACTGTGTCCGGCTGTGTATAGAACAGGAACGGCAGAAACAAAGTAAGAAACATCCAGCCCCCACCCAGTTCAATTAATGTGATATCAAATGAGTGGGCTCTATCTACAAATTTCTTGTTGATGGCTGCAAATAATGCAGAAAGCAAAGCTGCTGCTATTCCCACAAAGACGCCCCAAATCATGCTGACTTCTAAATTACTCACGACCAGAGCCATTCCGGGAATGACGCAGAGGCCCAAAATTATTTCGAGTTTATTGATCTTTGTCTTAAAAAGTAATGGTTCAATAATAGCGGCAAACAAGGCTCCCGATGCCAGACAAACCAAAGCGACAGATGCGTTTGCCAATTTGATGGATGCATAAAAACAAAGCCAATGTAAGGCGATAATCGCCCCATTCATCAGTAACCTCAAAAGCAATTTACGATCTATGGTCTTGATCATTCTGGACCATTTTGCCAGAAAAAACAAGCTGATCGTCGTAAATAACATCCTCCACCAAACTAAAGTCAGAGCATTTAATTCAATTAGATCGCCCAAAATGGCTGTGAATCCAAAAAGGACCACAGCAATATGCATTTTAACATAAGCTTTTTGAACAGCCTGCATGGCTTTGTGTTTGTTTGATTGACAAGCCAAAATTAGATTTTACTTTGGCTTCATGTATATTATCAAATAATCAATCAAAAATTAATCTGAGATGGCTTTACAAACCGGCGAAAAGGCTCCAGTATTTTCATTATACAACACAGATAAAGAACTTGTCTCCCTGGCAGATTATCAGGGAAAGAATGTTTTGATTCTATTTTTCCCTCTTGCATTCACAAATGTATGTACAGCTGAATTGTGCAGTATTCGGGATGGATTGGCTGAATATCAGGGTCTCAATACAGAAATACTGGCCATTTCTGTAGACTCTCCTCAGACATTAAAACAATATAAAATAAGCCAGGAATACAATTTTTCACTACTTTCTGACTTTAATAAAGAAGTATCCACTGCCTATGGATCGATTTATGAGTTATTTTCGTTAGGCATGAGAGGTGTGTCCAAAAGATCCGCCTTCTTAATAGATCAGGATGGAGTAATTCAATACGCAGAAGTATTGGAAAATGCTGGAGAAGTACCTAATTTTGCAGCCATCAAAGAGATCTTGTCAAATTTAAATTAGTAAAAATGTCGATTAATCCTTTCAAAGAACAGGAAGCCGAACTGGAAGTAATGGATTATGATCTTGCCAATCACGCTTCCATCATTGTATATAATGATGACGTGAATACGTTTGATTGGGTAATTTCTTCATTTGTTGAAGTTCTTTACCATACAAGTGAGCAGGCAGAACAATTATCCATGCTGATCCACTACAAAGGGAAAGCCAATGTCAAAGTGGGGCCAAAACCCGAATTAAGACCTCTCAAAGAAGCTCTGGTTGACAGGGGCCTTTCAGCAGTAATTGAAGAATAAATAAAATTGTAATTTCAGTAAGAATTAAAGATGGCCTTCGGGCCATTTTTTGTTGAAAGTCATGAGAATAACAGATTTCCCTTTTAAGCATTCCTGGGTTTTTCCGCATCCTGCCAAGGAAAGGGATGGCGAATTCTCATTGATTTCAGGTGGAAATCTCATTCCGGAAAGGCTTTTGGCAGCATATGCCTGGGGGATTTTTCCCTGGTATTCAGAAGGATATCCTGTTTCATGGTATTCACTGATTCCCCGATGTGTGATCATTCCTCCTGAAGCAGTAATAGAAAAGAATCTGCGTCCGCTCCTTCGCAAGAATTTATACCGGGTTACTTTTGATACAGCTTTTGATCAGGTCATAGATCAATGTGCAATGGTTCGGAGGACAGGGCAGAGGGGAACCTGGATTACAGATGATCTCAAAAATGCATTTATCCGTTTACATAAAATGCATTGGGCACATTCAGTAGAAGTTTGGGATGATGAGGAGCTGGTAGGTGGCTTATATGGCATGGCAATAGGAAAAGTGTTTTTTGGTGAATCCATGTTTCATTTGAGAAGCAACGCTTCCAAAATTGCATTTGCACACTTGATTTTCCTGCTTCAAAATCTGAATTACAGCTTAATTGATTGTCAGATGGAAAGTCCACTGGTCAGGCGATTTGGCTCCTTTCTTGCTGAAGGTGATTTCTTTTATTCTGTGTTGAAACAAAATCTCTTTCAGGACTCAGATAATTATTCCTGGCAAGATTTTAAAACGCACTCGCCGCTGATTAATTAAACAAATTATCTATGAAAGAATATTTTGTAAATAAACCTGAAGAATGGTCAATGTTAATACCTTTGATTATCGAGCTGCTAGGAGATGGCCGCATCTTTACCATTGAAGGTCCAATGGGAAGCGGGAAAACAACTTTTACCTCCATTATGATGAATTATCTTGGGACACAGGACGAAGTGAGCAGCCCTACCTATGGAATAGTACAGGAATATCATACTGCAAATCAAAAGTTTCCAGTTGTTTACCATATGGATTTATACCGGTTAAATACTCTGGAGGAGGCCATTGCACTGCCCATTGAAGACTATTTATACAGTGAAAATCTGTGCATTATTGAGTGGCCGGAGTTAATAGAATCCATTCTTCCTGAAGATATACTTAGGATGCAAATCTCTATTGAGGCGGATGCAGCCAGAAAAGTTGTATTTTTGTAGCTTATTCACAAAACATGGAAAATTCAGGTCGCAAGCCGGGCTTCTCGGAAATCATTGCACAATCTGCCATTGAGACTCAGGAACAGGTCATGATCCCTACAAAACGATCAGGTCAACTGTACATTGGAATCCCAAAAGAAATGAGTCCTTACGAAAATCGCATTGCATTATCTCCTGATTCTGTACAACTACTTGTCAGTCATGGACACAGAGTTATCATTGAATCGACAGCAGGGGAGCGATCCAATTTTTCAGATAATGAATATTCTGAAGCAGGCGCTGAAGTAGCCTATAGTCGCAAGGAAGTATTCAAATCCAATATTCTGATAAAAGTGGCTCCGCCCACGATGGACGAAATCAGCGAATTACATCCGGACCAGGTCTTGATTTGCCCATTGCATTTACCATTGATTACACAGGAATTTCTGGCAGCTTTGAAAAAGAGCAAAGTCATAGCGCTCGCAATGGAATATTTGCAGGATGACGATGGTTCCTATCCGCTTGTACGGATGATGAGTGAATTGGCGGGTCTGAGTGCTGTCCTTACAGCTGCAGACCTTCTTGCCCGGTCCAACGAAGGCAAAGGTGTCTTGCTTGGTGGAATTTCCGGTGTTCCCAATGCAAAGGTTGTTATTCTGGGGGCCGGAGTAGTCGGCGAATTTGCTACCAGAGCAGCTTTGGGACTGGGAGCAGAAGTGAGAATCTTTGACAATAATATATACAAACTGATGCGCCTCAAGTCCCGACTGGGGCAATCACTATATACATCTTCCATCAATCTGCACTATCTGAAAGCCCAGTTGCTGGATGCCGACGTGGTAATAGGTGCTATCCATTCCAAGATAGGCAGGACGCCAATGATTGTTACAGAGGAAATGGTCATGAGTATGAAACAGGGGTCAGTCATTATAGATGTAAGTATCGATCAGGGCGGATGTTTTGAAACCTCTCAGGTCACCAACTTAGAAAAACCTACTTTTATTAAGCACGGTGTTGTCCATTTTTGCGTACCCAATATTGCCTCCAAAGTACCGCGTACTGCTTCGCTGGCAATGAGTAATGTGCTCACACCTATCCTGCTGAAAGCTGGACAATCCGGAAGCATCAATGACTTGTTTTATTTATTGACAGGTCTGAGGAAGGGCATTTATATATACAAAGGATGCCTGACTAACAGATATTTGAGTGATCGCTTTGCACTGAAGTATACGGATATTGATTTATTATTTACTTCCCGACTATAATTTTTATTTAGCCTGTCATTGTTTTTACAGTCATTCCCCTCAACAAATTAGCTATTTATCCAAGTATAAAGTGCTAACTGATAAATAAATAGGAGTCTTCAGCTTGAATTCTATTTATAAAGTCTGCAATTCACAAGTATTTTGACGTTAAATAATCCTTCTTTACAATAAAAAATGTTAAAAACCCATGCAACCATTATGCAGGGTGTAGCATCTTATTATCAGAAAACAAAACGATTGAATGCTTTTTACCCTAAATAAACCAATGGACGATGAGACACTGATAAGGAAGTGTCTCAGGCAGGATCCAAAGGCACAACGTCTGCTTTACGAGCGATTTGCTCCAAAGATGATGTCAGTGTGCAGAAGATACCTGAACCGCAACGAAGAAGCGGAGGAAGCTTTATCAAATGGATTTATCAAAGTCTACAGCAATTTGGAAAGCTTTAGCTTCAAAGGATCCTTCGAAGGATGGATCAGAATGATTGTAGTAAGGGAATGCCTGATGTATCTGAGAGGAAAAAAACTAGTAGTAGATTATACCGATCAGATGGAAAAGCTGGACAAAGCTTCAGATTTTCAGACAGATATGAGGCTGGAAACTGAAGATTTGATGGCACTGGTGCAGGATTTGCCTGATGGTTACAGAACAGTTTTTAACATGTATGTAATCGAAGGCTACAAACACCAGGAAATTGCTGAAATGACCGGAATTACCGAAAGTACTTCCAAGACCCAGCTGCTAAGAGCAAGAAATATGCTGCAGCAAAAGATTAAAAATTTAGAGAATTCACTCGTAGAAATAAATGGATTATGAGCAACAATAGATTAGATGATATTTTCAAAGACGGGCTGAAAGACGCAAAAGTCACTCCTCCGGATCACGTTTGGGCCAGAATTCAGGCTTCAGGAGTTGTGCAGCCAACTCAAAGTCGTGGTATAATCATCATGACAACGATCAGATGGGCAGCAGCAGCGGTGATAGCTGTACTAATGACAGTGGGAGGATTTTGGTTGTTCCAAAAAGAATCAGTGTCTTCAGGCAACATGCCAATAGCAGAAGAGAACATAGTACCTGTCGATCAGGAAAATATTCAGGATCAAAATGCTAAAGAGTCAACATCACTCAAAGAAGCTACGTCAGAATATGCCCTGGAAGCGGATAATACAGATGATAATCCTGCTCTAAAAGAAGATGTAAGTCCTTCCCACAAGCAGGTTTCACAAAGAAAGGATAAATCTAAATATAGAAAAGAAGTTCCACAAAAGAACTTCATACCAGAACACATCCCTTTACATCAAAAGGAAGATATCCAGATTGCTGAAATAGAACTGATCATACCTACTCAGAAACTGGAGACCACAGGACCTCAATTTGTTAAATCCCAAAATGCAATAAGCAACTCAGAATTGGCCATCGCAGATGCCCTTGCAAATAAGGATGTAGCTCTTAAATTTTCTGTAGATCCCAACGCATTAATTTACGCTGCTGATCAATTAGGCCGCGAACGTACAATGAGAGAGAGACTATTCGATAAAGCAGGCGAGAAAATGACCGAGCTCGCCGAGGCTGCCGGATTACCGGTTCGCAAATGGTCAAAAATCAAAGAAGTAGAAATATTATATTAATAATCCCACAAATTAAATCAAATGAGACAGTTACGAATAAGTATGATAATTGTTCTTGCCATTGTATTCAGTGCAGGAGCAGGATGGGCACAAACGGAGCCTAAAAAAGACAGAGAAGTCACGGTAAAAGTAGATACCTCTGAGGATGGAATTGAAATTGAAATCGAAAACGATGACGATCTTACAGCTGAAGAAGCAAAAATGATTCGCAAAGAATCACAGGCAATTATCAAAGCAAAAACAAAGGAGCTAAAGATTGCGATCGAGAAGATCAGAGCAGATTTTGATGCCGGTAAAATTACTGAGGAAGAAATGGGCGAACGAATTTCTGAGAGGGCTGAAGCTATGAGTAAAGAAATTGAAGCTGAAGCACTCAGGCTGGCAGCAGCGGTTCGCAGCGAAGTCGCAGCCAGAGTAGGTGAAGAGCCTGAAGCGCCGGAGTCCCCTGAATCACCGGATGCTCCTAATGAGCCAAGAGTATCAGTTGATGATGATGGAGATGAAAGAAAAATCAGAATCAATACGAAAGTTAAGCCAAGGAAAAAACGTCGCACATATACAGGAATTGCTTTTTCTGTGGGTTGGCACACTATGTTGAATGATGTAAATGCAGCTGAAACAACATATCCGGAAATGGATTTCTGGAAAGGTGGATTTACTCAGATTGATTTCATGATGAACACAAGAATAGGAGGTAACAGAAGCCCGATTTGGTTGAATTATGGTATAGGGTTATTATATCAAAAAGCAGACATAGCCGGCAATAATATCCTTTCTCATACCACCGAGCCTCTTTTTGTTCAGGCTCCTGGTGCGATCACCTCCAATAAATTGCGTAACCATTACGTGACCGGTACATTAGGGTTGAAAATAGCACCTAAAGGCAATGATGGTTTTTATGTAGAGATGAATGGTTTTGCAGGTGCAAGATTCAGAACAAAACAAAACTTTGAATATACTTCAGCAGATGGGGAAGCAGTGGTAGAAAAACGCACTGCAAGATATGGAGTTAATAAGTTTAATTACGGTGCTTCTGCAGCTATCGGTTATAAAATGGTCTCAGTATATGCACGTTACGATATGTCAAGCTTGTTCGAGAATACAAGCAGATACGATTATCATCCATTGTCAGTAGGAGTGAAGTTTAATTTATTCTAAGCGATATATGGACTCGTTAGATGGTGATGAACCGGATGGAGAATGCTTCATCCGGTTTTTTCGTGTAAAGCGAATGCGGAGATTGAAGGAATGTGATTGTGAGCGTGTGTTTGAGGTGAGAGTTTGGTGTGTGGTTCGTTGAAGCGTTGAGAGGTTGAGACGTTTAATCGTTAACAGCCGGGAAAAAGCTTCAATTCTCAAGCAACAAGCTGCAAGATAACAGCTGGGAGGAACAGCCAAACTGCCTTGTAAAGGTGTGGGTCGGTGGAATCGTTAACAGCTTGAGGTAACACGCACTTAGGGGCGAATTGCAATTCGACCTGTCTCCAGGCAATCAGCCAACTGAATCGTCAGGTAAGTTTATCAGGATGAATGAGGAGAAAATGATAGAATAAAGATAGATTGAGATGACTGACAAGTCAAACGTCTTTTCTCAAAATCAATTTAAGCCAAAAGCCGGGACGAACAATCTTGGTCCTTAACTCGAAGTCTGTATACATTCTGGAGATAATGTCAATAATACGCCGATTGGAAATAATCAATCCGGCCAGAAAATTAACAAGCCAGGGTCTTGCCATCATTCTTTGCAGTTTGTAGCTCAGCTCCATTTCTTTTCCAAGGACTCTCTTAATCCTCACATCATAATCCCGAATAAACGCTGCTGAAAAATTTTGCTGCTCTATACAAACCTGCGTTTGTTCAGCTGCATAAACTCCGCTATAAATAGCATGGCCAATTCCTTCTCCGGTTAACGGATCAATTAAATGCCCTGCATCTCCCAATATCATATAATTTTCTCCGCTGATAGGCCTTGGTTTTGATCCTAATGGCAAACCAAATCCCTGAATTTTTCCTTCCAATTTGGAATCCTTGAATCTGTCCTTCAGTACAGGATGCTCTCTAATCAGCTGATCCATTGCTTTGTTGAGATTGATTTTCTTCTTTTTGATATAATCTGTCCGCATTCCAACACCGACATTTGCAAAGCCTCCGGGTAGAGGAAATACCCAAAAATATCCGGGTATTAAAGGATTGAGAAACTGTAGTTCTATATAATTGTGCTCATGAAAACCAGCCACATTAGAATAATAAGCCCGAAGTGAACCTGCATGGTGATCATCTCTTTTGGTGAGACCCGCATAATGTCTGGCGAATGCAGAATGCGCACCGCAGGCATCGAGATACATTGGAGTTTCAAAATGGTGATTCCCTGATTTGTCACGTATTGAGAATCCATTCTCAATTTTCTCTACCTGATCGATTTCGACTCCTTCCAGGAATGTAACGTTTTTACATTTGCGAACCTGATCAACCAGAAAGTTGTCAAAATCTATTCGCTTCGCTACAAATCCGGGTGCAATATCTTTTGATGGATCACTTTTTGCTGAAAAAGGTACTTCTACTACTTTGCCATTTGGCGCTACAAAACGAATTCCCCACACAGGCGTTTTCCATGTTTGTTTATGGAATGATTCTAATATTTCGGGATCGATGCGCTTCAGATTGACGATGACTTTGCCCGATATGGCATCACCGCAGATTTTATCACGGGGGAAAACAGATTTATCTGCCAGAACACATGAGATGCCCAGACGATCCAGCTTCAAAGCTGCAGCTGCACCGGCAGGTCCGGCTCCTGCTATAAATACCGGCGTTTTGACTATTGAAGCTTTCATCACCAAAAGTAAGTATTCTATTTTAATCCATATACGACTAAAAAGTCCACTTAAACTCTAAGCAGACTTAACAAGCCTTTTGCATTGAATGGATGACTATTTCTTAATATCCAATTGGATGCTAAGTTCATTCAATTGTACATCATCAATTGCAGATGGAGCATCGATCATAGTGTCCCGGCCCATATTGTTTTTAGGAAATGCAATAAAGTCCCTGATGCTGTTTTGCCCGTTCAATACCGCACAGAGCCTGTCTAATCCAAAGGCGATACCACCATGAGGAGGTGCGCCATACTCGAACGCACCCATCAGGAATCCAAACTGATCTTCAGCTTTCTCCGGTGTAAACCCTAATAATTTGAAGTTTTTGGATTGTAATTCTCTGTCGTGAATCCTGATCGAGCCTCCCCCGATTTCAACACCATTGATCACCAAATCATATGCATCGGCCCGAAGAGATTTCATGGTTTCGTGATCTCCATTCAGCATTCGTGGAATATCTGCTTTTTTAGGAGAAGTGAAAGGATGGTGCATAGCATAAAATCGTTCTGTTGTCTCATCCCATTCCAGAAGGGGAAAGTCGAGTACCCAAAGTGGTTTGAATTCATCCGATTTTCTCAGTCCCAATCTATTGCCGAGTTCCAGTCTTAATTCACTCAATTGCTTGCGTACTTTGTCCGTTTCGCCGCTCATGATGAAGAGAATGTCACCTGCTTTAGCGCCAAACTCAGAAGCCCATAGTTGAAGATCTTCATCGCTGAAGAATTTACCAATTGTGGATTTGATGCTTCCATCTGTATTGAACCTTACGTATACCAATCCTCCTGCTCCGATCTGGGGTCTTTTGACCCAATCTGTCATCTCGTTGAGGTCTTTATTGGAAAATTGATCAGCAATGCCTTGTGCACAAATACCAACAATCAATTCCGCCTGATCAAAGATGGCAAAGTCTTTTCCTTTTGCCAGATGATTCAATTCCTTGAACTCCATTCCGAATCTGAGATCCGGCTTGTCCGAACCATACAGTCTGACAGCATCGTCGTATTGCATTCTTGGGAAATCCAACAGTTCAATGCCTTTCAGTGTTTGGAACAAATGCCTCGTCAATCCTTCAAAGGTATTCAGAATATCTTCCTGGTGAACGAATGACATTTCACAGTCTATCTGTGTAAATTCCGGCTGACGGTCCGCTCTCAAGTCCTCATCTCTGAAGCATTTTACGATCTGAAAATACCGGTCAAATCCTGAAACCATCAGTAATTGCTTGAATGTCTGAGGTGACTGAGGCAGGGCATAGAATTGTCCTGCATTGATTCTGCTGGGAACAACAAAGTCCCTTGCACCTTCAGGAGTACTTTTGATGAGAACCGGCGTTTCGACCTCAATAAATTCAGCATCAGAAAGATATTTTCTGGTTTCCATCGCCAGCTTGTGGCGGAACAATATATTTTGCTGAACCGGATTTCTTCTCAGGTCCAGATATCTGTATTTCATGCGGATATCATCTCCTCCGTCCGTATCGTCCTGAATAGTGAAAGGCGGAACCTTAGAACTGTTGAGCACTTGGAGCGAAGTAACGCTGATTTCTATTTCACCAGTGGCGCGATTTGCATTTTTGCTGCTTCTTTCGCGAACAATGCCGGTTGCCTGCAAAACCCATTCACGTCCAACTTTGCGAGCCTGAGTGCAGAGTTCGACATTTTCTTCCATATTGAAAGCAAGCTGGGTGATTCCAAAACGATCCCGCAGATCTATGAAAGTCATTCCACCCAGATTTCTGCTGATGTCTACCCAACCAGCCAGCGTAACCTCTTTACCGGCATCTTCGAGCCTTAATGCACCACAATGATGAGTTCTATACATGATATTTTTAATTGAGGGCGCTAAATTAGTATTTAGCGGGCAAATATTGGTCTAAGGGGGAATTTTTGAAATGCTTATTTCTGCAGATGGAGGAGTATGTCCCAATTGCCGTTGGAAAGTGATGGATGAATAATGTTTTGATAATGAAAGAGATGAAAATGGAACGGCTAATTACAAAGACTTAACATTAACTTAATATTGGATTTAATTTTACTACTTTAAAGTGAGATAAATTTGCCTCGCTTTTTCTAAAACGGGTACTATGGCATTTTCATTGAATAATATTTTTCAATTCTTAGTCCCGAAAGACAAGAAATTCTTTCCCCTGTTTGAAAGGGCTACCTCTAAGCTTGTATTATTGGCTGAAGCATTGAATGAAGTAATTTCTTTGCCAAGAAATGAAAGAGAGCCTTTATACAAAAGAATTGATGAATTAGAAGAGCGGATAGGAGAGATTACACATCTCACAAATCTTGAATTAAGCAGAAATTTTCTTACGCCATTTGATAGAGAAGATATTTATGCACTCATCACTTCAATAGACGATGTTACAGATTATATGCATGGGGCTGCCAGCAGAATGAAAATGTATCAGGTGGAGAAAATAACAAAATCCATTCGCAAATTGACTGAAATCAACCTGGAAGCATGCCAGTTGATTGGTGGCGCTATTCATGATCTTCGGGATGGAAAAAACTTGAAACAAGTAGTAGTAGCCTGCAAAAGAATTAGCAAACTGGAGAGCAAGGCAGACAATGTTTTTGACAAGGCTGTGGAGGACATGTTTGAGAATGAATCAGATGTGAAAAATATCATCAAATACAAGGAAGTGCTTTCTGCTCTCGAATCGGCATCTGATAAATGCAAAGATGTAGCGAATGTTCTGGAGACTATCACTGTGAAGTACTCATAATCACCTTTCCCTGCACAATTAAAAATACGCTCCTGGTATGGGATTAACGCTGCTGATAATCATCATTGTGCTGGCTTTTATCTTTGATTTTATCAATGGATTTCATGATGCAGCCAACTCGATCGCCACAATTATTGCTACAAGGGTTTTAACACCTTTTCAAGCGGTTCTCTGGGCGGCTTTTTTTAATTTCATGGCATATTTTATTTCCAAATATTGGATCGGTGAGTTCAAAATTGGAAATACAATTGCAAAGTCTGTCAATGAGGAATTTATAACGCTTGAAGTAATTCTTGCCGGACTTATAGCAGCCATTACCTGGAACTTGTTTACCTGGAAGCTTGGTATTCCTTCTTCCTCATCGCATACCCTTATTGGGGGATTTATGGGAGCTGCACTAGTGCATGCCATTACTATTTCCGCGAATTTGAATGAGGTAATTAATTATGTTAAAGTGATTCCGGTATTTCTTTTCATAGTTTTGGCTCCGACAATAGGCTTATTTGTGGCGTATTTTATAACGGTCGGGATTATGTGGATATGCAGAAAAACAACACCCCATCGGGCTGATAAATGGTTCAGAAAGCTACAACTTGTATCTTCCGCCTTGTTCAGTCTTGGACATGGTGCCAATGATGCGCAGAAGGTCATGGGTATTATTGGAGCCGCTGTAATATATTATCATATAAGTATAGGAGATAGTGTCTATAATGACATGGAAGCTGCTGACCGATTCTCTTACTTTGTTGATCATTATGCCTGGGTTCCGATTACAAGTTTTATAGTTATCGGATTGGGTACTATGAGCGGAGGTTGGAAAATTGTAAAAACGATGGGTACCAAGATTACAAAAGTAACTTCTCTTGAAGGCGTAAGTGCGGAGACAGCGGGAGCTGCAACGCTGTATTTATCAGAGCATTTTGGAATCCCGGTTTCTACAACTCATACTATAACAGGTAGTATTATCGGTGCCGGTATTACAAAAAGGGTGTCAGCAGTACGCTGGGGAGTGACTATACAATTATTGTGGGCATGGATATTGACTATACCGGTATCTGCACTGATAGCGGGAATTCTTTATTATTTTGTTTCTTTATTTCTTTAGAGAATCAGAGGACCAAATGATTTGAATTCTCTCAGGTTTGCATAATTACAATTAATCCACATGCAATAGTCGTTTAATATCCTTGACTTTGCCATACATAACCAGGATATCACCGTCTTTTAATACGGTATCAGGTGTGACTACTCCGACTACTTCTTTAATGAAGCGTTTTGCTCCAATAGCATTCGTATCCTGTGTACTTTTCAAAATAGTCAGAATATTCAGGTGATATTTTTGTCTGAAACCTACCTCTTCAATTGTTTTGCCTATGTACCTGTCGGGCACATTTACTTCTACAATATTGTGAGATCCACTGACGGTAAAAGAGTCGATGACACCTTCCAAATCGAGGGATTTGGCAAGTCTGTCAGCTGACTCTTCTTCGGGGTAAACAATTTCGGTCACGCCCATTGCTTCAAGAACCGTAGTTTGAAGCTTGGATACAGCACGGCCAATAAGCCTTTTGACTTTCATTTGTTTCATTAGTGCTGTGGACATGATAGACGAGCCTTCATCTTCTCCGATCGCCACAATAACGGCATCTGTTTCTTTCAGAGGCAGGATACGTACAGCTTCCGGGTCTGTTGTATCCAAACAAATGGCTTGCGTAATTTTATCTTTGAGAGATTCAACTTTTTCCATGCGCTTATCCAGGCCGATAACTTCATGACCCAGATTGCTCAGCTTCATAGCCAGCGATGCTCCAAAATTTCCTAATCCCACAATTATATATCTCATGATATGATTTTTTAAAAAATTAACTGATTAAGATATCCTCCTGAGGATATTGATATCGGAGTGATTTTGCCTTTCTGAATATTGAAATCAGCAAGGTAATGGCACCTACTCTCCCAACAAACATAATAACAACCATTACCAGTTTCCCTGAATCACTTAAAGACCCGGTAATTCCAAGGCTCAAACCTACAGTACTGAAAGCTGAGAACACTTCAAAGCACAATTCCAAAAAGCCAAGTTTTGGGTCGGTAAATGATAAAATAAAAATACTGAAACCAATAAAAATCAAAGATAGCGATATCACTGCAAAAGCCCTGCGGATAGATTGAGCGGGAATATGTCTCTTATTAAATTCCACCCGGTCTTTACCTTTTGCAAGGCTGAGAATATTCAAAAATGCCAGGGCAAAAGTCGTAGTCTTGATTCCTCCTCCTGTAGATCCGGGAGATGCACCGATCCACATGAGCAGAATCGTCAGCATGATGGCAGCAAAACTCATCTGGTTAAGATCCACAGAATTAAATCCGGCCGTCCTGGGGGTCACTGCCTCAAATAAAGCATTAACAAATTTACCTATCCCTTTGTGTTCTGTTAATGTATAATTGTACTCCAGAATATACATTAATATAGTACCTATTATGATCAATATTACAGTGGTACGAATAACAATCAAAGTATTGAGATTGAATTTATATGGTAACTGACTTTTACTTTCCTTTTTGTCTATGAAATTCCTGATTTTTTTCAAGTAGACCTTTAGTGCATCATAAAGATGTAACATTACAGTAAATCCTATTCCACCCAAAATGATAAGAGCGACCACGACTAATTGAATTGTATAATTGAATCGTACCGGCAATTCGTAAAGACCATATTCCAGTGTTGAAAATCCTGCATTGCAAAAAGCCGAAATGGAGTGAAACACAGAAAAGAACCACCTTTCACCAATTGAATTGAGAAACTCCGAAGGCAATGAAATAAAAATGATAATAGCCCCAATTGCTTCAATGAATATTGTAAAAAACAGTATTTTGAAAATAACTTGAAACAGATCACTGAGCTGGTCGGAATTAACGAAGTCCTTAATATAAATCTGGCTGGAGTATGAAAAATTTCCCTTGAAAAAGAAGCCAAAAAAGCTGGTAAAAGTCATCATTCCAATTCCTCCGATTTGAAACAAAATCATGATTACTGATTTTCCAAATGGCGTGAAAGCAGATGCTGTGTCCAACACAATTAATCCGGTAACACAGACAGCACTCGTTGATGTGAAAAGTGCATCAATAAAGTGAATTCCTCCTACAGTGGATGCAGGTAGTATTAAAAGAAAAGTGCCGATAAGTATCAATACTACAAAACTCAGAATCAGGATTCTTCCGGGCCCAAACTTAAAAGAAGAAAGATATTTGTTCAATCTGGCGAACTCAACCAATCCTAAAATAAGTAAATGCAGGTGTAGCATCGAAGTTGTGATAAACAATTGAAGGTTTGACTGAGAATCTACATCATGCCCAATCCACCACCTTGCAATGACAATCACTAAACCCCAGGCCCATAAAAGAGTAAAATACAATCTGTCCCGCCGATTCCGGAATTGATTTAACCTGCTTAAAAAGTATAAAGCCATAGATGCAATTAATGCCGTATGGATGATGGTACTTAAAAGATAATAGGTGTCATTGCCGATATCATCCACTAAAACACCCCTTTGATATACCCATGAGATGATTTGCAGGCTTAAAAAAAAGATATACAACAAATATGGCCAAGTCGAAGCTTGATTCGTAAAACCATACATGCTTTCTGTTTTCTCTTTTCTCAAAATTTCATTGTGATAGTTAATTGATCAAAATATCTTCAGATGGGTATCGATAATGGGTTGTAATAACCCGGCGGAATACCGCTACCATAAATGTTAATGCACCAATACGGCCAATAAACATAGTGCTGACAAGTATTATTTTGCCGGCATCGCTTAAATCTGTGGTAGCACCCAGGCTTAATCCCACTATGCTGTATGCTGAAAAACATTCAAATGCAATTTTTAACAAGCCTTTGTCCGGATCAGTGATAGATAAACCAAAAATGGAAAGTCCTATAAAAATCAAACTTAAGCTAATCACTGAGAAGGCCCTGCGAACACTATCTTCAGAAATTCTTCTTTTCATAAACTCAAGCCTGTCTTTTCCTTTAGACAGACTGATCATATTAAGTGTCGCAACCATAAATGTGGTAGTCTTAATACCGCCTGCCATAGAACCAGGAGATCCTCCGATCCACATAAATAACATGGTCAGCATGATTGAAGGCAATGCCAGAGTCTCTAGATCGATAGTATTTAAACCGCCTGAACGGGGAGTCACAGCTGCAAAAAAGGCACTGACTATTTTACCCCCCAGACTCTTGCCTTCAAATGCATTGTTATATTCAATAATAAAAAATGATATTGTACCGAACCCCAGTAATAGTGCAGTGGTAAACAGAATCATTCTTGTATTAATATTGATTTGCCAGGTCTGATGTCTTATTTTTTCTCTTGTCTTTATAAATAATATCCGGTCTTTAATCCATTTTTTGGTCCAGTTATAAAAATTGAACAGCACACTAAAACCCAGTCCTCCACAAATGATGAGCACAGCTAAAATTAGATGCAAACCATACTCTTCTCCATACTCATCTCCATGAAATCCCGTCGGGATGGTACTAAATCCGGCATTACAAAAAGCGGAAATTCCATGGAAAACGGAAAAATAAATATGTTCCTGCCTGTTAGCAAATGCGGACGCATCCGTCACCAGAAAAATGGCAGCAATCCCAAGACCTTCAATTAAGAATGTGAGGAAAATAATCTTTAGCAATATATTGAGCATATTGCCAATTTGTTTTGACTGGATCAGCTCTTTGATATATAAGTTACCGGAGAAGGAAGCATTTCCATAAAAAAATAAGCTAAAGAAACTTGTAAAAGTCATCATTCCAAGACCCCCAAGCTGAAACAAAATAATAAGTATATTTTGACCGGCTGAAGTGAATGTAGTCCCGGTGTCAAGTACTGTGAGGCCGGTTACACACACAGCACTTGTAGCTGTAAATATAGCATCAACCAGACTTATTCCGCCGTTGGAGGCATTGGGCAGCATTAAAAGTCCCGTCCCTATGCTTATTAAAGTAAGAAAACTGAGCGCCAGGATTTTTGCAGGACCTAATTTGAATTTTGAAATACCTGCGCTCACACGCGATATCTCAAGAACCAGGATTATCAATAATAAAATATGTGTCACATTTGGTTTGGCCAGCACATTCAACCACTCAGGACCATAAGGATCCAGTCCTGAAGAAATTCTGGCATACACTATCAAAAAGGAAATAATTATGATTCCCAGAAAAAAGATATTCTCAGTTACTAACCATTTTTTTCTGACTCTTATAAAAGTGATACAGGATTGGATGATGGCTGTAGAGATCAATAAACCAGTCATCAGCAAAGATGTAGTGCCTAATGCCCGCTCTTCATCCCTGAAACCAAACTCATAAATCCAAATGCACAATGCCGACAAAAGTGCAATGAAATAAAATCTTTGCAGTCTGCGCATCCATTTCTGAGTTGCGGATTCGGGTATATCGCTCAGATCATCTTCGGAATCTATCTCATCCATACCTAGTTGTAAAAATCTGAAGCGAAAGGTACTTACTTATTCATATTTGGGGTTAAATAGCTGCCTTATTCTTTAGTCTTATTTATTGATTCTGAAAAAGTGTTACTATTCCGGAACAATCTTATAGACCTTAATTAGAATTTGTATAAAGAAGGAACTGTCATGGTTGTTGACATTCCAATGACAGATGAAGCATTTACTGACCTTATTTTTGTGCGGTATTTAAGATTCAAAATAAAGTATGTACAGAGGTTTCAGGATTTTAACATTTACTCACCGACATCACAATCTCCGGGATATTTCCAGATTCATGATTCAGGCAGATTCTTCCGGGGATCTCAAAGAACGCATGTCTGCCATCAAGCAGCTGATGGGAATAGATGAATTAATGTATCTGAGCACCTGCAACAGGGTAATGTATCTTTTTTATATCCCCGATGATTCTCCGGCATTTGATGCTGCCAAATTTTTACAACTTGTGAATCCATCCATTCCGAATACTTCCCTTGAAAAGGACGCCCTATTGGCACAGTATTTTGAAGGGCAGGAAGCAATCAATCATTTATTGGAGGTAGCCTCATCGCTGGATTCCATGATCGTTGGCGAAAGAGAAATTTTCAGGCAGATCAGGGAATCTTATGATCAGGCCAAAGCATGGAATTTGAGCGGAGATAACCTTAGATTGTTAATGAAGCTTACTGTTCAGGCAGCTAAGGATGTTTATACTAATACCGGTATCGGAAACAAACCTGTATCAGTAGTTTCTTTGTCTGTTCAGGAACTATTGAAAAAACAGCCTTCCAGAGATGCAAGGATATTACTGATAGGAGGAGGACAGACCAATCTTTTGGTTTCTAAATTCCTTGTCAAACATGGATACCATCATATAGAAGTATTTAACAGAACGCCTTCCAAAGCTCAGGCCATTGCTCAAAAATTTGAAAGGGAGGCGAAATCATTGACAGATTTGTTAACGCATGAGGGTGGATTCGATGTGGTATTTATTTGCACAGGATCTTTGCAACCCTTGTTGACAAAAGACCTTTTTGATCAATTGTCCGGCAGAGAAACACACGATCGTCTGGTAATTGACCTTTCTGTTCCTGCCAATGTAAGTTCAGAGGTACAGCAAGCAGAGTTAGTTGATTATGTAGACGTAGAGCACCTTCGGCAGATTGCTGATCAAAATCTGGGATTCAGAAGGGAAGAAATCGGAAAGGCCAGGCAAATTATACAGAGACATATTGCTTCCTTCAAACAATTGTTTCACGAACGTCTGATAGAAAGGGCAATGAGTGAAGTTCCTGCAGAAATCAAAGCGATCCGTCAAAAGGCTGTAGAGGAAGTATTCAGAAAAGATCTTGAATCTATGGACCCTAAAACGAGAGAAGTGGTGGATTCAATTCTCCTCTACATGGAAAAGAAGTGTATATCTATTCCGATCAAAGCTGTGAAGCAAATCGTTCTTTCTGATATGCCTTCCAGAGAAGCGATGCAATCCTGAACTATCAGCAAGCTATAGAATCCTTAAATTAAGGCCTTTTAATTTCGTGGCAAATCCAAAGTCGAGTACATAGAATTATTCGATACATACTGTGGAAGTATATACTTCATGGCTCTGACCAGATTCAATCTGTCATTATTCTTTACAAAACTATCCAACTGATCAAGATTTAATAAAAATTGATCATATTCCAGATCATCGCCTGATACGGCTATCATGATTTTTGGATGGTGAGTAGGTTTTACATTTTCCGAATCAGATAACAATTCTTCATTGAGTTTTTCACCAGGTCTGAGTCCGGTGAATGTGACCTGAATGCCTTTTCCAGTATCTTTTCCCATTAGCTGGATCATTTTGAGAGCCAGATCGTAAATGCGAACCGGTTTACCCATATCGAAGATAAAAATTTCACCACCTGTACCCATACTACCTGCTTCCAGCACAAGATTACAAGCCTCCGGGATGGTCATAAAATATCTCGTTATTTGTGGATGGGTCACTGTGACAGGACCACCTTTTTCTATTTGTGAGCGGAACAGAGGGACTACACTTCCATTCGAACCTAATACATTTCCAAATCTGGTTGTGATAAAATGCGTTTCGCAATCCAAATATTGATTTTGTGCCTGCACATACATTTCTGCGATACGTTTACTGGCCCCCATAATATTAGTAGGATTCACCGCTTTATCAGTTGAAACCAGGACAAACTTCTTTACTTTATATTTTCTGGACAAGTCAACTAATTTGCGTGTACCCAGGATATTTACCCTGGCAGCTTCTTCAGGAAAAGCTTCCATCATAGGGACATGTTTGTAAGCAGCAGCGTGGTACACCAGTTCCGGGCGGAATTGCTCAAAAATTTCCTTCATTCTTGAGACATTTCCAATATCGCAGATAATAAATTGACATTGCTTGAAGAGATGATCTGAACTCGAAGACAGTTCCATCTGCAGGTCATATAGGGCGCTCTCAGCCTGATCTACCAGTAAAAGGCAAGCGGGTTCATATTTCAGAAGTTGTCTCGAAATTTCTGAGCCGATAGATCCGGCAGCGCCGGTCACCAGTATTACCTTTTGTGCGATGGCCGATTTTAGTTCAGGATTAGTGAGCCGGATAGGAGCTCTGCCCAGCAGATCTTCGATATTTACGGCTTTTATGTGTTTAATTGAAAGATCATGTTGCATCCACTGTTCACTGGGTGGTGCGATTCTGGCTTGAAGTCCGAGTGCCAGTGCCCGCTCGATAAATATTTCTTTTTTCTCTGACCTCAATCGGTCGATGGCAATGATTGCTTGCTGTATGCCCCATTTTTGAATAAATTCAGGGTTAAAGGCTTTATCAATGGACATTACTGGGACACCGTTCAGGTTTTTACCTTGTTTGCTGGGGTTGTCATCAATGAAGGCAATAAGTTTGAATCTGTTTTTTTGCTCTTTTTCAAGACTTTGTCTGGTAATTTCACCTGTGAAACCAGACCCATATATCAAAACCGGAATAGTGAGTTTTCTGGAATACTTATCTACAAATACATTGTATACTGCCTTTATGAAAAATCGCATCAAAATGATAAAGACTCCGGAAAGCAGCATGTGGATCAATAATGCTCCAGCTGCAAATTTAGGAACATCCAACGTACTCCAGATAAAACTGATCTGGTTAGTAAGAAAACCAAAGCTGCCCCCCAGTAACACAGTGACCGCGATCAACTTCGTATCTTTAAGCCCGGTCTGTCTGATTACACCTCTGTAAGATGAAAAAATGAGAAAGGCAACTAAGTAAAGCAAGGTAATGATGGCAGACTTTACGAGAGTATTGGTAAGGTTGATATCCTCCAGCTGAAAATTGTATCGCATCAATACGGCTACCGGATAAAGCATAAAGACCAGCAAAGTTTCCATTGCTAATACCAACCAACGCGATATAAATCGCCTGGAATATCTTTTGTATAAAGGGAACAGTATCATAGTTTTCTATTGAAAAATATAAATGAGACCTGAAGTAATTTTGTCATTCACTTAATCTGCCAAATATGCATTAATATACTGCTGCCGGAAAGGTACTGATGAAAAGACAAATATAATATAATTGCATATTATATTGCATTAATAATAATAATGTTAGATTAAATTTTAGTTAAATAATCCTGAACTAATAGTATATGATTTCAAGATCTTTATTCTTCAGGCGGGCTTTAATCCATTTCTCGAAAGTTGCTTTATTTCGAAAGGTTTTATTGTTGATTTGAACCAAGGCAGTTACGGTGGTGTCTATCTGATTTGATTTAATTTTACCTTTAATTTGTTTGCCCAAAGAGAAGCTGATTATACCCGGATATTGAATCCCAATTTCTTCGCAAATCTCTTTAGGATTTTCACCCAGGAAATTATAGTCAACGATCTCCTTTTGGAGTTTGTTTTTCTCCTTTGTGAGTGAATCAATAAGTACTTCTCTTTGGTTATATATCTCCTCCAGAAGTCCTGTTTTGAGTGTTTCATTGAAATTTTTTGCCAGATATGCATCATTTCCAACCAACCCTCCCTGATTGATCATGAGCTTAGTTTTATTCAATCCGAATTGCGGTAATCTTAACTGCAGAAATTCAATCACTTCCTCACTCAGGGGTTCACCATAAAGTGTGATGTCTATACTGGAAGAATCTCTATCCTCAAATTTGAAGGAGGTATGTATAATCCTTGTATTTTCAAAAGTAAAATTTGCATTTACAAATTGCTGTGCACTCCTGGTAAAAACACTTTCTTTCACCACTCCATATGCAATGTAAATAGATGGAAGCATTGTGATGATGACAAACATTGTGATATAAGCTTGTACTCTTTTCTTCCTTCTTTTATCGACAAATACTTTTTGAGGGTATTTTAAATATCTGACAATCAGTACTGTACCTAAACAAATGAATACACTATTAATAAAAAACAGGTAAAATGCTCCAATGAAGAAATTCCATTGCAATGTTCCTAATCCATAACCTGCCGTGCAAAGTGGAGGCATCAATGCCGTTGCTATAGCTACTCCCGGAATAACATTACTTTTTTCCGATCGCGAGCCTGCAACGATTCCGGCCAGGCCACCAAAGAAGGCAATGGCCACATCAAATATAGTAGGTCTGGTCCTTGCCAGTAATTCCGATTGCGCATCCGGCAAGGGAGTCAAAGCAAAATAAATGGCAGAAATTATGATTGAAATAATCATCATCGTAGCCAGATTGATCAATGATTTCTTGATTAATTCCAGGCTATTAATACCCACTCCCATACCAACACCCATTATAGGCCCTAATAGTGGAGAAATCAACATCGCTCCAATCACCACCGCAGCTGAATTAATATTCAAGCCCAGGGAAGCTATCAATATAGAAAAGATAAGAATCCACACATTGGTGCCTCTAAAAACAACTCCTCTCTCGATTTCTTTGATGGTTTGCAGCGGATCTGCCTTGTCTTCATCCAGACTTACCAAATGTTTCAGATATTCCAATCCATCTCTGAGAAATCCTTTGGAGTCAAGTTTATTGCCGGAGTCTGATTTTATATTTTCCTGTGGTTGCTCTTCCTGCATGTATTCGTTTTTATTCAGTTCTGAACATGAAAGTCAGCGTTATCCACTATTGTTCATGCTTAAAAGTAAGAAAATCGAATGTCTTTAAGAAATAAACCTTGTGGGGGGACACTCACTGCCTCTATTAACCGGGACTGATTGTCCATCGCTTGCTTTACCTGTTCCATCGAAATTTTTCCAGATGCAACCGAGATACTCATTCCAACAATCAATCTGATCATCCCGCGCAGAAAGCGATCGGAGGTGATAAGATAAACAGCAGATCTGGTATCAGGAGTGATTTTCCATTCGGATCTGGAAAGTTGACACTTCATAGTTTGCACATCTGTATTCGATTTGCAAAAAGGAAAAAACTCATCATAATTAAGTAATAGGGAAGCTGACTCCTGTAGTTTATCAAGGTCCAATTTGTCAAAAAATCGATACATCCAGACAGTATCTTCTCTGAAGGGATCTTTTATTCCTGAAATATGATATTCGTAAGAGCGGGAAACAGCATCAAATCTGGCATGGGCTTCTGCATGAACTGGCTTTACAGAGTAGAAGACTATATCAGGAGGTAAAAGGCTATTCAGTCTTCTCAGGAACTGATCAGGCAATTCAGCATCAAAATCAAAGTGCAATACATAATCTGATGCATGAACACCTGCATCTGTGCGACCACAGCCGGTCACTTCGACTTGTTGACGGAGCAATATTTGAAGGGTATCTTCAACTTTTTCCTGGACTGAAATCTGATTGGGCTGACGCTGCCAGCCAAAATATCGCGTTCCTCTGTATGCCAGTCGGGCGAAATACCTCATGAGCAGATCAGGCTACTTTGAGAAAGCTGAGATTTGATTTTTCCAGTTTTTCTTTGACGTACCTTTTGTCGAGCTCCAGAACTTTGATGGATTTGTCTGAAGGCATTTCATACATTGCATCATTGAGAACAGCTTCGCAAATAGATCTTAAGCCTCTCGCTCCCAGTTTGTAGTCCAGGGCTTTTTCTGCGATATAGGACAAAGCTCCGGCAGTATATTTTAATTCCACTCCCTCCAGTTCAAACAAACGCTTGAATTGCTTGATAACAGCATTTTTAGGTTCGACCAGGATTCTTTCCAATGTTTTCAAATCCAGCGGTTCCATGTGAGTGATGACTGGGAGACGTCCCAATAATTCGGGGATCAGACCGAATGATTTCAGATCTGAGTGAATCAGGTATTTCAACATGTTTTTGTCCTCAATCTTGGCATGAGTACCGGAATTATAACCGATTACCTGCGTATTGAGTCTTCTGGCTATGATTTTTTCCAATCCATCGAAAGCCCCTCCGCAGATAAACAGGATGTTTGTGGTATTGACTTTGATCAATTTTTGTTCGGGATGCTTACGGCCTCCATGAGGAGGAACATTGACATCGGTTCCTTCCAGCATTTTCAGCAACGCTTGTTGAACTCCTTCACCGGACACATCCCTGGTAATTGACGGATTGTCACTTTTTCTGGCGATTTTGTCTATCTCATCAATGTAAACAATTCCTTTCTCAGCCTTAGCTACATCATAATCACAGACTTGCAGCAATCTGGTCAAAATGCTTTCTACATCCTCGCCTACATAACCGGCTTCTGTGAATACAGTTGCATCTACTATTGCAAATGGCACATTCAATAAGCGGGCAATACATTTTGCTACAAGAGTCTTTCCGGTGCCGGTATTTCCTGCAAGGACAACATTAGATTTTTCAATTTCCACATCGGTCTGTGAAGGAGCATTCAGCCTTTTATAATGATTGTACACCGCTACAGCAATGACTTTTTTAGCATCATCCTGGCCGATGACATATTCATCCAGGAATTTCTTGATTCCTTTAGGGGTGAAGTTTTCGGGAAGTTTGAAGTTGGGATCTTTAGAATCCTCTTTGTCGAAAAGCTCCTCATGGATGATTTCATATGCCTGTTCGACGCAATTCTCACAGATATGACCATTCAAGCCACCGATGAGCATGAGGGTATCTTTTTTATTACGGCCACAAAAGGAGCAACTAACTCCGTTGTTTTGTTGATTCATTATCTTTACTTAAGTGTGCAAATTTAGTTCAATTTGAGCAAATGGGCAGAATAACATGTGTTTTTACTGTCAAGCCCCTTGTTTTAGGGGCATTAGATTAGCATAATATACGAAAAAAGGCATCCATTCCGAAGTACAGATGCCTTATAGTGGAATAATTTATTGAAAGCTTGTTATGCTTTTTTTCTCTCCAAAACTTCATCAACAAGACCGTAGTTCTTAGCTTCGATACTTGTCATCCAGTTGTCTCTGTCACAATCTTTTTCTATTGTATCATAATCCTGGCCGGTATGCTGAACCAAAATATCGTACAGCTCTTTTTGCATGGACTTGATGAGTTTGTATGAAATTTCCATATCAGTCACCTGGCCCTGCATTCCACCCAGCGGTTGGTGAATCATGACACGAGCGTGAGGGAGGGCTGTTCTTTTACCATGAGTACCGGCTGCAAGTAATACTGCTCCCATAGAAGCCGCCAAACCTGTACAGATAGTCGCAACGTCCGGAGCGATATATTGCATAGTGTCATAGATGCCCAATCCTGCAATTACAGATCCACCCGGGCTGTTGATAAACATTTGGACATCTCTTTTAGGATCTGAAGATTCCAAAAACAAAAGCTGAGCCTGGATCACATTGGCCACATAATCATTGACGGGTACTCCCATGAAAATGATGCGGTCCATCATTAATCTGGAGAAAACGTCCATACCTACGATATTCAGTGAACGCTCTTCAATAACAGTAGGAGTAAAGCCCTGAATATTCGGGACATTTACATGCTCCATATATTTCTCGAGGTGCATGCTGTTCATGCCCATATGGCCTACAGCATATTTTTTAAATTCATCTTGTGGATTCATGATTGCATGTTTAATTATAATGCGTCAAATATAAACGCAAAAAGGATAATTCAAATCTAAGGCAAATTGTTTTCATTGCCTGAACAAAGCTGGACAATGAACCTGTATGAATCGACCAAACATGAATCGTTTAGGATTAATCCGGGTGAGTCCAGCGCAAGGGCCTTGTTTTTGTCATCATTTTTGCATCCTTTGGTAAAAATGGCGCCAAAACAACTTATTGGATTGCATTTTCGGGTCTTACCCCGGGTAATTTAAATTTAACCGGCTTCGGGGTTAATATAATCTCAATAAGTTTTCACTACGATTCTTAGTCGATAAAATTTTAATCTTCTAATTCAGCATCTTCAATACCTGAATTCACTTCTGCCATTTCAGGATCTTCCAATTCTTCCTGTGCTTTGGTTTTTTGTCTGGCATCTTCCAAAGTTGCAAGGAAAGCTGCTTCCTGGATGGGTTTGTCTACAATCGTCACAGCATCTTTGATCGCAAGAAATACTTTATCAGTCATGATTTCATCAAATTGCTCGCGCACAAATTTTTCGTCGCTCATCAATTTGTTGGCAGTTTGAGTGACAAATGCATCATCAATGCTTTGGCCTCCCATGTATCCGACAATTTTATCCTCTACAAGATTTCTGATATCTTCCTGTCCGACTTCGATATTATGAGCCAATGCAATACGCTCTCTCAATACTGTCCAGCGTATACCTCTTTTGTAAGATTCAAATGCTTCTTCATTTGACAGGGATCTTGACTGCGGATCTTGCTCAGCCAGCCATTTTTTAAGGAAAGTATTTGGAAGCGGGAATTCATTTGCTGCCAAAATTCCTTCCTGCAAGTCTCTGAATAAGAGAGCATCTTCACGACCTTCATATCTGCTGCTTAATGCTTCCTGCAATTTGCTGCGGAATCCGGCTTCATCAGTTACAGCATCCGGACCAAAAACTTTGTCGAAAAATTCCTGATCCATCTCAGCATTCTTATGTCTGGTCAACTGAATGATTTTGCCTTCAAACATATCATTGAATGTTCTGTCATCGCCATCCGGTAGTTGGAGCAAATATTTACGGACACCCTTCTCATCTTTTTCACCCAGATCATGAATATTGAAACGAAGGATATCGCCTTTGGATGCTGCTAAAAATGCTACTTTTGTTTCGTCATTGGTCACTCTGTCCACCATGAATGTAAAAGTAGCATTGGCGCCCTCATCTTTCAGATCATCACCTTCCAGTTCGGATGCTTCCACTTTGATGATGTCACCGGCTTCCACAGTATCGGGGTGGAAGTGGCTGCCTCCTCTTTTGCGTAGTTGCTCGATTTCATGATCGATCATTTCTTCTCCAATGATTACTTTGAACCGCTCATAAGTAGCCGACTTATCTGCGCCTTTAATGTCAAATTCAGGAAGGATTCCAAGATCAAATTTGAAAGTGTAGGCCTGCAAATTCTCAGAGTTGAAATCATACATTTCCTGATTATCTGAAGGCATAGGATAGCCTAATACATCTATCTTTTCATTTTTCAGATAAGTGTCGATTTCATCTTTCAATATTTTATTGACTACATCCAGTAGTACTGACTGACCATACATTTTACGCAGCATAGCAGCAGGCACTTTACCTTTTCTGAAGCCCTTTATCTGAGCTGTATTTTTAAGTTTATTAAGTTCTTTTTGCAGTGCTGGAGTATAATCATTTGGTTCAAGTGTAATGCTTAATTGTGCATTAAAATCTTCCTTATTTTCTAATTGAATTTGCATACTGGATGGATGAATATTTGAATGGTTTCAATTGATTTTCAAATCGGGGGGCAAAGGTAAGAAAATATAGTCAACTTGCTGATACATACGCTTATAATTTAAGCGTACAAATCAAATACGTCATGCAGAGGCTGGCTCGTAGGGATGTGATGTCCCGGCTTTGCTTCGCTATGCCGGGGTGATGTTTTTTAACAACTACGTTGTCAAAAAGTGATACCGAGGTTCGTTTCACTCACTACGGCACAAGTGTCTTTTTGTTTTCTGCAGCTTCGCTTTGAAAACAAAAAGGTGATGTGTGATCGGAGATCACGGTTGAGCGGTGAGTGGTGAGTTTGAGTTTGTTTGGGTGGTGGGTTTGAATTTGTTTTAAGTACTGAGTCGGTTTTTCTCTTATACCTGCACACTTCACTCACACAAACCCACAGCCAAAACCCTGAACCCAACCGCATGCTACGCATGCACATCACCTTGCTACTTTTGAGGCGCAGTCGAAAAAAGTAGCAAGACATCACTTTTTCAGGGCTTGTCCCCTGAAAAAACATCACCTTGCCAGCGTAGCGCAGCAAGACATCACCTCGTGACGAGTAAAGTTCCGATATATGTTGCCGGCTATTAGCTACACAAAACAGACAATCCTGATTATCTTTGCCTCATGCAATTTTCAAAAATACTGATATCTCCCTGTCTCATCGCAATAGGCATTTTGGCGTATATTATTTTTAAGAATGACTGGGTGTGGTTGAGTTGGTATGTTGCGATTCCGGCAATAATGATCGCACTTCTATTCGTTTTTTCTCCACAAATTGACTGGTGGTTCTGGCAATACTTTCCTCCAAAACCTGATAAAAAAATTCAGGCTTTATACCGTAAATATGTTCCATTGTATAATGAGTTAGATCCTGAGGAACTGAAATTTATTGATACCAGAGTCATCTTATTTCTAAACTCCAAAATATTTCAGTGGGCAGGGGGAGGGGATACTCCGCAGGACCTGAATGCTATCATTGCCTGGCATGCTGTGTATATGACAAGAAAGCATAAGGATTTTTTACTGGAGCCATATGACCGCTATGTTTTTTATAAAAAATTATTCCCCAGTCCTGAGCATCCCTATCCACATGCTTCTGAAGTCAATCATGAAGATGGGGTATTTGTATTTTCTGTAGATATGCTGAGTGCTGCATTTCAGGAGCCGACGCTTTATTTCAATCCGGCCTGGTATGAAATTTCAGCGGCCTGGATGCAAAAAAACGCTAAATGGAATTGGCCAAAAGCTTCTGACGAGATTCGACCCCTATTAGAGCAAATTTCGGGATTTGCTGAAGATGATATCAAGAAAATGTACGGATACAAGCATCTGGATCTCATTCCTTTAGTGATGCACCATTATTTTGCATTTGATACGGCATTTCGGGTGCATTTGCCGGAATTGGCGGAACAAATTGATCAGGTAGTACTCAACAAAGTTTGAACTGTTGTTGCTGGTTGCTAGTTGCTGGTTGAACAGCCGGGAGAAGAAGCTTCGAGCCAAGAGCTTCGAGCTAGATGAACAGCCGGGTTGAGTTAGGCTGCGCTGCAGGATACGAGTAGAGATAGTGTGTGGAGCTTCACTGCGTTCGCTCCGTGTGTGCAACCGCTTGCTTTGCAGCGGCTGCGGGATGTGGTTCGCACAGCTCACGGGATGAATTGTGAGTGCATGGTGTGGGTTTAGGAACAGCCGGAAAAAATCTGCAATCCGCAAGGGAACAGGCGGGAATAAGCTGCCTTCTGTTTTTCGCGTCAGCCATCACCTCCGAAATAAATTGGGCTGCTAAGCAGCCAATTTATTTCGGAGACATCACCTTTTCATGGCTTGTTCCATGAAAAGACATCACCTTTCCAGCCGAAGGCGCAGAAAGACATCACTTATTCATGATCTGACTCCCCCATGCACATTGCAGACAACGACGGGAATCACAGTAGAATTTCTTGAGCTGAATCAAAGCCTGCGAATCCAATGCATTCCCCGGCTCGATACCTACTGACTTCCATTCACGGATCAGTTGATTTTCTTCTGCAGGGATTTCTTCCAGAATGCCCAGGGCTTTCTCTTTCAAATCCTCAATGTGACGAATGTGTCCATAATAAATAAAAAATGGCAGGATGCTGTTGATAAGCAAAAGGTGAATGGCAGTTTTACCTATACTGCGTTTACTGCCCGGAGCTTTCATGTCAAAATGGTAATGAGTATTCCAATATTCAGAGGATTGTACTTCCAGGATTTTAGTCATTTCTTTCAGCGTGCGACATTCACTGAGGGCAGAAAAAGGTCTGGAAACATTGTGATACAATGCCGCCATTTGGGCAATTCGAAGTGTAGGAAAGTTGGCGGGTCGCATTCTGGAAAATTTCCAGTGTGCGATGGACATTGATTGTAATTGGTGCTTACTTTTAAGGAATGTGTATTCTGTCTGGAGTTTTTTGACAAATTCATCACTGCTCTTTTTGGGAGGTAGAAGACCTGCCTGACCAAAGAGGAGTGCTTCTAATGAAATAAGATTTTCTGCATATTTCCGGATCAGGTCGTAGGGAACTATCTGGGTCAATTGCTCGAATGCATCAGCATTGACTTTCATACCAAATCCACGGGCGATGGCCTGATAAAAAGTACTTTCTACATCTGATACATTGACATTCATTTTTGCTTCGAACTGCTGATGTCTGTAAATCATACGTTCGATAGCAAGGGATTCCAGCCAGCCAATTTTTTGAATTTCACTAATGCTAAAGAGCATTTTTTGGCAGGGAACCCAGGTCTCGGATGCCTGAAGATATTGGTAATTGGCAGTCAATATTGCCGGTGTATGCGGCTTGAGAATGAGTGTAGGGATAGTGGTGCCATCGGACCTTTGCACGTCTATATCGTGCTCCCAAACTACATGAAGAATTACATTGTTGTAAGCAGGATCGCTGTCATGGCGGTGCTTGTACCAGTCACTGGAACTGAGATGCATTTCGATATGACCTATCCAAAGCTCATCTGCAATACGGACTCTGCCATATTCAAAATCCGGTCCGGCATTCTGATGATAAGTGCCGAAGGACTCGATTTGTATAGGTTCTCCTCTGGTGGTTTTTAATTGGCGGGCATCAAACTTCTTTGTACGCCAAACGTAGTGAAGCAGTTCTTCTTTCATGAGCAGTGAATTCTGGTATGAGACAAAATGGAATTACACCGGAGAAATGATCGTCTTCCGGCTCACTGCTATTGCGAAGGATATTTAGCATGGAAAAATAGGAGTAATTTTTGGATTGGCAAAATGGAAGTAGATGAGATTTCAGATTTCAGTGGTTTCTCCCCAAAGCTTTGGGGATCAGATTTCAAATTTTGAACAGCCGATTTAACAGCCGTTTAATTTTTAATCGGAAACAGCCAATAAAATCAGCCGTATCTCTCCTTTTTCTTCGTTCGATTCGTGGTCTCTGACCCGAATCGTGGTGTCTGCAAGTCTCTGACTTGCACTGAGAAATGTCTGAGCTGATGAAGATTTCAGGTTTCAGTTTTCAGTAGTTTCAGGTTTTAGATTTGAAACAGCCGATTTAACAGCCGTTTAATTTTTAATCGGAAACAGCCA
Organism: Saprospiraceae bacterium; assembly: GCA_022841345.1. Taxonomy (GTDB): domain Bacteria; phylum Bacteroidota; class Bacteroidia; order Chitinophagales; family Saprospiraceae; genus SLDF01. The sequence continues at coordinate 87,095 of JALHRR010000006.1, forward strand.
ATAAATCAGCCGTACCTCTCTTTTTCTTCGCTCGATTCGTGGTCTCTGACCCGAATCGTGGCGTCTGCAAGTCTCTGACTTGCACTTTAAAGTATCTGAGCTGCTAGGAGCATCGCTGTTTAATGTTAGATAATTAAGTCTCACATTATTTAAGAGAAATTTATTCACATTTTTAGAAAAATAGTACTACCTAAAATTCAATTAAAACTGTAGATGTGTCATGTGCTGGAAGGTTTATTTCTAAGGGAAATCTCTTGTTTCCATGAGTGCTTGTAGAGGTTGAATAATAAAATGTTAGATTTCTATTCCCTCGTTTTTGACAAACAGAGAATTCATCAATATAACTTCCAACATGTCCTTCAGGAGTACAACTTCCATCCTCAAAAAAGATACTATTTGTAACATTCTCTGGATTGTCGCTTTTCACATGAATCCGCAGCCATGCATGCGGGTCGAGGATGAGATCTTTTTTTGTTTTTGAAGGTGAATTACCATTGCGTGACAGCTCTGTCTCATAGTATAAATCTGCTTTCCCTCTGATGTAGTGCGCTACCGGACCATCGATGAATTTAAATTTAAATTTCCCATCAGCTCCGGTTGTGACAGAGTCAACGGTGGAAGACCCTACAGGCCCGAGGACTCCACTACTGCTTTTCTCAACCAGATACACTGTGCATTAGCAACTGGTTTATTGCTTCCATATTCCAGCACTGTTCCTTCCCATGAGTGATTGTCACTTTTGTTACAGGATGTACTAAACGTTAGGGACGTTAAAGCTATGAGGACAAATAATGAATTGATGTGCGTTTTCATAGGGGATGAGATTTCAGATTTCAGTACTTTCAGTTTTCAGTTTTCAGGTTTTAACAGCCGGGTGTGGGTTGGGTGTGTGAACGTTTGTGAGTTAAGTAGTTTGATTTTTGGTAGCAGTGTGTATAGTTTTAGCCAAAATTGCAATGAGAATATTTGTTTCTGTCAGCAGAGTTGAAACTGTATCTTGATTTTTATAAATACCGCTACGAAGCACTAAGCGCAAAATCATATACGTTTCCCGGAGTTCTTTTAAAGATAACCTTATTTTATGGATAAAATCGCGGCGGGATTCTCCGCTTAAAGCTTCAGCATAGTTTAATGCGACGGAGGTTCCGGATCTGGAAATTTGAGTACAAAGTATTTTCCCGCTATCGTCCGGGGTAATTCACTGGCAACCTGGATAACATGCGAAGCAAACTCCACCATCCTTTCTTCCATATTATGTTTATTCATTGATTTAAATTATAAATTTTATAAATCTATAAATCATTTATATACAGGATTTAAGTCTGAAAACTGAAATCTGAAAACTGAAATCTTGGTTTTTGTTTTTTCTCACGCAAAGCTCAAACAATTCAAATCGGCAATTGAAGCATTCTTCGCAAATGACATATTTATTTTTCTCTAATGTCAATATTCCAGTATAATATTGGAGGTGTTACTTGATTCAGATTGATAGCATAACGTCAGTTCGACGAAACATCAATGGCAATTGTTTTGTCATCCACCAAAGCATTGGGGACACGGTGATTTTTGCTATTAGGCAAAAATGCACGCCAAAACCGTGTTGTATGGTTCCTCACCCTGGATTGCATCCAGGGTTACTAAGATTTTGCCACTCTGTGGCAATCAATATTCCTTATTTTGATTTTGAATACTTGAAAACGGAATAGTGGGTACGGGGAGTTCAGGAGGATGTGGTAGATAAGAGCTTAAGATTTACCAAATTTTAGAAATTTGGCAAATCTGACTCTGTCTTCCCAGTGTGAGGGATCGCAGCGAGCACGAAGGAGCCGAATGCTTGTAATAAAGAGTAAATAATCTTCACTCTGAAATATCCGGAAAAGTAGTTCCTGCGACTGAGTAAAGCGGAGAGCCCGACCGCGAGTCATATAAAATTGCATCTTCAAAAATTGCAATTTTATATGACCTCGCGGGCACACCCAAAAATTCTTATTCTTCTTCCTGCTTATCAGAATTCCGCTCCAACACGATGAAGTCATAAGCATGCTCATTTTTTTCATCAGGCTCATGGTGGATTTCGGAGATGATAGTCCATTCTGATGGGTCGATTTCAGGGAAAAAGACTTCTCCTTCGACATTCAGGTCTACTTTGGTGAGATATATTTTGTCCCAGTATTGCTGGCTGATATCGTAAATGATTCCGCCTCCGATGATGAATGCTTCTGTCTCGCCATTGTCCTGAGCAATCTGCAATGCTTCTTCCACAGAGTGTGCGATCAGGCAATCCTGGGCGATGAAAAACGGGTCGCGCGTGATGATGATATTGGTACGATGCGGCAGTGGGCGGCCTATGGAATGATATGAATTCCTGCCCATAATGATATGATGATTCAATGTGGTCTTCTTGAAATACTTCAGATCAGCAGGCAGATACCACGGAATCTGATTGTCCTTGCCGATGACATTATTGTGGGCGGTGGCGACGATCGCGGATACTATCATTGGAGCTCTGCAATTATTTTGTTTCTACCAATCAGATCAGCATCCAGCATGCGTTTTTCAATATGCTGTCTCTGTGGTCTGATGGTGCGGGTGAGATATTTTTCAATCATCAGGCTGGCAATAGGAGCGGCATATCGTCCTCCGAAACCGGAATTTTCAACATACACAGCAATGGCAATTTTAGGATTATCCCGTGGTGCAAATGCAATAAAAACGGAGTGATCCTCTCCATGGGGGTTCTGAGATGTTCCTGTCTTTCCACAAATAGTAATATCATCTATAAATGCCGCGGAATTTGGGGATACTACGCGATTCATCCCCTCGATCACCGGTTCGTAATGAATGGGGTCAACGCCACAAAATCTCTTATCATGTTTCAATTGCTGGACGAGGCCGGTAGTATCTCTTATCTTATTGATGACATGGGGAACAATATAGAATCCCCGATTTGCTATGATAGCGGCAAGATTAGCCATTTGCAGAGTATTGAGCTGTAATTCTCCCTGGCCGATACCGAGTGAAATAATGGCAGTGGATCGCCAGCGATTTTTGCCATACATTTTATCATAAAGTGCGCTGTTGGGTATATATCCTTTTATTTCTCCCGGAAGGTCCACATCCAGTTTATTGCCCAGGCCAAACATTCTCAATTGATCATGAAGGGTATCAAGACCTCTGTTTACTTTCCTGGTCCCATATCTGTCGACCAGATCCCTGAACAATTGATAATAGTAAGTATTACATGAATATTGGAGCGCTGACGGAACATCACGGGGTTTTGGGTGACTTCTGCATCCCCATCTGTATTTTCCAATATGGTAACCTCCATTGCAGGTCATGGATCTGTCCGGATCCAAAATCCCTTCCTGCATAGCAATTAGAGACAGGACCGTTTTAAAAATTGATCCGGGTGGATACCTGGCCATCAGGGCTCTGTCAAACAGAGGTTTGAGTGAATCCTGAAGTAATTGGGTATATGCCTCTCCTCTGGACCGGTCAATCGTTAGGGAATTTGGATCATAAGATGGCGCCGTGACCATGGACAAAATTTCTCCGGTTGCAGGATCGAGTGCAACGATACTTCCTATTTTATTTTGCAGGAGCTGCTCTCCATAGGTCTGAAGCTCAAGGTCCAGGCCGCTGAACAGGTCAAATCCGGAAACCGGAAGTGAATCAAGCGTGCCATCTTTGTAGGGGCCTACTCTTCTGCCTTTATTGTCTTTGAGAATGTATTCAATTCCTTTTGAGCCTTTTATCACGGGCTCGTAAGTTTTTTCGAGCCCGCTTGCCCCTACATAATCCCCCATTCTGTATTTCCCCTCACTTCCGTCTATCTGCTCCTGATCTACTTCTCTGATATATCCCAGTAAGCTGGCTGCATTGGTATGGGGATATATGCGGGCATTCCGGCGCTGTACTGTGAAGCCGGAAAACTCATGCATATGTTCCTGAAATCTGGCAAAGATCTCGGGATCGATTTTTTTCATAAATACAAATGGAATATTCTTTGAGTATCTTCCGCTTGACCAGTCTTTGACTATATTTTCTCTGAAATAAGTGGTGTCTATATCCAGCAACTGACAAAATTTGGAGGTATCCATGGAAGGATCCAGGCTGTTGTATGTGACCATCAAATCATATACAAGAGTATTGTAAACCAATAACAATCCATTGCGATCGTAAACAAGTCCTCTTTCCGGATAAGTAATAGCCTTTTCGATAGCCGCTGCATTTCCTCTGTCCTTGAAAGTATTATCGAAGAGTTGCAAATTTGCCGCTTTTCCGACCATGAGCAATCCGATCAGGACAAACAAAACAATGATAGGCTTGTATCGGGACTCGAATCTTTCAGACATGCAATTTATTTACTCAATGTTAACCCCAAAATTAATTCTCAGGTTGCAAAACATACATATAAATGAGGATCAAGATGAAGGATAGTATAAAACTGAAAATTGATTTTAAAAGTATGGACAGTATAAATACAAAACTAAATGCCTGGAGGGAGAAAAAGCTCAGGATGTATATTCCCATTCCAATAGCGGCGTATGAAATAAACCACCGGTTTCCCATTGAGCGGATGGTAGGCGAGGCATTCATGGTATATCCGCCCCGGGGTTCCAGCCAAAGATGAATGACCGGACGAATGAATGTAAGTAACACACTGCAAGCCGCATTGATGCCGGGAGTATCATAAAACAAATCCAACATCAGTCCCGAAATGAAACCAAGAAGTATTGCCCCAATTTTGGGCATATTATAAGGTAGAAGCAACAAACATAACGGAAACAGGAACAAATGAAAATAATTGAAATCTCCGCTACCGACATTAATACGTTTCAGGATCAATACCTGCACAAGCAGGATGATTAAAAACCGTAAACCTTGCTGTAGGTATGCTCTATTCATCTATTGCTGCTCCTTCTGCTTCCTGTTGTTGATTTTTTAAAAGATAATGCACCACATAAACATATCTGATTTTGCTGATATCTTCTGTAAGATTAAGTTCAATATTGTAAAAATTGGTGCCTCTTTCCACCCAGAAGGTATCAATGGTACCGACAGAAATTCCGTCAGGAAAAATAGAAGAAAATCTGTTAGTCACAATGCTATCCCCTTTTTCAATTTCGGCATATTTGGGAACATCCTTGAGGGTGATTTTACGCGGATCTTCGCCTCTCCACAACAGTGTTCCAAACTGCCCGGATTTCTTATGTGTGGCACTGACTCTTACTTTTCCATTCAGGATGGATACGCATTGGGCGAAGTCTTCTGTTACATTGGAAACGATTCCCACCACTCCCTTTTCAGTGATTAAGCCCATACCTCTGCGGATTCCGTCTTTGCTTCCCTTATTAATTGTAAGGTGATTATCCCATAGAATGATGGAATTACCTACCACTCTTGCTGGAGTGTACATATACTCCTGAGTGTAGGTTGTATCGATGATAGTATCTGTAGTCGGGAGATTTTCAAAAGTAGCTTTATCCAGTAAGGTTCTGAGTCTGGCATTGTCCATAGCAAGACTGTCAGAGATCTGGGACAAATTCCAGAAACGGGCAATCTGATCTGTTTTCTCAGTAGCCCAACCACTCAATATATTTGAAGAATTGAGAAAAATTTCCCTTTGTTGTTTGTTATAATTGACGATCAGGTACAAACATATTACTTCCAGGAGTACAAAGACAATGAAGGAACCGTACCTGGCGAATAATTGTAATAAATTTTGCATGTTTCAGAACAAGAGTCATTAGATGCTCTTGCGATCAATTAAAAAAGAGAATTTATCTGTGTTTTTCAAAGCAATACCTGTACCCCTTACAACAGCTCTCAATGGATCTTCGGCTACATGAACCGGCAATTTGGTTTTTTGAGCAATTCTTTTGTCAAGACCTCTCAACAGCGCTCCCCCCCCGGTAAGATAAAGGCCTGTCTTATAGATATCGGATGATAGCTCCGGTGGAGTCACCTCGAGTGCTTTCAGAACTGCTTCCTCGATTTTTGCCACAGATTTGTCGAGTGCCAGAGCGATTTCCTGATAACTGATTTTGATCTGTTTCGGAATTCCGGTCATCAGGTCTCTTCCATTTACTGCATAATCAGGTGGCGGATTTTCAAGGACCTGCAGAGCAGAACCCACATGAATCTTCACTTGTTCGGCAGTTCGCTCACCGATAAGAATATTATGTTCGCGCTTCATGAAATTCATGATATCGACATTGAATTCATCTCCGGCAGTTCTGATAGACTGATCACAAACGATGCCTGAAAGCGCAATCACTGCGATCTCAGTAGTTCCTCCCCCGATGTCAATGATCATATTTCCAACGGGCTCTTCCACATCAAGACCAATTCCCAGAGCTGCTGCCATAGGTTCATGGATGAGATAAGTTTCTTTTGAATCCACGTGATCTGCAGAGTCAAAAACGGCTCTTTTCTCCACTTCTGTGATACCGGAAGGTATACAGATGACCATTTTCATGTGTGTGAAAAATCGTTTTTTATTGTCGATCATATTTATCAAGCCTTCGATCAAGGCTTCAGCAGCCTGAAAATCGGCTATCACACCATCCTTAAGCGGACGGACTGTTTTTATTTCTTCGTGCGTTTTTTCATGCATTTGCATAGCCTTGGATCCTATTGCAATGACGTCACCTGTCTTTCTGTGAATGGCAACAATCGACGGTTCATCGATTACTATTTTACCATCCTGTATGATGAGCGTATTAGCAGTTCCAAGGTCAATGGCCAGCTCTTGCGTAAAAAAATTAAAGAATTTCATTAACCCCACAACGTGTTCTATTTATACTGATTCGTAAACAAGCGCGTAAAAATATTAAAATTAGGCATACACAGCATGTTAATGACTGATTTATCTTTGACCTAATCCTTTAATTCTCACTGCCAACTATTATTTCTATCATATCATCCGGCTGCAAATAGGTATTTGCCAATTCAAGCAATCGGTCAGAATCAATATTTTTTATAGATCTCACCAACTCGTCAAATCTGCTCAAAGTGCTTCCTTCTATTAATAATCCTTTGATTAGTTCAGAAGCATTCAATGGTCCATCCAAAGCCGAAATCAGATATCCCATCATGTAATTTTTTACCATTTCAAGTTCTTCATTTCCTACCGGTTCCTTACAAAGCTTATTCAGCTCGGCGTACACCTGATCAATTCCTTCTTTCAGATAGGCTTTATCCGTATCCATTGAGATCAGAAATGCACCATCAAAACGCATAGTATCGATGGAAGAATATACATTGTATGTAAATCCCATATCTTCCCTGATCGAACTCATCAATCTGGATCCAAAATATCCACCCAAAATGGTGTTGAGGACATATAAATCATCAAAATCAGGGTGATTCCTGTCGAACAATCTTTTGCCAATTCTCACTGCTGTCTGATGTTTGTTTGGACCATCAAACAAATACTTTCCGGGTGGAACGCTCTTCGGGTTCAGAAGTCCTGTACTTTGAGCAATACCCTCAGGTAAGATTCCAAAGCAATCATCTATCAGTGTTAATAAAGCATCGTCGGTTTTACCACTCACAAAGAGAAGTCCGTTTGCAGCATTGTACAATCGGCTATAATGTTCTGTCAAATCCTCCCGATTCACAGCTTCAATAGTATCCGGATAAGAATTATAACCGTATGGATGATCAGAACTAAATAAAGCTTCTGTAAAATGCCTGTACGCCACAAAATCATTTTTGCCCATATCCTGTTTCAGTTTTTCTATACTGACTTTTTTGAGCTTGTCAATTTCTTTCTGCTCAAATGCAGGATCTATCAATAGCTCTGAGAATACAGGCAGTAATTCAGAAGCGTGTTTTTTAAGACAATAAAGCGTGTAGCCTGAGTAGTCCAGATTTTCAGAAATTGCCAGACTGCTGCCATAATAATCAAAGAATCGTGCGATTTCGGCGCTATTTCTTTTTGATGTTCCTTCACGCAGTGCATTGCAGGTAAATCTTGCCACCTGCTTCTTGTGTTCAAATGCTCTGCCAGCTCCAAACTGTATATCGATTTTGAGAATATCCTGGGTTCCGGTTCTGAGCTCAAAGCAGGGAAGTCCATTATTTAATGAAATAGTCTGAACCGCTGGAAGTGCAGGAACTAGATTATTAAATATGGCGGGAGCTTTACTTCTTTTATGCATTATTGGTCGGAATCAACTTTTTTTATTAGGTCATCTCAAAAATTAAAACCTGTGTTTTTTTTCGTTTATCGGAAATCAAAATAATGGATATTGTCATCCAATTAATTTTTTTGGAATTTAACTATTCCTAATTGACCTCAAGCCGGTCGGGCTCTTACTTTTTTCTGCAGTCAAAAAAGTAAGCAAAAAGTCCGCCCACTGTGTAGCCTAAGCCTAAAAATGCGTTTTCGTTTCGCTATGCCCGCTAAACTCGCCTTAGCATTTCATGTTCCTGCTTATTGCTCACAGGTCATCTCTATATCCGCTTGGACTCTCTGAATGCTCACACAGTACCGGTCATGGCCGCTTCACTCAAAACCATTTTTTACGGCTTATTCTACAAGGTGGGAACCTACTCGTATCAACTTTCAGGTTCCTCTTGGCTAATTGGCTTCTTTTTGAAAGATACTTTAATCATAAAAGTGCCAAATTTAATGTAGGAAAGTTCGGAATGAAAAATCCTCTAATCCTGCTTTTTAATTTTCGTACCTCTTTTTTTTAGCTTGGGTTGAAGCGCATGAATAACCCCGGGTTGATCCAAATGGTTGACAATTCAGGCACTAAAAGTGCGCAAAGGTAAATTTTGTTTTCATTTCATATACCCAATCCGGGACTTATGATTGTCTGCTTCTGAAAAAAACCCTGCAATTCTTTTCAGGAGAATGATTTAAACTTTCTATTTTGCATGCGCTTATAAAACATAGGTGTTAAATAATTGAATATGAAGTTTAGTGTTGCATCATCAGAATTACTGAAGGCCTTGAATGTTGCAGGAGGGGCAATCGGAACCGGATCAGTAGTATACATATTGGAGGATTTTTTATTTGATATCAAAAGTGGTATCCTGACTGTGACGGCAACCAACATGGAAATTGCCATTACAACACAGGTTCAGGTGCAATCCACAGAGGATGGAACTGCAGCCATTCCGGGCAGAATATTAATGGATACCTTGAAAGGTCTCCCTCCTCAGCCGGTAACTATTACTTTGGATGAAGAAAACAAATTGGTTGAACTGGAGTCCTCAGTGGGTAAATATAAAATGGCATTTGACAAACCGGAAGATTTCCCTAAAGTTCCGGAGGCGGACACAGATGATAAATTTAGTCTGCCAAAATCTGTTTTGTCACACGCTATATCGAGTTCTCTGTTTGCACTGTCTTCTGATGAAATGCGGATTGCAATGACCGGGATGTATGTGCAGATTGATTTTGATAAAGTAGTCTTCGTGGCTACGGATGCTCACAAACTGGTACGCAATACTTATAATGGAATCGGAAGTAATTTTTCCACATCATTTATTTTGCCCAAAAAAGCGCTAAGCCTCCTAAAAGGAGTATTGAGTGACAATGGGGAGGTAGATATTTCTTTCAACAGAAATTTTGCATTCTTTAGCTGGGACAATACAAAGATCTCCTGCAGATTGATTGAAGCATCTTACCCGGATTACAATGTGGTGATTCCTGTTCACAATCCAAACAAGATGACGGTTTCCAGGGACAGTTTGCTGAGCTCATTAAAAAGGATTATCATTTTTGCCAATAAAACAACTAATCAGATCGTGTTGAGCATCAGCGATCAAAGTCTTACAGTTTCTACAAAGGATCTTGATTTCTCCAATGAAGCCATCGAGCAATTGAATTGTTCCTATGAAGGGGAACCTCTTTCTATCGGATTCAACGCCAGATTCCTGATCGAGATGCTAAGTGTAATGCAGGATGAAGAGGTAGTAATTGAAATGAGCGTTCCGAACAAAGCCAGTTTGATCCTTCCGATTGAGCAAAATGAAAAGGAAGATTTACTTATGTTGATCATGCCTGTGATGATACCGGGTGGATAATACACAATACTCCTATGAGAATTGGTTTATTTTTTGGCTCCTTCAATCCTGTACATACGGGGCATATGATAATTGCCCAGCATATAGCTGAATTTTCTGAGCTCCAGCAGGTTTGGCTGGTTGTTTCTCCTCATAATCCTTTGAAAAAAGAGAGTTCTCTGGCCAGGGATTATGACAGACTGCATCTTGTCAATCTGGCTATTGGCGATCATCCCCGATTGAGGTCATCTGATGTGGAGTTTAATTTGCCAAAACCGTCTTATACAATTGATACCCTGATGTATCTTAAAGAAAAGTATCCTCTTCATCAATTTGAGCTGATAATGGGCGCTGATAATCTGAGCAGCCTGCACAAATGGAAGAATTATGAAATTCTCCTGAGAGATTATCCTGTTCATTTGTATCATCGTTCGGATTCAGAAAGCAATCCCTATGATGCCATTGGAAAATTCAATTATTATGACGCTCCATTACTGGATATATCAGCTACCTGGATCAGAAAATTGTTAAAAGATGGGAAATCAGTAAGGTATTATGTTCCGGATAGTGTTTTTGAATACCTTTCTAATACCAATTTATATCGTTGAACCGTTTGAGAGCAATAATTGTCTCATTTAGCCTTCAATACAAAATGATTCGAAGCTTACTACCTGTTCTTGTCGCAATTAGTGGAATATTTGCATCGCATACTTCATCCGCACAGGGCCTGAATAAAATTGGAGATTGGGGAATCCTGCTACCCCTGTTGTACGGACCTTCCGTTGCTCAGTCTACCGAACATATTTACTACTCTTCAGATCAAAGTCTGTTAATTATTAATAAGGAGGATGGAGCGTATAATCAACTTTCTAAAGTAGACGGGCTTTCCGGGGCAGACCTGAGCTCGGTGCAGTATAACGCATCTTCAGAGAGTCTCATTATTGCCTATCAAAATGCCAATATTGATGTGATCAAAGAAGGCAAAATTTATAATTTCAATCAGATACGCAATAACCTGAGTATCATTGGGGATAAATCCATTTATCGTTTGTCAAATGGGAAAAACCAAAGCGTTTACCTCTCCTCAGGCTTCGGATTGGTGCAGATGAATCTGGAAGTTCCTGAGTTTGGATTTACGACATTTACCAATATGAGGGTCTTTGATTTTGCAGAATCTGCAGATGATTATTTTATGGGTACTCAGGATGGATTGTATCTGCTAAAGAATGCTGCAACAGCAAACCCCTCTGATTTTAACAGCTGGACTTATCTGGGTGCAGATGCTGGTTTGCCTGAAGGATTTAGTGCGACACATTTAGAATATTGGAATGGGAGTATTTATGTTGTAATTAATAACAGCATTTACAGATCTTCTACCGGAAATGATTTTGAATTGTTTTTCAATTTGCCGGGGTATTCTATCGAGTTTGTCAGTTCAGCTACCAACCCATTAAGTGTTGGTTTGCTTTGCAACAATGGTTGCCCGGCAAAGGTGATTTTGCTGAACGAAGATGCAGAGAGAACAGATCTTCCTGATTTTTGTGTAGGTCTGCCAAGAGATGCCATTCAGGATCAGTCAGGAAGAATTTGGCTGGCAGATGGGTTTGGAGATTACAGAAGAGTGGAATCTGACCTGCAATCCTGTACACGATTAACTTACAATGCAATTCAGTCCAACAATGTGACGGACATTGAAGCGAAGGGAAACAAACTAGCTGTTGCAACGGGAGGGATGTCACCCAATACCAGTAATTTGTTTCGAACAAGTGGTTTCATGATCCGTGAGAATAATGAATGGAAATCATATAATAAGTTTACCGTTCCTGAATTTGGCGATAGCATGCGGGATGTCAGGGACGTCCTGAGGGTTACATTTCATCCCAAGTCTGATACTTTATTCGTAGGAATATATTACTCAGGATTGGTCAAGTGGAATAGTATTGATGACTTTATAGTTTACGATGAAACCAATTCTTCGCTGAAGAAAGGTGTGGGCGATCCCAACAGAATTCGTGTATCGGGTTTGGCATGGGACAGCAAAACTAATTTATGGATTTCTCAATATGACGCTGCTCAACCTATATCAGTATATAAGACTGATGGTACTTTTCAGGGATTTAATTCTCCCGGAACTATAGAACTTTTGGATGTGGTGGTGGATCAATTTGACAACAAATGGTTCAGAGTTTTTAAAAATGGTTTGCTGGTATTCAATGAGGGGGCTGATATCAATAATCCTGCCGGTTATAAGTACAGGCACATTACGACCTCCAACAGTAATCTTCCCAATTCCACTGTGAATTGTATGCATGTTGATCTGGATGGCAGTGTTTGGGTAGGTACAGATGCTGGAATTATGGTATTTGAATGCGGCTCAGATCCATTTGATGCTGAGAGATGTAAGGGAACCGACAGACGTCTGGAGCAGGATGGATTCGGTGCTATTTTGCTGGAAACGGAAACCATAAGAGCCATTGCGACGGATGGTGCAAACCGGAAATGGATAGGAACCACCAATGGAATTTTTGTTCAATCACCTTCGGGTAATGATCCTGTTTACAATTTCAATGTAAGCAATTCACCCTTGCTGGATAATAGCATTACAGAAATTTATATTAATCCGGAGGATGGTCTCGTGTATATTGCCTCGGACAAGGGCATTCAGACATTTAAAGGGGATGCACTCAGCGCTACTCCCGGATTTCAATCGGATGTATATGCTTATCCGAATCCTGTCAGACCTGATTATAGCGGACCGATTGCGATAAAAGGACTTGCGCGGGATGCCAATATCAAAATAACTGATATGGAAGGCCGGTTGGTTTTTGAGAGCAGAGCGCTGGGCGGACAAGCCATTTGGGATGGGAATGATTTCAATGGGCAACGGGTGTCCAGTGGTGTGTATTTAGTATTTGCTACTTATACAAAGAATCCGGAATTTCCTCAGACACATGTCACTAAAGTGGTGGTGATTAACTAATCAGCCCACCTGTTGTATCCGCGATTGCTCTATGACTTCCCGGTAATAGTCCTCATACTGAGGCAGGATGTATTGCAGATCAAATTTCTTGGCGTGTTCCAGCGCATTGTTTTTAAATTCAGACAGTTTTTCCTCATCGCTCAGAAGTAAAATGGATTTTGCTGCCATGTCTGCGGTATCTCCTATTTTGCAGATATATCCGGTCACACCATTTACATTCACCTCAGGAAGACCTCCTGCATTACTGGAGATGATAGGAACTTCACAAGCCATGGCTTCCAGTGCTGCCAAACCGAAACTTTCATTTTCTGAAGGTATCAGAAACAAATCACTCACAGCCAGAATTTCCTCCACTGCATCCTGCTTACCCAGGAAACGGACATCAGCAGATAAATTCAGCTTCCGAACCAATCGCTCCATGTTTGTTCGCTCAGGACCATCTCCGATTAACAAGAGTTTGCTGGGAATGGATTTGAGGATTTCATAGAAGACCTGAATGACGTCTTCCACTCTTTTTACCTTTCTAAAATTGGAAACATGAACCAGAATCTTTTCACCTTCCGGCGCAATGGCCATCTTGAAATGGTCTTTATTTTTCTTTTGAAATCTGGAGAAATCAACAAAATTGTAAATGACTCTAATCTCTTTTTCTATGTCAAACAAACTATTGGTTTTGTCTTTCAGATATTGAGAAACTGCTGTGATTCCGTCCGATTTATTCATGCTGAATGTGACAACGGGGGAGAAGGATTTGTCATGACCTACCAGTGTAATATCAGTCCCATGAAGGGTCGTGACCACAGGAATATATTTACCATGTGCCAGCAGGATTTTCTTGGCGAGATAGGCGACTGAGGCGTGAGGAATCGCATAATGAACATGCAATAAATCTAATTTCTCGTACAAAACTACATCTACAATTTTGCTGGCTAGTGCTGTTTCATAAGGAGCGTATTCAAAGAGAGGATAATCCATTGCCTCCACCTCATGCAGATATACATTTTCCTGAAATGAAGATAAACGAACAGGTCTGTTGTATGTAATGAAATGAACCTGATGACCATTTCTGGCCAATCCTAATCCAAGCTCAGTTGCGAGAACTCCGCTTCCTCCATATGTGGGGTAACAAACAATTCCAATCTTCATAAAAGGGTGATTACAGTATTCTCGTTACGAAACAGAACAATTGATTTTATGTTGACTTCAAAATTGAATTAAAATTGAATTAAAATTGAATTAGAATTGGAGATCGGGAGGCTTAGCATTGAACAGTCATATTGTAATTGTGTTGTCAAGTGGTTCCGAAAAAAAACAAAAAGCAAAGATCTAATGTTATAACGGATTGGCTTAGTATTAATTTTGACTAATTAAACCTGCAGATATTGGCTATTTATTCCATAAAAGATTTGGAAAAATTATCGGGCATCAAGGCCCACACACTGCGGATATGGGAAAAGCGCTACAATTTGATCAATCCACAGCGAACGGATACTAATATCCGGTACTATCTGGATGAAGATCTTAAGAGATTGTTGAACATTGCGCTGCTGAATAGATTTGGAGTGAAAATTTCAAAAATTGCAGAGATGTCCGATGAAGATATTGCACTGCAAGTCTCATTTGTCTCGGACAGAACCAATGAATCAGATACTCAGCTGGATGCACTCACCATTTCTATGATAGAGATGGATGAAGTGAAATTTCATAAAATAATTACGCAGAAAATAGATCAGATAGGGTTTGAGCGAACAATGATGGATGTGATTTATCCTTTTCTGGATAAACTAAGTGTTCTATGGTTTACCGGTTCCATCAATGTTGCGCAGGAAAATTTTATGGCCAACCTTATTAAGCAAAAAATATATGTGGCTATTGATCAGTTGGGTGTTAATACCTCCAGTGATCAGAAGAAGGTGTTACTATATCTTCCTGAAGGGGAAATTCAGGAATTAAGCTTGCTGTTTATACATTATTTGTTCAGAGAAAGGCAATTTTGTGTTGTCAATATTGGAAGCGGGAATTCATTCGATGACTTGAGAGGTGCATGTGAAATTCATCATCCGGATTATATTTTTACCATCATTAATGAGCCCAGACATCGCCAGTCCATTCAGGACTATGTGAATAAAATTTCTGATTTCTTCAGTGATTCGATCGTGATCTTTTCAGGCTTTCAAGTGATTCAAAGCAATATGAAATCCAATAAAAATTACCTGATCATGCAAAGCCTTGAAGATCTGTTCACAACACTAAACCGGCAGGAACTACCGGAAATGCCCGGTGAATCTCACAGCAGGGGCAATTAAACGTTATTCTTTAAATATTCGTATCTTATTTAATTAGCCCTTTCGGGCGACGGCTTTAGAACATATGTAAGGGTATTTCCCCAATGAATTTTGTGATAGGACAAACCATTATTGCTTAATGGCGTTTTATTTTAACAAAGCAAAAAAAAAAACAAAAGTATGAAACAATCAAAATGGTTTGTGTTGGCTTTAATGTTAACAGCAGGTATGGCCTGTTCATCTGGCCCTGAAGGTGAGAATGTAGAATCAGAGGACGCTACGGGTGAAGCTGCAAGCGGAGGTTCTGTGGTTTATTCGCTCGACACCGGTGTGATTTTTTGGAATGCTGCTAAACCTACGGGTAAGCACAATGGGACTGTAAATATGTCTCAGGCTGAGCTGGGTGTAGAAGATGGAGAATTAGTGAGTGGAAGCTTTACTATGGATATGACGACCCTTGTTAATTCAGATTTGACAGCAGATACTGGTAAAGGAGATCTGGAAGAGCACCTGAAAAGTGGTGACTTTTTTGATGTGGCTAATCACCCAAATGCAACTTTTGTTATCTCAAAGGTAGAGCCTGCAACTGCTGCGGGTGTGACTCATAATGTAACAGGAGATCTGACAATCAAGGGTAATTCAAAAAGTATTACAATACCGGCGGAAATCGTTTTTGAAGGTGATGTCATGAGAATAAAAACGAATGATTTCACCATTAATCGTACTGAATGGGATCTTAAATATGGTTCCGGTACTATTGGAACGTTGCAGGATAAATTAATTTATGACGAAGTGGGTCTGGCCGTTAATCTTACTGCAAAGAAGCCTCAGATGTAGAAGTATTCTAAAGATATTATTATGAAGCCTCTGAAGATTTTCAGGGGCTTTTTTTCTTTAATTTTTATACAAAAAAATTTCCTCCTCAGGAATCTATTTTATGACCAAAATGTCAAACTCACACGTGCATGAGAAATTAATTCAGAAATAAACCACTTATTTGTTTTAGTACAATGCTGAATTTTATAAATTTCGTATATAATTGGACGAATTACCTTACGATAGCAGCATTATCAAATTCTGGCTTTTCTTAATTCTGCTTTGAGTTAATTCCATTGGAAAATGCTCAAAATGCTGTTGGCAGGCTAAGAGACTCTAACACCATAATTAATCTGTTAGCCAGGTATAATCTTTTAAGAATCACTGCAGCCGGACAATATAAAATCTTCAATGACAAGATCTTATGGTAATCAAAAAATATATTAAGGGCCTGGTTGGTTTATTCTTCCCGGATCTTTGTCTGGCCTGCAGGAAGGAACATCCTATTGATGGAAGTCTTTTTTGTGTCAGGTGTGAAGTAGAAATGCCATATTGTAATTTTGAAGATCTCAGGAGCAATGAAGCCTTCATGAGAATCGCCGGACGGCTGCCCATCAAGCATGCTTCCTCTCATGTATATTTTAAAACAGATAATATTGTTCAGCAAATTCTTCATGCATTGAAGTATGAGGGCAAGGAAGAAATTGGTTTATCCATGGGAAGGTTTCATGCAGCTCAGATGAAGCCGATGCTGATGGATTATCCGGATATCATCGTTCCTGTACCATTACATCCGAAGAAGAAACATCTCAGAGGTTATAATCAAAGTGAAATTTACGCCAGAGGGCTGGCAATGGGTCTCAACATTCCTGTTTATCCAAATATTCTGAAAAGAAAGAAATTCACCGAATCACAGACAAAAATGAATAAGACTGAGCGATTGAGAAATGTGTCAGAAGGATTTGAGTTAAAAAATCCGGGTCAAATCAATAACAAACACATTTTATTAGTCGATGATGTCCTGACTTCAGGAGCTACCCTTGAAGCATGCGGACTTCCACTTCTTAAAATACCGGGTGTGAGCTTAAGTGTCGCTACTCTTGCATTAGCCGATAACTGGTAAGTTTTGAAATTAGTTGCTATTGAAGTGGACCCATCCTTATCAATCCTATCAATCTACCTCAATCTCCTCAAACTCCCAACAAATTACTCACACTCTCAACCTCAATCTTCTTCAATCTTACCCAATCAATCATCATTCTGTGTAATTTTGCTCCTTCAATAGTTAATACATTAAATAATAATTGAATATAAATTAAATGCCAAAGGTTTCGCACAGGGGTAGTACTATGCCGGATAGTCCCATCAGAAAACTGGATAAGTATGCAAGTGAAGCAAAGGAACGAGGTATAAAAGTAATCCATCTAAATATTGGACAACCTGATATAGCATCGCATCCTGCTGCTTTAAAGGCAATTGCGGAGTATACATCTGAGATTTTAGCATATACACCTTCTCCCGGGATAATGGATTTGCGGATTCAGATGGCCAAATACTATAATAGAATGGATATCAGGGTAGCGCCAGAAAACATCCTGGTGATGGCAGGAGGTTCAGAAGCGCTTTGTTTTACAATGATGAGTATCTTCGATGAAGGCGATGAATTGATTGCGCCGGAGCCGCTTTATGCCAACTTTTTGGCATTCGCACATATGGCAGGAGCTACGCTTGTTCCCGTTAGTTCTGATATACATTCAGGTTTTGAATTGCCTCATGTATCCAGGTTTGAAGAAAAAATAGGCCCACGCACGAAAGCAATTCTCCTGTGTAATCCTTCCAATCCAACGGGATATGTTTACTCTCAAGCCGAGCTGCATGATATTGCTCAATTGGTTTTGAAGCATGACCTTTTTCTGATAGTGGATGAAGTCTACCGGGAATTCTTTTATGGTGAAGTAAATATTATGTCCGCTCTCAATTTGGAAAGTCTGGAACAACATGTGATCGTCTGTGATTCTGCTTCTAAAAGATTCAGTCTCTGCGGCGTAAGGTTGGGGAATGTTGTATGCAGAAATAAAGCTGTGTTGGATACGATTAATAAATATTCCCAGGCTCGCTTAAGTGCACCATTGATGGCTCAGGTGGCAGGCATTGCGGCTTACAAAGCTGAAGGATCCTATTTTGAAGAAATCAGGAAGACATATAGAAAAAGAAGAGATTACCTCCATTCCCGATTGTGTGGAATTCCGGGTGTAGTGGCACCTTTACCGGAAGGAGCATTTTATATCATGGCCAGATTGCCGGTAGCAGACACGGAGGCTTTTTGTAAATGGCTGTTAACTGATTTTTCATTGAATGGATATACACTGATGATGGCACCTGCTTCAGGATTTTACATCACCCCGGGTCAGGGAAGAGAGGAAGTACGTCTGGCTTATGTTCTGGATGAATCTGCCATTGATATAGCTATGAATTGTTTGGAGAAAGCCCTGGAAACATACAGATTATTGGAACCGGTAACAGATACAGTTTATCTCATTTAATCTTAATATTCAAATGAAAGATAATCAGAGAATTGTAGTAAAAGTAGGAACAAATGTTCTTACTACTGCTGAGGGCAATTTGGATCTGGAAACTTTGGGAAATCTGGTAGATCAGATCGCTCAACTTCAGGGTGCGGGATATCAGATGTTGCTGGTAAGTTCAGGAGCAGTAGGGGCAGGGAAATCAGTTTTCAATTTTAAAGATACCGGTGACAAAATTGCTTCCAGACAAGTCTATTCTTCGATCGGACAGATATTATTGATTCATGAATATTATCAGCGATTCAGGGAACATCACATTTTTTGTAGTCAGGTCCTGGCGACAAAGGAAGATTTTCGGGGTAAGACACATTATGCTAATATGTCTCATTGCATAGAGAACTTGCTCTCTCAGGGAGTTGTCCCGGTAATCAATGAAAATGATGTGGTGGCCATTGATGAGCTGATGTTTACTGACAATGATGAGCTGGCGGGTTTGATGGCACAGATGGTGAAGGCGGATAGATTGATTATTCTTTCGAATGTAAAAGGCATCTTCAATGGTGCTCCGGATCATCCTGAAAGTAAAATCATATCCTTCATTCAGGCACAGGAGATTTCTTCTATTTCTGAATTCATTCAGGAGCAAACTTCATCAGGTGGCAGAGGCGGTATGGTTTCCAAATTCAACACGGCAAGGAAAGCAATTCGCAAAGGTATTCAGGTGCAAATTGCTCATGGAAAAGTACCCAATATCCTTTTGAGACTGCTGGCAGGGGAGGAGATCGGGACTACTTTTGTGCCCAGAGACTGAGAAAATATTTTAATTTACCTTTCTATAATAATTTTCTGAGTGGCGATATTGCGTCCATCTGCTGTGCTGATGCTCAAAAAATACATCCCCGGATATAAGCCTGCAATATTGATTCCTGCACTTTCAGATTCTGAATTGATTTTAGACTGGAAGGCCAGTTTTCCATAAATATCATGAATACTTGCATTCAGTTTACCAGGATAACTGTCCATAATATCAAACTTTATTGTAATGTAATCATTTGCGGGATTTGGATAAATACTCAGAGATATCCGATCTGTATTGATTTCTTCTGTGTCCAGCAAGAGACATTCATCCATGACTTTTTGCAGATTTTCACAACCCATTCCGTTGCGGCTTATTTCGTGTGGTCTGTTGCTGAATTGGAGGGCATTGCAGATAGGTGTTGAATGGCACCAATTAAGACGATTATTATTAGTTAGAATGACCGGCCCTCCGATAATCAGCTCATTTGGAATGCCGCTTAAGGTTTCCAGATTATAGCCTTGTTTGATGGAAAATTTACCACCAATTTTATGGATGGAAGGCAAGCCTTCAAGATTAAATGTATGAATTAATTTAAGATCAAAATCGGCACCGACTTCCTGTAGTTTTGGCAGTGAAATACTTACAATTCTGCCTTCGCTGATAAAGTTTTCACCAATTTTGAGGAGCTCAGGTAATTCAAATGTATGCATGTCATAAACATCACCAATGATTAGATCCCGGGAAATATGAGATAGTTTTTGAAATCCGGACAGGCTGTCAAGACGGGATTGATCGATTGTAATAAATGTAATACTATCTATATGTTCAAAAGCTTCTAAGGTTCTCAATCCATAATTGTCTATAAGCATCAAGCCGCCGCCTAATTGAGTCAGCTGCTTGAAAAAACTAAGAGATTGCAAATTCCTTGTTGATTCAATAATAATATCACCTTCTATTTCAGTGAGTTGTGGAAAGAAATCGGCAGCTATCAATGAGTCTGTTATGAACAAAATAAAACTTCCACCTAGTCTGCTCAGAATGGGTTGTGGGCCAATATTTTTTAAATTAAAACGAGATGTAATATAGAAATCACCCCCTATTTCTTGTAATGATTCAAAAGGAGCAATGGTATGTGTGGCAGAGTTTCGAAAATTAAAATTTCCACCTATCCTTTCTAATGAATCAAATCCACTCAAGATGTCCAGCTTTGAATTACCGTTGAGTCTGAAATCTCCGGTAATTTCTTTCAATCGGGAAAATCCGGTGCTCTGTTTTAATTCCCGGTTTGCTACTAATTCAAGTCCGCCAATAGACTCAAGCGCGGGCCATTCACCAAATAGCTCAAAATCATTATTAGATAAAAAGAGTTTTCCCTGAACGGTTTTCAATCGCTCTAAGCCATTAAAAGATGTGATATGTGCGTTGAGTTCCATAGTAAAGTCACCACCTATGTGGGTCAAATTTTTCAATTCTTCTAAGTTTGAACTTGCGGCCCACCCTGATACACGTAAATCACCACCTATCCATGTAATATTTTCGAGTACCTTCATGTCGGCCTGCGATGTTGTAAACAACTCTAAATATCCATAAATGGTATTTATTGATTCCATGCCTTCAAGATGATTGACACCCGATCCGATAAATAAATTATTTAAAGAAGTACAATTTTGATTCTTTTCCAGGAAATCTGTGAGATCAACTTGATCTGCAAGGTAGGCGTTAATGACATTGCATCCGACACTGATCTGGCAAGCATCTGCGATCTCTATTGTATAACTGCATCCCGGACCATTTCTGTAAAGACTAAGTTTATGCGGTGCTTCGGCTATTAATTTGCATAGAAATGGACTTTGGGAATCCGACAATTGAGGGTTTTTTTCGATCAGAACAAATTGCAATTCCTGTGTATTAATCATTAATAAATCCTCTACCATGTGAAATATGGGATTGTCACTAATATGCAGGGTTCCACAATAAATGAGCGAAGTAAGTCCTTTGGTTGATTCAAATTTTGAATTCCTTGCGATTCTAAATTCATCAACCTTTTCTAATGACCGGAGACCTTCCAGGTTTATCAAATGGTGGTTAACAATCAGGGTGAAATCCTTGACAGATTTTAGTTCACCCAAAAAATTTAAATCTTCCAAACCAGTATTCAGTAAAACCAGCGAACTATCCACCTCGTGCAATTTGCTAAATATTCCGATGTTTGACAGGGTATCTGAATAGTTTATAAAAAGAGACTTCAAATACTCTAAATTAGAAAATCCATCTAATGTAGTCAGTTTATTATTGGATGCAATATTGAGTTCAGTTCCAATCCTATTAAGGGAATTAAAATTTCCTATATACTCCAGTTCAGGATTATCCCAGAAATGCATATTACGAAATACAATTCTCAGGCTTGTGAAATTTTCAATTCTTTTCAAACTTAAATTGGAACGAAAATCAATGTCGTAACCTATTGAATCCAATGAGCCAAAACCACTTAAATTGTTTAGCAGAGTATTATGAAAAATAAATAGCGACCCTCCGATAGTCTCCAATTCTGTAAAACCGCTCACTTTTTTAAGGACTTGATTGTAATTAATCTCCACCACACCACGAACCCTGCTCAATTTTTCAAAGCCTGATATTTCTTCCAGGAATTTATGCCGTGTTATCGATATATCATATCCAACAGTATCTAAGCTGTTGAATGTGTCTATTTTCTTCAGCTTATTGTTATTCTCAATATATAGCCCTTCCCCAATCGATTGTAAGTGAGGGAATTCAATACTTGAAACATCTGTATTCATAATAGTCAGGGAGCCATGAATGACTTTCAGCTGGGAAATGACATCGAGATTTTTAATGTTTATCCCGGATATATAAATGCTGCCGTTGAATTCTTCACAAGTACCATGAAGGATGGAGAAATCATCCAGTTCCTGTTGTGATTGAGCATGGAATGCATGTACATCACAAGGTTGAGCTGCTAAATTGTAAAATTGAGAGAGGCATATGAGCAGGGCAATAGTAAAGCTTGTCTTCATGAGATTTGATTGAAGAATAAACAGAAATTCTATGCTACTCCATGTATCTAATTACCAGGCCAAATGAGATCAGGCAATTTTCAGCATAATTTCAGATGGTGGGTCGAAGGAACTTAGGTGAAAGTACGATTTTTTTTCAATTTGTAAATTGAACAGTATAAAAAAGGGAAAATATTGCACTCCGGGATTTATATTTTTGTTCGTTTTGACCTGATCTTGTTGTACATAGACTTAAAGAAGGGGAGTCACTCGCTGTGATGGCCCTTTTTTTTATGTCAAAGGATATTGACCGGAATCAGGAAGCTGGGAAATGAGATATTGGCGGTAGTGTGAGCAAGATTTGGTTACCTGGATGATTATTATTCTATGTTAGACAACAATAATCATACTTATTGTTCTTTGTCAAAGAAGATTTTAATTTTCTTCCTTCCAATATTCCAGGCATTTACAATATTCCCCTAGTTCACATTCAGGGGCATAACCCGTACAAAAATCGAAAACAACCATTCCAAAATTCATAGGTGTAAATTCACGATTCAAAAGCGCAACAGTCATTCCATACCGCTTATCCCAGGGGAGATTTTCCGGCCAATCAACACTTACATTCCATGAATCAAGCATTTCTTCAAAAGCATGACACAATTGCTTGATTTCCTCTTCGGAAAACTCCCCCACGGGAGGAAAATCAGCTGGATCTAATCCGCAATAGTATCGAAGAGTCTGCTCCGAATCACCGGAGATATATCTATCAATTTCCCTGAAGTGTTCATCCAAACTTGTACTGGTCTGTTCAGGATTGCTATCTTTTCTTTGATGTGCAGCTATTATATCAGCGAGGAGATGTGGCAGATAGGGATGCATATTGAATGATTTCTTTGTTTAAATTTTTATTATTTCAATATTTTTCAACTGGATTCTTTGCAAAACAGTGTTCACCGAAACTTTGCAAAACCATTATTCTTAGCTAGAGAATCCAATCAAAATAAAATCCTGAGCTTCAGCTTATATTTTAGCAATTTTTTTTCTGATCTTCTCTTCGTCAAACTTTTCTATATCCCATTCCTCACCGTCTCTTAAACCCATCCATTCACGTTTTTCTTCATATTCTTCATCTTCAGGATCGGCAAGTATCTCAAGTATCTCTTCATAACCCCAGGGACCTCCGCAATAATCAAAAGGAGATGCGCCTTTTCCTTCGATATATGTTGCTTCTGTGGCTTCATCATCTGTGATCTTTTCTACTTTAATAACCAGGATCCAGTTGTCTCCAAAATCGTACACATAGTTTATCTTTTGTCCTTTCTTTATTAAAACTTCGGATAGTTTTGTTTCGATACTATTCTTTTTGTAGTCTTCATACCACCTATCTGCAAAAGGAATGCCTATTTGCAATGTTTGACTGCCTTGTTTAGAATAAAACGCATACAGATGGTCATCGTCCCAGTTGAAAGCGGCCTGGATGATATCGTGGAGCTGATCAAAACTAAAATCAGCCGGAACGAGAATTCGACGCCATACTGAAGTGACTGTAATATCCCGTATTTTAATGTGTAATTGGAATTGCATTTGTCTGGATATTTTGAAGCTAAAATAGTACTCCAGCTCAGATTTGCCAAATTTCAAAAATTTGGCAAATCTCTACCCTCCTCTACAACTCCACCACCACCACCTCATACCCCTTCAACGTGACCATGTCCTGCTTCAAATCAATTTTTCCGAACAAGTTTTCCCTGATTTTTGGTGCTTTTTTCAGCTTTGCTTTCTGAATCTCACCTGATAAGTTTGCAATAACCAGGACTTTCTTGTCCCCATAAGTTCTGTAAAAACTGAACACATTCGAATTGTCATTGATAGCTGGTGAATATGTACCCTGCGCGATCGCAGGATGATCAGCTCTCAGTTGTATGATTGTCTTATAGTAGTTGAAGAGTGAATTCGGGTCATCCTGCTGCTCTTCCAGCGAGATGCCATCATTCGCTTTCAGATTAGTATTATCCCACCATGGACCGGAATCCTTGTACCATATTGCCATCCCTTTCCCGGTAATATCGCTATACCATTCAAATGCTTCCCGTCGTGGAATATCATTTCCATCCGTATTTCCCAAGCCACCACCTTTGCCGGTCATACCGATTTCCTGCCCATAATAAATAGAAGGAATTCCACCAATTGTCATCATCAGGGCTGCAGCAAGTCTTCTCTTTTCAGGATTTTTTTCTACTGTAGGAAGTCGGTCTATATCATGATTCTCGATAAAAATCACATGCTCTTTTCCTTCAGGACTTTTCATCAGGATCGTATCTGCCAGCATCATCAACTTCTCCTTATCAAAAGACAATATCGCATAATGCAATCCGAACCCAAACACACGATCCACTCCAGCCCTGTTAAAATAATCAAATCCGATATCGGCCCAGTCTGCCTGTTCAGCCACAATCATCACTTTGGGATTGATAGCTTTGAGTTCTGTGATCAAAGGATTCCAAAATGTCTCAAACAAATTTGTGAGCTCCGGCTTTTTATCAAGATTATCCATAGCATGATCCAGGCGATAACCATCGACGCCATCATCAAACTTTCCATCCTCATTCGGATCAAGAAAATATGAAAACAAGCGGATGTTATAGTCCAGCACTTTTGGGCTCTTCAGATTGACAGTTGTGATATCGATGACATTCCCATCATAGCTGTTGAGTGCCCTTAAATCAAACACAATGGTTGCCGGTATCTTCTGTTCTTTGTCTTCAAACAGCAGGTATTCACTGTAAGGAGATTTGGGGTTGCCAACAGCTTTTTTCCACCACAAGTGCTCAGAAGTCACGTATTGCGTCTCCATATCCATGTAGATTTTCATACCTCGTTTATGAATTTCTTTTACCAGAGCTATATAATCATCCATGGTTCCGAATTCCGGATCGATCTTTTCAAAATCACTGGAAAAATAATTGTGATAACATTCCGCCTCATACAAGGGCATTAACAATATGGCAGTGATTCCCAGATCCTGCAGATAATCCAGTTTTTCTCTCAGACCATTCAGGTCTCCATGACCGTCTCCATTGCTGTCGTAAAAGCTTCTCTGGAATACATGGTAAATTATTTCTCCCTTTTCAGTAGTATCAATTGTTTGGCCTTGCAGGATGTAAGTGCAACAGAGGAAAATACAAGATGCACAAAATAATTTCTTCATAAGGTTCGGTTTATAAGATTTTTACTTTATCATTTTTTACTGTCATCCAGCATAAAAGTGATGCCAGCAAACTACAGAAAATAATAAGAAACAAAGTGGAACTGTCCCCGGAATCTTCAATGATTCCTGCCATGCCTGGTGTCATCATTGCAGGTAATACTACACTAAAATTAAAAATACCCATATACAATCCCATTTTTCTTGCATTGACTTTCTCTGTCATGATCGCAAATACAATAGAAATGGCGGCGGACCATCCAATGCCGCAAATAATCATTCCCAAATAAAAGTTGAGTTCCTGCGATCCTGCAATATAGAGGAAAAAGTACCCCGCACACATGCATGCGATGGCACTTCTGTAGACTTTTACTTTACCGATTCTAAGGCTCAGTGGTTCCAGAATTAATGCAGGAAGCAATGCTCCCATTAAATTCAGAAATAGAAAACCAAGCGATAGTACATTTCCGGCAGTACTTTCATTACTGGCTTTTGCCCCACTGAAGAATGAAGAAAATTGATTAGCCAGCGCTTTCCCTGTATCCATTCCAGGAATCATATTTTCTTTTACATAAAAAAAGCTCATGATAAACATACTTTGAATCCCCAGCCAGGTAAAGGCATGTGCCAGCAATATTTTTTGAAATTCTAGTTTGTCTGTAGATTGCCTTCTGGCCCTGATAAATATCCAGATTCCAATCAGCAGCGTTGCTATAAGACAAGCATACATCATATCAGACTGCCAGAAACTCAATCTTCCTCCCAATAACAGATGATTGACAATAATAAAAACAGCAAATGCTGCAAACCCATACAAAGGCAATAAGATTTTCACACTCTCAAAAACTGATGATTTTGTTTCCTGAATAGGCTGATCCATTATTTGTGCCTGCAAAATTCGCGGCTCTTTCACGAACAAAACCGGCACTACAGAAAACAGCAAAACGACTACAGCAGCCAGATAAATAAGGAAAATATTCCCAAATGACACAGAAATAAAATAGGCTCCCACTCCAAATGAACCGCTTACAAGCTGCATTCTGGAGTATCCTTTGGTCCGTTCAGCACCCGGTTTTGTCACATCCGCAATGATTGCCCGGGCGGGGTTCATGGTAACATTTACATTCATATCCAGCAGTAATGACACCATGATGGCTACTGAAAAAATACTCAGCCCTGTGTATTCCGTGATCAGGCCCATCTGCGGCAAAGCCAGCAACATAGCAGCACCGAGTAGACCTCCAATGATAATAAATGGCTTTCTTCTCCCTCCAAGAAACCAGCTTCTGTCACTCATTATTCCCACAATCGGTTGGGCGATAATGCCCGACAATGGACCGGCCAGCCATACTAGCGCAACATCTTCTATTTGCAGTTCATACTTTGTACTGAGTATCCAGCTGAGTGCTGCCACCTGTGTAGACAGACAAAAACCAACCGCAGTCGCCGGTAAGCTCAGCAATGCGTAAAAAGTATTGGTCATTTTCTTCTGAATGGCTAACATTGGATTTGGTTCAGCTCAACGTTGGCTAATATTTTTTATACTATTTAGGGCATCTCCATTCGCTCTCAGAATGAGTAATACGTTTCCCGGATAATAGTCCTTCTCGCTCATGGCCGCTATGTTTCGCAGCTCGCTTTTCGCTCGGCCTCGCCCACGCTGCAAGGGAAGATTTTTACCTGTGTACAAATTTATACCTTATAACCTGCAATCGGAGGGCGAGTCTGCCTCCCTTTGGGTCGGCACTGCTGCACAGCGCTGATGCTTTTTGGTCCTACTCACCTGCATGGGTCGTAGCACATGTGACGCCTTGCTTCGCTTCGCTCGCAAGGTGACATCCTTTGCCTTCGGCAAAAGGTGACATCTTAGCCATCTTCGATGACTAAGGTGACGTTCCGGAGCACGAATTAGATTTCAACTATTCCCCTGGCTGTTTAGCATTTTTGCCAGCTACGCTGTCAAAGGTACCAGAGCACGAACTAGCAATCTACTCAATCTTCCCACACTCTTCACTAAACACACACATTCACCACTCCAATCCTATCAATCTCTCCACACTCCTCACAACACACTCACACTCACCACCCCAATCCCATCAATCTTCCGAAACTCCCCACAAAACACTCTCACTCAAAACTACAATCTATAATGATTCTGAAGAAATTCCTTCATACTTACATTGATTTTCCATTGATCTGCCAAAGGTTCCTTTGTGTATGGTGCTGCAGGCATATATGGCGCTGGACCAAACTCTGTACAAATCAAAGTTTCATTTGCTCCGTCGATCATTCTCTGTCTTAGAATCAAATCCCACCATACAAGAAATGCATTCAATTCTTGCTCCCATTCAGGTGCAAACGGATCATTCACCTGCGCACCCTGAGCATGCCCTACTCTGGCATGGATGTATGAAACCTGTGGAATAATTCGCTCTAATATTGCTTCCTGTTCCTCCAACATACTTTCTGAAACTGTACAGAAGTGCGAAAAATCTCCTGTCAACTCTATTCCCGGATATTTTTCCAAATAGGGAGGCAGTGCTGCGGCATGGAATGAAAATCTGCCCCTGTGTGTTTCGTGGAGAATATTAACACCTGTTTCCTTAGAAATTTGCATACTGGCTTCAATGGCAGAACAATTATCTTCAAATGAATAGTAATCTCTTCCGGTATGCGAATTGATGAAAGTTGGCTGAAATTCTGCCAGGTATTTCAATTTATTTTCCATTGACAGAATATACCGGCTAACATCAGCTGAGGCAGGAAATTCAAGCTGCTGCAGTATCACAGCAAACTCCGGATCATATTTTCTGATCTCCTCCACTTTTGAAAATAGATCTTTAGTGAATGCCGCATTGTCCGGAAGATGAATTTCAATACCACCATATCCATGTGCCAGCACTTTATCCAAAAAGGCTTCAGCTGAAAGATCTTCCTGCCCCCAAAATGGGCATATATATCTGATTTTCAATTGCAGTTAATTTTGTTGGAAGACACCATATGTTGGACGGTTTTATTTGTGAAATCGGGAAAACAAAATGGGATTCAATGGAGTATCAATGACTTCGCCTATCTGTGCCCCGGGACACCAGGCATTCCAATCATTGATCTGATTATTATTTTCAGGGAGTTTCAGTTCCATATCTTCATCCATATAAATGATGGTCATCACTTTACGCATTTGATCCGTTTGATTGGCTCCGGCTCTGTGAAACACCCATCCTGAGTGAAAGCTGATTTCACCGGCATCAAATGGCTCGATGACATGCCTGAAGTCAGTCACCCTTAGTTTTTGCTGCATGATTGTTTCGCTCTCATCTCCAATTTCCAGATCTCTGCCCTCGACTATCTGATGACTCCCTGCACTGAACTCCAGTGGACCCATATCCAACGGTACTGCCTGCAAAGGAATCCATGCTGTAATAGTTTTGTCGGTCTCCAGGGGCCAGTAATACTGATCTGCATGCCAGGGGGTAATTCCACCCCCTCCTTCCTTGAAAAGTGCCTGATCGTGATACATTCTCACACCATCGGTCTGCATAAGATCAGAAGCAAGCTTGCCCAGTCTTTTACTGAATACAAGTGCTTTGATTCGCTCATCCTCCCGCCACAGATTGAAAAGCTGCAGAAATGCCTTACCATAGGTACTTCTTTGATCCAGTGGTATGGATTCTGAATTCATCTTTTCCACCTGTTGGCTGATCACCTGATTGAAGTACTCAAGCGTTTCCTGGTTGAGCACTTCCTTCAGCTTGATGTAGCGGTTTAGATCATAAAATTCGATCTGTTCCAATGTCAGTGTATAATTACTTTGTAAAAATGTATGGATAGATTCCGGTAGCGGCATAGAGCTCTTTTTATTTTACAAATATAAAGTGCACCCGCTGTCACTAACGACACATATATGCCAAAGAATAGCACTATATTGCCACTGATTGTCTTTATATATTGATTATTGGAAATATTGTATGAGGCCCAAGCTGGAACAATTATCGCTGCATCACCTGGATCAGTCCTTTTTGTGTTATGAACTGAGTTATCCTTCCTTTGAGTTTTACTGGCACTATCACCCGGAGTATGAGCTTACTTATATTGTAAAAGGGGAAGGTAAGCGATTGGTGGGTGACAGTTATGAGTCATTCAGTACAGGCGATTTGGTTTTATTGCCACCTTACCTGCCTCATACCTGGATTACAGAAAAGGTAGAAGGAGAAGTCAATACGGCCATCATCATTCAATTCTCATCATTATTGCTGGAGTCCTTTTCACAGTTGAAAGAATTCAAAGCAGTGAAGAGATTATTATCACTTGCTGATAAAGGACTTTTTTTTCCGGATATTGGCGGGACAGGACTACCGGATTTGATTCATACAATGGCTCTAAGTAGCGGATTGAATACTTTCACAGGTTTGCTGCACTTAATGGATTTGTTGGCTGATGCTTCTTTTTTGTCATTGGCATCCGGTGCCTATAAACCACTTAGAGGCAATGAAAGTGAGATGCGGATCAATCAGATTTTCCAATATGTTCAGGACCATTTTGGGCATGAAGTTTCATTGAAAAAAGCAGCGGGTCTGGTTCATCTTTCTGAAAGTGCATTTTGTAAGTTTTTCAAGCGAGTGAGTGGCAAGACTTTTTCTGATTATGTTAATGAAATTCGTATCGCCAATGCCTGCCGTCTGCTCATCGAAACCGATCAGCCCATTGCAACTATTGCACATGAATCAGGATTTGATTCGCTGACTTATTTTAACAGGGTTTTTAAGAAGAAGAAAGACTTGAGTCCGGGTGAGTTTAGGAGGATCAGGTAGGGGGGGGTATATTTGCCAGCGCCAGGGTTGCCACCCCCTTTAGATTTGCCACAGCGGTTTTAGATTTGCCAAATTTCAAAAATTTGGCAAATCTATGCTTGCATGGCAAATCTGAGTCCTATTGGCAAATCTGTGTACCACCAGCACATCTGACTCTTGCGTGAGCGATAGGAAGGGTGCGACCGAAGGAAGCAGTCCCCAACGAAGTGGGACCGAAGCCCTGCATAGCGCGACCGTCTCCCTCCCCAAAGCTTTGGGGATGGGGACGGGCACGCCCAAATCATCTTACACTTCATTAGAATAATTCTAAATAGGCTACAACGCTGACAGACACAAAACTGTGTTTGAAGTTTTCCTATTTAATGAATAGTTTTGGCCTCACAAGCAAAAGGCTATATCATTATGAACTGGTTTACCCAATTTCTGACATCATCCATCGGACGGAAACTGGTCATGGCTCTTACAGGCCTGTTCCTGATTCTGTTTTTGATGATTCACCTTGCCGGCAATTTGCAATTGCTATATGAGGACAAAGGCGAGGCTTTCAACATTTATGCAAAATTCATGACAACCAATCCATTGATCAGCACGATTAGCTGGGGATTGTATGCATCTATTTTATTACATGCTATTCAGGGCTGGATGTTGGCTTACAAAAACAGGAAAGCCCGCGGATCTGTCAGATATGCAGTCACTAGCTCCCAAAATGTAGGTTTCGCATCTAATAATATGGCATTGCTGGGTTCACTTATTTTTGTATTTCTTGTCATCCATATGGGTGATTTCTGGTATATGATGAAGTTTACTGAGCAGCTTCCTTATGTCACTTATGAAGGACAGGATGAAGGTGTGAAGGATTTGTATAGCAAAGTAATGGTGACATTCAAGCAACCCTGGTTTGTCATTGGTTATGTGGTGGCGATGATTGTTTTGGCATTGCATTTACTGCATGGATTCCAAAGCGCTTTTCAATCATTGGGTCTCAATCATAAAAAGTATACTCCTGTCATCAAATTTTTAGGAGTACTGTATTCAATTTTAATTCCGGCAGCTTTCGCTGCTATTCCGTTGGTCATGTATTTTTATAGATAACAGACAAAAGGTTTTATTATGGCATTAGATGCAAAAATTCCAGGAGGAGTGCTGGCTGAAAAATGGACGCAATATAAATCCACCATTCCCCTGGTAAATCCGGCTAATAAGCGCTCTCTGGAAATCATTGTAGTTGGTTCCGGCCTCGCAGGTGCTTCTGCTGCTGCTTCACTTGCGGAAATGGGTTATAAAGTGAAAGTCTTTTGTTTTCAGGATTCTCCCCGAAGAGCTCATTCTATAGCAGCACAGGGCGGAATCAACGCTGCAAAGAATTATCAAAATGATGGAGACAGCGTCTATCGTTTGTTTTATGACACAATCAAAGGCGGAGATTACAGGGCCCGTGAAGCGAATGTGCATCGACTAGCAGAAGTGAGTTCAGGTATTATTGATCAATGCGTAGCTCAGGGGGTTCCTTTTGCGCGCGAATACGGTGGTTTGTTGTCCAATCGTTCTTTTGGCGGAACGCAGGTGCAGCGCACATTCTATGCTGCCGGTCAGACAGGACAGCAGTTGCTGCTGGGGGCATACAGTGCCCTGGAAAGACAAATTGGATACGGAAATGTCACTATGCTGTCTCGTCATGAGATGCTTGACATTGTAAAAATAGACGGAAAAGCAAGAGGTATTATCGCCAGAGACCTTGTAACGGGTGAATTGGAAAGACATTTTGGCCATGCTGTTTTACTTTGTACCGGAGGATACGGAAATGTATTTTACCTTTCTACCAATGCTATGGGGAGCAACGTGACGGCTGCCTGGAAAGCTCACAAGCGTGGTGCATATTTTGGAAATCCTTGTTTTACTCAGATTCACCCAACTTGTATCCCGGTGTCGGGAGATCATCAATCAAAGCTGACGCTAATGTCTGAATCATTGAGAAATGATGGTCGCATCTGGGTTCCTAAAAATCTGAACGAGACCAGGCCAGCATTGTCTATACCTGAGGAAGAGAGAGATTACTATCTGGAGAGAAGATATCCAGCATTCGGGAATCTTGTCCCACGAGATGTAGCTTCAAGAGCTGCTAAAGAAAGATGTGATGCCGGATACGGAGTGGGAACTTCCAAAATGGCAGTGTACCTGGATTATGCGGATGCTATCCAGCGTTATGGAAAGCAGGAAGCCACAAAACTGGGAGAGAATGGAGCTTCGGAAGCAAGAATCAGGGAGTTGGGTGTAGAAGTTGTAAAAGCTAAATATGGCAATCTCTTTGATATGTATAAGCAAATCACGGGAGAGAATCCATACGAAGTACCTATGCGAATTTATCCGGCTGTACATTATACAATGGGAGGTCTATGGGTGGATTATAATCTGATGACTACTGTTCCCGGATTATATGCATTGGGAGAAGCTAATTTTTCAGATCACGGAGCCAACAGACTGGGTGCATCCGCACTGATGCAGGGACTGGCAGATGGTTATTTTGTGATTCCTTATACGATCGGGGCTTATCTGTCTACTGAAATCAGGACTAAAGCAATCCCAACTACTCATGAAGCATTTGAGGAAGCAGAAAATAATGTGAAAAATACATTGGATCAAATGCTGAATATCAAAGGAACGAAGCCTGTCGATTACTTCCATAAAGCATTGGGCCGAATCATGTGGGATGAATGCGGGATGTCCAGAAATGAAGCCGGATTGAAACAGGCGATCACCGATATCAGAGCATTGAAAGAAGAGTTCTGGCAAAATGTAAGAATTCCGGGAACAAGCGACGAATTAAATCCTGAGCTGGAAAAGGCAGGAAGAGTTGCTGATTTTATCGAATTAGGAGAGTTAATGTGCATTGATGCGCTCAGCAGAAATGAATCTTGTGGCGGGCATTTCAGGGAAGAGTATCAGACGGAAGAAGGTGAAGCACTTAGGGATGATGACAACTACGCATTCGTTTCGGCCTGGGAATATCTGGGGGATGCAGGATATGCATTACACAAGGAAGAATTGATCTACGAGAATATAAAAATCGCTCAGAGGAGTTACAAATAACTGTACCATTATAAGCGCTTTTATCCATATCAAACATATCAGAGATGCAACTTACTATTAAGGTTTGGAGACAAAAGAATAATAAGACGAAAGGGAAATTTGAAACACATCAGTTGAGCAATATCTCTCCGGATATGTCATTTCTGGAAATGATTGATGTGCTCAATATTCAAATGATCGAAGCCGGTCAGGATCCGGTTGCATTTGACCATGATTGCAGAGAAGGCATATGTGGCACTTGCAGTATGTATATCAATGGCAGACCTCATGGACCACATTCAGGTATCACTACTTGTTTGCTGCATATGAGATCATTTAATGATGGCGATACTATTGTTATCGAACCCTGGAGATCTGCAGCTTTTCCGGTTATAAAAGATCTTGTTGTGGATCGTTCTGCATTTGACAGGATTATTGCGGCCGGCGGATTTATTTCAGTGAATACTGGGAATGCCCGTGACGCCAACAGTCTTCCAATCAATAAAGAAGATGCTGATGCTTCATTTGCTGCAGCTGCCTGCATCGGTTGTGGTGCCTGCGTAGCTGCCTGTCCTAATGGATCTGCTATGCTCTTTACCAGTGCAAATGTCACTAAACTAGCCAAATTGCCACAAGGTCAACCTGAACGATATATCAGAGCAAAGAAAATGGTAGAACAGATGGACAAGGAAGGATTCGGTGCTTGTTCCAATCACGGAGCATGTGAAGTGGAATGCCCCAAAGAAATTACTTTGGAGACTATTGCTCTGATGAACAGAGATTATTTGACAGCCAGCCTGATTGAGAATAGGGAGGGGTAATTTGAGGAATCGGTTAATCGGTTAAAGGTTTAATCGAAGTGTGGATGAGAGGTGAGTGATTGGTGTGTGGTTCGTTAAGGCGTTGAGAGGTTAAGGCGTTGAGGCGTAAAGACACAAATGTAGGGGCGAATTGGCATTCCACCTTTATTATACACAAGCAGCCGGGTGAATCGGTTAAGCGGAATGTGGGAGCCACTTTTAGCTTTTGGCTCTTGGCGAACAGCCGAGAGTGAGCAAAGAGTTTAGGGTGTGGCTCGTTGAATCGGTAAAAAATTGAATCGGAAACAGCCGGGAAGAAGATTCAAGTCGTAAGGCATAAGTAATAAGGCATAAGTATCAAGCCGGGTTTAGGAGTTGAGGAGGATAGAAGTTTAGATAACAGCCAGTAAACAGCCAAAGAAGCTGTGAGCTACGGAGCCACGAGCTTCGAGAAAACATCCGGAAGAAATCTCATGCTGCAAGCTACAAGCCTCAAGCCACATGATAACAGCCAGTGTGAAGATATGAGTTATGGGTTATGAATGATGACAAAGTTTAGTTAACACCTGGTTGAACAGATACCCATGCGGGGGAAGCAGCAGTAAGTGATCGCGAAGCCCATCACCTTACTTCTTTTGAGGCATAGCCGAAAAAAGAAGTAAGACATCACTTTTTCAGAGCAAGCTCTCTGAAAAAACATCACCTTGCAAGCCATAGGTGCAGCAAGACATCACCTGGTTTAGTACAAAATCCCGAAAAATACACCAATATAAATGCTCGTACAACCCAGAATCTTTTGACTCTTTTCACGCAAAACTGGCAAATTTAGTGTTGCAAATTAAAAGGTGTAACATGAACAGCTTCATATTTTCTTACCTTTATGCTTTTAATATTTTCCATAGTCCTTAGATATGAGCTTCAAGAAATTACTAAGTATTTTATTATTTCTGTGGATTCTGGTCCCATTACGGGCACAGGTGGTTATTGAGAAAAGTGAATCCGTTTCAAATGATACATTGACAGTTGATATCAAAGTGGATGGTTTTGTGAATATTTCAGCTTTTCAGATGGGTTTTACGTATGATACATTCGGGCTGCAATTTATTAGCGCAGGATTTGCAGATTTGCCTTCTTTCAATAGTGCAAATATGAATTTGTCTGCTGATTTAATTTCTTTACTCTGGTTTGAAAATGAGACTTCCGGAGAGAGTCTTGCAAATGGAAGCACACTGATTTCACTTAAATTTAAAATAATTCATCCTTTCTATGCTCCGGTTCATTTGAGTAATTGTCCTTTAGAGTTGGAATTTTTCGATATTAGTCTGAATGAAGTTCCTGTAGAAGGCGAATTAATAAATGACAGCCGTTGTCCTGCCATTTCCGGGCGAGTCTTTCTGGATCTGGCTTATGATTGCAATTACAACGAGGGATCAGACCAGCCCGCTGAAGGGGTATGCCTGAAAATACAATCGCCGGATGGTATTTCGTATGTCTGTACTGACAAGGATGGCAATTTTAGAGTACAGGGCCCTAATGGAAATTATGTAATAGAGATGATTCCTCCTGATGCCTATTGGAACCCCTGTGATACCCTGCTTGAGTTATTGGTCGCAGGCGCACCAAGGCAGGTTTCGCTGGGCTTACAAGCTGCTTATCCTTGCCCTATGATGCAAGTCAATATTCCTGATTCCTATATTTCCGGGTGCAATGCTCATACTATTCAGATAGAATACAGAAACATCGGGACGATTCCAGTCAATGCTGCTCAAATAAGTGTCGGTTTAGATGCAGGATTTCAGATTTTGACAGCAGATTTGCCTTTTACTGAGGAAAATGGAAAGTATATATTCGAAGTACCTGTGGTGTTCAACCCATTACAATCAGGGAGTTTCGGGATACAGGTTCAGCCCGACTGTGATCTGCTTGATACCGGGAAAGAATTTTGCATAGATGCCAGTGTCAGTCCTGCAGCTTTTTGCAGACCACCGGGTCAGGGCTGGGATGGATCCAACCTCTCTCTGACAGGTGCATGCAAGGATGGAAGAGCTTTTTTCAGGATTGAAAATGGAGGAAGTGATATGACTGCTGAGACATCTGTATTTATATTCAGAAATGATAAAGTAGTTGAACGAAGAATCATTCAATTATTGAGTTTTGAAAGTGAAATTATTGAGATAGAATCGCAGGGAACAAGAATATCGGTTCTGGTTGCTCAGCCTGAGGGCTTTGCATATCCCGGGTTTTTATATGCCTCAGTAGATAATTGTGCCGGAAATTCAAGTGCATCAGAGCATCCTTTCCGAGTGGGAGACCCCTTACCTTTTAACGCCAGTTCATGTATCATTTACAGGCCTGAATTGCCTGCAGAAAAATTGTGGACAACATATGGTCCCCTGGGATATGGAGAGGATCATAAAATAGACCGTGAAATGGAAATCTCTGTTGCTCACAAACTGGCTTTGCCGGCCGGAACAGGTTCAAAAAAATTACTTATGTCCTCTGTTATCGACCCAAATATTAATCTGGAAAGTCTCCGGTTTGGATCCATTGAATTTCCTTACACACTTTCATTGAATGGCAGGGATTTGACTATGAGATTATATCCAAATTCTGGTCAGGAGACAATTTCTATCAGTTATTCTTATCTGGCAGATCAGTCAGTGGAGCCTGGAACTGAGATTGAAAACTCAGTTTATTTTTTCCTGAGTGATGGATCCCAGCTTGGTTCTATTATTGTTCATCATCAGATTGATACTATGTTTTTGGAAGCAGAGCTATCAACGGTAAATCTATTTTCTGCATTACCGGGAGTAAAGATTTTTCCAAATCCATCGTCTGATGTGATCAATATAGAATGGGATCAATCGGCGACTAACGCGGTCCTTGTGGATATGTATGGAAGAACTATTTTAAAGACAATCGTATCAAAGGGTATCAATGAATTGGGCTTGCATTCCATTCCATCCGGAGTGTACTTTTTGTACTTATATGATACGATTAGTAATCAGCCGGTGGCTTTGCAGAAGATTGTGAAGAAGTAGAGGGAAAACGGGAGTGACGGTTTCCTCTGGCTTTGGTTTTTACACCTTATTATCGTTGTCACACTGGCTTTCTTTTACTTTTGGCTTGATCCAAAAGTAACAAAAGATCAAGGCTGTTTTTGCATACCTTGTTTTCTACGCTGATTCCGACTCAGCGCAGGCAAGCCGCTCGCTTACTTTATCGCTACCTGATTGAAAGTGGCAACTTTTTTTGTGTTTTTAGTCTTCCTACAACATTTGTACTTAGCTCGACTTCTGAGCCTGCTTGTTTGTCGTCAAATTGGAGGAATTCAACTGTGTCTTTATCAGCTTGAAAAGCTACGGTATCCAAAAAAGGCCGGTTGAAACAGCCCACGCCACAAGTTTAGTTAGTGAAATACAAGTTATATAGGTGCAAAGTATCTTGGTTAAAATGAATCAAACCTTTGCACCTATCCCAAAGTTATCTACTGTAAATGTTTGATTAACTTTCATATAAAACTTTACCAGCAGACCCTAAATAATAATTTCTCCTTTGGCTAGCTTCGTCGGGCTAAGTTTGAGATAATTATAGTAGATATCTATCTTGACAACAAATACTCTTTAAACGCTCCAAAGTCTGATTCCATGAGAACAGATTCCTTATCTCTCAAAATGATTTGTTGCAATCTTTCAGGTATTTCTACTGATTGTCCAATGACCGGTTCTATCACATCTGTGAATTTGGAAGGATGGGCAGTTGAGAGAAATATTCCCAGGGCATCACTGTTAGTACTTTCAAAATAAGCTTCTAATCCCAGCCAGGCAACGGCAGTGTGCGGGCAAGCGAGGTATTTGTGTTTATTGTACAAAAGCTTAATGGCTTCTTCAG
This sequence comes from Saprospiraceae bacterium, assembly GCA_022841345.1. GTDB lineage: Bacteria > Bacteroidota > Bacteroidia > Chitinophagales > Saprospiraceae > SLDF01. The sequence continues at coordinate 125,316 of JALHRR010000006.1, forward strand.
TTGCCTCATCGCTAACTGACAATCCAAAAACTTTTTCTCTAACTTTTTCAATATCGCCACCCCATAGTTCCAGAATTCTGGGGAAGTTGCTTGGATTGCCCACATCCATCGCGTTGGAGATAGTAGCTACTGAGGGGCGGGGGGCAAAAATGCCTGTTTCCAAATATTCAGGAACGACATCATTCACATTGGTAGCAGCAATAAATCGCTCCACAGGAAGACCCATTTTGTGCGCAATTATGCCTCCGCAAAGATTTCCAAAATTTCCGCTCGGCACTGAGAAAACCATCGGTCTGCCAATATGCTTTAATTGTCCATAGGCATGAACATAATAGAAGGTTTGTGGAATCAGTCGGGCGATATTGATGGAATTAGCCGAGCTAAGATTTATCTTACGCTGTAAATCTTCGTCTAAAAATGCACTCTTCACCAGTCTCTGGCAGTCATCGAATACACCATTGATTTCAAGCGCGGTCACATTTTGGCCCAGCGTCGTTAATTGCTTTTCCTGGGTTAGACTGACTTTTCCACTGGGGTATAGGATGATCACTTCAATTCCCGGCATATTATAAAATCCCTGGGCAACGGCGCTTCCGGTGTCTCCTGAAGTTGCCACCAGAATGTGAATTTTCTCACCTGCTTCTTTCAGATACCAGGACATCACGCCTGCCATGAATCTTGCGCCAAAATCTTTAAAAGCCAGAGAAGGTCCGTGAAATAATTCCAGGCAATAGCGATCTTCAGCCACGTTAATGACCGGAGCTGCGAAGTTGATGGCCTTAGTGATGATTTCTCTCAAATCTTCTGCCGGTATTTCATCCCCAATCAATGCGTGGGCCATTTGAAAAGCTTGCTCAGTGAAAGGCATTTTATGCAGGTCCTGAAAGAAGCTCTCGGGTAACACAGGAATATGATCCGGCATATACAGCCCATTATCAGAGGGTAATCCCTGAAAAAGAGCGGTTCGAAAGTCCACTTCCGGGACTGTATGTTTGGTGCTGTAGAGATTCAATTCGAATGATATTTAAAATGAGCGAAAGCAAAAGGATCCCAAATCACAGTATCCGCGGCCCTTCCCCATTGATTTGAGATACGAATATTTCAGAATTTATATATTGTTTTTTGAAGACATCTTTGATTGCAAGACCTATGGCTTGCGCTTTGTCCATATCATCACTCAATGCAAAAATGGAAGGCCCTGAGCCTGAAATGCTACAGCCGAGTGCTCCTTCAGCCAGGGCTGCTTTCTGCGCTTCGTAAAAACCCGGAATCAGCTTGGCTCTGCTAGGCTCAATCACGAAATCTCTAATGGATCTGCCAAGTAGTTCATAGTCTTCAGTGTATAATGCAGCAACAAAACCTGCCAAATTACCTGTTTGACGCACCATGCCTTTCAAAGGAACAGTAGGTGGTAATACTGCCCGGGAAATAGAAGTAGGTACATCAATATCCGGGTGAACTAAAGTGCAAATTAACTTCTCAGGTACTGGCAATGAAAGTACTTCCAAAGGCTCATAACTTCTGACCAAAATAAGCCCACCCATCAGGCATGGAGCTACATTGTCTGCATGCGCCGAACCACAAGCTGCCCTTTCTCCTTCCATGACAAGAGGCAGTAATTCAGCTTTGCTAAGCGGATTTCCCAACAAAGCATTTAAAGCAAAAGCTCCTACAACTGAACTGGCAGCACTGCTTCCCATTCCGCTTTTGAGCGGCATTTTTTTAGTCAGTTGGATTTTGACTCCTTTTCTTATGCCCAGGCGATCCATCATCAGCTTAATGACGATACTCACGGTATTTTTATCCGGATCTAAAGGCAATTGGCCATCATCTCCCAAAATTGTCAATTCCATAGGGTGAAACTCATCCGAGACTTCCAGCACCACTTCGTCTCCGGGCCCGTCTATGGCAAAGCCCAGGATATCAAATCCCACCGCCACATTAGCCACAGTCGCCGGTGCAAAAGCTTTTATTGTTTGTATTGACATAAACGCTTAACTGATTCTGATAATATCCGCAAATACTCCGGCAGCAGTTACTTCTGCTCCTGCGCCCGGTCCTCTCACAACTAGCGGATTTTTTTCATATCTCCTTGTAGTATAACTGATCATATTATCACTTCCTGATAAAAAGTAAAAGGGATGATCCATTCCTACTGCCTGTAATGCTACAGAAACCTTTCCATTCTCCAATTTTCCTGTAAAACGAAGTCTCTTTGATGCTGCATTGGCCTGAAGGTACAAATTTGCAAAGTAGGATTCTTCCTTTTCCAGTGCATCAAAAAAGGATTCCACATCCGGAGCATCCAGACAGGACTGCGGCAACAGGGTTTCAATCTGAACATCTTGCAGCTCAGCTTGTGATCCGGCTTCTCTGGCAAGTATGAGTATCTTTCGTGCTACATCCGCTCCACTCAGATCTTCCCGCGGGTCCGGCTCAGTATAGCCCAGTCTTTTAGCTTCTTTTACAATTGAAGCAAATGAATTACCTGCATCATATTGATTGAAAATGAAGGAAAGCGTTCCGGATAAAACACCCTCGATTCTGAATATTTCATCACCACTCTGCATCAGGTCCTGCAATGTATTGATCACAGGCAAACCTGCACCTACATTGGTTTCATACAGAAATCTCACACCTTTAGTGGCTGCTATTTCCTTCAGGTTTTGATAGGATGCTAAATCTCTTGAATTGGCATTTTTATTGGGCGTCACGATGTTGATACTTTCTTCCAGAATTCGTTCATAATAATTCACGATGTCCGGATTGGAGGTATTATCCACAAAGATGCTATTGGGCATATTTTGAGCGATCATATGATCCACGAATATATCAAGATTTGCCTGCACACCTGATTTGTCAAGTGATTCTTCCCAGGCTTCAGGATCAATTCCTTCCGGCTGAATCAGCATTTTTCGGGAATTACTTAGCGCACATAAATTTATCTTCAGCTTTCTGTTTCTGCGGATATGCGGAGCATTTTCTGCCATTTGTCTGAGCAACGTAGCACCAACCAAACCATGCCCTACCATGAAAACATTCAAGGTGCGAATATCAGACAGGAAAAATTCTTCATGAAGCGCATTCAATGCTTTAGCTACATCTTCCTGAGCCAGAACAGCTGAAATATTAAGCTCTGAAGAACCCTGAGCAATCGCCCGGATATTTATACCATTCTTGCCAAGTCCGCTAAACATTCTGCCGGAAATTCCCGGCTTATTTTTCATGTTTTCTCCGATCACTGCAATAATCGCCAGGCCTCTTTCTACAAAAATCGGCTCCACTTTTCCATCCTGCAATTCATAATAGAATGCTTCATCAATGGCTTGTTTAGCGGCTTCTGCTTCATCTGGCTGGACAGCAATGCAAATGGAGTGTTCTGATGAAGCTTGTGTGATCAGAATGACGTTTACTTTCCTCGAAGCCAGTGCATTGAATAATCGGGCAGAAAATCCTGCCACTCCGATAATTCCACTACCCTGAATATTAATAAATGCGATGTCATTAATGGAGGAAATACCTTTGATTAAAAGCTCAGATCCGTCTTCTGAATGCTGACTGATATATGTTCCGGGGAAATCCAGGTGAAAAGTATTTTTGATCCAGATGGGTATTTTCTTGGAAAAGACCGGCTGCAATGTGGGAGGATAAATGACCTTGGCTCCGAAATGAGACATTTCCATTGCTTCCTGATAGGAAATCGCTTTCAAAGAAAATGCATGCTTTACTTTGCGCGGATCTGCAGTCATCACGCCATCCACATCCGTCCAAATCTCCACATCAGATGCATCTAAAGCCGCAGCCAGAATGGAAGCAGTATAATCAGAACCACCCCGCCCCAGAGTGGTAGTATAACCTTTGTGATCACTTGCTATAAATCCGGTTACAATCTGAATTTTATCAGTTGAAGCAAAATGCTTTTTTATATTCTCATTAGTCGAAACAAAATCTACTCTCGCTGAACCGTATTGCTGATCCGTGAAAACAAGCGTTCTGGTATCCAGGTATTCCGTTGGTAATCCTACAGATTGACCAGCCATGGAAATGATGTATGCATTGATTCTTTCTCCATGGCTCAGAATAAAATCAGATGCTCTTGGTGATAATTCTCTGACCAGAAAAACGCCATGCAGCAAGTTGCTGAGTTCCAGTAATTTTGCTTTTACTTTTCCGGAAACTTCCGGAAGCATTTTTGAATCAATCAATGTATGAATGACTTCAAAATGTCTTTGTTCAAAATTCTCCAGAAGCTTCAGATAGCCGGAATCCCCTTCAGATGCACGGGTTCCCATATCTACCAGCAGATTGGTCAATCCTCCCATTGCACTTACCACGATGGCAAAGGATTCACCTCTCTCACGGTAATCCCGTATGAGACCAAGTACGATTTTAATATTGTCAGCTGTGCCTACTGAAGTTCCACCAAATTTTAAAATCTTCATAAATGCCGGAATATTGATTTTGAAAAGCGCTGCAAATGTCTGAAAAAGAGTTCATAAGCGGCATGAATTCCAGCGGAATTGTCAGTGGAGGTAGTTTAAAAGCATATTTTAGCTCAAATGCAGCAACCACAGGCCTCAAAAGTTGTTTGAAAACAAACTAATTTCGCCAATATTCAAATCCTGTCAATACATCCCAACTTTATAATTCAACCATTTTGTTATGCCCAAACCTTATATCAAACAATTCGAAATTCGCTGGTCAGATGTAGATGCCAACAGACATCTTGCAAATACAGCTTATTCTGCATACATGGTTCATACCAGAATGTCATTTCTGACAGATAATGGGGTGACACTGGAATCATTCGTGGCAGCCAATATAGGCCCTGTGATACTGAATGAACACCTGCATTATATTCGTGAATTGCTACCAACAGAAACTGTAAATGTGGATGTTGAATTGGGCGGACTTTCAGAAGATAAGCGCTTTATTCAGTTTAATCATCATGTTTACAATCAGACAGGAAAAATTGCATCATACGGAGAAGTATTAATTGCATGGATCAGCCTTGAGACGAGAAAAATGGTTGTACCTCCTGATGATTGGAACCGGGTTATAGATATGCTTGTCCTGTCTGAATCATTCAAAACGATTACAGGCGCAGATACCAGATTTGGGCATGTACCTTATCAAAGGTCGATTGAATTGATGTAGTGAGTGTTGAATTGTTAAAATGAAGCCTTCATTTACCCGGTCTCTCTAAGATATCCAAGTGGTGAACTTTCAGTTTTTTCAGTGATTTCATGAATGATGGCATCAAGATCTTTAGTAGCTTGTAACATAAGTTGAAGCATGTGTTGCATTTCAGGGTTGGATTGGGATTCTATCTGCATCAGATTTGAAAGTCCCATAATATTGGAAAGAGGGCCCCTCACTTTATGAGATTGCAGCCATGCAATTGTTCTGAGTCTTTCATTTTGATTTAATATTTGCTGCTCAGCGGTAATGATATTCGTGATATTAATAGAAAAACATGCCACTCCTTCAACCTCCTCATTTCCTGCTCTCACCGGATTAAAAAAGACTGAATTATAAATAGGATCTTCCCCGGGCAATGCTAATCTTTCGATCACATTGAAATATTCACCGGCTAACGCTCTGTTATAGTAACGCTCTAGTTTGACCAGGAAGGTTTCTATTGCTGGTTCGGCTTTTACACTTTGGCCGGGCACAATGTCTACACCAAATTTCTTTGCAAATTCAACACAAGCTTTATTAGCAATTACAAATTTGAAATCCTTATCAATGGACCAAATGAAATTCGGAGTACTGTCTACCACCGCATTAATGTTGTTCTGCGTTTTTTGTATTTTTTCCTGCATCCCTACCTGCTCAGTAATGTCTCTGGACCAGACTGAGAGTCCTTCTTCAGAAGGATATGCCGCTACCTGAATCCAGGAACGGGAAGATTCATGAAAGCCTTTAAAATAAGCCGGTACTTTTTCATCCAGTGCCTTTTTAAATTGAGATTCAAAAACAGTTCCTTTTAATTCAGGCATTACTTCCAAAATATTTTTTCCAATAAGTTCAGCCTTTTCAAACGATGTAAATTGAATAAATGCATCATTTACAAATGTCAGTTTCCATTCTGAATCAAACGTGAAAAAACCATCCGTGATGCTTTTCATTATTTGTTCAATCTGATCTGAATACTTCTTGGCTTTAGCTTCAGATTTTCGAAGTTCAGACAAGTCAATGGATATGCCATTTATAATTGTCGGATGCATATCGGTTGAAGGCACGTAATTAAGTTGAGAATAAAAAACTGCTATCTCTCCGTTGGCTTTATAAACAGGAATTTCAACGTCCATTTTTTGGAGGTCTGACAAACTCTTCAGGAAAGTTTCCATATTTTCTGCAAACCATTCTGCCGGTATAATTTTGAGGTAGAATTCTCCATCAAAGACATGGTCTTCCGGCTGATACCCTAGTATTCTGTAAAATGCATCATTGACAAATAAAATTTTCAAATTGTCAATGTCAATGGACCATACAATATTGTCAATAGTGGATAAGATCGTATCGAGTTTTTCGCGTTCATTTTCAAGCAACTGTACCAACTCCAACTTTTCTGTAACATCCCGGCCTATTCCCTGAATTTCAATTAATGAGTCGTTTTGATCAAAAATACCTACAAACTCCCATTGAGTAGTGGAAGGTATTGTACCGGGCCATTTGACATTGAGTGTACGTTGTTCAGCATGTCCTGCCACTTGAAGCTCAGCTGATAGTCTGTGAATAAAATGTGATGCAGATTCTTGCCTGAATATTTGTCCAAAAAGCAGGTTTCCGGACAATATTCCTGAGGATAACTGAAGCATTTCACAGAATGACTTATTCATGTATGTCACATGTCCTCTGGTATCCAGCCTGATAAGGTAGTTTGTCTGAGAGTCAATTAATGACCGCAGATAGTTTTCATTTTCCTGTAATTTAATGCTAAGTGCTTTAGTTCTTTCCTCTGCCAGAATTTGATCATGTACAATAATAGCATGCACCATGCGACAAGGTTTTTTGTCAAATAAAGTTGGATTTGAATAGACTTTTACATACCGTTCCGTTCCATCCTTGAATCTGTGTAACCAAAGACCGGCATCTGAAAAATTACTATTTCGTGATTGTATGTGTGATTTTAACCTCGGTATTTCTTTTTCCGGTCGGAAATCAAGGAGCGACATATTTAAAAATTCTTCGCGGGAATATCCGTAAATACTCAACAGAGCATTATTTACCTCTAAAATCCGGAGGGTGGAATCATCATAAATGTATAAGGGACTGGGATTTTCAAAAAACAACAGCTTATATTGTTTTTCTGCTTTGCTGATTTTGTCAAAAGAAGCTTTTAATAAAAAATAAAGTAAAACACTCGTGACTGAAACATACAAAAGTCCCTTGATGATATTCCATTGCACGAACTGCGATAAAATGATTTTGTCCCCTGTTAAATAAAAATCCAAAAAAATATCACTGGTAAGTATCCAGATCACCCCTAAAGTGAAATATATCAACGTGATTTTAAGTGCTGACAATGGTGTAATTAATTTTTCGTATCCCTAAATATAAGCATTCATTGCTTTCGGTTTAGTTTTTTGTTATGCATATTAAATGATCAGTCCGGGTTTAATAGTAAATTACTAGTCTTACATTTGATTATTATTGATAATAGAATTTCAGCAATAGATTCAATTGATTCTTATCTTGTTATTGCATTTGAATCGCACTAATCATAAAATGATGTCATATGTCTACTGAACAAGTTCGAATTTATATAGTAGAAGACCAGCAGATTATCATCGATGGGCTCTGTGCTTTGCTTTCAACTGAATCCTCCATCGTGATGACAGGATATACTCAAAAAGGTCAGGAAGCGCTGGATAAAATCCCGGAGATTAATCCGGATGTCCTTATCCTGGATATCCAGATGCCGGGCATGGACGGCCTGGAAGTACTGGAAAAATTAATGAAAGACAGACCTGATCAAAAAGTATTGATGTTGACGGGTTTTGATGAAACTTCTCTTATCCGCAAGGCCTTTGCTCTGGGAGCGCGTGGCTATATTTTAAAAAATATACCAAAAGAAGGTCTGGTGGAAGCGATTCATACTGTAGCATCAGGAAGGCGATATTTGGATGACGAAGTGCAGGAAAAAGTCATTGGAGCATTAATAGATAAAGATCAAAGAAATATAAAAGCAACGAACAACTCTGACAGCGGAGACGTGCTTACTGCAAGAGAAAAAGATGTCTTAGTACTGCTGGCGAAGGGACTCACAAGCAAGAAAATTTCGGAAGAATTATATGTAAGTACTCATACGGTAGACACTCACAGAAAAAATATTCTCAGTAAACTAGGAGTCAGTAATTCCGCTGAATTGGTACAGTATGCTCTGCGAAACGGACTGATCGCCTGAGATATTAACTTTTGCATAATGACTGATGTTTAATTCCGACATGAACCGGATTATTTTTTTCCTTCAAAATATTCATCCTGCTTAGCAGTTGTAATTAATTTTATCAAAAATTTACTTTCATGAGTCTTCCCTCTTTGTCAATGTTAAATATTGTGTTGCTTTTCTTTATTATCTCATGTGGAAATAACGGTGAAGGCAAGCGCTATGGAATAAAAAAGGGGATTCTAGTATCAGAAAGTATTAATTCCAATAATCAGGCTAAGGGTACCCTGACCCTTCATTTTGATGATTATGGAGATAAGGAATATACTATCGCCAGATCGGAAACCGGAGTAAATGGTATCATCAAGATACGTGAACAGCATTCCCTCATAATTGGAGAATATTTATACACCTGGGATGCTGAAACAAAAAAAGGAACAAAGTATAAATATGCTGAAATACTGGATCCCTTAAAGTTAAGCAAAGAGGATTTCACTGAGGATATGAAAAAACAATTTAACTACAAGGAAATTGGAACGGACACTATCATTGGTAAACCTTGTGATGTAATTTCACTGTCTTTTAATGGCAATCACGGTAAGATGTATAATTGGAAAAATATCATCTTGAAATCTGAAGCCCGTAGTCAGGGACTGCAAGTCGTCACACAGGCAACAAGTCTGGATGAATCGCCAAAATTTGGCAGATACTTGTTTGATTTACCGGAAGGAATAGAATTCACAGAATTTATTATGCCAGAAGGACCACCTAGACAGGGATCTCGACAATAAACATACTGCCGTGGCCACTGGATGATTCAATATCAAATCTGCCATTGAGCTGAGCAACCCGATTTTGTATACTTTTCAATCCAAGTCCCTGATAACCTTGTTTTCCGTCAAAACCTTTTCCATCGTCTTCCTGAGTAATAGTGAGCTGCCCATCTGAAATCAGCATTTGTAAATCTATATGATTTGCATCAGCATGCTTCATGGCGTTGTGAAGAAGTTCCTGAATGATCCTGAAAATATGCAGGGCCTGAAATGAAGGCATATTCAGCTGCTCGAAGTTTCTGTTGAATCTTACAACAGGATGCTTGCTATGACCATTGGGTTGATTAAATCGCTCTACCAAATCATCTATTGCAGCCACTACTCCCAATTTTTGCAATGCTGCCGGCATGAGGTCATGAGAAATTTGACGGGCTTCCTTGCTGGCTTTGTTGAGCCAGTCCATGGATTCTGAGATGTACTGATTTTTCTTATCAACATCACCCTGTTCCAGTGCAGCACGCAATTTCATTTGAATTCCATTTACCTGGACCCCCAGACTATCGTGAAGCTCTGTCGCAATCCTGCCACGTTCTTTTTCCAGTGACTCATAAAGCTCCCTGCTGACACGTTTTTGCTCCGCCACAAGGGTATCAGAAAATAATATATTTTCCCTTAAAGTCTCCTTGTACTGCCGTATGACTACATAGAATATTACAAATATCTCAACTGTTGTGCCTACTAAAAACAGGTGAGGAGTGTGGAGGAAAAACGGAAAACCTGTATTGGTGGCCACCCAGGTATTACTGAGTCCTTTCGGGATCCAGCCCATTTGTTCCAGACAAACCCAAAGAATTCCGATGGCATGAATACCATACCCCAGCATGAAATAAAACATGACCGGATTGCGGTGTTTGATATTTAAATACAACAATGCCCCCATCACATACAGTCCGCATAATATGGTCCAGTAAAGGTTGACTTTGAATAAGCTTCTGTAAAAGGCTCCTGAAAACCAGGGGGAGAATAGATAAAGAATACCCATCAGGATAGCTCCCAAAATCAGCAACTTATTAACCAGGATCATCCTGGGTATTCGTTTTATTTCTTTGAATCTGGAGTGAAAAAACAGCAGTCCAAATATTGTGTAAGCATTGATTATGACCATTACAAATCGCGCCGTATTCCATCCTGCGGAATCTGTCCAGATCAATTCATGATATCCATTATCTATGCCCACATACATCAGTCCCATCAATAAAAACAGGATATAATAACCTATATGCCACTGTCTTGTAACAAATATCGCCTGGAAAAGAATGAAGATAAATATCAAATGAAACCCTACATAAGAGCCCATGATAATCCGCTCCGAAAGACTGATAGCAGTCATTACAGACTCCTGCCACAGCACCCACTGACCATTCATGGGCAGGTATTGATTGGGACTTATATAAGCAAAAATATCGGCAGGAAGAGAATCCTGATCTTCCCGGCTGAGCAATACACCATTATTGGCTGCCCCTCTTTCATGAAAGGTCAGGTCAGACCCCAGTTGAATGATTTCATCTTCTGCACCCCTTCGTATCAATATGGTCACTTCCCTCAAATTTGGATTAGTACATTTCAGAAATATTCTTCCCGGGTTTTGAAGTGCCTGTAATCTGAAATGGAATAATAGTCCGCAGTGGTCAGTTCCGAGGTTGAATTGACCGTTTTGAATGGATTTGAATTCTGGGGTGACTTTGAAAACATCAGCTTCTTCACCGCATAATCTTGTTTTATGTAGCTCGTATCCTTCGGTACCAAGAATGCCAAATTTGAAATCAGGAAAGACTTTTATAACTTGCTGAGCAGGAAGGGGATTCCGGCAAAAAAGGAACGCTACAAGCGCCATGAAAACATGTAATCTTGACATGATTGGATATATTCATGAGGAAGATACATTCAAAATTCATATAATACCAAGTACTTATCCTCAATATACCTGAAAATGGGGATACGAATACTTAAAAATGGGGGAGGATTGTTGTTGGAATATGGGGTAAGGCGTAAGGCATAAGTAGTAAGTGAACAACCGGAAGAAACTGCAATCAAGCTGCAAGAGTACGGCAAGGATAAGTTGCTTCCTTGTTTTCGCGTCAGCCATCACCTTAATATTTTCAAAGCGAAGCTGAAGAAAATGTTAAGACATCACTTTTTCAGGGCGTGTCCCCTGAAAAAACATCACCTTTCAAGTCGAAGGCGCAGAAAGGCATCACATTAATACTCCGGCTTCTCACCAAATACCTCAGGCAGCGATATCTCAAGGCCTGGAAGAGTGACAGGAGAGACAGTGTCCTCATATACATAAGCTCCAGCTCTTCGATAGCGGTTATTTTCCAGGAGGTAAACTTCAACAACCTGTGATTTGGGCATGACTATCCAATATTCATTGACACCCGCCTCTTCATACACATCATACTTATCCTGAAGGTCTTTTTTACTCGTATTGGGAGATAGAATTTCTATAATCCAATCCGGTGGACCGAAACAGCCCTGCTCTTTTATTTTAGATGGATCACAGATCACTGAGAGGTCAGGTTGAACAACGGTCTCAGACTTCCTGAAATCTTTCGTTTTAATGGGTAGAATAACATCGAACGGTGCAGAAAATAATTTACATGACTTCCCTTTCAAAAAAAGTCCAATTTCAGTCACAAGGTTTGTGCTAACTTCCTGGTGTGTGCTTCCGGGTGCGGGACTCATTTTGTAAAGCTTGCCACGAATCACCTCTACCATGTAATCCATGTCAAACTTCAAATAATCGGCATAAGTGTATCCTCCGTATGTGAAGTCCGGTTCTGATGCGATATTATCTTTTACTTTTTCTTTGAGTTCAGACATAATTACAAAAATACGCTAATCTGACTTGGGTGTCAAGAAGATGAAATTGATTTCCAAAACTTAGTTGATTGAAAACGGGTAAATGCAAGTTAAATTCAATACTCCGGTTTCTCACCAAAAATCTCAGGCAGCGATATTTCCAGGCCGGGTAGAGTGACTGGAGAGACGGTGTCCTCAAAAACGTAAGCTCCGAGTCTTTGATAGCGATTGTTCCCGAGGGTGTAGACTTCTACAACTTGAGATTTGGGCATTACAATCCAATATTCTTTGACTCCGGCTTCTTCATACACATTATACTTATCCTGAAGGTCCTTTTTGGAAGTATGAGGTGAAATGATTTCAATAATCCAATCAGGGGGGCCAAAACAACCTTTTTCTCTGATCTTGGATTTATCGCAAATGACACAAATATCCGGTTGAACTACTGTTTGAGATTTAGAATAGCCAATCTTATTAACTGGTAAAATAACATCATAAGGGGCAAGAAAAACCTTACAATCTTTTCCAGCCAGGAAGACAGCGATATCTACATGTAACTTTCCAAGTATTTCCTGGTGCGTACTCCCAGGTGCAGGACTCATTTTGAAAAGCTTTCCACGAATCACCTCTACCATGTAATCCATGTCAAACTTCAAATAGTCGGCATAGGTGTATCCTCCGTAAGTGAAGTCCGGTTCTGATGCGATATTTTCTTTTATATCTTCCCTGAGTTTAGACATAATTACAAAAATACACCAATCTTACTAGAGTGTCAAGATGAAGAAATTGATTTGCATAAAATAACCTGTTATAAATAGAAATGCAGCACTGTTATCTTTGAGCTCAGTGAAATATTGATCGCATTTCAATAAACATGTCGGGCCTTTCTTTAGCCCTACTTTTCTATATTTTATTACGAAAAGTTAATTTCATGAAATGTCGAAATATTTTTTAAATATTTTTATTTAATACTTTAGCTGAATTCCAGGGGAGCTAGAAAAATTTATAATTACAATTTAAACAGAATGAAAAAGACCCTCCTTCTCTCTTTGGGATTTATCGTGTTATCAAATTTTAATATTGCAGCTCAACCCCGGGATTACTTTAAACTTATTTATGAAGCTGAAGAAAGTTTGATCGAAGACAATTTCTCTGAAGCGTGCATTCACTATGCGAATGCTTTCAAAGTTTCTAATGACATTATTTTTTTGAAGGATGTACACAACGCCCTGATGTGTGCAAACCATAGCAAAGACTCTGTGAGATTCAAAGAGTTTGCAATTCATTTCATGAGGTTTGATGTGGATAAAGAATTCACTGAAAGCTATTCTGCCAAATTAGAAAATTCATATTTCAGTATATTATCTGATGTTCCTCCAACCTTCACAACGATGTCGGAAGTATGTGATTTTTTGAAAAGGATGAAAACTGTGGATCAGAGTTTAAGAATAAAGTGTGGCGAAGACAAGAATTGTTTTTTATGCAGAACAGAAATTGGCAAACTGGACTCAATCAATGCAAAAACTGTCATTGAATATGTAAAAATTCATGGCTACCCAAATGACTTATCAAGATGTAAACATAATCCCACCCTTACGAGTGCAATAGATTTGGTTGTTTTGCACAATACACAGGCTGGAAATCATACAAATCATAAATTGCTAATTGACTCCGTCTTTCCAGTTCTTAAGCAGGAAGTTTTAAAGGGCAATCTGCACCCGCAAATATTTGCTTCCAGAGTAGACCAATTGATGGATTCAGGAAAAATAGGTCCACATATTTATGGTGCAAGGTCTTGTTTGAAAATTGAGGACAGAATGTTTTTGTTCCCCATCGCAAGTGAAGAACAATTGAAAAAAGTGAATGAAGAAAGGCAGGGAATTTATCTGGATAGTTTTGAAGAATCCCAGAAGAAATTCGCTTACCAAAAGTTCAATCCTGAATTCTATTTAATTTATCCCGCGTTTATGACTGTCCTGGATATTCGCGGCGAGCAAAAAGCGGCAATGATTGAACAGATCAAGATTTTTGAAGTTCTTCGTCCTCAAAAAAAATGAGTTATGCTTCATTCGTTCTTATGTGAAAGAGGCTGAACTAAGTTGCTATTTTATGAAACTTCAATGTTTTAAAAAATAATTTAGCTCAATCTTAGGTTATTCTGTCAGTACAACTTACGTTTGCATCATGAGTTCATTATTTCAAATCGCTAACAATTGGTGGCACACTGTCCAAAGTCGCAGTGCGTATAGCTTTTTGACGTGATGTAAGTCCATAAAAGATATTAATTAGCCCACTGTGATTCATTTCGCAGTGGGCTTTTTCATTTTAATCCAAACTGATTATGAAAATATACGCCCACTACAAGGAAATCTCCGGAGATACCCACTCTCCGGTAAGTCTGTACCTGCAGCTCAGAGACAAATATGCACAACCGGCTTTACTCGAAAGTACAGACTATCATGCTTCTCAGAACAGTCTTTCTTTCATTGGATTGGATCCCCTGATTACCTGCAAAGTCGAAGATCATTGTTTGGATATTTTTAGTCAAAATAATCATTGGCTCCATCTTCCTTTACGGACAAAAGAACTGGCTCCGGCTTTGCAAAACTTCATGGATGAGATAGAAATCGAATATGAAATTACTCCGCGCAAACAGTTTTCCGGATTCTTTGGCTACACTTCGTTTAATGCCATACCACTGGCAGAGGATATTGAATTTTCAGCAAAACCCGGTATCGAGATTCCTGCTGTTTTATATTTTTTCTACAAAAACCTGATTGTCTTCAATCATTTCAACGATACGATTTACTTGCTCACACATGATTTTACACCCTTTGATGCGGCATTATCCATGGAGCGATTGCAGGCAAATATCCAAACCCGGCAATGGTCCGAACATTCCTTCTATGAGTCTGCAGCGGAGCAAACTACTGAGTCCGAATCCAGATTTTTGGAAATGGTAGATATTGCTCAAAAGCATATCAGAAGAGGTGATGTTTTTCAGCTGGTTTTGTCAAGAGCTTTCAGTAAAAGATTTGAAGGAGATGAATTCGAAGTGTACCGAAAATTAAGACAAGTCAATCCATCACCTTATCTTTTTTATTTTGATTTCGGCAATTTTAAAGTTTTCGGTTCATCCCCTGAAGCTCAACTTGTTATACAAAAGGGGGTTGCCGAAATTCACCCTATTGCCGGAACATTTCCCAGAAGCGGAGATGATACTGCTGACTTACTTCGTGCTGAAGCATTGAAACAGGATGCCAAGGAAAGTGCCGAACATTTTATGCTGGTAGATCTTGCCAGAAATGATTTGTACCGGCACTGTACAGAAGTGAAAGTGGAGACACTGAAAGAGGTCCAGTTTTTTTCGCACCTGATCCATCTGGTTTCCAAAGTCACAGGAAAACTTCAGCCTGCTGTCATTCCTTTCCAGGTCATGCTGGACACATTTCCTGCAGGTACACTCTCCGGCGCACCCAAATACAGGGCATTGCAATTGATCGACGAGCTGGAATCCAGTTCGCGAGCCTTCTATGGCGGAACAATTGGATATCTGGGATTGGACGGATCTATCAATCACGCCATCATGATCAGGACTTTGCTCAGCAAGGATAATGTGCTGCATTACAGAGCAGGTGCAGGAATAGTTGATGCCAGTATTCCTCAAAAAGAATTGGAAGAAGTTGGAGTAAAACTCAATGCGCTTCGCAAAGCCATCAGCCTGGCAAGTGCCAAAAAATCAAACAATTCGATTCAAAATAACTCAAAAAGTCTTGTATGAAAATCTTAATGCTGGATAACTACGACTCTTTCACCTATAATTTGGTTGGTATGATGGAAGCCCTCTCGGGATATGCCATTATAATAAAGAGAAATGATGAAATCAGTCTGGATGAAGTATCTAAATTTGACAAGATTATTCTTTCTCCCGGTCCCGGAATTCCTGAAGAAGCTGGAATAATGATGGATCTGATCAGGAGGTATGGGTCGGAAAAATCTATCCTCGGGATCTGTCTGGGAATGCAGGCAATAGGACTTGCTTATGGAGGTAAATTGAAAAATCTCAAAGAGGTATTTCATGGAGTCTCACGACAGGTGAATGTGATGAATGAAGACTTGCTGTTCAATGATTGCAGTCCGGAATTTATGGCGGGTAGATATCATTCATGGGTCCTGGATCAGGAATTTTTTCCGAAAAAACAGCTGAAAATAACTGCGATGGATGAGGAAGGTCTTATTATGGGCATCAGGCATCTTACTCATGATGTATGTGGGCTTCAATTTCACCCGGAGTCCATTCTCACACCGCTGGGGCATACCATTTTAAAAGCCTGGATTCATGCACCTGTTCAAATTCCTCAACTATGAAAGAGATTCTAAGAAAGCTCTACCGACAGGAGACTTTAAGCACTGAGGAAGCAGGATACGCGCTGGACCTGATCTCGGAGGATAAGGTTCATCCGGCTCAGATGGCTTCATTTATCACTGTTTATTTGCTGCGGGCTATCTCAGTTTCCGAGTTGGATGCATTTGTCAATGTTTTGATGAAAAAATGTATTCCGGTGGATCTGGGTCGATCAGCACTGGACGTCTGCGGGACGGGAGGAGATGAAAAAAACACCTTTAATATTAGCACTATCACAGCATTGCTGGCTGCCAGTTGCGGGGTATCTGTTGCGAAGCATGGCAATTATGGAGTGTCCTCCATCAGCGGATCTTCTAATGTGCTGGAGCATTGCGGGTATCGATTTTCAAGTGATGTAACTGTTTTAAAACAGCAAATTGAATCTGAAAATATTTGCTTTTTGCATGCTCCGCTCTTCCATCCCGCATTGAAACATGTTGCTCAGGTAAGAAAAGAACTTGGAGTCCGCACTTTTTTCAATATGCTGGGTCCACTTGTCAATCCAGCCCGCCCTGCTCATCGCATGGTGGGTGTATATCAGCTGGATTTGGCCAGAACCTACCACTATCTTTTGCAGCAAAGAGCAGAAAAATATCATATCGTTCACTCATATGATGGTTATGATGAGATATCACTGACATCTGATTTTAAAGTATTCAGCCATCATGGAGAAAAGCATTTTTCTGCGGAAAGCTTTGGATTTTCAAAACTGAAAGCTGAAGCAATGGTGGGCGGCAAAACGATTGCAGAATCAGCTGATATTTTTAAACAAATTCTTTCCGGTAATGGCACTGATCCGCAAAATGCAGTAGTGATTGTGAATACTGTTTTTGCTCTTCAGACTGTCAGTGATCTCAGTACAACTGAAGCCCTTGAACTGGCTAAAGACAGGCTACTCAGCGGATCAGCATTTCAATTATTTAACAGACTTATTTCCTGAAAAAAATATCATTATGAAAGCATCCATATTAAACAAAATAGTAGAAGCAAAGAGGACAGATCTCGCATTGAAAAAGCAAATGTACCCGGAAAAAATGCTGACTGAATCAAGGTATTTCAAGTTGCCATGCCGCTCAATGACTGCGCATTTATCCGCATCCGAATCATCAGGTATTATTGCGGAAATTAAAAGAAAATCACCTTCCAAAGGAGATTTCCGGCAATTGATCCATGTTCCTGAACTAGCACAAGGTTATGAGTCTGCAGGAGCTTCCGCATTGTCAGTTCTGACAGATACTACATTTTTTGGAGGTATGAATGAGGATCTGGAGGAAGCAAAATCTGCTACAAGTATTCCGATTTTGAGAAAGGAATTTATCATTGATGCTTATCAAATTTTAGAGGCAAAATTTATTGGTGCAGATGCCATTCTTTTGATCGCTGCGATTTTGAGCAGGGCAGAAATTGAAGCATTTACATCAATGGCGCATGAGTTAGGAATGGAAGTTTTGCTCGAAGTTCATTTTATGGAAGAACTGGCAAAAATTCCGAAAGGAATCGATATGGTCGGGGTCAATAACCGGGATTTGAATACTTTCGAAACCAATTTGAATACATCCAAATCATTGATCCCTCATTTGCCTGAATCTGCTCTTAAGATTTCTGAAAGCGGCATACGCAGTGCGGAAGATATTCAATTTCTGAGATCGATCGGCTTCAGTGGATTCCTTATTGGCGAACATTTCATGAGTCAAAACGATCCTGCACAAGCCTGTAAAGAATTCATTCAATCTATTTCATCACAAATACCTGTATCATGAAAATCAAAATTTGCGGAATGAAGAATGCGGAAAATATTACTCAGGTTCTGGACTTGCAGCCGGATTGGATGGGGTTCATATTTTACCCTTTTTCACCACGAAATGTGGAGGAAGATTTGGCATATGAGATACAGGATTTCGATTGGGGTCATACAAACAGAGTCGGCGTATTTGTGGAAAGTGATTTAGCATTTATACTCAGAAAAGCAGCGTTGTTCGATCTGACCTGGATACAATTACACGGAAAATATGATTTGTCTTTGATCAAAGAATTAAGACAACAATTCAAAATAATGAAAGCCCTTCCGGTGGCTACCACTTATGATATTCAGGCATCAGAAGCATATCAGGATGAAGTGGATATGCTTCTTTTTGACACAAAATCTGCATTGCACGGAGGTTCCGGAAAGCGATTTGACTGGAGTGTTCTGAATACTTATACAACCGCAGTTCCATTTTTGTTAAGTGGCGGGCTTTCACCTGATTGCCTGGAGGACTTGATTCATTTTGAACATCCGGCATTTGAAGGAATTGACCTTAACAGTGGATTTGAACTCAGTCCCGGAATAAAGGATATTTCCAGGCTCGAATCATTTGTTTCAAATTTAAAATTTGTTTAATATGTATGCAGTTAATGAAAAAGGATTTTACGGAGACTTTGGAGGTGCATTCATTCCTGAAATGCTGTACGGAAATGTAGAGGAATTGCGCAATTGCTATCTGGATATATTGACTGAAGATTCCTTTCAGAATGAATTTCATTCTTTGCTGAGAGATTATGTGGGTCGTCCAACTCCCTTGTTTTTCGCAGAGCGATTATCGGTACATTACGGAGCTCAGATTTATCTGAAGCGAGAAGATTTATGCCATACAGGTGCGCATAAAATCAACAATGCCATCGGTCAAATATTACTGGCCCGCCGCATGGGTAAGCAGCGAATCATTGCAGAAACAGGTGCGGGACAGCACGGAGTTGCAACAGCCACAGTCTGCGCATTGATGGGTATGGAATGTGTGATTTATATGGGGGCTATCGATATTCAGCGTCAATCAGCGAATGTGGCAAGGATGAAAATGTTGGGAGCAAAAGTGGTCCCTGTATATTCCGGTAGCAGCACTTTGAAGGATGCAACGAATGAGGCAATCAGAGATTGGATTAATCATTCAGAGGATACGCATTATATTATTGGTTCCGTTGTTGGGCCGCATCCATATCCGGATTTGGTGGCAAGATTGCAGGCTGTGATCAGTGCAGAGATTAAAGTTCAGTTGCAGGAAGCATGTGGTAATGCATTACCGGATTATGTCGTGGCCTGCGTGGGTGGTGGAAGCAATGCAGCAGGTGCATTTTTTCATTTTCTGGACGAACCTGAGGTGAAATTGATTGCTGCAGAAGCAGCAGGGCATGGCATAGATACGGATAAAACAGCGGCGACTACATTCAGAGGATCAGCAGGTGTGATCCACGGAAGTATGACGTTGTTGATGCAGGATCAATTCGGACAAATAGTAGAGCCGCACAGCATTTCGGCTGGATTGGATTATCCGGGAATTGGCCCCATGCATTCCTTTTTAAATGCGAGTGGCAGAGCGAAATTTTATGCCGTGACAGATCAGGAAGCATTGGATGCCGGCTACTTTGTAAGTCGCATGGAAGGCATCATTCCTGCACTGGAAACCGCACATGCATTTGCTTGTCTCGACAAAATGAAATTCGAGACATCCGATGTCATTGTAGTGAATGTTTCAGGCCGGGGAGACAAAGATTTGCCCACTTACATTGAGCACTTTAAAAATATTGAAGAATGACACATTCAAAACTAAGCTCCCTTTTTGATTCAAACAAAAAGATACTTTCCATTTACATGATGGCAGGATATCCAAGCCTCGAAGATACGATTCCAATAATGGAAGCCTTGCAGGATTCCGGAGTCGATATGATTGAAATCGGAATGCCATATTCAGATCCATTGGCAGATGGGCCTGTCATACAAAGAGCAGGGACTCAGGCTTTGAATAATGGAATGAATCCGGATGTTTTATTCAGGCAATTGGAATCCGTTCGGGGCCGCATTCATATTCCGCTGATTCTGATGGGATATTTCAATAATGTACTTCAGTTTGGCGTGGAGAGATTTTGTAAAAAGGCGGCTGATCTTGGGATTTCAGGATTGATTTTGCCTGATCTGCCATTCGATTTGTATCTCTCACAATACCGGGAAATGATGGAAAGTTATGGGCTGTCATTTATTCCTTTACTGACTCCACAAACAAGTGATGAGCGGATCAGGCTAATGGATGATTATACGAACGGATTTCTATATGCAGTAAGTGCATCAGCTACCACCGGGGCACAGACTTCATTTCCGAAGCAAACGCTGGAGTATTTTGACAGATTGAAAAGTCTTTCACTAAAAAATCCGGTCATTGTAGGGTTTGGAATTTCTGAATCAGAGCATATAAATCAAGTCTACTCAAGATTGCAGGGAGTAATTATTGGAAGTGCTTTTATCAGATCGGTTAAGGGGAGTATGGATTTGAGAAAAGATGTGGAGGAGTTTGTGAGGGGGCTGATAGGAGGATAAAAATAAAGCTAAAGACAAATTGCGATTTTCGAATTTTAGTTAATTATCGATATGAATTATGTTTATTCAAAAACAAAGACATATTTTTAATCGAATTATCATATTTCAATTCACACCTATGAGATTTTTAATTTTTATCCTTATTTCAATCTTATATTATAGTCAACAATTACAAGCACAAAATTCCTTGAGTGTTGGGCTGCAAGTTTCTCCTGCCATCTCCAGAATTCTTGACAACAATATTTACTCAGGACACAAATATCAGGGTAATCTAAACTTTGGAGCCACAGTAGCTTTTGAAAAGAAAAAATGGGGTATTTCTTCCGGCATTTCGTACCAACAATTGGGTTCAAAATTTGAAGTTGAAAAAGCAACCACCGGCTTACCCGGAGGTACGGGGGAGTTTTATGATGTAAATTTTTATATCAGATCTATTGCTATACCTTTAAAGCTCTATTATAGTTTCCCTTTGAGCAGCCGTTTCACGCTTTCACCTACCGTGGGGATTTTACCAAATTTTATTTATTCTCAGACATTCGAAGTTCCCGAAAATACTGTTGTTCCGCCGTATGAACCAGTATTAGACATTGAGATGTTCAATCAAGTTTTTGTGGCGGCATATGCAGGTGTTTCATTAAGACATGCCATTAATGATTTCTGGAGTGTAGAAATGACACCGGGTTTTTCATATCAGTTTGGCAGCCAACTTCCGGACTTCGGTAAATCGAGTCGTCCAGTTTTTATAGCATTTACAGTAGAGGTGGGGGTAAGGTATCAGCTGAGGTAGCTTTAAAATTATTTCAATTATTATCCGGAGCAGTCATCTTCGTTCATTCTTATTGATCTAAAAAAAACCAATGCTTACAAAATTATCTCTTTTGACTTGCTTGTTGATGCATATCCAGACGATGGATTGTTTTGTCACCCACGACAATAATATTGCAGAAGATAGAGATAAAATATTGCTGCCATCAGATACAATTCTCCTTCCTGATTTTGAAATTCGGGATAGTGCTGTCTTACTATATTATGCATTAATAAATGCAGCAGAAGCTTCAGTTCTTGACAGTAATTTTGTGGAGGCTATGGATCATTATCTGAAAGCGTTCAGATTAAAATATCCATTTTGGCGGGATTACAGAAATGCTAAAACTGTACTGAAATATGCTGACACGAAGGATAGTTTATTGACTAAGCAATTTTTGGAATTGACTAAACCCGCCGATAAAAGCAGCAATCCAATTACTTCTCAAATTGATTCCATATTCCGGTTGGATCAGGAGTCACGAATGAATAAAGCAGGCAAGATAGGAGCACAGGATTCTTCCAATCACCGGTTCGTATTACATATATTACAAAATAATCCCATTTCTGAACAGAACATCGGAATCAATTGTATGGTGAACCTTGAAAATGTATTATTACACCTATCCAGATACAAGCATTTTTCAGACTTAATTCCTCTATTGGCAGATCAGGTCTCAGAAGGCAATTTTAACAACAGGACATTTGCAACTTTACTGGACGGTTACCATGAATATCACATCAGTCGTTCAAAAACCGGGACTGTATTTTTAACCCAAAGTATTTATCCCATTTTTTCCAAATTTTTATTGCCTGACTGGGACACTGAATATATTCTTGAAATCGATAGGAAGCGGGCGAAAATAGGATTGGAAGGAATTCAAGATCAATACAAGAAGCAATTTTACAATTTCAAATACGGATACAGAGAATATGAATTCTATCAATTCTTCACCTGGTTTCCGGCTGAAGAATTTTGCACAGAGGAAGAGAAGATCAGCTATCTGGAAAAGGAAAAAACCATGATAAAGGAATTCATGGAGAAGGAGAAAAATCTGATGATTTGGACAAAGTAATGTGACAAATTCCTACTGTGATCCAACTTCCGTTCATGTTGCGTTTATAACCTTACTTTACATTTCAATTTTACTATTATGGAAACGATCATCATTCATACTGGAGACAATGTGGCGATAGAGAAGATCAAGGCATTCCTTAAGGAAATCAATGTCGCATATGAGACTCAATCCTCTGATGATGAGGATAGTCCTTATGATCCCGAGTTTGTAAAGATGATTTTAGAAAGAGCTGAAAGCGCAAGACAAGGAAATGTTATTGAAATAGATCCAAAGAACTTTTGGGAAAGTCTGGAATCATCGGAAACGGATTATCTCTTATCCGGTAATAATCGCGCAGTCTTGCTAACTTCAATCCGGGAAGCCAAAGGCGGAAAGAAAGAATATAAAAACTTACTTGATCAATGAAGTTAGTGTGGTCAGGTATTGTAAAGTGGAGTTGAAATTATCATGTTTTGAGCAATTCATCTTCCTTGCTAATTATCTCCACCTTTTCAGTATTCAGGTTAAAATAATCCATCACTTTCTCCACCAATCCTTCCCTGACTACCAGCAGGATTCTAAATTCCCTCTTCTGGTTTCGCAGTATTTCATGTAATACATCGGCGAACCCTTCACCCCTCAATTCCAGTGGACCAATTTCATCGATGACAATCCACTCTTTCTTTTCTTCAATGCACCGATAAATGCACTGAATAGCTTTTTGAAATGAATTTTTGCTGAATCTGAATCTTCCCACTTCCAAAACTTCTTTCTCGCCCGAATTTGCGAGCATCGGCAGGATTTGATTTTCAGGCAGCATTAGAAATACCCTTTCTCCATTGATATCCGGCGTTAAGATTCCGCCGATAGACTTTTGATCAGCACTCCAACGCAATAAAGCTGAAGTTTTTCCACTACGAATAGGTCCACTGAGAACGTAGATTTCACTCACTTTAAAATCATTCATAAAGTGATTTTAGCAAAACAGATGATACAAAAGTCTTCCACCTTTGCAAGCCCTTCAAATGACGGCTTTGCTGCCATGAACTGATCCAAATCTGTCGCAGTGCAGGGAGCAAAGCTTGTATCTCTTCAATAATCTCTTTGTACTTTCCCGATTGCTTGCTCAGATATCTTTGGAGAATGAATTGAAACAAAGGCTTTAGCAGAAAATACCAACTCAATATAATGAGAAATGAGCGCAATAATATCGCCCCCACACTTCCTGTTGAGATCCATGGATTCTCAGGACTTATCAGCGATTGTACGAAAAGGGTAATCAGGAATATCCAGATAAACAACAATGATTTTTTAAAAGGAAATCTTCTCTTTTTCTTTTCCGGAATTACTATTTCCGCAATTATATTTTCATCTGGAGGTAAAGAATCAGTGTTAATTTCTCGTGGTCTCATGAATACAAATTTGACCATTCTGTTAGCAATAATTCCGATTATCCATCCGGCAATGATGTGCATTACAATATATCCAATGGCCAGAATCTTGCTAAAGGGAGTCACTTCCTCAGCACCTGTCACTTTGCTCACAAAAATGTCAATAGTCTCCCAAAATGCTACTCCATATAAAATCGTCAACACCAAGATGCGCTGTATAGCAGACTCAAAGAGTGCAATGATTCCCAATAGCACACAGGATAATGCAAAATGCTTTCTCTCTGAAAATAAAACTGCTCCCATCCATCCCTGAAAAAACACCGCAATATAGGCCGGTGGCGGACTATGGGGGCTGAGCATCATTTTGAAAATGGCAACCACAATCGTCGCCTGCAATATTGCCTTCCTGCTTTGTGTATGCCATGCAATCATACTAATGCAACAAACTGCAGCACCACCTACAACCAAGCCTGAAACCGGAAGCTTGAGCCCATGAATCAGCCCTCCCAGCATACCTTCCACAATCACCCACAGCGCTATGAGCCGATAGTAAAGCTTTAAATCTTTGCCTTGTAAAGGTTCCGGTTTGTTCATCAATCGAGTATACTAATGAGCTGCGAAGATAGATAATAGCAAAGTATTACATCAGAGATTTAGAGTAGTCGTTTGCCCGGTTAAGGGACTCAGCGGTTAATCGAAAACAGCCATGGAAAAGCTTCGAGCTGCGAGCCATGAGCTGCGAGATAGCCGTATATAGCTGACATTCATAACTTATCGTTTGGTCAAATGATAGCGATGTTCCTTTTCACACGCTATCTGCGACTCCGCGATCCTGGGGATGAATCATAACACCACACTGGCTATTCCACTTTCCACTTCCAATTTTAACACCGGCTGTTAACTTGCAGCTTGAGCTTGAAGCTTCATCCCGACAGTTGATAACTCACAACTCAAAACTCATACCATCAGAAGGCTATTCCTACTTTCCGGCTTCAACGAGGCTATTTTACGGCTTTTCCCGGCTGTTAAACTGGCTGTTAACGCTTAAACGATTCAACGCTTAAACGATTCAACGTGGCTGTTAACCGGCTGTTTCATTCGACAATTCGACAATTCTGCAATTCGACAATTGGTAGTTTTCTGGCTGTTCCTTCTTATCTCTCATATCTCATATCTGATTTACCCAAGCGGATTCGACGTAAAATAAAACCCAAGCTCTCTCTTGAGATGCTCCGGCAAATCAGGCAATTCTGATCTGGGAATCAATAAAGTAGATATGTTGTGCAGGTCTATATAAATATGATGTTCTACAGCCGTTTTGTGTAAATAACTGTATCCTGATGAACCTCCTGTTCCCACTTTCATTCCAAGCATACGAAGTACCATTTGTGCGTGGCGGTATCTCCAGACTGTCAGAAATTCATCTACATCCATCAGCTTTTGAAGAAGGTTGAATGGCATGTGCAGGATGGGCTCATCTCTGTATAAATTCAGCAATAATGCTGCAATGGTGGCTTTGTAAGACAATCTCAATCTTCCATCAGCGACTAATTCTTCATGCTTCTCTTCGTCAAATACATTTTGGAAATAGGTTTGGGTATTCCCAATCAACTGAATACGCATCTCTTTTTCATGATCGCTTAAGAATAAACTTGCCTTGATGGCTTCCTGTTCTTTTTCAGTCATTTTCTGAACCGCAGCTTTGTATTGTTCCAGGAAATTAAATCCCTTCAACTCCAGGAATGGAGTGCGCTCCAACCACGATTCTACAGCTTTAAGCAGATTTCCTCCGGCTTCAATTGCTTGTAATTCTGCTCTTTCTTCTTCATTGAACACTATGGAATAGGGTGAATTGTTGTAAGTAATTCTGTTGTCGGGCGGGAGTCCCAATAATGCTTCCATTTGTCTGAACTGGAAACTTTGAAATCCCGAAGCCGGAAAAAGGTAATTTCTGAAGTCAAGGAAATCCAGTGGAGTCATAGATTCCATTACCCTGATTTGTTCGATCAATAGCTTTTGAATATCAATCACTCTGCTTAGACGCCCCACTGCAATACCGATATTGCGCTCATCTATATTATCACTTTCAAACATACCGATGACTGACTTCAGCTCATGAATGATTTGCTTGAACCACAATTCATAGACCTGATGGACGATAATGAAAAGCATTTCATCATGTGCAGGAGTTGCAAGCTCCTCACTCCGTCGTTTTTGTGCACCCAAAAGTTGTTCCAAATGCAGATAATCAGCATATTTTACTGCAGTAAATTTTTTTTGTTCCTTGTCCTGATCTGTCATAAATAGCTTGATTGAAAGAAAGTGAATCTAGAAATTGGCCTGCCAAAAGTAGTTAAAAAAAGAAACTCTCTGATGAATGAACGTTTGTTCGTAATTGATTATTCTGATGAGCTGGATTCTGTAAGAATTTGATCGATAAAAGTTACAATGCGGTTTACACGGGTTTCATCATGGATAGCTTGTGCGATCCAGTCAAGCTTCTCACGCTTTCTTGCATCAGAAAGCTTTTCATATGCTTTTAGAGCGCCAGCGTCCCTGATGCAATCCAGAATTTCAGCAGGTGTCACAAACTCCGAGTCCTCTTTATAAATAATTACATGAACACTGTCTCCGGCTTGTTTCTTAATAGCCTTACGAATAGCAGCTTTCACGGGCAGGAACAATTTTCCATTGCCCATGGGCATTAGATGATAATGATTAAATTCATATTCATCGATGCTTCCTCTCACTTTCACCCATCCAAAATGAGCATGTGGATCGGGCGGAATATCCGGAATTTCAGCATAAGTCCATCCTCCTTTTCCGGGGAATTTTTTAAGTAAATATTTCTGATTTACCAATGCTGTATCCATTTGTACTTAGTTATTTCCAGGTTGGAAAACTAACATATTTTCTGGTTTTTTCTGAAGTTTGAGCGCTTACTTTTCTATCTCTGGCCCTCTTCCAAAATTCTCTTTTTTTCCCTGTCGTAAGTCTTCTTATCGATGAATTTGTTGTCGTATCTGAACTGCAGATCCCTTAATCGATCTTCCTGCGTTGGCTCTCCTGTATCCGCTGTCCTTTCCAGTAATATTTGAGGCTCAGCAATTTTCTTGCCGGCAGTATTCAAATCAAAGGTTTGTACTTCATCATATTCTTTCAGCCAAAACAATGGCACTAAAAATATTCCAAAATAAAGAGCTTTGGGTTCCAGTTTTTGATTTCTGCTAAACTCATCTAAATAGGGCTCATACCCGTCTTTAATCAGCTTTATCTCCTGTGTCGATCCAGATATCTTCTTGTCTGAATAGGTAAAAGGCGTGTTTCCAACAAATTCTCCGTTGATATATAATTTTGCATTACTGGGTATGGACTCGATTCTTGTGGTGCTCATGCAGGCACTGAATAAAACTAATGTCAATAACCCTGTGCATAAAATATTCAATTTCTTTCTATAGATCTTCATGATGCTGTTTGTTCAATATGTGTAAATAGTGCTTTTATTCCGGCTGATTCCTTAAAGTCTGCAAAATTACGATTTCCAATGCTTTCGGACCGGGCTAAATAAAATTTAACAAATAAGTTTATGCACAGTTTTTCGCCCTTAAAAGGAGTTTGATCTTAATTAACGTAAAATCAATTCATTTCTACTCTGCTACAATTCAGTTAATAATTGGACGGAAAGTGCTGAAATCTTTTTAACAGGATGGATAGATACCTTACTTTTAAGTACTAAATCCGATGAGAATGAAGCATTTGTTTTGGATACTTTGGTCGGTTGAACTGGCATTTATGTGCTGGTGGCTTTGGGATGATCTCAAGTTGAAGCATATTCAGCTGAACCCTTTTATTGGCATAGGTTTTCTCTGGTTAACGATTAGTTTATTCGTGCGTTTAATGGTAGAAAACAAAGTCATCAGTAATGTACTGGTCATTATTCCTGCCATACCTCTGGGGATAATGGCAATTTTTCTGATCATCATCTTTTTGGTTCAAACTTTTGCAGGACCCATTCGCTGGAATTAATTTTATTCCTCCATTTAATTTTGCCAGATGTCTGATTAGACCTTAGTCTGATTGAATTGAAAGTATAAAAAGCAACTTTTAAATGAAAAAAGCATATATATGTCTTTTTGCATAAGACAAGATTCAAATTCCACTATATTTGCGCCTTTAATTCAAAAGTGAATACTAAAACACTTTTATCATTCATTGAAAAGTTCCGATCCAAAGCTTGATTGTTCAATCGTGACATTTCACAATCAATACACATGCAAAAATCTATTGATGAACTAAAATCGATAGCTTCTCAGGTGAGAAGGGATATCGTACGCCAGACTTCATTTGCAGAAAGTGGGCACCCTGGTGGTTCGCTGGGATGTGCTGATTTTTTTACGGCACTCTATTTCCGGATCATGAAGCATGATCCTTCCTTTAATATGGAAGCCCGCGAGGAAGATGTCTTTTTTCTCTCCAATGGCCATATTTCGCCGGTCTGGTATAGTGTACTGGCCAGAAGCGGTTATTTTCCGGTGGAGGAATTGACCACTTTCCGTCAAATTAATTCCAGGTTGCAGGGTCATCCGGCTACTCATGAAGGCCTTCCCGGTATCAGAGTGGCATCAGGATCTCTTGGGCAGGGGCTTTCGGTGGCTATTGGTGTGGCGCTCGCCAAAAAAATGAATAATGATCCTCATACTGTCTATGCTCTTACAGGTGATGGTGAATTGCAGGAAGGACAAATATGGGAAGCTTTGATGTTTGCAGCGCATAATAAGGTGGACAACCTTATTGTGACAGTGGACTGGAACGGTCAGCAAATTGACGGATCTAATGAAAAAGTTCTGTCCCTTGGAGATCTGGAAGGAAAATGGCGTTCATTTGGTTGGAATGTTTTGCATTCTGAAGGTAATGATATGTCCCATTTGGTGCATACACTGGAAGGTGCAAAAGCTCATCTGGGACACGGTAAACCTGTGGTCATCCTAATGAAAACTGATATGGGGTATGGAGTAGATTTCATGATGGGAAGTCACAAGTGGCATGGAGTGGCACCCAATCCTGAACAATTACAGACTGCACTTGGCCAATTAGAAGAAACAATGGGAGATTATCCCTACAATCCTAACTATCAAACGAACACACACGCATGAAGCTCGAAAATATAGTATCGACAGGTAAAAAAGCCACAAGAGATGGATTTGGAGCGGGCCTCCTGGAGGCAGGTAAACAAAATGATCAGGTTGTGGCACTTTGTGCGGATTTGATCGGATCTCTAAAAATGGATGATTTCATCAAAGCTTTCCCTGAAAGATTTATACAAGTTGGAATAGCCGAGGCCAATATGATGGGCATCGCGGCCGGTCTTGCTACAGCAGGGAAAATTCCTTACACAGGAACATTTGCAAATTTCTCTACAGGTAGAGTGTATGATCAGATCAGACAATCCATTGCTTATTCAGGTAAGAATGTAAAAATCTGTGCCTCTCATGCGGGTTTGACCCTGGGTGAAGATGGTGCCACCCACCAAATTCTGGAAGATGTAGGGATGATGCGTATGTTGCCCGATATGACTGTGGTTGTTCCTTGTGATTATAATCAGACAAAAGCCGCCACCATAGCTATTGCAAATCATGAAGGTCCTGTGTACCTGAGATTTGGAAGACCTTCCTGGCCAATTTTTACAGCTGAAGATCAAAATTTTGAGATCGGAAAAGCTCAGTTACTGGCTGAAGGAACAGACGTGACAATCTTTGCATATGGCCATATGGTCTGGAATGCTGTGGAAGCTGCTAAGACGCTGGCAGCTGAAGGCATTTCTTGTGAAGTTGTGAATATGCACACTATCAAGCCTCTGGATGAAGCGTATATTTTAAAAAGTGTGGGTAAAACCGGATGCGCTGTCGTTGCAGAAGAACATCAGAAAAATGGCGGCCTCGGTGACGCCATCGCGCAAGTCTTAGCAACAAATCAGCCTGCACCACTGGAAATTGTGGCAGTAAATGATTCCTTCGGAGAAAGTGGCAAACCTGAGCAATTATTGGAGAAATATGGTCTTAGTCCTTCCGATATCGTAAAAGCAACGCTCAAAGTTCTCAACAGAAAGAAGTAATCCTTGTTTCAACCTTGAAATATAACAAGTCAATGAAATTCGCAACGAAATTAATACATGCCGGAATAGAACCGGACCCTTCAACGGGAGCCATTATGACTCCTATTTATCAGACATCCACCTATGTGCAGGATGCTCCGGGTGTGCATAAAGGCTACGAATATGCCCGTACTCAAAACCCCACCAGAACAGTGCTGGAAAAAAACCTGGCTGCCCTTGAAAATGGCACGGCGGGTATCTGTTTTGCGAGTGGTCTGGCCGCTACAGATGCTATTCTGAAAATGCTGAAGCCGGGCGATGAGGTTATAGCCAGCAATGATTTATATGGCGGTTCTTATAGATTGATGGTTCGTATTTTTCAAAAATTCGGTGTCATACCGCATTTTGTGGATATGACCAATCTTGAAAAAATTCAGGCTGCTATTAATGAAAATACGAGATTAATCTGGATCGAAACTCCTACCAATCCGCTTTTGAGAATAGTAGATATCAGCAAAGTTTGCGCTTTGGCGGATCAGAAAGGAATTATGACTTGCGTGGACAATACCTTCGCTTCCCCATATCTTCAAAAGCCCCTGGACCTCGGTGCAGATCTGGTCATCCATAGTGCAACGAAATATCTGGGCGGACATTCTGATACTATCCTGGGTGCTGTGGTTGCTTCTACACAGGAATTGGCAGATGAGCTTCATTTTATTCAAAATGCTTCCGGTGCAGTACCTGGTCCAATGGACTGTTTTTTAGTTTTGAGAGGAATCAAGACCTTACACGTTCGTGTGCGTCAGGCTTGTAAAAATGCAAAAGACATTGCTCAATATTTGAAAGCTCA
The DNA here is from genome assembly GCA_022841345.1 of Saprospiraceae bacterium. GTDB lineage: Bacteria > Bacteroidota > Bacteroidia > Chitinophagales > Saprospiraceae > SLDF01. Next base: position 156,290 of record JALHRR010000006.1, read on the forward strand.
TCCGAAGATTAAAAAAGTACATTATCCGGGATTTGAGGATCACCCGGGACATGCTATTGCTGCCAAACAAATGAAGAAATTCGGTGCAATGGTCTCTTTTGAACTGAAAGATGATTCAATCGAAAAAGCTAATCTTGTTCTGAGCAACACTCGTTTATTCAGTCTTGCTGAATCGCTGGGCGGTGTGGAGTCACTGATTGGACATCCGGCCAGTATGACGCATGGATCAATTCCTAGAGAAGAGCGTATTAAAAATGGCCTTTCCGATTCATTAATCCGTCTAAGCGTCGGTATTGAAGATATTGAAGACCTGATCGAGGATCTGGAAAATGCGCTGGCAAAAGTGTAGCATGGAATTGGTGTCGGGATTATTAGCAACTTCTTAACGGCTTTCCTGGTAAAAAGATGATGTCTTTCTGCGGCTTCGCCTTGAAAGGTGATGTTTTTTCATGGTCCAAGCCATGAAAAAGTGATGTCTTGCTTATTTTTTCGGCTTCGCCTCAATATAAGCAAGGTGATGTGCAAGCGGAGCTGGCGGTTGAGTTTCGGGTTTGAGAGGGAGTTTGTTGGGGTAGGGTGTAATACTTTTTCCCGAAATATTTCCACCCTATCGGTTGCATAAACAAGAAACCGACAAAAACTATTCGTGGATGTATCCATAACTGAAAGCTAAGGAAAGCAGAGCTTGAATGTGTCAGGAACTCATCATTCACCGCAAGGTTACGCTTTGCTTCACTGCGCGGTCCTTCGGATAAGTCAAAACTCCTAACTCCCACATGGCTGTTCAATTTCAACTTTCAACTTTCAACCCCCAACTGGCTGTTCATCTCATCTCTCATCTCTCATCTCTCATAATTTATATCTTATCCTGCAATTGGTATCGAAAACAGAAAAGTACTTCCCTCTCCCGGTTTACTTTCTGCCCATATTTTGCCATTGTGGAGCTTGATGAAGTCTCTGCAAATGATAAGCCCCAGACCGGTGCTTTCTACCACATTATCGTAGCTCTTGTTTTGTGCCACATTCCAGCTGAAAAGTGAGGATAACTGTGCTTCGTTCATCCCGGGGCCGGTGTCTTTCACAAATACTACCCATTCACTTGAGTCTAAAGTAGCACCGACAGTGATGTTGCCGTTTTCAGTAAATTTATTGGCGTTGTTGATAAGATTGCGCAATACCATTCTGATCAGATCTTCATCTGCATACATGTCCAGATCTGAGCTCACTTCATTGATAAATATGTTATTCCTGCTTTGGAACCTTGTTTCAAGGCGAACAGAAATATCTGAAACCAGATTCTGCAATTTAAATGAAGTCCTAATGACTTGAAAACCCTCCAGCTGCTTCTTGGACCAGCGAACCAGATTGTCAAGTAAGTCGATTGAAAACCCAATGGATTTATTTACCTGAGATGTGATTTGGCGGGTGGTAGCTTCATCCATTTTGCCACCTTCAAAGAGATCAACTATAGTTTTCAGTGATGATAAAGGGCTTCTGAGATCATGTGATATTACGGAGAGAATTTTGTCTTTTGTCTGATTGCTTTCACTAAGCTCTGCCAAAAGCTGATCCTTAGATTCGAGCAGTGAATGAATCTCACGGTTTTGTTCCTCAATTTTATTGAGCCGCTCATTTTGTAAATGAAGTTGCTGTCTTAATTCAATCTGTAGCACCACCTGTCTGCCGAGAATCTTAAGATATAATTTCTGTTCATCCGTCAGAATTTTAGGTTTAGAATCAATCACACAAAGAGAACCCAAATTGTATCCATTTTGAGCTGTCAGCGGTATACCTGCATAAAATCTTATGTTTGGATCATTCGTAACCAGAGGATTATCATGAAATCTTGCATCTTTATGCGTATCAGAAATTTCCATGATATCATTTTGAAGGATAGTATGACCACAAAAGGAAACCTCCCTGGTCGTTTGAGGAACATCCAGGCCCAAATTGGCTTTAAACCATTGTCTGTCCTCATTAATAAGCGTAACTAATGCAATGGGAACCCCACAAATAGCTGAAGCCAGCTGGACTAATTGATCAAATTCATCCTCAGGCGCTGTATCAAGAATATTGAGACTTTTGAGATACTCCAATCTCTTGGCCTCATTGGCAGGAAATGCAGGTGCAATCATGGGCAATAACAATTTGTGGATTCAATATAGCAAAGATAATTTTAATATATGGGACCTGTGAGATTGTCAATAAATTATGACAATTTGCATAGTGAAATGTACTGGCAGTCACTGTTCAAATCTATTTGACTACCTTTCATTCTATAAAGGACATGGATAAATAAATGAAGTACTTTTTTGAATTCCAGTTGAATTAATTTTGAAAGGAAATCCTATCAGACATGAAACACAATCCAGGTAAAATTTTCAAAAAGAGTGTGAGAATTTTAGGGATGTCCATTGGCAGCTTGCTTCTGTTTGTAGCTGTTTATTGCCTTGCTGCAATCGGACTTTCCAGAATTCCTGTCAACAAGGAACCGAATACCGGCAAGGATATGGTGATCTATATTTTATCCAATGGAGTACACGTTGATATTGTAGTGCCTGTCAAATCTGAACAGATCGACTGGAGCCAACACATGGAATATAGTCATACCATTGCATCCGATACACTGGCAGATTGGATCGCATTTGGCTGGGGAGATAAAGGCTTTTATCTGGAGACTCCTACCTGGGCAGAATTGAAATTCAGTGTGGCATTCAAAGCCGCATTTGCACTCGGTTCTTCCGCCATTCACAGCACATTTTATAGAAAATTGGAAGAGAATGAATCCTGCAAAAAACTGAGCATCAGCAAGGAACAATATGCAGGTCTGATCAATTATATAAAAGAAAGCCTTGAATGGACACCGGACAATCAGGTCAAATTAATTGAAACTGATGCCAGATATTCTGACCACGATGCATTCTATGAAGCTCATCGAACCTATCATTTGTTTCACACTTGTAATACCTGGGCTAATAATGCATTGAAAGCGGCTGATCTCAAAGCAAGCTTATGGACTCCTTACGACAAAGGAATTTTTTATCATTACAGGGATTAAAAATGTTACTTTATCATAAAATCTTGAATAAAAGTCGGAGATCCATTGCTTTAAATGGTTGTTCCAATTGTAACCGCGAGGTCTTTAGATAGCGAGTGAAGTGTAACAGAACCTTGATATTCGTTCCTCATAGTGAGGTTCCTGCGTCACTCACCATCTTCGACTGCGCGACCTCCGGTTCGTAATTCGTAATTCCTAATTGGCTGTTAACGATTCAACGCTTCACCGCTTTAACGAGGCTGTTTACCGGCTGCTGTCCGGCTGTTCAATCTGAAACTACTGACATCTCCTATATAACACTTTTGCACAACACTGATTTTCAATGTCTTATAAACAAACGAAATTTAAGCATTTTGTATAATTATTTATAAAAACTCGGCGTCTTATGGCTGTTTCAAATCTGATCCCCAAAGCTTTGGGGACTGAAATCTGACAGCTGAAACCTGAAATAAGGCCCCGCAGTGTTATCTCTCTTCGAATGGCAAAATTACTTGTGGCGGGGACTGAAATCTGAAACCTGAAATCTAGGCTTTCAGTACCTTATCCGGCGTAATCGGCAAATCCCTCATTCTCTTCCCGGTTGCATTGTAAATAGCATTTGCAATAGCCGCCGCACAGCCGATGATCCCTACTTCTCCAAGACCCTTCGAACCACTTGGATTAATATTCGGGTCAGGCTTGTTGATGAATGCTACTTCGATAACAGGCGCATCTGAATTTACAGAAAAATGATATCCCGCCAGATCATCCGCGATCAGTCCACCCACATTTTCATCCACTTCCATTGCTTCCATCAGCGTCATTCCGATTCCTCCTACAGCGGCTCCTGAAATCTGATTCGCCGCAGGTTTTTCACTCACAATTTTACCCCCATCAGCCACACAAACCATTTTTTCCACTTTGACTTTTCCGGTTTTTGAATGAACTCTTACTTTGCAAAAGTGAGCTGCTGAAGAATTAAATGAATACATCTTGCGCTCCTCTCCCGGGCCGGAGCTTCCCTCTGCTTCCATTGAATTCAAACCTGCCTTGCTGAGAATATCTTCAAAAGTGATAAACTGATTATTGGCTGATTGGAATGAGACTCCTTTTTCCGAAAGCAGGATATCAGCTGCTTTGGCATCTTTATATGCAACATTGGACACTTTTGCTTGATCAGCAAGCTGCAATTTCAATGCATCAATAGCCGCCACAACTGCTCCACCCACTGATGACAATCCATTACTGCCTCCCTGACTCGGCGCAGGCGGAAGATTGGAATTGCCGAGTTCTACCTTAATTTTACTTTTTGGGATTCCCGTTACTTCATGTGCAATGCTCTGAACAGCAGTCCCGGTTCCAGTCCCAATATCAGTCATGGCAGTTTGCACCGTAATGCTTCCATCTTTTTGCAGGATAACTGCCGCACTAGCATTTCCCCGTCCTGCATTCCACATACCTACAGCCATGCCATACCCAATTTGCCAGTCACCTTCAACCATCTGACCCGGTACTGATTTTCTCTGCTTCCAGTCAATCATTGCTGCCCCTTTTTCTATGCATTCATTTACATAATTGGTTGACCAGGGAAGACCGGTTTCAGGACTCTTTTCCAGCGAAAGATTTTTCAATCTAATGGCAACAGGATCCATGTTCAGCTTGTAACACAATTCATCAATGGCACTTTCCACTGCAAAATCCCCTGTGCAATCTCCCGGACCGCGCATCCATGTAGGAGTACTTAGATTCAGGGGAACAGTCGCAGATTCGGTCTTAAGATTGGACAATGCATAGATCAGTCTGGTCACGCGTGTAATTCCTTCACCAAAGTTTTCATACATTGATGTGCTGTGCCTGGCCTGATGAAGAATCCCAAGAAAACTCCCATCCTTATCCGCCCCGAGCTTAAATTTCTGCCAGGACTCCGGTCTGTAACCCACTCCGGAAAACATTTGCTGTCTTGTGAGCACGACTTTCAATGGCCTGCCTACCTTTTTTGCTCCCATGATAGCTGCAAATGTATGAGGCCATACACGCAAACCCGACCCGAATCCCCCACCAATAAACTCACTGATGACTTCAATATTTTCAGCAGGAATATTATAGACCTTACCAATTGTCCGCTGCACACTATTCACTCCCTGATTTTTATCGTATAGTTTGAGTTTATCCTCCCCCATCCACTGCGCAATCGTCGCATGCATTTCCATCGGGTTATGCACTTCTGCTTTGATCCTATATTCCTGTTCGACAACATGCTCAGCATTACTCCAGGCATCTATTGAGCCTCGCTCTTTACCTGTCACACTCAATGGAAATTTTTCCTGCTCAGTTTCAAAGTCAACTGCAAAACTCTTAGTCGTATACTGAGCCTCCACCAGCGAAGCAGCATAAGTAGCATCCTCCAGCGTTTCAGCAATCACCAGCGCAATGGGCTGACCTTTGAAGTAGATTTTGTCAGTATGAAACACAGGAAGTCCGATCCTGGATTCCGCGATCTTTGCCTCATCAGCCAGTCCGGGTATAGTTGGTTTATTCAGATGCGTGATGATGTCAATCACACCGCCCACCTGCCTTGCATAGTCCAGCTGAAAACTCTCAATTCGCCCTGCAGGAATAGTACTGCCCACAAGCACCCCGTAGCAAAGGCCTTCAACTTGGTATTCCGCTGAGTATTTTCCCTTTCCTGTCACTTTTGCAATGCCATCCACCCGAGCCTCAGCTATATTGAAATCTCCATATTCATCATCAAAAAATGCCATAATTCTTCCTTTTAATATTTTAATTCAAAGCTATATTTGGGCGTGCCCCCGTGTCATTTCGCTCCACTGCGTTCGGTAATTGACACGGGGTCGTGCTTTCCGTTGCAAGTCCTCGCCTCACTGCGTTGGAGGCTCCGGTCTTTCCACTGCAATCACTCACGCAAACAGCCAGTTGGGCGAGAAATACTCCGGGACCTTTCATTGTTTTCATATATTGTATAATTTGTACCTGTCTTTTTCAAAGGGGAATTCCCCGTGTGAATGTGATGTCTTTCTTCGCCGACGGCTTGAAAGGTGATGTTTTTCCAGGGAACAATCCCTGAAAAAGTGATGTCTTTATATTTTCCTCAGCTTCGCTTCGAAAATATAAAGGTGATGTGCTTACGCTAACACGGACTTTCAGTTAATTCAACACACTTCAGTGCCGATTGGGAAACGCAGCGTCTGTTGTTCTCTCAACACACCTTCAATTATACCGGATGTTTGAGCAAAGACAAGACGCAACTATATTTCAATTCCCTTCACCAAACAACATCACAACTCACTCATACACACTCAACCTTATCTTATTTTTGATAATTCGCTAATTCCCTGATTTGCCAATTCGCTTTTTTGCTTATTCGCTTTTTTGATCTGCATACATCAGCCCGCCCGCGGTGG
>JALHRR010000007.1 GCA_022841345.1 Saprospiraceae bacterium
TAATGAGACGAGATCAGGGAAGTAGTTCACAAAAAGAGAGCAAAGAAATTGTTAATTCAGATTGAGGCATATTGGAAGATTTTCGTGTCCCTTTGTGTGTTTTAGTGGATGAAAAAATAGTCCACGAATGACACGAAAATACACGAATAAGAACACTAAAAAATTTAATTATAAATCAACAGGTGTCTTAATGAGACGAGATCAGGGAAGTAGTTCACAAAAGGAGAGTAAAGAAATTGTTAATTCAGATTGGGGCATGTTTGAAGATTTTCGTGTCCCTTTGTGTGTTTTCGTGGATGAAAAAATAGTCCACGAATGACACGAAAATTCACGAATAAGAACACTAAATATTTTAATTATAAATCAACAGGTGTCTTAATGAGACGAGATCAGGGAAGTAGTTCACAAAAAGAGAGCAAAGAAATTGTTAATTCAGATTGAGGCATATTGGAAGATTTTCGTGTCCCTTTGTGTGTTTTAGTGGATGAAAAAATAATTTAATTCTAATTTAGCCTTTAAATCAACATTCAAATGCTGGATAGAAGAAAATTTATCAGGAATACAAGTCTTGCAACACTAGGAACCTGGGCAAGCATTGATGCTTTGAATGCACGTTCGTCCTTATTTAATAATGGTCCTATAAGGATCGGAATCATCGGAACCGGTTTGCGGGGGCGATCTTTGGCAAGTCTTATTTTGAAGCGGGCTGATTGTAAACTGACAGCTTTCTCTGATATTGATCCACTGGCTGTGGCTGAAATGCATAAGCAAATCGAAAAAGCCAGTGCGCCTAAAGCAGTTGCCTATACTGATGATCCCTATGCTTATCGGAAATTACTGGAGTCAAAAGATGTGGATGCTGTCATCATTGCAACTCCCTGGGAATGGCATGCTCCAATGTCCATTGATTCTATGAAAGCAGGGAAGGCTGTGGCATGCGAGGTCAACGGGGCTTTTTCTCTTCAGGAATGTTGGGATATGGTCAGGGCTCATGAGCAAACCGGAACTCCATTTATGATACTTGAGAATGTGTGCTACCGGCGGGATGTGATGGCTGTTTTGCATATGCATCGCCAAAATATGTTTGGAGAGATCCTGCACTGTGAAGGTGGATATCAGCATGATCTGAGACATGTTAAATTTAATGATGGAAAACAAGCATATGGAGGCGGGGTGGAGTTTGGTGAAAAAGGTTTCTCAGAGGCGAAATGGAGAACTAATCATTCTGTGCACCGCAACGGAGATCTGTATCCCACTCATGGCATCGGCCCGGTAGCTATGTTTCTGGACCTTGAACGGGGTAATCGGATGACTTATTTAACATCAATGGCTTCTCCTGCCCGGGGTTTACATGAATATATCGTGAAAAAAGGCGGGGCGGATCATCCAAATGCCAAAGTCAGGTTTGAGCTGGGTGATGTAGTGACTACTATGATTAAGACTGCCAGCGGAGCCACTATAACTTTGACGCATGATACAAATTTACCGCGTCCATATTCTTTGGGATTCCGTGTGCAGGGTACAAAAGGTATATGGATGGATGTCAACAAGAGTATTTATCTGGAAGGAATTTCAACATACGAGCAATGGGAAGATGCTAAAAAGTACTATGAATCCCATGATCATCCGCTTTGGAAAAAGTATGGATCTGATGCACAGGGTGCGGGCCATGGAGGCATGGACTGGTTTGTTGTGAATGATTTCATCGAAGCGCTGAAAAACAATTCTCCGATGCCGCTGGATGTTTATGATTATGCTAGCTGGTCAGCTATTACTCCATTAAGTGAACAGTCTATAGCTCTGGGAAGCGAACCGGTTGTATTTCCTGATTTTTCTGATGGAAAATGGATGAAGAGGAAGAATGTGTTTGCAAATCAGGAATAAGGCGTAAGTGGTAAGGCGTAAGTGAACAGCCGGATGAAGGTGTAAGGTGTTAGTAGTAAGTGATAAGTAGTAAGTGATAAGTAGTGAAATGACGACGGGAAATTGTTGCCTGCTGGTTTTTTGCGCAGCCATCACCTTGCAACTTTTGAAGCGAAGCTGAAAAAAGTTGCAAGACATCACCTTTTCGTGGCTAGTCCCACGAAAAGACATCACTTTTCAAAGCGGAGCTGCAGAAAAACATCACCTCGCTTCGATAAATTCCTGGAAATAGTTGCATTTACTTAAACAACCCGTGAAGATTGGCGTCTACTCTTTCTAATATCATACCAAAATCCTCCGGGTTTTTAATGAAGTCAATATCATCAACATCTATGATGAGGAGATTACCATGGGTATAGCCCGCAATCCATTCTTCGTAGCGTTTGTTGAGTTTTTTTAGATAGTCAAGGCTCATATTGCCTTCATAGTCACGACCGCGTTCATGAATATGTTTAACCAATGTGGGGATACCTGCTCTAAGATAAATTAACAGATCCGGCGGCTCGATCATTGTAGTCATATTGTCAAACAGATCAATATAATTCTTAAAATCGCGTTCTTCTATCAATCCCATTTCATGAAGATTAGGGGCAAAAATATGCGCATCTTCATAAATGGTACGATCCTGGACTACGGTCGCGGAACCTTGTAAAATAGTTTTTAACTGTCGAAATCTGCTGTTGAGGAAATAAATCTGCAAATTGAATGCCCACCGGCGCATATCATTGTAAAAATCCATCAAATATGGATTGTTGTCAGTATCCTCATAATGGACTTGCCAGTTGAAATGTTTAGACAGCATGGTGCAGAGAGAAGTCTTTCCGGCACCAATATTTCCTGCAATTCCAATGTATTTGATGGGTTTTTCCATTCGTCAGTATAGGTTAATTGTCACTTTGAGCGTTAAAACAATGCTAAATATCTAAAAAGTTCTATTTATACAAGGATCATTTTTAATTTCATACTTCAATATCATCATAAATAATTACATGGAAGCGATCATTGAGACGAAAGAATTAAGAAAGGTCTATATTATGGGTATTCAGCAAGTGGAAGCTCTGAAGTCAGTGGACCTGAAAATTTTCAAAAATGAATATGTAGCCCTGATGGGTCCTTCGGGGTCAGGAAAGTCAACTTTGATGAATCTTTTAGGTTGCCTGGACACTCCATCTTCCGGTGAATACTTTCTAAATGGCATCAATGTAAGCACTATGGACGATGATGATCTGGCCAGTGTACGGAACAAGCAAATCGGATTTGTTTTTCAAACATTTAATTTACTGCCCAGACTTTCCGCTCTGGAGAATGTAGCGCTCCCCCTTGTGTATGCAGGATACAGCAGAAGCGCAAGGCTGGCTAAGGCGAGGGATGTCCTTGGACAGGTGGGCTTAAGTGATAGGGTAGAGCATAAACCCAACGAACTTTCGGGCGGTCAGAGACAAAGAGTAGCAATAGCAAGAGCCCTGGTAAATGACCCTGCTATCATCCTCGCAGATGAGCCAACCGGAAATCTGGATTCCAAGACTTCTTTAGAGATCATGGATATTTTTGGGACCTTGCACAAAGCCGGTAATACAGTAATTCTGGTCACTCACGAGCCTGATATTGCAGAATTTGCTCACCGTACTGTAAAGTTAAGAGATGGACTTATCGAGAGTGATGAAATGAATACACATGTGGTTGCTTCTGGCGGGAGACACTGAGGAAGATATAAGATATGAGAGATGAGATGAACAGCCGCTAAGAGTTATGAGTTATGAGTTATGAATGATGAGTTAAACAGCCAAAATACTTCCGTCCATATAAAGGAAATCATGTTAAAGGTTACTGCGTAGAGACGCCATAAATGGCGTCTGGTCAATATACGAAAAGACGGTTATGAGTGGTGAGTGATGAATGATGAGTGAACAGCCAATTAACAGTCATCCAATCAACCAGAATCATGTTAAAAGTTGCTATGTGGATATGCCATGCATGGCCTCTTGTCTCCAGACAAAGTGCCGGTTATGAGTTATCTTTTTATTTGTCAAAAACCACTTAGAAGCGAAGCACATCACCTTGCAACTTTTGAAGCGAAGCTGCAAAAATTAGCAAAATATCACTTAGTCTGGGCTCGTCCCCTGAAAAAACATCACCTTTCAAAGCGTAGCTGCAGAAAAATATCACCGTACGTAACGGCCTGTTTTTGACTATTTTTGATCCTTCCTTTCATGCATCGGCACTTCTTTTACAATTTCTAGTTGTTACTTGCTTACATTTGAACTTTCTTAATGAAATGTATTCAAATGGCTTTCAAAATATACACTAAAACGGGCGATAAAGGGCAGACTGGGCTTTTTGGCGGTATGCGATTGCCTAAAGATCATATCCGAATTGAGGCTTATGGGACTGTTGATGAATTAAACAGTTATATTGGATTATTATGTGATCTTATTGAAAATGAGTCCATTAAAGCCGAACTTTTGGAGATTCAGGATAGATTATTCACGCTGGCATCTCATTTGGCCGCCCAACCCGGAAAGAAACTAAGTTTGCCCGAATTGTTGGATTCAGATATTATATATCTGGAAGAAGCTATAGATAAAATGGACATCGTTATTCCTCCACTGAAGTCATTTATATTACCGGGTGGAGATGCTGTTGCTTCTCATTGCCATATAGCCAGATGCGTTTGCAGACGGGCAGAAAGAAGGGTAGTTACATTGGCACAATCAGACGAAGTGCCGGAATTGGTCATTCAATATCTCAATCGATTATCTGATTACCTCTTTACAATGTCCAGATTTATTTGTCATCTGAAAGGGAAAACGGAAATTCCCTGGGTTCCCCGCAAGTAATATTTTTGTTCATCATCCTTTGGATCGTATCTTAGCTGGAGCATATGAATCTACTCAATGAAATAAATCGAAATCTACCGCCACTACTAAGAGCGATACTTTTTCTGGCGGCCATAATAGCTATCAGCTTTTTCTTTCCGGTGAATGCCAGTTTTAAGTATGATTTCAAGAAAGGCAGGGTCTGGAAATATGAGGATTTTTATGCCCCGGCTGATTTTCCCATCAGGAAATCGAAAATTGAAATTGATAGTATTCGGACTAATTTGATGAAGGACTTCATTCCGGTCTTTAATAAAGTGACAGACAGAGATCAGGACGTCATCAGTGCCATGGAAAAACTGATTAAAGATTCCAATTCCAAATGGGATGAAGCAAGTGCCATTCAGGAGCAACTTCCTGTTCTTTCGAAATTCATCAGCAATCGATTAACACAAATATATGATAAGGGGATATTTTTATTTCCTGTGTCATCAGGCCTTCCCGATACGATTAAGGTCATACAGCTGCAGGCAAAAGGTGTTTTATCACTGAAATACATTGACCAATTTTATTCACTCAAATCAGCCAGAGATGAGCTGACCTCCGAAGTTCAAAAGAACTTTCCTGATTTGACTGAATTTTGGCAAAGCGAATTGTCCTCACTTTTGAGACCAAATATTGAATACAATGCTGTTTTATCTCAGAAAATATTAGATGAAGAGAGCAATTCAATTGTAAAGGCAAGCGGGAAAGTTAACAAAGGTGAAATCATCATCAGAAAAGGTGCTGTTGTGGATGAAGAAAGCTATCAGCAGCTAATGTCCCTCAAAGAGCGCCATGAATCCCAGGCTTTGGATAAAAACAGCAAATGGCAAGTGTATGTAGGGCACCTGTTGTTTTCCATGTTGGTGATGGGACTTTTTTATCTGTATTTAGTCTATAAGGCACCGGAAGTCATCAATAGTTTCCGGAAACTTTCCTTCTTCCTGCTTCTGATCGTGCTATTTTCATATATAGTATATGTAGTAGAGAAAAATACATTTATTGGTGTTTACATTGTTCCAATATGTGTAGTACCTATTGTTATCAAGAATTTCTTTGATGAGAAACTGGCATTTATAACCATCATTATTCTGATTTTAATTGCTTCATTTATTACAACTCTTGGGCTTGATTTTGCTTTTCTGATGATACTGGGTGGATTGGTTGCAGTATTGATTGAAACGGAAACAAGGTATTGGGCCGGTTTTTTCTACTCTATTTTTCTGATTATTTTTGCATTTTTTATGGGATACCTCTGTATTTCCCTCATAAAAGAAGGCTCATTGGACGCGATCAACTGGAAAAATTACAATTGGTTGCTGCTGAATGGGGTATTGACGCTGCTTGCTTATCCTATGATTCCGCTGGTAGAGAGAATTTTTGGGTTCACATCTTCTATTACACTCGCAGAACTTAGTGACTTAAATAAACCCCTTTTGAAGAAGCTTTCCATACGTGCTCCCGGTACATTTCAACACTCTATCCAGGTTGCAAATATGGCAGAAGCCGCTGCAAATAAGATTGGGGCCAATGCATTGATGGTGAAAGTTGGAGCATTATATCATGACATCGGAAAGATTAAAAACCCGGGGTTCTTTGTGGAAAATACCGGCGAAAGAAATCCTCACAACGAACTGGCTCCTCTTGAAAGCGCCAAAATTATCATTGACCATGTAAATGAAGGAGTCCTTATTGCAAAGGAATATAATTTACCTCCCGTGATCATCGATTTTATCAGAACACACCATGGCACTACGAAAGTTGAATATTTTTATCGGAAGTATCTGGAAAACAATCCCAAAAGCGAGGGTACTGATGCTCTTTTTACCTATCCGGGACCACGGCCAAGAACGAAGGAGCAAACGCTTCTTATGATTGCAGATTCTCTGGAGGCTGCTTCCCGCTCTATGCAATTCAATTCTGCAAAGGATATTGAGCAATTTGTGGATGTAATCATTCAGCAAAAGCTGATCGGCGCTCAATTACAGCATTCTGAACTGAGCTTTGAAGAATTGGAAATGGCGAAAAAAATATTTAAGAAAATGCTGAAGAGTATTTATCATGCCAGGATTGAATATCCCAAAAACCTGGACTAAATTTTAATACTGAAATTTGTTGAATTTCTTTCCTTTCAGGAAATGAGGTAAGGGAGATACAAATCAATAGAATGCGATTTGAAGTGCGGGAGGCTGTAACTCACAATAAAGAAGAATCTGTTTTGTCTCATTCCTTTAAACTCTGTAAATAAAAAAGCTCCCCGGCTATACCGCAATTCCAATTGGATCATATGTTGTCCCGGAAGAGCAAGGAAGGTCCCAATCGTAATTGCACCACCAAAATCAGTCTGTTTAATCTCAGCTTTGTGTGTCAACTTTGATTCTGATGGGTCAGCCAATTCTATCAAAACGGGTTTTCCTAAATCATGGGTGACTTCAAAATATTCAACTCTCGATCCATTAAAGGAAGACAAATTCAAAATATTCCACTCCAGATAGGGTCCTATTTCCAGATAAAACCGCTTGAATTGCCCAAAGAATAACCGCGGTGCTGCATAACTTTGGAAATAAATATTGTTGTACAAAAATGCACCATCAACGGTTTCTACGACTTCATTGAATACTTTATTTGATTGATACTGGGCAGATTTACGACTTTGAGCAAATGACAAAGCCATTTGGATACCCATATATCTGTTTAGCCTCTGGAAATGACCGACTCCCGCCTGCCAGCCCATTTTAGTTTTGTATTTCTGAATTTGTTCAGACAGCAGAAATTTATCTGCATTAAGTTCGGTGTGCTTACCTGAAGAGGTGACAGTGGAATACATGATTCCGGTCTGTACTGACCAAATGCGCGAATAACCCAATTCCTGTGCAGCAGCATTGAATGCGGTTGCAGCAAATAACACAATTAATACAAGATTACCGGCAGGAATTTTACACATCTTTTATTTCTTCGCAATCAAAAGTAATTTTTTCATTTGTAATGTACAAGATATTATTCTTCTAGTTTGATGAGACACATATAAATATATTTTTATATTTATCCCTAACTCAATTTACGTCCACACTACGTAGCTCTAATGCGTAAAAATATTTTTCCGATAGTATTATTTTCAGATCACATGTTCATAAAATCTTATATTTGACTCTTAAAGTAGAAAAGTTATATGAAAAAGCTCCTCTTTTTGTATTTAAGCTTGGGCCTTATTGCTTGCGCATCTGATACTACTGTGCAGGAAGTAACAAGTAACGAGCAGGAGGAATTAATTATCCCGGACGAAGTTCAGGGGACATACACAGGGGTAGTTCCTTGTGATGATTGTGAAGGGATTGAAATTGAATTGATTCTCACATCAGGCAGATATAATATGTCTCTGGTATATCAGGGTAAAAGTGACGAGATTTACCTTGAGGACGGAACATTTCAAAAAGAGGGAGACCTCATTCAGCTGTTCAGAACAGAATCGACCGGATTGAATAAATTTTTGATAAGACCCGGTAAATTAATATTATTGAATAGTGAAGGCATGGAAGAAACTGGTTCTGATAGAGAGAGGTATATATTATATCTGGATGAGGAAGCAGACTTTGACCTGAATCTGGAACAGGAAGAACAATAGCAATAAATAGATCATTCTGTTATTGTCTTGAATTCAATTAAGTATATGATTTTATTTTTGGATATCGTAAACGGAGAGTATTTTATGAAAAAAAATGCTCTTTAATCCAGAAATTGTGAACACTTTTGGCTTAGGTTGGTTTGTAATTTTTTGAATTCAACGTGTATGCAATACCAATATCATTCAATTCTCATATTATCCAGTTTAGTACTATCTACTCTTGGTATGGATATGTTCAGAATGATTGCCTACCTGAATGTATCAACTGAGAAGACTGAATTGATTGAATTTATTGACTTTTCTGACCAGGATGCAGATCATGATGAAAAGCAACCTATTGAAGGTGAAAAGAACCCTTATGCTCAATATTCGGATCTGTTAGAAAAGGAGCCACAAGGTTATAATGAGCAATTTTCATGGCTTAAATTAAAATTTAATTCTTCTGTTCTGGTATTTTTTCTGCATTTCTCATGGCAGAATATATTTATGGACTCCATGTACACTCCTCCGGAAGCTTAATTCTCAGGCATTCTTCTAACTAATTCATTTACAGGTAAGTAAAATCTAACTTGCCTTGACATCCTATCAACGAAAAATCTAATTTTATGACTGTAACGAAGTTGTACCAAAAGTTTGGTATACCCCTCACAACTTTGAAAAATGACTTGCCGGCCGCTGTGGTTGTTTTTTTGGTTGCTTTGCCCTTGTGTCTGGGCATAGCATTAGCATCAGGCGCGCCTTTATTTTCCGGTATTATTGCCGGTATTGTCGGTGGAATGGTAATTGCTGTATTCTCCGGAGCCCAATTAGGGGTAAGTGGACCGGCAGCAGGCCTTACCGTTATTGTTCTGAATGCTATAACTGACATTGGAGTATGGGAAGGATTTCTATTGGCAGTCGTGATGGCCGGTGTACTTCAGTTTATTCTCGGGTATTTAAAAGCCGGAACTATTGGAAATTATTTTCCAAGCAGTGTCATCAAAGGAATGCTGGCAGCTATTGGTATTATTCTAATTTTTAAGCAGATCCCTCATGCACTGGGCTATGACTCTGATACATTTGGAGACCTCGACTTCTTTCAGAAAGACAATGAAAATACATTCTCTGCTATTGGGTCTGCTATTCAATTAATGAATCCCGGAGCGCTGATCATTACTGCTGTATCATTAGCCATATTGATATTGTGGCCAAAAATTAAAGTCAGTGCACTTAAGCTTGTTCCAGCCCCTCTGCTAGTAGTTATTTTAGGAGTATTGTTGAATGAATTGTTCAAAAACACCTCTGCTAATCTGGTTCTTTCTCCGGAACATTTGGTGATTATTCCGGTGGCTACCACTGTCAATGAGTTTTTTGGTTTGTTCACAATGCCTGACTGGTCTTTCGTCTCAAATCCGGCAGTTTACAAGGCAGCGATCACACTGGCAATCGTAGCAAGTTTGGAGACTTTACTCAATGCCGAGGCAGTCGATAAGCTGGATCCATACAAAAGAAATACGCCTCCGAATAGAGAATTGAAAGCTCAGGGGATTGGAAATATGGTTTCAGGATTAATTGGAGGTTTACCTGTTACAGCGGTTATAGTAAGAGGGGCTGCAAATGTAAATGCAGGCGCAAAAACTAAGGCATCAGCATTTTTTCATGGTGTATTATTGCTGGTTTCTGTAATCACCATTCCTAAAATTATTAATTTGATCCCTTATGCGAGTCTTGCAGCAATTTTGCTTCATATAGGATACAAATTAACCAAGATATCTCTGTATCAATCTATGTTCAAAGCCGGTAGAGATCAGTTTGTACCATTCATAGTTACAGTAGTGGCTATTGTATTTACAGATTTGTTAATCGGTATAACGATAGGTATGTTTGTAGGGGTATTCTACATTTTGAGAGTAAATATGAAAAATACATACTCTTACCTCAAATCAGACAATCACGATGGTACACCTATTAAGCTAATATTATCAGAGGAGGTTACTTTCCTAAACAAAGCAAGCATGTTGTTGACTCTTGAAAATATACCGGACAATTCCAGAGTGATCATTGATGGGACCAGATCGGTATTCATTGATTTTGATGTCCTGGAAATAATTAATGATTTCAAAGAGCAGGCTGCACATCGCAATATTGAGGTAGTACTTGTAAATATAAAGGACAATTATAAAATCGAAAATGAGCTACCGGCTAATTAAGATTTTCTTTTAATCAAAGTGGAAATCAGGATATTTAACCCCGAAAACAATATACACAATGGACTTAACCCAGGTATTTAAGAACAACGAAAAATGGATTGCAGATAAATTAGCTTTGGATAGTCATTATTTTGATAATCTGGCTAAGGGCCAACAACCAGAAGTGCTGTACATAGGTTGTTCAGATAGCAGGGTGACTGCAGAAGAAATCATGGGCGCTGAAGCCGGTGAAGTATTTGTGCACCGGAATATTGCCAACATGGTGATTAGTATTGACCTTAATGTAATGTCCGTTATTAATTATGCCATTAACCACCTGGAAGTTAAAACGGTTGTTGTTTGCGGACATTATTATTGCGGAGGCGTTAAGGCTGCAATGATTCAGGAGGATCTTGGATTTCTGAATCCCTGGCTGAGAAATATCCGCGATGTATACCGCTTACATAAAAATGTGCTGAATGCCATAGAAGATGAAGATGAGAAGTATAATAAACTGGTGGAGCTGAATGTGCAGGAACAATGTGTCAATCTGATTAAGACAGCCGCTGTTCAAAAAGCATACAGAGACAGGGGATTGAGAGTACATGGTTGGGTATTCGATATGAAAACCGGTAAATTGATCGATCTGGAAATTGATTTTCCAAAAATTCTTGCCAATATCATGGATATTTACTCACTGATGTGATTTTCGAACAGCTGACTTTTACAAAGCGAATAGAATGAACCCTGGATATTGTTTTTTCTATTCGCTTTTTTTGTATAAAATCAATCCATCAAGCCTAATTGCCATTTGCAAATTTGCAAATTTCTTTTTCATCCACTAACCACAAGGTCAATCTGCCTCAGTCCCTCAATCTTACCAAAACTCTAAACAAAAGACTCCCACCCATACCTTCAATCCTATCAATCTAACCCACACGCACTACTCCACACTCTTCATCCACACTGTCAAGCTCCTTCAATCTCCATCAATCTCCTTCAATCTTACCAATCTTCCCAATCTTTTCTACCTTTGCCCCTCACTATTTTAAACTGTATGAGTGATATTTATAAGCAGGCTCTGGAATTACACCGCAAACTGAGAGGTAAAATCAGGATCGAACCTAAGTTGTCAGTTACTACAAAGAAGATGTTGTCTTTGGTATATTCACCCGGAGTAGCTGAGCCATGCATGGAAATCTTTCGCAATCCTGAGAGTGTATATGATTTGACGATGAAATCAAATACAGTGGCAATTGTGACAGATGGATCAGCAGTATTGGGCCTGGGAAATATCGGAGCGAAAGCTTCTATCCCGGTTATGGAAGGAAAGGCCCTTCTATTCAAGAAATTTGCAAATATTGATGCATTCCCTATTTGTCTGGATACACAGGATACACTTGAAATTATCGAGACTGTAAGGAGAATTGCGCCAGTATTTGGTGGGATCAATCTGGAGGATATAGCTGCGCCAAGAAGTTTTGAGGTGGAAAGCAGATTGCAGGATCTGGGAATTCCTGTATTTCATGATGATCAGCATGGAACGGCGATTGTTGTTCTTGCAGGTTTGATTAATGCAGCAAAATATGTAGGGAAAGATATTAAAGAACTTAAGGTGGTTATCAATGGGGCAGGAGCTGCAGGAATTGCAATTGCCAGGCTCTTAAGATGTGCAGATCATTCAGATGACACTCAGTGTACTCCAGTGAAAGAGATTGTTATGTGTGATACTCAGGGAGTTATCCACAGGGACAGAGATGATCTCAACTTTGCGAAGAAGGAAATTTTGTCTTTCACCAATTTTGAAAATGTGAAAGGTACAGTTTATGACGCTATAGTTGGGGCTGATGTATTCATCGGAGTAAGCAAGGGAGATTTACTTTCGCAGGCGGATATTCGCAAAATGGCCGATAAGGCTATCATTTTTGCACTGGCAAACCCATATCCTGAGATTATGCCTGAACTAGCATATAAGGGTGGTGCCGCAGTTGTAGCTACGGGTCGTAGTGATATGCCTAATCAGATCAATAATGTACTGGGTTTTCCGGGTATTTTCAGAGGTGCCCTGGATGCAAAAGCAAAAAGGATAACTCCTTTGATGAAGATCAAAGCAGCATATGCCATTGCTGATTGCATAGATACTCCCGGCAAAAGAAATATTATACCTGCGTCTTTAAATAAAACTGTTGCAGATAAAGTGGCTGCAGCAGTAAAAGAAGCCGCTTTATTTGAACAAGCGTATCTGTAAGTGCAATTTTAATTTTTTGGATCAAAATTCATTTATATATTTGCCGCCTCGCTCACACTTTACCCGGAACTCTTCACCCACACTCATACCCATAACTCAAACCACACTCACACTAATAACCCAAACCACACTCACACCCACACTCACACCCACACCCGATCGGGGGTTTAGCTCAGTTGGTAGAGCGCTTGCATGGCATGCAAGAGGTCACCGGTTCGAATCCGGTAATCTCCACAAGAAAAAAGCCACTGGAAATCTTCCGGTGGCTTTTCATTTTACTGCTTGAGTATTTTGATGAGTGCGGCTGGTGATTTTCCTTGCTCACCCGAATAGCATTCTATAAAATAATTTCCCGCAGGAAGTCCATCAAGGGAAATGCTCCGCTGCACATTCCAGATTTCGTTATCTGTTATCAGGGCTCTGCCCGAGGTATCATAAATGACAGTTTTAAAGACCTGAATATTAGATTTTAGTTGTAAAGTATTTCCAACTAATGGATTTGGATAAGCTTTTACTTCCACTGCCGGGCTGGTGATTTGAGAATTCCTGACCGCTATTTCGTTTATTTCGTTTAATGGATGGCTGCCTGCCTCTGCCTCTCCGGCATGCAGGACAATAAATGCTTTAATTCCCGGCGTGTAAAGTGATACGCTGGTAATGCCTTCCTCCATCAATGCCACTATCCGGCCATTGTGTTTGATGACATTGCCTGTAAATTCCAGAATTTCATTGATCGAATCACCTGTTTCCGAGAATTTTGTGTAATTAATTTTATGTCTGGAATGAACTTCAAAGCGATACTTTTTACTATCCGGCTTGTCATTTAACAGATGCGATTCGGGTAAACTTGCCTCACAGTTAATGCCCTTCTTACCCAATTTTACATGTTGACACAGTGCCGGTTCCCAATTTTCTCCTTGATCATAACTCACTCTTTCAAATATGAATTTATCCAAACTCAATGGATTGAATGCTGATAAATTCGTTGTCAAAAAAATTGAGAATACCAGAAGGAGCGCACAGTTTTTCATATACAGTTATTTTTTGATCGAAATGAGGATAGCACCAGGGATGTTGAATGAAAATTTCTCTTGTTATTGACTATAACATAAGTAGAATAAGCATATTATATGAAACAGTAGTTTTAACTGTAATTAAATTAGTGTAAATATGAGATGTCGAAGGGATTGAAATAAATTTATCTGTCGACCTGCATCAACATCCTTCAATAGATTTCGTTCTTAAAATGATATCTTTGCACGCTTTAAGAAAAAATGTTATGTGGCAGATTTTTAAAAAGGAATTAAGTGTATTTTTTTCTTCCCTTACCGGATACATTGTCATTGGTGTATTTCTGGGAGTTTTGGGTATGGTGATGTTTGTTTTTCCTGACTTCAGTTTACTGCATTATAATTATGCCACCCTGGATCAATTGTTTTTAATTGCTCCGATCATCTTTATGTTTTTGATACCTGCCGTGACGATGCGTACTTTCGCAGAAGAAAACCAGACAGGGACTATTGAACTGCTGGTAACAAGGCCAATCAGAGACAGAGATATTGTGCTGGGAAAATATTTTGCTGCACTGGCTCTTGTGGTGTTGTCTCTTCTACCTACTCTGCTTTATTATTATACTGTTTATGATCTGGGTTCACCCAGGGGGAATATTGACAGCGGAGCAATTGCGGGATCTTATGTTGGTTTATTCATGCTGGCTGCCTGCTTCACTTCTGTAGGCATATTTGCATCCAGTATTACCAATAACCAAATCGTGTCCTTCATTTTTGCGACTGTTTTATGTTTCTTCTTCTATTGGGCATTTTTCCTGATCTCAAAATTTCCATTTCTGGTGGGCAAGGCAGATGATCTTGTACAAAAAATCGGGATTGATTTTCACTATGCCTCCATCAGCAGGGGAGTGCTCGATAGCCGGGATATAATCTACTTTTTATCATTTATATTTTTGTTTTTAATGATGACCCTTTTCAGTCTTGAACGGAGAAAATGGTAATATCAACTAGTTATAGAATTCTATTTTATGCGTAAACGCCAATCATTAGTAGTACTCTTGCTGACCATCGGTACATTGATTCTACTGAATGTCATTGCACAGTACTTTTATGGATATCTTGATCTTACAGAAGAAAAACGCTTTACCCTGACTGAACCAACAAAGCGTTTCGTAAGGGATTTGGATGATATTGTTTATATCAATGTGTTGCTGGAAGGTGAGTTTCCTGCCGGTTTCAAGAGGCTCAGAAATGCTACTGAAGACCTTTTGAAAGAATTCAAATCGCTCAACAGCAATATTGAATACAATTTTGAAGACCCTTCACTTGGATCCATTGAATCCATCAATGAAAGACGCAAACAACTGGCAGAAGTCGGGGTGAATCCTGTAAACCTTCAGGTAGTAGATAATGATCAACGGTCTGAAAAGCTCATTTACCCGGTTGCCATAGTCAATTTCGGGACCAGACAAATTATTGTGAATCTGTTGGAAAATGAAATCGCAGGCGCCTCTCCTGAAGAAAACCTCAATAATTCAGTGAGCCTTCTGGAATATAAATTTGCGAGTGCATTGCAAAAACTCCAAATTTATAAAAAGCCGGTCATCATGTTTACCGAAGGACACGGTGAACTGGATACACTGGAAACAATGGACCTGGAAAATTCATTAGCAAGTTTTTATAATACCGCCCGCCTCAACCTTGAAAATGTTGTTCAAATAAGTTCTGACATTGACTTACTTATCATTGCAAAGCCTTCATTGGAATTTTCTGAAAAAAATAAATTTAAGATTGATCAGTATATTATGAACGGGGGGAAAGTACTCTTTGCGATTGATAAGCTTGGAGTAGGTCTGGATAGTCTGAAAAATGTCCGTGCTTTTCTACCTCAGGAATACCCGCTCAACCTGGATGATATGTTTTTTAAATACGGAGCGCGTATTAATCCTGATCTGGTATTGGATCTTGAATGTACAAGAATTCCTTTAACCGTTGGTCAACTTGGTAATAAACCCCAGGTTGAATTGTTCCCATGGTTTTACTATCCTCTGGTTACTCCGGAAATTAGCCATCCTATCATAAAAAATCTGGATCGTATCAATTTCTTTTTTCCAGCCAGTATCGACACCATTAAAACGAAAACAGAAGTTAAGAAAACGGCTTTACTGCAAAGTTCAAAATATACTCGTTTTCAGGCTATCCCTGTAGAATTGAATTTTGAAATTCTACGGTATGAGCCTGATCCTGACAAATTCAATAAAGAAAGAAAGAACCTGGCTGTTCTGCTGGAAGGATCATTCACTTCTTTATTTGAAAACAGAGTATCAGAAACCATGCAGGAAAACCTGGCCTCATTGAAGCTGGAATTCAAAGCAAGCAGCGAACCCACTAAGTTGCTCGTTATTTCTGATGGAGATATACTTCGAAACCCCGTAAACAAAAGTACCGGGCAGTATAATACGCTTGGATTTAATACTTTTGAAAATTATAAATTTGCAAATAAAGATTTCATTATCAATAGTATAGAGTACTTACTGGATAAGAATGGTGTACTGGAATCAAGATCAAAAGAAGTCAGACTTCGTCTTTTGGATACTGTCAGAGCCAATAAGGAAAGAAGTTTTTGGCAAATGATTAATATAGGTGTTCCATTGCTTCTCCTTGTGATATTTGGATTGATCTTTAATGCATTACGCAAAAGAAAATATGCGAAAATTGCTCAATTGTAATAATTAATATGAATAAGAAACTTATAATAGCCACCGTAATATTTGTTCTCATTGGTTCTTTGGCTGCATGGTTGATATTTTTTGGAGGGAATAAGGCAAGTAAATTCCCGGACAGGGATTTTGCTGTTGAAAACATTGATGACGTAGGCAAAGTATTTATCGCAAACAGATCTGGCGATGTTCTGAATTTGGAAAAGATAAAAGGTCAATGGATGGTCAATGGAAAATCTCCGGCCGGTGAAAGTGCCATGAATGTAATCCTTACCACTATTCAGTCAATATCTGTTAAGTACATTCCACCTAAGGCTGCTTTAGAAAGGATTATAAACGACCTTGCTGCCAATGGGATTAAAGTGGAGATCTATAACACCCGTGGAAAAAAGATGAAGTCCTATTATGTAGGTGGAAATATTTCTGACGATACAGGAACAGCCTTCATTATGGATGGATTCGAACAACCATACATACTCCATATTCCGGGTCATGTCGGAGCGCTCCGTTCCACATTTAATCTGAAGGAAAAGGATATCGTGGATCGCTGGCTTTTTAAAGAAAAATTTGAGGATGTGGCATTTGTCAGTATCGAATATCCTACGCTGAAAAGTAATTCATTTACACTGGAAAATAAAAATGGCGATTGGGAAGTCAATCCATTTTATGAGTTGACCCCGAGGATTAATCAGCCTGTTCAAACTTCGGCAGTGGAAGCTTTTATAACCGGATTTGAGAGAATTGGAGCAGAAGCAATTATAAATGATTCTCCTGAAAAGGATTCTGTTCTTAGTTTAATTCCTTTTGCTATTATTTCCATGCGAAAGACAAATGGCGAAGAAAAATCATTTAAATTGTATCCTATTTACGATCAGGTTGTAGAAGAGGAAGAGAAATATGATAACCCACAGTCAAATGTGTTTGTAGAAAGATATTTTGGACAATCACATACTGGTGATTTTTATTTGGTTCAACATATTAATTTTCAAAAAGTCCTTTGGGGATACAGTTTTTTCTTCCCGGAAAACAAGCCATCACAACCGGTACCTAATTAATTATGCTGAAAAAATATAGCTGGCTTCTTGTTTTTTGTTTTATCAGTGTAGGATTTACTCTGGTTCAAAGTTTTGAAGACCCAAAGTGGGGCTTTTTTGGACATAGGAGAATCAACAGGCTGGCTGTATTTACACTCCCACCTGAAATGATGTTCTTATTCAAATCCAATATTGACTACATTACAGAACATGCCATAGATCCTGATAAACGCAGATATGCTACAAGGCATGAAGCAGTTCGGCATTATATGGATCTTGATCACTATGGAAAATTACCTTTCGCTCACGTTCCCAGAGAATGGACTGATGCACTATGTGTTTTTACTGATGTCTATCTGGAATTGAAGGATGGCAGACAATTTCCTGTCTATATAAGTGATCCTGCCAAAGGAGCCAAAGACAGTCTCACTTTCTCTTTTCCTTCAGGGAAGTTTCAAATGCCAATCAACAAGTACAGGTCCTTCTATATAAAGAATGTTCAGCCTCAATATTATGAAGATGAAGAATGGAGTACTGATGCGCAACTTCTGTGTGCATTATTGGAAGGTGTAGTGC
Organism: Saprospiraceae bacterium; assembly: GCA_022841345.1. Lineage (GTDB taxonomy): Bacteria > Bacteroidota > Bacteroidia > Chitinophagales > Saprospiraceae > SLDF01. Next base: position 18,160 of record JALHRR010000007.1, read on the forward strand.
CGTGTGATTCATGGAATCGGTTTATTTTTAAAGATAAAATGTCTGAACACGGTATTCTCCCTTATCATCTGGCCCAGATGCAACGCAGACTTACTGCGGCCTTTAAGGAAAAGAATACTGAATTGCTATTGAGGTTGGCTACGGAGTTTGGGCATTATATAGGTGATGCACATGTGCCTTTGCATACTTGTAAAAACTATAATGGACAATTAACGAATCAGGATGGAATCCATGCGTTTTGGGAAAGCAGAATTCCTGAATTATTTGCTGATACAGAATATGATCCTTTTGTAGGTAAGGCTACCTACATTGAAGATCCCCTGACTTATTACTGGCAGATCGTTTTGGATAGTCATGCATTGGTGGATTCAGTACTTGCAATTGAATTAAGGCTGAGAAAAACTTTTCCCGAAGATCGGCAATTTTGTTTTGATGAAAGGCTGGGGCAAGTAGTGAGGACGCAGTGTAAAGAGTTTGCCGAGGCTTATCAAAATGAATTGAAAGGACAGATTGAAGAACGATTCAGGTCTTCTGTCCTGGCAATCGGCAGCGCATGGTACACAGCCTGGGTCGACGCAGGCCAACCGGATTTGAAACAATCGAAAGAATGGACCTTATCTGAAGCTGAAAAACTAAGAATGGAAGAGGAAGAAAAAGCATTCCAATCCGGTAAAGCTAAAGGTCGCGAACACGAAAATTAATTCCCCCAATTTCTTATGAAATCATATGTCAGCAAATAAAAACACCAAAGTGGTTCCTGTGCCACTGATGCTAAAGGGATTCACAATGGGAATGGCAGAGATTGTTCCCGGAGTATCAGGCGGTACAATTGCATTTATTACCGGGATATTTGAGCGTTTTATGGCGGCTATTAAATCTTTTGGTCCCGGGTTATTCGGTGATTTTCGTTCAGGCGGGGTAAAGAAAGTATGGGCTTCAATCGACGGAAATTTTCTGGTTCTTTTATTTAGCGGGATGGCCATAGGGTTGGTAGTTGGAGCATTTGGAATCAGTTATTTACTAGAGCATCATCCACTCCCTTTATGGGGATTTTTCTTTGGTTTAATTATTGCTTCCTGCCTCTTTGTTCTGAGGCAAATTGGTGCTAAAACTTGGGAGCACTATTTATCCTTTATAATTGGTGCAGTGGCTGCATACATTATTACTGCACTGAGCCCCACTGAGGGGAATTTTGCATTATGGTATGTCTTTATTTCAGGCTCCATTGCCATTTCTGCTATGTTACTCCCCGGAATTTCCGGAAGTTTTATTTTGATGTTAATGGGTATGTACAGATTTATTCTTGATTCCTTCAAGACATTTCTGTCTACCAGATCCTTTGATCAGCTTCTTGTAATAATAGTTTTTGGATTAGGGTGTATTGCAGGAGCAATGACCTTTTCAAGATTGATTACCTGGACATTGACTAAATACAGAAAAATAACCCTCTCAGTTTTGGCCGGATTTCTTTTGGGCTCACTTAATAAAATATGGCCATGGAGAATACCTTCCTTATGGATGAATGAGGAGGGAGAAATAATGTCCGGGACGACCCCGGATGAAGGTAAGGTCAAAATTCTTCAGGAGATCAATTTGCTACCCATGGATTATCCTTCAGATCCACAGATCTTTATTGTTATTACAACAATGCTGGTAGGATTATTACTTGTTTTTTGGTTAGAACGCATGCCTCTCGCTGCAAGTAAAGAGAATACTAATTCATAAATTCCTAATTATTCATTTTCTGTTTGGTCAATAATAGATGCGTAATTGCGTCATCTCACTGATTTTCTGCTTCAGGGGAGGGGTAAGCTGTGTTTTGTACTGATATTAGATAAATAAATATATGTCAAAGGGATTGATCGCGAAAAATCCCGGTTCTGGCTGTCATTACTTTGTGTCAAATTAAAACACAAAATCATGAAGCACTTAGCCTTAACATTATTAGTATTCTTACAGATCAATGTCATTCAGGGCCTTTTCGCTCAGGGGCAATATACCAATGAGGTTCTTACTGTAGTAGACGTTGATGTAATCGGAATTGAATACACCCCGAGATTGGCAGGAGAGATGCTGAGAAGGGAATTAATGAAGCTGAATTTATACAATGTGGCAGATTATTATGATCAGGCCTACATCATGGAGAGAAACAACATTAGTATTTCAGGTTGTTACTCTGTTTACTGTCTTCAGGAAATAGGCCAGGTTTTTAAAGTTGACAAGATTTTAACGGGAAGCATTACCAGAATCAATAGAAGTATAGTCGTCACTATCAAAATATTTGATGTAAAAACCGGTTCATGGGCTAGAATGGCAACGGATGCTTTCAATGATGTTCCTGAACAATTAGATATGATGTTAGGACTAACACTTCGTAAAGTCCTCAATCTGGAAGTTGATAAGGATTTGTTTAATAAATTAAGTAAAGATGTCAGTTTTTATGAAAACATGGAGCTCGCAAATAAGGATGAAATAAGCCTGGCCGGACCAAGATTTGGCGTTGGGATTTTGACAGGTCTTGCCGCAAAGATTATGGAAGCTCCCAAATCCGAAGGAGGAAATGAAGGATGGCCTGTGGTGTCACATATCGGATACCAATTTGAAAAAGTATTTGTATCCAGTGGTAATACTCATGCGTTGGTAGAAATTCTGCCTACATTATCCGGATTAGAGCAGGGAATTTTCATGCCCGGAATCAATCTGTTACTTGGTATCAGGAATAGTCGTACCGGACTGGAGTTTGCTATGGGCTACAATGTAGTTGTTGGGAAAGCCAGGTATTACGACCTTGCTATTGAAGCAGACAGGTATAAAGTAGCCCTGAATAGCGGATTGCTTATCGCAGCAGGAAAGACCTTCAAATCCGGTAGATTGAATTTTCCCATCAATGTTTACTTCATTCCGGGTAAAAATGACACGCATCGTTTTGGCCTAACTTTCGGCTTCAATATTCCCAGAAAAAATAGGAGTTAAAAACATCCCAAAAAAATAAAATGATGAAGCACATTCAAATTTGAATAATGCCTACATCTTATCAAAAAAACTTTTTTAGTATAATTCTTGCTTTATTGGATTTAAAACCCCTCAGCTAAAAGTAGCTTTGGGGTTTTATATTTTGATCCTCATTTTATCTCGCAAAATAAATTGAGCACAAGGCATCTATTGTTTGACAATTTTTCTGGACAATATTCCCAGCTCAGTCTGAATATTTAATATATACATTCCCGGACTCAGCTTGCTCAACCCATGCCATTGAATATCAGTCGCACCCGGAGATAATTGTTGCTGCTTTTGCATTACAGCAATTCCGGTAATGGAATAAATCGTGAGTGTGACAGACTTGGAATCAGGACTTATTGCATTTATCAACAGAAAATCATTCACTGGATTTGGGTAGAGCTCAACTGTTAATTCATCTGAATTAATTTCTCTCGTGGATGTTGGGCATTTGGTTTGTATAGTCAATCTTTGGAATTGAGTAGTATCAAATTCACAAATCGTCCTGATTTCAAAATCATAAAATTCACACATGGTTAATCCTGTAAAACTGACACTGGTAGCAGTATCGCTCACCTCTTCCATCCATTCCGTGTCGCTTGATTTTTTAAATCTATGCGTAAAACCTATAATTGCCGGAGCTTTATTCCATTCAAATTCCATGGATGTAAATCCCACCACAACAGTATCGACATCCGGTGCTCTGGGACAATTTCTCTGAAGTAAAGTGATACAATAGTCTTCGTAATCACCATTAAAACCTGCAGATGGACAAGCGACAGGCAAAGAATCATTGAGATCGGCATCCAGAATGGCAATTCTTAATCTGGTTGTTCCGATTCTGCCTCTGGAGGCTATATTCAGTGTTTCTCTCAAAACTGCTCTGTCAAAAGAGTCTCTGCTTACCACCACTTCTTCCTCTTCATCGAAAACCGCATCATGATTATAATCCAGCCAGGCTCTGATATGCACGGGTGAAGCTGAATCCTGCCCTTCAAATTCAATCTCAATCGGGTAGGAGAGACCTACTTCCAAAGCAAATGCATCTTCAGCGGTAAAGGATTCATATCCATCGGTACCGGCAGACGAATTGATGTCTATATTATTAATTGTCACTCTGCTGATATATTTCAAATCATTGGTGCCCGCAGGTACTTCACAATGAATTTTCTCTGTACAGGATCCACAGCCTTTTGTCCGGAACTCATAAACATCCGAGAATTCAGTAGTATCATTCACACAGACTGCTGCAATTCTCACCTGATAAACAGTACAGAAATCAAGGAATCTGATCAATTCCTGCGTATCCTGTGATTCAACGGCATTCCAGATATTGTCCGTTTCACGTTTATATTCAAAAATATAAGCCTCAGCTGGCAATACCGATTCCCATTTGATTCTTGCTGTATTGGGCTGTACAAAAATTGTATCCAAACCGATAGGTGACTCGCAGCAACCTTCAGTTTTAAAGAATCTGCTTTCAGAAGGTTCACTGTTTTCGTCTGCACATATACCCAGTACTACGACTTCATACACAGTACAACTTAAAAGTTCATTCAAAGAAATAATATTTCCTTCAATTGTTCTTTCTTCCCAAATCGCAGAGCCTTCTTCACGATACCTTACGACAAATGATTCATATAAATCATTGTCCAACCAACTGATCAACATAGCATCCGCATAAACTTCCAGCAATTCAGGAGCTTCCGGTGGAGGGCAACTTCTGCATTGTGTCAACAGGACATTCATTGCATTGAGAGCATTTAATCTGCCTCCACTAACGGTATTGTTAGCAAAACTTGGCAGAGGATCCACACTCGTCAACAATACTTCCTTTATCAGAAGAGCTGCTTCACCCGGGTTTCTTTTTACCATTTCCTGAAAACCGATACACTCAACAGAATATAATAGTCCAATCATTCCCGCCACTAAAGGGGAGGCAAAGGAAGTGCCTGAGCTGCCACCATAATTATTTTGTCTGGTTGTGGAATAGATGCTTTGTCCGGGAGCTGCGAGATCAATGGTAGTCTTGCCAAAACCTGCAGTTGATTTATTGTCATTTCGGGTACTGGAAGTTACTGTAATCAGGTAATCACTTGCGCAGGCAGTTGGTAAATCACCCACCACATCTATATTGAAATTGAAATTTGCTGTAGCCCCGCAGCTAAGGATACCATGAACGCCCAAAGAATCATAAAATCCACACCATAGAGGTGAATCTTCAGGTTTACCTTCATCTATACCCCAAGAGCTATTAGTTGCCACAACAAAAGCACCTTGCTCCCCATTGGTTTGATTATAAAGTTTACGATGCGAAAGAACATAGTCATATGCCTGAATTACATCTGATTCCACTATGTTTCTAAGTGCCACATTCATAATTTTCACGTCCCAGTTGATTCCGGTAACACCATTTTCATTATTGCCTTTGGCTCCCACCATTCCGTTGACAAGCATTCCATGGCTTTGGGAGGAATATATATTTCCGTTATCATTTGTAGCATTCCATCCATAATAGTCATCTACATAGCCATTATTATCATCATCAATTGAATTGTCAGGAATTTCGGCGGTGTTATACCACATATTGGCTTCAAGATCCGAATGACCTGCTTCAAATCCATAGTCAATAACTGCGACTACGATTTCATCACCAAACATAGTAAGCCCTCCTGTCGCAATTTCCCATGCCTCAGTGGCTTTGATATCAGCACCCGGCTTACCATCATCTTGCCCTGTATTCTTAAAAAACCACTGACGATTAAAATCTATATCATTAGGAATTTTTTCTCTGTAAGCGCCGACATGATTTTTCTGGGCAATTTTAACACCTTTCCATGATTGCAATATTTTGAGTCCTTCAGCATTGGTTGGGATGTCTCCGCTAAGTCGCATCAACCAAATATTGAAATTCTTCGAGACTTTTTCAACCGGGGTGAAAATGAACTTCTGATTTCCTTCCTGCAGATTTTCTTTGAGTACAGAGTGAATGTCCTTGTCTGAATCTAGTTGGATCAGATATTCACCCGGCATATAGTTCAAAGACTGCTGTGCCTGAATGGTCAAAATGAATCCAAATAGAAAATGGATCAAAAATGAGATGCGCGTGAAATATGTATTCATGAAGTCTTTAATTTCTTTATTCTTATTACTAACGAATTTTACGTAAAATATGCTGGCCCGACCATAAAAATAGGCAGAAAAAATGGAATGAATCCAAAGAGCGTTAAAATTAACAAAGTTCTGTTATTCCGGCTTATTACATCATAATAACATATTATAAATTTTTATACTGGCGATGTACTTCATTGAGAGTAATTTTTGTGGCACTATGTTTGATTATCATTAATCTAAACGTCAGTAATCTTAGAGATTACAAGCTATTTATAACATTTATTATTGAAAATATATAATTGTTTTTAATAAGTTAATACTATAAAAATTTGAATCGTGCAAAGTATCTTTGCACCTTGTCCACGAACCTAACTTACTTATCACAGGCATGATTAAAAAAAATCTTCTCCTTTTCATCCTGATTCTGACAATGCCTTTGTTGTCTGTTGCGCACACAGATTTTCCATATAATGATAAGTTGAAAGCGGAGAAGTTATTTCAACAAAAGAATTTTGATCTTGCCTTAAAATATTACATCAGTCTATCTGCAGAGAATCCACAGGATGTTCAATACCTGCGTAATCTCGGGGTTTGTTTGTTAAATACAAGACAAATTGATGCTGCCATAGAAGTCTTCACAAAGTTACTTCGGATGGATCCAAATCATGAGGAAACTATTTTGAATCTGGGATATGCGCTTAGAATGGCAGGCAAGTATAGTGAAGCCCGCAATTGGTACATACACTTAAGTCAGTTAAACCCTCAGTACGGAAAATATCTCGTAGCTGCCGCTGAATTTGCTCAGGAATCCACTCCAGTTTCCACTCAGTTTAAAGTTCAGGCAGATAAACACAGCACTTCAGGTGCAGATTTTGCCATAACACTTGTTAATGGTAAACTAATTGGATCTACAACATTTAAGTTTCACCAGAATCCGGCCACTAACAAACAAGCCGGACCTTCTATGCATGTTTTAGGTCAAAATGTACTTTATAGTTCAAATCCATCTGACTCTGTAAAACATCTGCTTCAGCCTTCCAAAAATCTGCAGACTAATATAGGACCAATAACTTTTGCAACCACAACAGGTCTCATTGCCTATACATTTAATCATTTTACAGAAGGAAACAGACAGCTGGCACAGGCTGAGACCGGACTAAAAATTTCTTTTGCCTATCTGGATGAAAAGGGTGATTGGGTCGACGAGTTTGATTTTCCATATAATAGCGACACCTATTCAGTGGGATACCCATTTCTGACTCCAGATGGTCAGACTTTATATTTTGCCTCTAATATGGATGGTGGTTATGGCGGGTTTGATATGTATGTCTCTTATTTACAGGAAAATGAAACCTGGTCTGCACCGCAAAATTTGGGACCCAGAATAAATACTCCCGGCAATGAGATTTCACCATTTTTTGATGGCCAATTTCTATATTTTTCATCGGACTGGCATCCCGGTTATGGAGGACTGGATGTTTTTAGAGCTGATTTTGATTATGAAAGCTGGGTAGATCCAGTGAATTTGGGGAAAGAAATCAATTCAACCCATGATGACTTTGGTTTTGTTTATTTCGATAAAATGGGTAAAGGTTTCCTGATTTCTGACAGACCTGGTGGAAAAGGACATGAAGATATTTATACAGTTTTCAAGAAATCAAAAAGGGTTACCGTAAGTGTAATGGATTTTAAAACTCAGCAAACTGTAACAGGAGCCTTAATTGACCTTACCAGATGCGGTGATCCAGCCGGCATAACTGACGAATCCGGCAGGTTCTTTTTTGAAATAAGAGAAGGTTTTGATTGTTATATTTCAATTGGCAAAGTGGGATACACCAATACCTCATTTCGTCTCAGATATCAGGATATTGAAGGACAGGAAAAAAATTATAAGCTCATGCTTACAGGAACTGCCAATTTTCATGAGGGCAGAATTGTAGACAGTGTGTTAGATCAACCGGTTTCGGGTGTGTATATCTCTGCTGTGAATGAATTGGACGGAGAAGTACAGGAAACATATTCCGATCAGTCAGGTAATTTTGCACTGCATATAAAACCGAGAGGAAGATACCATATCAGTTTTGCAAAAACCGGATATACACCACAGTATATAGATAAACTGATAGGAAATAAAGTTCAGGAAGATATCCTGGGTAAAATAGTCTTTGAACGCGCTGAAAATGTGATGTTGAGAGACTACTACAGGCAGGGAGTATTTGCCTCATCAGAGAGCAAACCTGCTATTCGCCCTAATCTTGCAGAAATGACAGCTTCAACAAATGCCATTCCAATTGATTCCAAAGCAGATCTCGTAAAAAAAGAGAATGATAAAGCGATACCTCAAAAGGCAGAAGACAAGAGAGTTATATCTTCAAAGTCTAAGGATGTCAAAGAAGAAGTTCCTCCTCCAGCCATTAAGTTAGCTAAGTTGGATAAAGAAGAAAACAATATTGCAGGTTATGTTATTCAGGTAGCCGCAATTGCCAAAAAGCGTGTGGATATTACTCCTTTCAAATATTTTCTGAGCAAATTTGGATCTATCTATGTCTCTAAGCGTGATGATCAGTTGCTGCGTATCATGGTGGGTGTTTATGATAATAAAGAAGATGCTGAATCTGCGTTGTTCAAGATTAGGGAAGAGAAATTTAAAGAAGCGTTTATTACACCACTTCCTGTTGGGGTGATGTTGGACCGGATTGAAGATTATGCGGCAACGGAAGAAAAAGTTGTTTCTTCAGACTTGTCTCAATCCAAAAAACCAGGCAGTCAGGAATATATGGTTAAAATCGGCAGTTTCAAAAATCTGAGCTGGTTCGATAATAAAGATGTTGAAGCAATAGGCTTAATCGAAGAAATCAGAAGTAATGGAAGTACAACTGTATTATTGAGTGGCTACACTTCCATTGAAGAAGCAGCTGAAGCACTTCAAAAAGTAAAAACACTGGGTTATAAGGATGCCCATATTGTGACCTCACAAGGGGGCGAATTAAAGAAGGTAAATTAATTCCAAAGTAATCTTAGAACCTCAGGTGGGTGAGGTAAATGCATAAATCTCTAATCTTTGCCATGGAATGGCAGGTCTCACATGCGAATGCGCCGTTTGTTTCAATTTTAATTCCCTGAAAGTTTGGTCATATTGCCTGTAAGTTCTGAAATTGAGCGGAACCGGGACATCTTTCTTCAATTTATTTAATATCCAGTCCAGCCCTGCTATCCAGGCTAGATCCAGCCAATTAGAATACATCTCTTCTACCACAATCAGTATCCCTCCGGGCTTCAGAATCCGGACCAATTCCTTCATGAAAAATTCCGGATCAGTGGTATGATGTAATGTGCTGCAGACTAAAGCCTGATCAAAACTCTGATCTTCAAAAGGAATGGATCTACCGTCATATGTACTGAATGCTACATTTTGTGGCAGTTTATCTGGTAAATTTTGATCCCTGATGACATCTATTCCATGGATTTGTAATTCGGGAAGTAACTGAGAGAGCGTGATGGATGTAAGCATATTTCCGCCACCAAGATCCAGTAACTTTCCTTTATTTTGCAAATAAGGAAAAACCGATCGGGCAATCTTTTGGCTCCGTTTAGTAGTGAGGTATTTGTAAAATTTTAAATCAGCAATGAACACATAGAAGAATTGAATGAATAAGAATCACAAGCAGGGAAACTCAAATGTATTATTTTTGTTCCATCTTTTTATTTTACAATTAATCTCAGGTATCATGTCAATAAGTTCACAAGCTGAAATGTATGGAATTCAACGTGTCAGTGAGGCAGTAGCTGTGACGCTGCGTGAGATGAGATCTTTTGCCCGTCCGGGAATTTCAACTTATGAACTGGACATGTATGGAAAGTCATTGCTGGAAGGATTCGGTGCTGCATCTGCACCTTATAAAACTTATGGATTTCCGGGATATACCTGTATCAGTGTAAACAATGAGATTGCCCATGGTATTCCGGATAAAAGGAAAATACTGCAGGAAGGAGATCTGGTTAATATTGATGTTTCTGCGGAACTGGATGGTTTTTGGGCTGATAATGGAGGTTCATTTGTGCTCGGAGAAGATATTCACGGGCACGAACCTCTCGTAGATGCCTCAAAACGCATTTTAAAGTTAGCCTTAGCCCAAATTAAAGCTGGAATGAAAATAGCTGAACTGGGAAGAATCATTCAGACTGAAGCCCGAAAATCAGGCTTCAAAGTAATCAAGAACCTTGTAGGACATGGTGTAGGCCGGAGCTTGCATGAAGAACCAAAAGAAATTCCCTGCTATTTTGACCGCTACAATACAAAGCGATTTAAAAGGAACTCAGTAGTAGCAATTGAGACATTCATATCTACCGGAACCTCCTTTGCAAGGGATAAGGGCGATGGCTGGACATTTATCACAGGAGATGGCAGTTTTGTTGCGCAGCATGAGCATACGATCATGATAACGGATAAGCAGCCTATAATTTTTACTGAAGCGAATGGAATTTTGGCTTAAGTATTGAAGAGTACCTGCGTTCCTTCAGATTGAAATTAGCCAGATCAAAACTTCAGGGAAAAGTAACGATTAAAAATATTCTATAATTGAAATTCATAGCAACTTCAATCTTTTCTCTGAGGCCAAATTCTCAGTAACTATGTATATTTGACAAGGGTTATATGTAGGATGTATGAGATGTGAATATTTATTACTCTTAAATATATACTATGAAAAGGGTGGTTCTAAATATCGAGAATAGCAAATACAATTTTTTTATCGAGCTGATGAGAAGTTTGGATTTCGTTCATATTGAAGAAGATAGCGGGGATTCAAAAGAAGAGATTGTTGCCAATCTGACACAAGCATTTAAAGACCTTAAGCTTTACAAAGAAGGCAAATTGAAAACCACTCCGGCACAAGAGTTCCTCAATGAGTTATAATATAAATCTCTCTGACCATTTTCAAAGGGAAGCAAAGAGGCTCTTAAAAAAATATCCGACTCTAAAAGATGAACTCAAAGACCTGTTTGAAAAATTGTGAGTTAACCCTACATTAGGTATTCCAATTGGTAGAAATGTCTATAAAATCCGCATTGAGATTGGTTCAAAAGGCAAAGGTAAATCCGGTGGGGGAAGGGTCATTACTTATGTGCATATTGATAGCATCACTGTTGTCTTGCTATCCATTTACAACAAAGGTGAAAAAGAAATTATTTCCGAAAAGGAAATCATTGAATTGCTTGAACCATATATGAAATAGAAAAAGCTTGCCCCTATAATCCAAAGTCAATTCTCAATAAATCATCACTACTCTCAAAGACCTGGTAAGTGTACTCAAATAGTAGTTATCCATAAATTTAATACTCAAGTTTAAGTCATCAATGATCGTCTCTTTGAAAAATATCTGCTTATTTTGAGGTTTCGGACCGGGAATTTGGTTTCCTGTGTATTTATAGCAGTTAATTTCATACATAATGTTGTCAAAAGCAGAACAATCTATATTACGGGCAGATTTATTCAGACACCTTGACGGAATAGCGATTGCGGCTGGAGCTTATGCATTGCACGAAAAAGGAGTCCTTAAGTATTTACTGGATGCTGGTTCTTCTGAAATCAGTGAATTGGCTGAGCAGTTTGAAGCTAATGAAGGTTATCTGAATGTGGCATTGAGAGGCCTTTGCTCTCAGGGCTGGCTGAGGCAGGAAGTGGATAATGCTCAAAATAAAGTCTATTTCTACACCATTCCGATCAGCTTCTATGCATTCAGTCTGATACCTCTTTATAAAGATGTCGTGGAGCTCATGAAATTGTCAGGACAGTTTCACAGGAGAAAATTTGAAGTGGTCCCTTTCAAGAAAATGAAGCTGATTTTTGACAGGTTTTGTTCAGATTATGGAATGGAATTGTCATCTGATCCAGACAAAAGAAAGGTACAGGAGCAGATACTGAAGCATATTGAAGGACATCTTATAGGTCCAAGCGTAGTGCTGCTGGGTATGAATGGTATGTTTCACAAGTATTTTATGGATGCATCTTTTCGGGCAGATGAATTCCATCAGCAGGGGGAGAGTTTTGAGGCATTATTGGATGTGTTTTTATACCTGGGGTGGTTTGCCAAGAAAAACAAGACTTTTCAATTTACGGATAAAGGTTTGTTTTATGCCAGGAGAGCGAGTGCATACGGAGTCACGGTATCTTACATTCCTACCTTCAGAATGGTGGATGAACTGATTTTTGGTGATCCTGATGTATTACGGGTTTCAGATTCAGAACCGGAAATTCATGTAGACAGAGAAATGAATGTGTGGGGTTCAGGGGGAGCACATGCTGCTTATTTCAAAAAGGTAGATGATATTATTATTGAATTATTCAACAGGCCGATAGAAGAGCAACCAAAAGGAGTACTGGATATGGGCTGCGGCAATGGAGCATTCCTGATCCATATTTTTGAAGTGATTGAACAGAGAACACTGAGAGGCAGACATTTGGAGGAATTTCCATTGCTATTAGTAGGGGCAGATTTCAATGAAGCAGCTTTAAAAGTTACCAGGGCTAATCTCATTAAAGCGGATATCTGGGCAAAGGTAGTTTGGGGAGATATTGGCAGACCGGATGTTCTGGCCAGTCAGTTGTCAGATGAATATGGTATTGAATTGGGTCAATTGCTGAATGTCAGAACTTTTCTGGATCACAATAGAATATGGTCAGAAACAGCTGCGAATAAAAATCGGGTGAGTACCTCCACCGGCGCATTCGCCAGTCGGGGAGTGCGCTTAAACAACAATGAAGTAGAGGAAAATCTATTGCAACATTTCAACAAATGGGTTCCTTATATCTCCAGCTTTGGACTTCTTATTATTGAATTGCATACAGTCAATCCGGTATTAGTAGCCGCAAATCTGGGCAAGACAGCTGCAACAGCTTATGATGCCACTCATGGATTTTCTGATCAGTACATAGTGGAGCCCGGAGTTTTTCTGAAGATCGCTGAAGAAGCAGGACTGTATCAGGATGAGAATTTACATGCTAGGTTCCCTGATTCTGATTTGGCAACAGTGACAGTCAATCTGCTAAAAGGCAAATAAAAAAAGTCAGCCCTCATTGAGAACCGACTTTTATATTTTTGAAAGAAAAACAATTTCAGATTATTGCTCTTCAGTTTCATTTTTGCAAATCGCCGAATACTATACTTTGCAAAAAAAAGATTCTGTAATACTCAATTTTTAAAATAAAAACGGCTGCTAAATGGCTGTTCAAATCTGAAATCTGAAATCTGATTTCTTAAAACTTCTCTACTCCGGCAAAATGAAATGCTCCTTCGATTTGTGCATTTTCATCAGAGTCAGAACCGTGAACGGCATTCTCTCCAACGTTTTTAGCGTACAAGGCTCGGATAGTTCCAGGCTCAGCTTTGGATGGATCAGTAGCACCGATCAGTTTTCTGAAATCTTCAACTGCATTTTCTTTTTCAAGGATAGCTGCAACGATTGGACCTGATGACATGAATTCTACCAGTTCTCCATAGAAAGGTCTTTCCTTGTGCACTTCGTAAAATTCTCCAGCCTTGGCAGGGCTCAATTGTGTCATTTTCATGGCAGAGATTCTGAAACCTGCTGCTGCGATTTGTGCAAGTATTGCGCCTGTATGTCCTGCTGCTACTGCATCAGGCTTAATCATTGTGAACGTTATGTTGTTAGCCATAATATAAATTTATTCAATTTTTTGTTTAAAGTGGCGCAAAGGTAATGATTCAGAACTAAATCACAAGATGCATTAAATCGTAAATCGTAAATTAGTCGTAGCCCGGGTGATATCTTGCTCGCTGCGCTCACAAGGTGACATTCTTTGCCGGCGGAAAATGGTGACATCTCCTAAATAAATTGACTGCTACACAGCCAATTTATTTATGAGGTGAGGTCGAGACAGCCTTTGTGGCTGCTACGCCCCAGGCAGCTGTGCATAAGATATTGATGCAACTTCTTCCCGGATGTTCAGCTGGAGGCTGGAGCCTCACACAACTACACATCGGCCGTTGCCAGGAGCCGGTAGTCATAAGCCAGAAGCGGCTGTTTGGGCTGTTCAAAGGCTGTACAATTTGGCTGTTCCAATGGCTGTTTCATTCACCATTTCACCAACTCACCAATTCCACTTCAAGAAACGCTCACACTTTCTTCGATAGGAACAACCCATCCATAAGGGTCTTCAATAGTTCCATTGCGCAGAAGATTGATTTTTTCCTTGATCATGTGAGAAAGTACAAAATTACTCTCATCCAGTTCAATGACTTTTTCTTTGTACTTGATTGTGGACACATTTGAAATCACAGCTGCTGTTCCACTTCCGAATACCTCCTGCAAGAGACCGGCATCATAGGCATCGATCAGTTCGTCTATTGTAATAGGTCTGATATCCACTTCATATCCCATATCTCCCAGAAGGGTGATGATAGAATCACGTGTAATACCTTTTAGAATGGCTCCATCAGTAAGAGGGGTGACCACCTTGCCATTAATGACAAAAAAGATATTCATTGTTCCTACTTCCTGCAAGAATTTTCTATATCTGGCATCCAGCCAAAGTATCTGATCAAATCCATTTTCGCGGGCCATTTTCATTGGGAGCATGGAAGCTGCATAGTTTCCTGCTGTCTTAGCTTCTCCGACACCGCCTTTTGCTGCACGAACAAAACGCTCATCTGCCAATAGTTTGACAGGCTTATTATAGTATGGTCCTACTGGTAGTGTCAAAATGATAAATCTGAAAGTTGCAGAAGGTGCTACACCGATAAATTCATCCATTGCAAACATAAAAGGTCTGAGATATAATGCACTGCCTACTTTAGTGGGTATCCAGTTTTTTTCGAGTTTGACAATTTCTGTTACAGCTTGAATAAATAAATCCTCAGGTATGGTGGGCATACACATTCTCGTTGCTGAAGCATTCATACGCCTGGCATGCATCTCCGGCCTGAACAACAATGGAACGCCATCTTCATTGATAGATGCTTTCATTCCTTCAAAAATGGATTGTCCATAATGCAAAGCCATATTTGCCGGATTCAAAGATAAATTCTCCACAGGAACTATCCGAAGATCCTGCCACATGCCATCTTTAAAATCAGCAATGAACATATGATCAGACAAAATTTTCCCAAAAGGTATGTTGTCAAAATCAATGCTTCCAATACGACTTTCTTTTACCTGAGTTATGTTTATTGTATCTTTCATGTTCCAAATATAGTGAATTTTGACAATTAATAAAATTCTGTACAGGCTCAATCAGTTGAACGTTAAAGAAATATATAATTTAATACATCAATTTATCCAAATTTAATTTTGAATTATTCCTTTATGAAGTATAATATTTATCAAATAGAAAGTCAGGAAGAAGATTCTTCTAATTTGAAATTTCCGCAAAAATCTGTCCAAATCATTCTTAATCAAAAAGATAAGCTGCCTGATACTATTGAATATTTATCAAAAATCATGTCTGCGATACAACTATCCATTTTAGATGATTGTAATATACATTATGTGGACGATCAGAATAAAAATTGGTTCCATCATTTTTTGACTCAAATTGAACCATCAAAGTGTATTTTTTTTGGAGTGGATCCTGCAAAAATTGGCGTATGGTTCCAGGTTCCGGTGTATCGCTATTTTTCACTTTTGCAAAATGATTTTCTTTTTATTGATGCCCCCGATATTATAAAAACTAACAAAGAAAAGAAAAGCTTGTTTTGGGCAGAATTACAATTGATGTTTAAAATCAAATCATGACGAACATATCACTATTCTTTGCCACCAATAATGTTCATAAAGTTGAGGAAGTAACAGCTCTTTTACCGGATTTTTTTCAGATCAGAAGTTTAGAGAGCATTGGTTGTACAGAAGATATACCTGAAAATGAGCCAACGATTGCCGGAAATGCTATTGCGAAAGCACAGTATGTGCATGATAAATATATGGTGGATGTATTTGCGGAGGATACAGGGCTTGAAGTGGATTCTTTAGACGGAGAACCCGGTGTATATTCTGCAAGATATGCAGGCCCGCAACGGGACAGTATAGCAAACATGCGATTATTACTCCAAAATCTGGGGGATAAAAAGAATAGAAATGCCAGATTCAGAACCTGTATGGCCTTGATTAAGGATGGACAAATTCACTTGTTTGAAGGAATAGTGGAGGGTACAATCTCCTCAGAATTGTCAGGTAAAGAGGGATTTGGGTATGATCCGATTTTTGTGCCGGCAGGGCATTCAAAAACTTTTGCAGAAATGAGCCTGAAAGAAAAGAGTCAGATGAGTCATCGCGCCAGAGCATTGAACAAACTGATTGAGTTTCTTAGCAAAAATCCCGACAAAAGAAATCCTCAGATTTAAGGCTTTCCGGTATTATTCTGATGCTCTTTGCAGGATACTGCCATTGCCTCGTCAAGAAAAGGCGTAGCATTCAATTTTTGCAACAGAGAATCAATATGCAATTTGTACTTAGGCAATTCAGAATCAGGCATAGGTGCTGAATTCGGAAGATTTTCTTTCAGGTGATTGACTTGTTGTCCGTTTTTCCAAAATCTGAAACAAACATGCGGGCCTGTAGCAAGTCCTGTAGAACCCACGTAACCAATGACATCGCCCTGTTTTACTCTGGAACCTGCTCTCACCCCTTTCTGAAAACGGGACATGTGGAGATACTGTGTTTCATATGTTTTATCATGTCGTATTTTCACATAATTCCCATTGCCTCTTCCAAATTCGGCTTTCAACACCGTGCCATCTGCTACAGCCAGGATTGGCGTGCCAGTGGGTGCAGCGTAGTCAGTGCCGAGGTGAGCTTTCATCCTCCTTAATACCGGATGGAATCTGCGAAGATTATAACCTGAAGAAATTCTGCTGAATTCTAAAGGTGCTTTGAGAAATGTCTTTTTGGCAGACCTTCCGTTCTCATCATAATATCCATCTAATTCTCCACTCTGATATTTGAACGAGTAATAGTCTTTGCCATTATTCTTAAAATATGCTGCTTTTAAATCTCCCACTCCAATTTCAACACCATCAACAAATACTTTTTCGTAATACAATTTATACCGGTCGCCTTCCTGAAGGTGGTGAAAATCCACAGACCATGCTAATGCTTTTTCCATCTTGGATGTTAGGGCCTGATAAGCAACGATTCCCGCATCAACCATTGATTGATAAAGACTGGATCCTTTTTCAATGGTACCTGTAACTACTTCATATCTGGTATCAATCTGACGATCTATTTTTTCAGCACACATCTGCTTGAAATCATACTGAACATATGAATATGGGCTCTCATCATATATCAGGTACAGAGGTTCTCCGCAATTTCTGGATCTGATCACCAGATATTCTTTACCTGCTCTAAGTTTCCTTGTATCGAAAACATCTTTTGTACTTTCTAGAAGTTCATGAACAATGCGGTGATCGTCAATGCAACTCATTAAAATCTTGCTAAAAATTTCATTGTTTTTAACCTCGCGTTCGTCTGCTTCGTAATTATTGAGGTTGAATCCAAATTTCACATTGGGCCGTTCTACTTCAAATGAACTTAATTGTTCAAAAGTAATTGGCTGAAAAATGGTCTTAATATGTGGAGAGATCAGATAAAATCCCAAAGCTATGGTAGCGAATGCCCCTGAAAAAACAAGGACAAGGCTATTGGATAGTAGTTGTTTCAAACCTAAGGTGTTTTAGTGAACATCAAGGTACTTCAAATAGGTGACGGGCGAAATTAATGGTTCTGGATCGTTTATTCAAACATATTATACTTTAATTATCAGAGTTTTTGCAAAATTAACTTTTGAGGAGTGCTTGCGGCCCGACTAAGCACCCAATAAAATGGGTTCAATTTATTAAATACCATATATGTAAATAATTATAATATAATTAAATACAGATACTTTTTATGTTATATTTGTTTTATGTTTTTGAAAAAGTGTTCAGTGAATTATAAATGTTAATTTTGTGTAATGTCTCAAGATAAAATCATATTTCGGTCAGCTGGCCAGCTATTTGATATTGATTCGCCTGCGGTGATGGGTATAATCAATGTTACCCCTGATTCATTCTATGGACCCAGCCGAAAACAAAATCTTCAGGAGTGGGTAGATTCTGCAGGCCAAATGCTGGAGGACGGAGCAAGTATTCTTGATCTGGGTGCTGCTTCTACCAGACCGGGATCTGATCCGCCTTCTGAGGAAGAAGAGTTAAATCGCTTGTTACCGGCGGTTGAAGCATTAAAAAATCATTTCCCTGATGTAATCATTTCAATCGATACTTTCCGGGCTAATGTAGCCTGCTCTGCGCTTGATATGGGTGCTAATATTATTAATGATATCAGTGCAGGTAATTTCGATAGCGAAATATTAAATGTATGTGCTCATTATTCTGCCCCTTATATTCTGATGCATATGCAGGGAATTCCATCCACCATGCAATTAAATCCTGAATACGATAATGTGGTTGAAGAGGTTTTCGATTTCATCTCCTCTAAAATTTTGCAATGCAAGTCAGCAGGAGTGCATGACATCTGGATAGATCCGGGATTCGGTTTTGGTAAGACTTTGGAGCACAATTATGCTTTGCTAAAGAAATTGGAGGTATTTAAAATCCATAGACGTCCTGTCGTCGTCGGTATCAGTAGAAAAGGTATGGTGTACAGATTACTTGAAATACAGCCAGAACAATCATTATCAGCTACTTCTGCATTACATTTGCAGGCGTTAATGAAAGGAGCTGATATTTTAAGGGTACATGATGTTAAGGAAGCTGTTCAAATGATCAAATTGTATCATAAACTTAAGCATTAGACAAAACGTCAGTAATTGTGATACCATGTTTTTATAAAGGACTTTGGTACAATTGTCATTAAAGCATTAACAAGGAGTTAATTTGAGTGTTAAAGAATAATATAATTGAATTAATTGAGCTTATTGAAAAGCATATAATTTAAACTGGAAACGAAAGAGACATATCAACCCGAAAAGCCCGGGAAAGAAAAGAGGAGAATCAATCTCCTCAGCAAGCTCATTAAGATTATTGCCGGTATTCTGGTGACTCTTACTTTTTTGATGATTGTCATCTATTTTGTAGTACAAATACCGTCTGTTCAGAGGTGGGGAGTGAATAAGCTGACAGCATATTTCGAAGAACAATGGGGAGCCAATGTGAAAATAGATGGTTTCAGACTGGGATTCACAGAGATGCTGGCCATCGAAGGTTTATTGATGGAGACACCGCAGGGAGATACTCTTATTGCCATAGGAGAACTTCGTTGTAGCTTTAACGCTCACCTGATGAGTTTGGTCATGAGCAGACTGGATCTCAGTAGCCTGTATCTCAAAGATGTTTATTTCAATATGATTCGGGAAGAAGGGGTCTACAATTATCAGTTTATTGCAGATTACTTCAAAACGGGCGACTCAGGTGATAAGAAAAAACCATTCAGGTTAAAACTGGAGGAAGTATCTCTGGTCAAAGTGAATTTTCTTCTGGACCAAAAAGATAAAGGCTTCAGACTTCGAAGTTCTATTCCCGCTGGATCCATGCAATTCAATGACATTTCTCTTCCGGATGCGCTCTTTGATTTTTCCTCTATCTGGATTAATAAGCCTGATGTGGAAATAAGTATAAGCGAAGACAGACGTGACATCCAAACAGAAGAAGATATCATTGAAGTCATAGAGGAAGCACTGGAGACAGACACACTGGCGGATCCTGATTTCAGGATTATAGCACAGCGATTTCTCCTGGATGGAGGAAATTTCAGGATGCATAACAATCGAACTTACGATTGGGAAAAAAGACAAAAAGATGCTTTTGATAGTCAATTCATTGACTTAAATGATGTGTATATAGAGCTGGAATCTGTGTCAGTTGCTGAAGTGGATGTAGAAGCTGTAATTTGTATGATTAGATTCAAAACAGAATCCGGATTTGATCTTCAAAGATTACAAGCGGGTCAATTTCGAATGAATGCTCAAATGATCCAATTAGAGCAATTTGATTTGCAAACCCCTACCTCACATTTGAAAGATGCTCTGACGTTCCGTTTCAGATCATTCGAAGATTTTGATGATTTTGAAGGCAAGATCATGATGGATGCTGGCCTTAAAGATTCATATCTCAGTATGCAGGACCTGTTTTACTTTTCCCCGCAGTTAAAAAACAACCGTTTTTTCATAAATCATAATAAGGATAAAATTGTACTCACAGGTAGAGTACGTGGAAGAGTCAATAATCTGAGAGGTGAGGACTTGCTGATTACATTGCCCGGAAATACCACATTCAAAGGAGAATTTTCCGGAAGAGATTTCACTACTCCCAATGAGACTATTCT
Organism: Saprospiraceae bacterium; assembly: GCA_022841345.1. GTDB lineage: Bacteria > Bacteroidota > Bacteroidia > Chitinophagales > Saprospiraceae > SLDF01. Next base: position 38,608 of record JALHRR010000007.1, read on the forward strand.
GAATATTAATATCGAAGATTTAAACACAAATATTCAAAGCATCAAACAATTGATTCCGGGTCTGACCCTTCCTGAAAATTTTAATAAACTTGGACGAATACGATTCAGCGGCCGTTTTGATGGTTTCTATGAAGATTTTGTAACCTATGGAACCTTGCAGACTGACCTTGGACAAATCAAGACAGATATTCAGATGAATATAGTAGAAGGTACAAGCAAGGCATCTTACAGGGGGAAAATTGAAGCAAATAACTTCAACTTGTCCAAATGGATCGACAATGAAGATTTTGGACGGATCTCCTTCAAGGCCGAAGTGAAAAATGGGATAGGATTAACATTAGAGACAGTGAATGCAAATATGGTTGCCAGTGTATCTTCTTTAGTTTTCAAAAAGTACGAATATAAAAATATCCAGTTTAACGGTTCCCTGAAAAGGAATCTAATTTCTGGAAAATTGAATGTGAAGGATGAAAATATGGACTTCACATTTGACGGAACCATCGATTATCTTAGTGAATATCCGGAGTTCGATTTTGTATCTGAGATCAATAATCTGGATCTCTTTGCCTTAAATCTCGTAAATAAACCATTGATTGTCAGTGGAGATATTAAGTCTAATATAAAGATTCGGGACATCTCAAGCATGGATGGAACTGCATCTTTGAAGGATGTGGTGATATCAGGTGGTGAAAAATCCTTTACGGTCATAGACTCACTTTATATTACTGCCAGCTTCATAGATCAACCATATAAAACCTTTGAATTGAGTTCAGACATTCTGGACCTGAGTTTGTTGGGTCAATATGATTTTACCTCTATTTATCCCGCAATAACAAATATTCTGGTCAATAAGCATCCTAATTTTTCAACATTATTGGGAATCAAAGATGTGCCCGAAACCATACATTCCAATGATTTTGCATTTGATTTGAATTTAAAGGACAGCCGGAATTTGCTGGATATTTTCAATATTCCAATTGACAGGATTCGGGATCTGAAATTCAATGGCAGCTTCATTAATCAGGGTAATGCTTCTTTTCAATATGAGATAAACCAATTGGTTTTGCCCTCATTTTCAATGGCCAATGTACAAATTGACAGCTTGCTTTTGGTGGCTTATGGAAATGATGATAATAGTGATCTGATTTTTAATTTCACTCATGGAATCATATCAGGCGTAGATATAAAGCCTCTGGATGGGAATATCACATTGAACAACGATACACTTGCTTTCAATTTTGGGTCAGCCTCGATCTTGAAATCTTTTGAAAACCTGGATATCAATGGCAAATTCTTCATGGTGGAAGACAAATACCATGTCTCATTTGATTTTCTGGAATTCGAAGCTTTGAATAATCGCTGGAAAATTGCTGAAAAGAATTTTATTCAATTTTCAGACAGTTCTATTTATACCAGGAATCTGAGGTTCTCAAACGGTCAGGGTATCATTGATATTTCATCCGTTGAAAATTTTGGTGCGCTGATTCAGGGAAATGATATTGACATCGCAATATTTAACAAGAGCCTGGAAAGTACCGGATTTAAATTTACAGGCGATGCTTCTTTCAAAGCAGAAATTGACAACATAAAGACTTTGGAAGGCTTACGGGTTGAAACCGGAATCAGAAGATTTGGTCTCAACGATTTGCAATTAGGCAAACTCAATGCGAGCGCAAATATGACAGACAGCAAAAGTAATCTGATTTTCAATGCAAATATTGGTGACGTAGATAAGACCTTATATGTGAACGGATATTATGTTTTACCGGGATCAGATATGACCGGTAAAAAATATATTTATGAATTGGATGCGGATTTTGATCATTTCCCATTGAAAGTCTCAGAGTTTTTTCTGAATAACCTGATCAAAGATACGGAGGGCACAGTCCTGGGAAAATTCAGTTTGAAAGGAGACAGTTTGCTGAGAGAAGTCGGAGGCGAACTCAGAATTTTGAATGCAGCCAGCAGGCTTTCTTTTTTAGGGACGAGGTATACAATCCCTGATGGACTGGTCAAAATTAACAATACATATATCAATCTTGACAGTATAATCTTAGGGGATGATTTGAATAACAAGGCTTTGCTTAGGGGAGGTATGACCCACTCATTGTTTGATGACATCCGGATGAATCTGAGAATTTCTTCACCGATGTTTCAGGTGTTGAATTTACAAAAAGATGAAAATGACTTATTCTATGGTAAAGCTCAGGGAAAAATAGATGTTCAAATTGGTGGTACTTTTGAAGAAACTGATATCACAGTGGTAGCTGAAACCGGACCTAATTCTGTTATTTCAATACCGCTCAGTTCAGCCAAAGAGGCTAAGGAACAAAATTTTATTATTTTCATAAATAGAGAAGATGGATCCCAGGAGGCGAATAAGGTAGCCTCTCTGAAGGGACTGAACCTTCTTATGAATGTTGCCATCACACCAGATGCAGAGCTCCAATTGATATTTGATGAAAGAACCGGTGATGTCATAAAAGGCTCAGGAAGAGGTAATATCGTAATGGAGCTGCCCCGGAATGGAGATTTTCAAATGAACGGAGAATTTGAAATCGAAAAAGGAGAATACCCATTCAAAGCGCTGGTGGTTCTTGATAAAGCATTTTCAGTGAAGAGGGGAGGGACCATCATTTGGTATGGCGACCCATTGAATGCATATATAGATTTGGAAGCGGAATACAAAGGTCTCAGGACCTCTCCCTACAATTTCATATCGGATTATATTAGAGGGGATGAAAATATCACAAAGGAAGCAAAGAAGCCTACAGATGTCGACCTTTCCCTGAAACTAACCGGTCAATTACTGCAACCTGCCATCCAATTTGACATTCAGTTTCCGACTTTGGTTGGGGAACTGAAAAATTATGCAGACAATAAACTTCGCACCATTTCAGCCGATCCAAATGAATTGAACAGGGTGGCTATTGGTTTACTGGCATTCAGAGGATTTTTACCACAGGCGAGTGATCTTCTGTCTACTTCAGCCATTTCAAGTACCTTGAGCAGCACACTGACGGAATGGGTAACTAATCAGATGAGGGTTTATGTAAATGAATATTTACTGGATACGCTCAGTCGCAATTCTTTTATTTCAGGTCTCGATCTGGATTTTGGTTTAATTCTGAATCCGGATTTTGCTGACAGAGATTTGCAGGAATTACCCGGATTAGGACAATCCCAGTTTTTTATTCGACCCAGATTTCAGCTTTTTGATGACAGGGTAGTGGTTGATTTTGGACTGAATACAATCGGAAATCTAAATACAGAAACCGGAGGAGGTTTTGGCGGAGATATAAACGTAGAATATGCATTTGGGCTTGCCCGTAGACTGAGATTGCGTTTATATAGTCAGGATCAGCCTGCAGTATTTGGACGCAGAACAGTATTTGGAACAGGTCTGGTTTACAGGCGTGAATATGATTCTTTTAGCGATATATTCAGGTTTAGACGGCAAAGCTACACGCCGCCCCCTGCTACATTAAAAACAGAAGATGATCCTGAAGTTTCAGGAGATAAGTAATCGGTAATAAGTAGCTTCAGAAACTATATTTTACTAAGTGGCAATTCAACAAAAAATGTTGTTCCTTCATTCTCATTGCTTTGAAACCAAATAAAACCCTGATGGGCTTCGATTATTTGTTTTGATATGGCAAGACCGAGACCAAAGGATTGCTCTCCGGAGGTGCCACTGCGTTTGGCATCCGTAAATAAGTCAAATATTTGATGTTTGATTTCTTCAGGAATCCCAATCCCCTGATCCTTGATGGAACAAATTACAGTCTTTCCTGATTTTTTAAGAGCGATTTGTATCACCGAATTTTCAGGACTGAATTTCATGGCATTCGAAATCAGATTATTAAATACTCTCCAGATTTTTTCCCGATTAGCCTGGCAATAAGCTTCTTCAGTTTCCAAATGAATTTGCTGTTTTTTCTCAGCAGCTTTAAAATTTAATAACTCAATACTATTCAGTAATACAGAAGAAATATCGATTTCTTCCTTTTTTATGTGCTCAAAAGATGATTTAAAATGTAGCAGATCATTAATAAATTCAAGTGAATCCCTTGCCGAACTTTGAATCATATTGACCAGAGACAATTGATCAGGAGCTATTGATTTATCCATTTGTATCAATTGACTGATTTGAACTATCGCACTGATAGGATTACGCAAATCATGGGCAACAATTTTCATCATCTGGGTATTTTCCTGCTGACTTTCCTGGAGATCGAACAGGGTCTTTTGCAATTGCAGGGCTTTATTCAACATTTGTCCGTTGTGTATACTCAATTGCTCCATATTGAATTTGGCCTGAATTTGATTTCGTCGGAAAAGAAACATGATGATAAGAGAGAGGAAAACTACCAGAATGAAAAGTACAATGTAAATAGTCTTCTGCCTGTTGGAGGCTTTCAATTGATTGATTTCATCTTCCTGACTAAAATTCTGCAAAATTTGCTGGTAATCTATCTGGGCTTTAGCAAAAATCGCTTTGTTTATTTCATCATTTAATTGTTTCATTTTTTGATGATATTCATAAGCAGAGGCTGTATCCTTTACCGTATCAGCATACTCCCATTTTAATCTGTAATACCTGTACTTATAATCTGTATTTGGCAGGCTGCTCAGACATGAATCGATGGATATGATATCTTTTTCATAAGATTTCCAGTCTGAGGTTCGAATAAAAAGATGAGCCCTTTTGATTTTGGAAAGACAGACATCAACCTGTAAGTCCTCATGTTGACTATTATTATTAATACTCTGGTTCAATGCATTTAAAGCCTCCGGATATTTTTTCTGATAAACATAGACCCCTCCTAAATTTCCGAGTGCCACAGCTCGGGCGAGTTTTACAAACACCTGATCTTCCTGAAAATGAACTCCAACAGAATCAATAAAATCAATCGTTTTTTGATAATAATGGGCGGCACTGTCATATTGTTCCAGCTTTTCATATCCAAAACCAATGCTATTGAGCGCATTTTGCCTGCTTGAGAAATAGTTCTTCAAACTGGTTCTGTCACAATTTCCGTTTTCATTGAAATAGATATGAAAATGACGAATGCCTTGCTGAAATTTTCCCTGCTCAAATAGTAAATATGCAAGGTGACTATGATAAAACGACTTCTGACAAATATCCAGATGTTCTTTGGTAAATTGGTAAGCCTTTTGAAAATATTGGCTTCCCAGAAGGTTATCATTTAATGCGATCAGAATGTTTCCTTTAAAGTAAAGCGCATCCACATAATTTTCACCATAAACTGTCAGGTTATCTTTCGTAATATCCAGAAGCGAGTCTACTCTTTCGAGCGATTCCAGGTATTTCCCCTGCTTGAAATACATCAATTGAATGGTGTAGGCCAGTTTTCGGACAAGGTCTTTTGTGTCAACTTTTTTTGTTACTGAGTGGATGGAGTCGATCAGCTGTATAGCTTCATCATATTTTTTTTCGTTCACCAGTACATCAGCCTTATCATAGTAGGGATTAAACCAATCAGCGTGGCCTTCGGGATGCCTTTCCATGGAACATCCGAAAAATATCAAAACTGCATATAAAATTACAGGAAGCCTGGTGTACATCAGATTACAACTACTACTTTATTAGGGAGTGCAAAAGTAGTCAAATTCTCAACATGTTGTAATTTTTATACCTTAGATAAAGATCAGTATTTTTTTAAGATATTTTAAATTCCGCTTTATAGTCATGTTAAATAAAAAAAAGCGCAACAAAGTGATCTGCCGCGCTTTTTTAAATTTTTATTATTGTGCTTAGAATCTTACAATCAATCCTCCCAATACATTGATTCCATAAGTGGGATAATTGAACCAACGTCTCCAGCGATTGGCAGCAAGGTTGTTCAAATTCAGGAACAATCCAAATTTTTCTGTAAACATGTAATCTGCTCCCAAACTCACGTCAAACAATGCATTCAATGTTTCTTCAGTTCCTTCAGGTGTTAAAACAGGTACACCACCTGTGAAATACATTTCAGCACGCAATCTTAATTTATTTTCCAGGGCTCTGTAAACGAGTGATAAATTAGTTTCAAGTGCTGGAATTTGCCATGCTTTTTCCTGAACGGCAGGATCAAAGAAATTATATCCGGCGCTAAGTCCTACAGTAAGGTTTTTCTGAATGGTTGTGTGCAGATTCAGTTTTGCATACACAATATTGACAGTGTCATATAATACACTGAATCTTGTTGGATCACCTACAGTAGGCAAATAAAGAGCCATGTTCTTAGTCGGTTTGTAACCACCTCTTACTTCATAATTCCAGCTGCCGGCAACTCCTCCAATTGCAGCATAAAAATCATCATATTTGGCATTTTGCAATGCAGGTAAAATTGGGGCAATGAATGGATTGTATGCAGTCAGATTTCTGAAGCTGTTTTTGTACAGATTTGCATCCCAGCCAGCCTGAACTCTGAACTTACCTTCTGCCAGATTTACAGCCACCTGAAGATCTGGTAAGAAGAAGAATTCATCGTTATGTGAAGCAATTCTGATAGCACCTTTGGCACTGAACATCTCTCCAATATAAGCTGCACCCGGAATAAAGAAGAAGTTATTGAGTCTGTAAGTAGCAGTGTCAGTATAACTGCTCATATCCGTGATAATCTCCGCAGATATAGGATGCTTTCCCTGAAGATATTTTTTTACACCAAATTGGAGTAAGGTACCCACTTCAGAGCCCGGAGTTTCCAAATCATCTTTATGGGTATAGAAATCTGCTTTACCCCAATAATTAAGATCTGAGTCCGCATTTTCAACATTGAATACTGAGAATCCAAGGTCAAATGTTTTGAATCTTCTTCTGGCATATTGAGGCAGGAAAGTAGTATCTGCTTCATCATATCCATAGAAATAATAATCATCCAAACTATAATTTGTTCTGGCACCGATTCCTATTCCCTGTTCGAAATAATAATTACCTCTCAACATAAAATCATTGTCCATAAAACGCTGATTCTCCCGTTTGGAATCATTGGCAGAATGATGTCTCAAATGCCCCAGAATATTAAAATTGCTGGCATCATGATAGTAGGAACCCTCTGCATAAGGAGAAAGAGGAAATCCAATTCCTGCTTTTGCAAAACCTTTATACACCGGGGGTAATTTTTCTGCACCCATTGCCAAAGGTTTAATGGTAGGGGCTTCATACTCCATTTTGATATCCGTTTCAAGTGCATCATATTGATACCTGCTGGATGAGGTATCAGGAGCAGGAACCGGAGCATTAATTTTAATTTTATCAGTTTCGGCCAGACGGGCATCAAATGATTTTACTACTTCGACTTTACCGCCCGGAAGATCTGTTTGAGCTTGAATTGATTTCAGGTTAAACAGGGAGAAAACTGCAATACAAATAGTCACAGGAATAAGACGCAGCCTGACTGTGTGACTAAATAAAATATTTAGAATAAGCTGATAGTTAAACATCGCTTGTATGAATTTAAGGGTTGAAGATGAAATTTGAATGACAATTGGATTAGACATATTCGATATTTTTTTTGTGGAATTATTTACCACCTGAGTTGTCAAAATCGATTTCGTCACTACTTTTCTTAGTTGTTGGTTTTTTGCTGCCATTGCTTTTTTGATCTACAATACGCAGCTTTTCTTTGGCCTCTGAGACAATCGCCGGATCCTGATCAAAATTTTCTATCACTGCTTCCAGTGCGGCTTTTGCACTGACCAGATCCCCCTGAGCTACATAAATATCTGACATCAGGATCAATGATTTTGCTACCCAACTGGCGTATGAAGCACTTTTTTCCAGTACTTCTCTTGCGGCGCTTTCTGCATTTTCATAATCTTTCTTCTGATAAAGAATGAATGCGATATTGTATCTGGCTTCAGCACTTTGAACATTGTCAATGAGTTCGACTGTAGATCTGAAGTGTGGGATAGCTTTATCATAGTCCTTTTTATCAAAGTGAATTTTTCCACTTAGAAAGTGTGCTGTAGCATTATGTTCACTGGTTGCTTTCGGATTGTTCATTACTTTCTCCGCATAACTTAGGACACCGGCGCTATTGTTATTACGCGAGGCGCTTCTCAGCGCTCCGAGTTGTGCATCAAATTTTAAGTCAAGATTATTAGTTGCTGACTCCAGTTTTGTATAATAATTATATGATTTCTGGAAATCTTCTGTATAGTTGTAACTGATCACAGCAGCTTTTTCTACAGCTTTCAGATAATAAGGACTTTGACCTTTTTCAACGACCACTTCATAGTCTTTCAATCCATCAGAATATTTCTTTTGAATCAGGTATGACTCAGCCCTGTTGTAATAAGCCTGAAGAAGGTAAGCACCTTTGGGGTATTTTGAAATGTAATCACCGTATCCTGAGATAGCGCGGTCATAATTGCCATTTTCATATTGAACCTGTGCCACCCTGAATGTCAAAGAGTCTTTTGTGTCTCCTGCCACTTTGTAACCAGGAATGGTTTCAAGGAATTTAAAATATTCATCAGACTGTCCCATGTCCACCACATATATTTCCTCCAGGGCAGCAAGAGCATCATCTGCCTCCTGTTTTGTAGGATTATTGTTGAAAATACTCTTGTAATATCTGATGGCACCCTGCTTATCTCCTTCGTTGTAAGAAATCAATCCAAGTTTGATATATCCCTGATTGACCAGGTTACTTTTATCCTTGTATTGATTGACTAGTTTGATGAGTGCATCTTTGGCCTTACGGGTGTTTTGAGCATCTTCATAAGCATAACCCAATTCAAATAGGGCATCATCAGCATAGGAAGAATTAGGTTGTTGGCTTACCAGGCCTTCCAGCAAGTCAATTTTTTGATTCAGTTTATTTTCAAGCCCACTGATGATTGCTTTCTGGAAGATGGCATAATCATACCCGCTATATTTGTTTGTAATGGCTTCATTGTAGTATTTTGAGGCTTCTGCATATCGGTTCCTCTTAAAATAAGCATCTCCTGCACGCAATACAGCATCACCAAATACATTTTTCTTTACCAGATCTGAAGTGATCTTTGAGCTATTTTTCTTTATGCCTTCAATCGTTTTCTCGAAGTAGGTTAATGAGGTAGAAAAGTCATTTTGCTTTATGTAATTGTATCCCTGAGCATAATTTGCCAGGTGAATCAGACTGGCGTCAGGTATATTGGGTGTACTTTTCTCCAGATTCAAAAAACTATTGAATTCTGTTACACTTGTTTTATAATCTGCTCTTTGATGATAGATTTCAGCTTTCCAGAATGTCGCCATTGTTTTAATTTTGGCATCAATGGGATGTTTTAATGATTTGTCGAATGATACAAGAGCCTGATCATGTTGTCTGTCATTGAACAATTGCAAACCTCTGTTAAAAGTTACTTTTTGATATGCTTCCTTGATTCTGGGGCTCATTTCTTTCAGTGACTCGATTACTTTAATAGCATTTTCATAGTCCTTTGTCTTCTGCAGCACATCTGCTATCAGATCCTGAGCCTCAGAATAGTTTTTGGATGTAGTAGGAACTTTGAGTAAGGTCTCAATAGCTTCTTTATCTGCGTTGAGTTCAACAGATAATTTGGCATATTGAAATAAAGCGTCTTCAGATATTTCCGGAACAAACTTCATATTGGCTGCTTTTGCAAAAGCAGTTCTGGCCAAAGCTCTTTCTCCGGTTTTGGTATATGACATTCCCAGATAGTAATTGCTTTGCTGTCCTATCTGATCATCAGCACTTGCTGATCTTCTGAAGTATTCTATTGCTTTCGCATAGGATTTAGCATGATAATTTACATATCCTACCGTATATAATTCGCTGTCTTTCAGAGCGTTTGATTTTGATGCATACTCGTTCAGATAAGGCAATGCTTTATCATATTGACCCTTTTCGAAATAAGCCATACCAATCATCTGACCTATTTCAATCTTTTTCTGCACTTCAGTCTCTTTCAAAGCCTGCTCTCCATAGGTGATCACTTCATCAAATTCTTTTTGAGAAAAATGAATCTGAACAATATAATAAGGTACCTGTACTCTATATTTTCTGGTGCCTGAGGCAATCTTGAATCCATCAATAGCATCCTTGTAGTTATTGAGGAAGAAGGACGACATACCGTAATAATAATTGGAAGGGTAGTAATATTCATTTTTCACATTACGCATGGATCCGAAGGCCGTCTTGGCTTGTGAAAACTTCTTTTTCACAAACATTGCATAACCTTGTTTGAACTTAGCTTCTGCATATTGTTCCTCAGTAATTCCACTGCGATCCATCATGCCAAAATACTCAGCTGCCCGATCATAATCTTTAGCAGCGTAAGCATAATTCCCCAATTCAAACAAAGCTTTAGAGGCTAACGGATTGCCTTTGTTTTCTCTTACAAAATCAAGAACCAGTTTTTCTGCCTCCTCCTGTTCAAGATGTAATGCACTCAGGGCATACATCAGGTCTGACTGAGTTTTCAATACTTCTGTCTGATGATCAGCCGGGGTATTAATTGTTTTTGAAGCTTTGCTGAATGATTCCATTGCCAGGCCATAGACGGACTTGTCATACAGATCAGACCCGGTTTTGAAGTGTACTTGTGCTTCCTGATAAATGGAAGTTTTTTGCGCTGTAATGGTGGATACCATAAAAATCAGCAGCATTGCTGTAAAGGTGATTTGTTTCAAGGTCATTGTGTAATCGTAATATTGGATGAATCAATTATTAATCTAGCATAGCTATGCATCATATTCAGTGGGCAAAAGTAGCTAATATATTAAATAAAATTATAATAAGATACTATAATTGTCAGAATAATTTACAAAAGAGCTTGTAACTTTGGCAGCATGCTTACCAGGATTAGTAATGTATTTGCGGAACAAAGACAGAACGAGTTTTATATTTATAAAGTGTACCATATGTAAGGAATTTTCTTTGGGATAATTTTTAAAGCTGATTCATTTGAGAAAGTCATTTAGCCGGAGGCCCGGGGTATTGAAAATAAATTTCAACGGTTTGTATTAATAGCTTAATTTCGCAAGTTCATTTTATAAGATGCAGCTGCATGAGTATAGAGAAGGCTATTTTATTTTTAGTGTTGGTCGTTGGAGGGGGATTACTCTCATTGCTAATACGTAAAAACAACGTTAAATTTTTAAAACTGCTGCTGGCTTTTACGGGAGCATACATCATGGGAATCATTTTCCTTCATCTTGCTCCTGAGGTATATGCCGGAGGAAATGGAAATGCAGGATATTTTGTTTTAATCGGTTTTTTCCTGCAATTGCTGCTGGAGCATTTATCCAAGGGGGTAGAACATGGGCATATTCATCTCCATGAGGGTCAAAAAAAGGACACTTATGCGATGCAGGTTTTAATTGGACTTTGTCTTCATTCCTTTCTGGAAGGTATGCCTCTTTCTGCCGGTTTTGAAGAAATGGGTCACCATCATCACCATGGAGAGGAAGGGCATGTACATGATCATGGCTCCGGATTATTGGGTTCAGCACACTTGTTTTGGGGTATTGTAGCACACCATGTCCCTGCAGCTTTTGCTTTAGGTGCTTTATTTCTGGCAGCCGGATACAGCAAACGATTTATTTTTATTGGCATTTTTACCTTTGCGGCTATGACTCCCGCGGGTGCCTGGAGTGCAGGATTATTTACCTGGTCAGAAGCCGGATTCACAGCTTTATTAGCTGTAGTTTTGGGTGCATTCCTTCATATCGCCACCACTATATTATTTGAGGCGGATGATACTACACATCACAGGATTTCTACAAAGAAATTAATTGCAGTCATACTGGGAATCGGAATTGCCCTGCTGAGCACGTTGCTTTGAGGTGGGATCTAAGCTGTCTAAATGTGTGATTACCAGGAAAATAAAGGTTCTGATGTTGACCCGAACAATGATTAGCCTTGCAGATATTGATCTTTAAAATATTTTGGGATCAGTTTGTGTGCTGAGTAAATCATCCAGTGTTTCTCTTCTCCTGATAAGGTGAGCCTGCCCCTCATGTACTAATACTTCAGCAGGTCTGCATCGGGAATTATAGTTGGAAGACATCATGTAACAATACGCTCCTGCATTTTTGAAACAAAGAATGTCTTTTTCCCGCACTTCAGATATCTTCCTGTCATATGCAAAAGTATCCGTCTCACAGATATATCCGACAACATTGTAAATTCTTGGTTGCCCGGAAGGATTTGTTACATTGATAATCTCATGATATGCATCATAAAACATGGGTCTGATCAGGTGATTAAATCCACTGTCTACTCCTGCAAATAGGGTAGAGGTAGTTTGTTTCACCAAATTGGTGCTCACTAAAAAGTATCCGGCTTCACTCACCAAAAACTTGCCTGGCTCAAACATTAGCGTGAGCTCTTTTCCGCTTCGCTGGCAATAATCATTGAATTTTTTTGAAAACACTTTCCCAAATGCCACAATATCAGTATCATAATCCTCTGCCTTGTACTTGACTTTGAATCCGCTACCAAAGTCGATATATTTTAAATCATCAAACAAATCTGCGACATTAAATAAAATCTCAGCCGCTCTTGAAAAGATTTCAACATCCAGAATATCAGAGCCGGTATGCATATGCACCCCTTCAATTTTAATTTTTAAAGTTTTGACCAACCTTGCAATGAGGGGTAACTGATGTATAGAAATTCCGAATTTGCTATCGATATGTCCAACGGATATTTTTTCATGTCCTCCTGCCATCAGGTGGGGATTGATTCTGATACAGATTGCCTGATCCGGATGATACATTCCCATGTATTCCAGGGCTTCCAAATCATCAATATTAAGTTTGACTCCGAGTCGCATACCCTCTTCAATTTCTTCAATGGAGACACAATTAGGAGTAAAAATGATATCCTCCGGAGCAAAACCAGCCAGTAGTCCCAACTTCACTTCATTGATGGATACCGCATCCAATCCTGCTCCTAATGACCGCACATACTTCAGAATACTCAAATTGGATAATGCTTTGCAGGCATAATGAATCTCGAGTTTTGGTACCTTGAAGGATGAGACCAGTTTATTATATTGACCGGCAATTTTCACAGTATCATACACAAAGAGTGGCAAGCCAAATTCCTCAGCCAATTTGCTGACTGCTATTCCTCCAATCTGATATTCCTCATCAATTAAATCCACAACATTTTTATTTAGGGAGCAAAAGTAAAGTATTCTGATTTATTTATCCGATCTGATTGCTTTGGTGATGTCTTGCAGCGCCTGCAGTTTGTAAAATGATTGTTAGGTATAGAACACTGATGCTGCTTCGTCTCCGGCAAAACTCTTCGTTTGGAGCACCAAATAATAAGCTTTTGTCGTAGTACGGGTGACGCATTGCTTCGCTGCGCTCACAAGGTGACATCCTTTGCCTGCGGCAAATGGTGACATCCCCTAAATAAATTGACTGCTACGCAGCCAATTTATTTAGGAGGTGACAGCTAGCGCTTAATACAAGCAGGCAGGTCACATGCATTACATCACGCACCTTCTTTCGGCTGTTTTCTCGAAGCTCTCGAAGCTTTCTTCTTTCTGGCTGCTTTGGCTGTTCCAATCGTATTTCGTAAATCGTAATTGGCTGTTAACCAGCAATGCTGAAACTCATTCTTCGTTCAGCATCTTCGACCGGCAACCAGCAACGGCTGTTTGGGCTGTTCGCCAACAGCTAAAGGCCTAAAGCCAACAGCTGGCTGCTCTGGCAGTTTCCTTGCAGTTTGAAGCTTCTTCCCGACACTGTTCAACTCATCACTCATCACTCATAACTCATAACTGGCTGTTCAACTTTCAACTCTCAACTTTCAACTCTCTCAATGATTATGCCCCATCTGATCCGTATGATCATCCACTTTTTGACGCTTCATCAACTTATATCTCAATCCAATATAACCCACCGCTCCCTGCGTTGGTCCCCATACCGAACTCACATCAAAGTATGGTCCGAACGGATCCTGGTATCCTCTGATAGGGAAACGCTGAATCATATTGAATACATTTTCAACTCCGGCATACACGGAAAAATTGCCTTTAGTATATGTTGCCTGCATGTTCATTGTCCAGTAACTGAAAGGTGGACTTACAGTTCTGAATTGCTCCGGAACATTTGACTCAGATGGAACCTTCATTGGTCCGTTCCAGTGCGCATTCAGGTCAAAAAATACAGGAAAATTGAGTGGTCTGACCGAAAGTGTCTGAGTGATCCGGTGCTTTTGAATGAATGGAAGAGTTCTTTTTACTTCATTTTCTAAAGCATAAACATCCAGATAGTTATATATAAATTTATACTCCAGCCAGGAATCATATTCCACCTTTAAGTCCAGCTGATTGCTGAGTCCCTGAGAAAAATTGGCCTTATTGGATATGATCACTTGTGTCGGATCGGAATCGAAATCAGGAAAAACCTGATTCTCAAAATGAGTCCAGTACAAATCCCCTCCCAGATTCAATACCCAATCTCCCCATTGCTTGCCAAAGTTCAGGCTGATACCTGCATTCCAGGATTGTTCTGCACGGGGTGTTTGTTCAAACACAACATTTCTGTTACTTGCTATGATTGTCGGATATTCAGAAAATATTCTCACAGCTCTGACTCCCCGCCCTCCGGATAATCTCAATGTCCATTCCGGATTTATGAGATATTTTATCAAAACTCTCGGAGTTGGAATCCATTCATCACCATTAAATCTGTCAACTCTCAATCCCGTGATCATGGAAATCCTGTCATCCCAGAGGTTCAGTGTGTTTTCAGCAAAAGCACCGGGGATATAATCTCCAAGATGATATAAGCCTCCATAATTTCTATGATCGCTTTCCTTACTCCATTGAATTCTCTCCTCAGAATGCATATGCCTGTAAGATAATCCAGCCTTGAAAAGATTGTCCTCTCCCCACATAGACTCAAACTGCAAATTGACCCAACCGTGCCACATCCTGGCATCATATTGCATCAGCCCAAACCAGCTTTCCTGATTATGCAACTGTAGAAATGCATATGCCCCTATTCCCTGTCTCGTATTCCAGCGGTAATAGTGCTTGGTCAATAAAGATGGTTGACTCAGTTCGATCGTTTGGCCATATGACTGCCGGGTTCCTTCATGTAATTCCGGTTGATATCCCATCATTCCTCCGGTCCTGTTTTCTCTGGTAAAAAGAAATGTACTCAGAGTACTATAGCCCGTCTCTCTTACATCCCCCGTTTCCAGGGTTTGATACATACTGAAACGATTGATCTGTGCCATGTCCATGAATCCATCACCGTCTATATCCTGTCTGTGATTAGGAGTGACAAAGTGGATTCCCTGAGTGAATTTGAAAGGGCCTTCTTCAAATGAAATATTGGCATTCAACTGCATTTCTCCCATTGTATTCAGGTAGGAATTGAAAAGAACTGCTTCACTATTGGCATATTTTTTCAGCATAATATTGATCTGCCCTGTCAATGCCTCTGAACCTTGCAGAACAGAAGTGGTCCCTTTGGCGACCATGATCTGATCTACAAATGTACCACTCAAATGACCCAGTCCATAGGTGAATGCATTACCCATGAGCATAGGCATTCCATCTATCATCAACTGATTATATACACCCGAGAAGCCCAGTAAGCGAAGCTCCTTGGTGTTGGTGAGTACATTGGTTGTATTCACTTGTACGCTTCCCTGCGTATTGAAACAACCTGCCAGATCACAGCAGGCGTCTTTCGTCAGCTCCAGCTGATTGATAGTTTCTATTTTTGCAATACCTTTATCAATCCCCGTCCCTACACCTCTGGCGGTGACTTTGATTTCAGATAACGCTGCACCTTCTTTTAATGAAATATCATAATGCCCCGGCTCTATCAGATAAGTGGTATCTGACACATAACCTACATAAGATATGATCAGGCTCCCCGGTTTAAATGATGTTAGTGATAAACTGAAAAAACCGTCATTGTTGGTCACTGCAGTAAGGTCCTGATTGACAAGATATACAGTTGCACCAATCAATTTTTCATTATTTGCGCCGGAAATATGTCCGTCAACGATTAGTTGACTATAATTCAGGTTTACCAGACATAGCTGGATACCAATAAAGTAAATCCATTTTTTCATCGCGGATGAAATTTAGAATGTTAAGAAAATAATATCAAGATTATTTCAAACCAATTCTAAACAGGGGGGATGCCAAAAGGAGGATGTGAAATTGTCTGCCGGATCAGCAGTATAGATATGAGGTTTTTCAGAAATCTCCTGCTTGCTTTCCAATTCATAGAATTCGAAAGTAGCTACCCAGACATGCGTTGTATGATGGCATGAAAATGGATTACAGGGATGATTATCTTCTGTAGAATGTTCTGAAGAATCAGAAGGCCCGGAATGATCGTGAGAATGTGAACAAGTGGAAGAGCATGTAGCAAATGCTTCAAACTTCTCGCTTCGGGAAAAGCAACAATGCCAGTCAGCATTTCCCGACAGTACCAAACAAAGTGAAGGAACCAGGCTGGTGCAGGAAATGAATATAGCTAATATGAGGGCCTGAATTTTCAAATGTTATTTGTTAATACCTCCATTTAATATGTGATAATACTTGTTTTCCGGTTTCAGTTCCCATTTTGTGACCTTCCAGACAAGATTTACGATAATTACTTCCCGCATACATTCTTGAAAGCGCACTTTCTTTTGCTGCCTGATGGAATGATTGATACGATCTTGGAGTCCCGTTAAAATCAGCACGGTTCTCATGACAACGATCAGTGAATGCAAAATCCTTGCCAAAAGTATTTTCAAGTATCTCTGCAGCAGCGCCGGAAAGGACAGCGTGTTCAGTAGTATATTCAGGACCAGACAGGCCATTTAGTTTAGCCTTAAAGTCCGGATTAATATGCTCGCGGATAAAGTCTTCAGGTGTTTTCGCATGATGCTTGTATTTAGCTTGCCAGCATATGATAGCTGCATCGTGAAGTGCCAGACCTACTTTTACCATGCTTTCCAAACCGACAGACAGATTGGCATTGGTACGATCCAATATTTGAGTATTGATAGCCATCCAGCGTCCGGCTATCCCCATCGTTTGGCCCGGAGAAGCATCATTCCAGAATTCAGCCATATGCAGCTGATCATCACTCAACTGCCCAAAGAAAGAAGCCACTTCATGAGCTTCCTGAAAATATGCAGAGGAAATTTCCGCACTGTATACATGAGGATCTTGTGGGGTAATGGAAGATTTTCTGGATGCAAGCGTACCTGCATTTTGCCAATCAGGTAGAATCGCAGGTTGAAACAATGGAGCAGCAGGTCTCCAGTAAGCATCACCTGCCGGGCTTGTATAATTAGCGTCAAAGATATTCCCATGACGCTGATGTGCGACAGGATCTTTACTTTCAAGTGCTATTATTGCTTTAGCCACTTCAATCCCAAATTGCCTGCTTCTGGAAGCTGTGGCGGCATCTGTCTCAGCAGAAAACTGCAGAAAATGCGCATTTTCCTGTGAGATGATTGTCTCCAGAGTGGATGAAGATACATTTTGAAACATGTGTAATGCAGTCTCAGCAATCGCAGCGTTTACAGCTATACCCCAGTGATAGGTCTTATTATTGTCAGTCAGAGGCAATTGCAGACCATCAATCTGTCCGCCAAGGGATCTCTTCTCCGGCATCCCCGGTACACCTGCTTCATAGGCAGCTATGGAGATGAATGCCCAGTCGCGTGCAGCGATTGGTGTCACATGACCCTCCGCATTTCTGATGACATTATTGATCACACCTGACCAGTTCACCAGCTGTTGAGCGCTGTATTGTTGAGTTGCGTTTGGACTTAGGAGGACTTCTTTTTTACAGGAAGAGAGAAAACTTATAAGAGCGAGAGCGAGTAGTAGGGGATACTGCTTCATGGTTTTAGTTCATTAGCTTGGATAAAGTGCAAATGTAGAATTAACTACAGATATTTAATAATTTCTTATACGAGAATAATATAAATAAGACAGTGAAACATGCTTTTTTCTGATTTAAGTCCGGCAAATCGTGATTAAAATGTTTTGGGCGTGCCCGCGAGGTAATATAAAATTTGCAATTCTTGAATTTGCAATTTTATATTACTCCCGGTCGGGCTATCCGCTTTACTTCGTAGCGCCGCATATTGATGCGGCTCTGCTCGTGCCCGCTTCTATCCCTCACGTGAAGCAGCCGCTATTGGCTGTTTGCTTTTTGCTGTTAGCCTTTGACGGACAGTGTATTTGTTATTCCTGGAGAAGTAGCATTAAGATCTGCTCCCATTTACAACTCCCAAACTGGCTTTTTTCTTCCAACTTTTAGATTGAGTGTTCTTTCCCGGCTGTTTACTTACGCCTTACCGCTTATGCCTTACCACTTTTTCACACATGCTCGAAGTAGCTTTCAGCTACGAGCACACACAACTCTCACACAGGCTGTTTTCTAGCAGCTTAAAGCTTGTCATTTCGGCAACAAATAATAATCTTCTGTCGTAGCATGTGATGTTTTTCTGCAGCTCCGCTTTGAAAAGTGATGTCTTTTCGTGGGACAGGCCACGAAAAGGTGATACCGAGGTTCGTTTCACTCACTACGGCACAAGTGTCTTTATATTTTCTGCAGCTTCGCTTTAAAAAAATAAAGGTGATGGCTGGCGCAAAAAAGAAGTATGAGCTTCTTCCCGGCAGTTTCCCCCATTTTATTTGCAAATTTTTCGTGATGGCAACAAGATATGTATCGTTTCACTTTAACTGTGCTAAAGAATTTGACATCTAAATTGGCAAATTTTTTATGCCATCGTACCGGTTACTGTTGGCAAAATCTAATGGTCTAAAAGCAAACTGCTGTTTGCTGTTTGTTTCTTTGAAGCTTCAGGATTGCAGTACCACTTCGAAGAACTTTATGAATTTTTGAATAAAAGTTACCAGACATGATTGCAAAGTGAATATTGGTTTACCTTCGCAAGGTTATTTGTGTCAATCAAAAATTCATTTTAATGTTCGGTTTAAATTTCAAAATATATGGAAAAAATTGTCATAATACTGGGAGTAATTTTTTTACTTTCAACACAATCAAGTCTTTTTGGACAAAAGATAGGTATCAGAGCCGGACTTAATATGTCAACCATGTATAGATCGCTTGAAAGTAGCGGTAAGCAAACCGACAATTTTAAATTGAGACCAGGGTTCCATATTGGTGCTTCAGTTGAGGTTCCTATTAATGAAATGATATCATTCGAAACGGGATTGTTGCTGAACACAAAAGGTTATAATATCCGCAGACAGGACGAAACTCTGAAAATAAAAGGACGTTTTAACCTTTTATATATTGATATCCCGATAACTGGAAAAGCTTCGTTCGATGTTGGAAAATTTAGATATTTTGTGTCCGTCGGGCCTTATATTGGAATTGGGTTGATTGGTAATAGCAGAATAGAATTTTCATTTGAAGATGAAACTGAAATCCTGGAAGAAGAATTTGAATGGGGATATGATAAGGAATCCGATGACCTTAAAAGATTTGATTATGGTTTACTTATTGGCGCCGGAATGGAATTCAATTCATTTATTGTAGCTATAAATTACTCACATGGATTTACTAATATTTCAACATTTGATTTTGATGATTTTACTCTGAAGAACCGCGTTTTAGCTCTTTCGTTTGGTTATAATTTTGGCAATAAGAAGGGAGGTGAGCGATAAGAGTATCTAACTACATAGGATATTTAGAATAATTTTAAATTTTATGAAGCAGATTACTGAAGATTTTTTCCGGAAAAATGAAGGGTGATATCAGTGAGATGATCGTTCTGCCAAAGGTTAGAATGTCTGACAATAATTTTTATTTAACTCAATTGATAAAGGATATAAACATCCATTATGATAAAGCTGCAGTTCAAAAGCTTCTGGAATCTTCCGGAATTTCAAAATAGTGTTTATTTAATATCCGGCAGTTTTGATCCAATCCTGATAAGAATTGCTCACATCAGAATTTCCTCCAACCATCTTCCCCAATCCCTTGTCATACCATTGACAGCTCTCTGATTTATTGCGTAAGTTATAAGTGCAAACCAATCGGGTCCATAATCAACGTTTTTGGTCTCATTTTTGCAGTCTGAATAACCTGGATGTTCTCAGTACCTGAATAAGATCTGAACTGAGACATTGTTTTTGACAGATTTTCAGGAATAAGAATGAACGAAAACTAACAAGGACGGCTCATATCGTGCATTGTTATATATTAGAGTTTTGTTTATATTTGCCCTGATTAAAGAGGGAAAATTGGAAGGTTCACAATTATTTATGCCTGCACTTATTTAAATGCAGGACTGATGAGCGAACAAAATGAAATGAAATTTGAATTAAATTGATGAAATCATCATTATGAATAAATTATTATCTCTCATTATTTTGGTTATTTTTCTGCAGGCTGCTCAGGCCCAAAATTCATTCATCAAGGATGCAATTGGTTTCAGAGCAATTATGGTAGATTACCAGGGGCCTTATGATGGAAATTTTGATAACTTCCAAAATTATAAGACCGGATTTGAATTCTTCTACAGCAGAAATATTTCCCCTAATTTGAATTTGACGGTGCCTCTCAGAGCTGGGGTTGCCCGATTCACTGAGACTCTTGAGAATTCTTCCTTCATCGGCATGGACGTGCAGCTGCAATATGCTTTCAACAGAGTCAATAAGCCGGTCACTCCTTACTTGTTTATTGGAATTGGAGGTGTGAAGGATATTCCGGGTGATTTCAGGGCTGAAGTTCCGATAGGTGGTGGACTGGATATCAGACTTCATGAAAAGATTCTTTTGAATACTTTTCTTTCATACAGATATGGAACCTCTGAAAATACGAGCAGCTTTCAACATGGTCTGGGATTCAAATTCCTGATTGGGCAGACTAAACCAAAAGAGATAAAAGATAAAGACGGCGACGGTATCCCCGATAATCTGGATGATTGTCCTACAATCCCGGGACTCGCCTTGTATAATGGATGTCCGGATACAGATGGTGATGGTATTCCTGATCACAAGGATGATTGCCCTACATTTGCCGGCTTAAAAGAATTTAATGGTTGTCCAGATACTGACGGGGATTCTGTTCCTGATCATACAGATGCTTGTCCTACAGTCCCCGGTCCTAAAGAAAACAAAGGGTGTCCGCTGGGAGTGGAAGACTCTGACGGTGACGGCATTCCTGATGATGATGACAAATGTCCGGATGAATATGGATTGGCTCAATATGAAGGTTGTCCTGATACAGATGGAGATGGTGTTCCTGATCATTTGGATGATTGTCCTACTGTCGCGGGTGACAAACTATTAAGAGGCTGTCCTGATGCAGATGGAGATGGCGTTCCGGATTATTTGGACAAATGTGTTGATTTGCCTGGTCCTGCAAGAAACTCCGGATGCCCTGAATTGAAGAAAGAAGAGAAAGCTATTCTGGATAATGCCATGAGAGCTGTTCAATTTGATCTGAACTCTGCGAATCTTAAGCCACAATCTTTTACAGTGTTGGATCAAATCGTAGGTCTGATGAAAAAATATCCTCAGTATTCTATAAGTATTGAAGGTCATACAGATACCACAGGTACTCCTGAGCGCAATCAAACTTTGTCTGATAGTCGTGCCAGAGCATGTTACGATTATCTTGTCCAGAAAGGAGTATCTGCTGACAGAATGAAATCTAAAGGTTTTGGTCAAAACAGACCATTATACGACAATGAGACGGAAGAGGGCAGAAAAGCCAACAGGAGGGTTGAGTTTATTATGACAGTGGAATAAGTCCCCGGGGTGCAGTTGAATAGATTGCACCTTACAGATATACGTTTTGTGATTATGCATTACAGCCTCGCATTTCAGTAGTGAAATTGTGGGGCTGTAATTATTTAGGGAGTAGATATTCGTGGTGGAATGCTCGTAGCGAGGTGATGTCTTGCTGCGCCTTCGGCTTGCAAGGTGATGTTTTTTCATGGGCCAAGCCATGAAAAAGTGATGTCTTGCTACTTTTTTCGGCTACGCCTCAAAAGTAGCAAGGTGATGTGCGGTCGGGCCCGCGGTTGAGTGAGGGTGGGTGTGAGGGTTAGCGGGTGGGAAGAGTGTGAAGATTCAAGGCAACATTTAGTCAGAACTGGCTTTACTCTTTTCCCTCGCAAGGCAAAGGCCGGGATAGGGTTCAGACTCAAACTCACAGCTCCCACTCGGCTGTTTGGCTGTTCAAACCAGCAACCAGCAACCAGCAACCAGCAACCAGCAACCAGCAACCAGCAACCAGCAACCAGCAACCAGCAACCAGCAACCAGCAACTGTTAACCTAACAACGGAATAGGCTTCCTTTCATCATCCACAGCCACCATCGTAAAAAGTCCAACAATGGCTTTGTCTCTTTTCTCTGCATACATTTCTTCAACAAAAACCTGAATTTCAACATCGAGGCTGGTTCTCCCGACGCGGACCACTGTTCCAACCAATTCAATAATTGTTCCTGCTGGAATGGGTTTTGTGAAATCAATTTTGCCAGTTGAAACTGTAACCATCCTTTTCTTGCTAAATCGTGTGGCTGTAATAAATGCCACTTCATCCATCAGTGACATTGCGGTTCCTCCGAATAAAGTATGATAGTGGTTCGTAGTATTAGGAAATACCGCTTTGAATATTTTGGTTTGACTTTGCTGTATTCTGGCTTCTGTGTCGCTCATGATCGTGTTTTAATATTTCTGATTTTCTACTTTGGGCTCAAAGTTAAGATGATATGCTGATTCAGGTTTTAATTTGTTTTTAGTGGTATTTCAAAATTATACATGGAAAGTACCAACGTATTGAATCTTAAGATGGTGTATAATTTTGATCTGTGATATAAATCCACCTTATGGGGCAACAACATATTTACCAGACAATTGCTGCATTGGAGCGAATAGCCATTGAATGTGAAAAGAATAATATTCCACATGGCTTATTTGCTGCTTTGTATCTGAAAGTAACGCGTAAAGTTCATGTATCTATTCTGGCCGGAGTGTTTGAAGATGGACAAAGAATGGAGCGGTTTGATATTCTGTTTGCCAGCAGATATTTGGATGCATATGATAATTGGAGAAAAGGTAAACCTATTACCAATTCCTGGAAAACTGCATTTGAGGCATCCTCCAGGAGGAATTTACTGGCATCTCAGCATTTGCTATTGGGAATGAATGCGCATATCAATCTGGATCTGGGTATTGCAGCTGCTACTGTATCAAGAGGTGGAGACTTTGAAAAATTGAAAAAGGATTTTGACAAAATCAATGATATCCTGATCGAATTGCTGGAAGAAGTGCAGGAGGATATTAATAATAACTCACCTGTTTTAAAGATGCTGGATTTTATTCTTCACAAAAAAGACGAACAATTCATAGGTCTCAATCTCCGTGCCGCCCGCCAATATGCCTGGGAATGTGCCTGCAAATTAAATGTATCTGAAGATTTGCAATGGGAAGTAATGGTCAATGATTTGGATAATCATTGTAATTCAATCGGCAATAAACTGCTGAATCCCAACATTTTCACCCGAAAAGCCATTCAGTTTATCAAACTCTTTGAAAGGCAGTCAGTGGCTCAGCAGATTCATCTTATCAGGAATTAAAGTTTTATCCTCTGGTTATTGGCGGCAAATCTCCGGCTTTCTCGTTGTAAGGTGATGTCTTGCTGCGCCTTCGGCTTGCAAGGTGATGTTTCATCTTAGCTTCGCTGCGAAGAAGTGATGTTTTGCTACTTTTTTCGGCTATGCCTCAAAAGTAGCAAGGTGATGTGCGAGCGGAGCTCGCGGTTGTATGTAGGGTGGGTGTGTGGGTTAAGATTCAAACCAACATGAAGTCAGAACTGGCTTTTATCCATTCTATGGTCCACACACAAAACTCAAAACTCGAACCGGCTGTTTGCGAGAAGGTAGATGGTAGAAGCATAGGTTCAACGATTATCAAGAAAGTAGTTTCACTCAAATAGCATTTCAAAAATCAAATAATGCTTAATCCCAAATTTTTCTCCCCATGTCTCAATGTCCTTACCGGCACTTCCCACTTCGCAGTATGCTCTGACACCACCTTCTTTTTCATATGGTAAAATATACGCCAGAAAGTAGAATTTCTTGTTATATCCTATTTCCATTTTACTCTCCTGTGCTATATTTCTCAAACTGTAAGCGTCAGAATCAATTGCATCATATTCTGAGGAGATTTCAAAATTAGGAAACATAAATGTCATTTTAAGTTTATTGTCATAAGTGTGTTTGGCTATCACTTTTATTTTCAATACCGTATCATTGACCATCTCAAACTGTCTGATACCTATTGATTTACTATCAAAAACTACTGACTCCTCCTTTAATTTGCCATCCCAAATTTCTTTGACTGTCAACTTATATTTTTTGTCTTTTAATTCATTTCCAGTGAAAAATACCTTCATATAGTTAATGCCTTCAAACCGCATTATGTCATTTAATTCTTGATTTTCAGAAAAGAACTGGGTAGTCATTTTTAACTCATTTTCTGAGTTTTGACTATAGGCCGATAATGGTATTAATATGCAACAGAAAAGGATTAAGAGGTTTTTCATCAGATAACTTTGATTAAAAGATTTATGAAATTACTAAATCATGCCTATAACGTGGTCGTAAATCAAAATATTTTGTGATGTTTTAACTGTCATAATAGTATTCTTTAACAGCATATATTCCAGATTAAAACACTACAAGGTAATCTATTCCTCAACCTTCGGCTCACGGTTTAGTGGAGGGTGGGTGTGCGGGTTATTGGGAGAAACGGGTATGAAATATTCAAAGCAATATGTAGTCGGAACTTGGAAAGTTCACACATAAAACTCAAAACTCAAACCGGCTGTTTGCCAGAAGCCAGAAGCAAGCTGTGGCTGTTGCTCGAAGCTCGAAGCTCGTGGCTCCCAGCTTCTTCAAACAACACTAATCCTAACTTTCTTAGTCTTGAGTTTACTATTGTTGGTTTTTTGTACAAGCTTTTCAGCAATTTCCTCATGTACACCGACATAGCAGGAATCTTGTTTGACTTCAATAGTTCCCAGCTGTTCTTTTTGAATATGACCCTGTTTTAGTAGAAATCCGGCGATATCTCCTTTTGATATTTTATCTCTTCTCCCTCCCGAAATATACAGTGTTTGCCATTTTTGCAATGATGGTGATTGTGCGGCCGGCAGCTCATCAATATCAAGACTTTCAACTACAGTTTCCTGAATGAAATCGGGCAATATTTCTTCTTTCCATTGTAGAATGTAAGCTATACCATCACGGTTCATACGGGCAGTTCTCCCATTTCTGTGTGTGAATTCTTTTTCAGTAAGCGGAATATGATAATGAAGTATAAATTTTATTTCGGGAATATCCAGACCACGGGCAGCCAGGTCTGTTGCCAGAAGTAGTTGAGTCGTTCCATTTCTGAATTTAATTAAAGCACGCTCACGATCCATTTGTTCCATGCCTCCATGAAAGCTCTCGTGCGGAATTTGATTCTCCGTCAAAAAGGCACTCACTCGCTCGAGTGCATCCTTGAAATTACAGAATACAATTCCCGGTTGAGGGCCTATAAATTCCAATGCTTTTTTCAATGGTTGCAATTTATCCTTTTCAGAAGAAAGAATGGCTTTGATAGTCAGATGAGAACCGTCCTCCTGAAGGTGATTGATATAAATCGGTTTTTGCAAACCAACAAACTGGGGAATCAGAGCATCGTGAGTAGCTGAAGTAAGAATCCTTTGCTGAACACTAGGAAGGGATTGAATAATTTCGGTCATTTCTTTTTCAAAGCCAATTTCCAGGGACTTGTCAAATTCATCAGAACGATGGTATTTATATATGCCAATGAGAATTTATCCCTTCTTAATCTGTCAGCTATTCTCCCTGGTGTGCCAATGAGGATGGCCGGGCGATGTTTTAGATCAATTTTATCCAGTGTTCCGGAACGACCACCATACACAGCATTCACCTTGAAACCGGATCCCATTTTGCGGGCTACCTGTTCAATTTGTTGGGCCAGTTCGCGTGAAGGAACAAGTATAAGAAGTTGAATCTCGTCGCAATTGGCGTCTAGTTTTTCAATTAAAGGCAGCAAAAAGGCTAAAGTTTTACCGGTACCGGTAGGTGAAAGCAGTACGACATCCGACTTGGATCGAATTTTTTTACCGGCCTCTACCTGCATCGCATTAAGAGCTTTAATGTCGAATTTATCAAGGAAAATGTCTGATTGCTCTTTTGTGTTTTTGGTCATTTGCTGATATGCTTATTATTCTATTTGTATGCCAGGTTTAATGAAAAGATAGCTTTATGTCTATAATTTACGAAGGCATTATTGACTTTGGAGCACAAATATACGCCGATATCATTGATAAACCCTTAGCAGCCGTTTCGTCGAAAGTTGTAAGTATTTCGGGGATGAATTGAAAATTCATGAGATATGGAATCGAAGTATTCTTCAAACCTACGGTGACGACTATCGCTTATTTTTCAAGGAATCTTTTTTCAAATCCTATCAATCTTCACAAACTTTCCACTAAGTACCCGCACTCAAAACCTCAATCTTTTCAATCTTCCCGAACTCTCCACAAATTACTCACACACAAAACTTCAATCCTATAAATCTTCCCAAACCCTCCACAAATTACTCTCACTCAAAACCTCAATCCTATCAATCCTAATTATGATTTATTTTTATAATATTAACTACCTTTACAGGCAGAAACCTGTTGTTTGAGAGGATCTCAGCGTATCCGGGGATTTTCCTTAATGAACGATAGGATTTCAATTTGCATTTAAGTATAAAATTGAACTACATCATACCTGCATGAAATATACTTCACGACTAATTGAAGAGGCAGTAGAAGCGCTGAGTTTGCTTCCAAGCATAGGCAAAAAATCGGCTCTCAGACTGGTATTGTATCTCCTCAGTCAGAATAAGGACAAATCAGATCGAATTTCAAAAGCTATCCATAAACTCAGCACAGAAATAAAGTCTTGCCAAAAATGCCATGCTTATGCAGATACCACTATCTGCAGTATTTGCGCGGATAGCAGGAGGAGTAAGAAGGTAATCTGTGTGGTAGAATCCGTCAGGGACCTGATGGCTATAGAAGAGACGCAACAATACAATGGAACGTACCACATACTGGGAGGACTGATTTCGCCACTGGATGGGAGAGGCCCCGATGATATTCATATTGCTTCATTGATTCATCGCGTAACGGAGGATCAGGCAGATGAACTGATCATGGCCATCAGCCCGACCATTGAAGGTGAAACAACTATCTACTATATTTCCAGGTTGCTTGCAGAATCCAATGTAAGAATTTCAGTCATTTCCAGGGGTGTATCTTTTGCTGGCGAACTGGAATATGCAGATGAACTTACACTGGGCCGCTCCATCCAATCCCGAATTCCATATCATCAGAAATCGCTGAGTTCTGAAGTATAAGGCACATGCCTGCTTATGAAACTATCTGTCATCATTGTCAATTATAATGTACGCTACTTTCTGGAGCAGTGTATTCATTCAGTGTACAGAGCGGCAGGATCCATTGGTTTAGAAGTTATCGTGGTTGATAATCAGTCCTCGGACGGCTCAGTTGAAATGCTGAGACAAAAATTTCCGGAAGTCAAACTGATTGCCAATCAGCACAATCCGGGTTTTTCCATTGCTAATAATCAGGGACTTGCAATCGCGCAGGGAGAATATATCTTATTTCTCAATCCGGATACATTAGTTGCAGAAGATTGCTTCGAGAGTTGTTTGCAAGAAATGGATTCGCAGCCAAAGAATGGTGCACTGGGAGTGCGTATGCTGGACGGATCAGGAAGATATTTGCCGGAATCCAAGCGGGGATTGCCGACTTTCAGAGTGGCATTGTTCAAAATGTGCGGTCTGCATCATCTCTTTCCCGGATCAGCTTTTTTCAATCGATATTACATGGGACAGATTGCCGAAATGGAAGCAGCTGATGTAGAGGTTTTGTGCGGAGCGTTTATGTTGATGCGAAAATCCCTGCTGGATATGATTGGTGGATTTGATGAGCGTTTCTTCATGTATGGTGAGGATATTGATCTGTCTTATAGAGTAACTCAGGCAGGATTTCGGGTGCGTTACTTGCCCCAAACAAGCATTATTCATTACAAAGGGGAGTCGACGAAGAAAGGAAGTCTTAACTATGTGAAGCATTTTTATAATGCTATGATTCTTTTCTCTGAAAAGCATTTTCAGGGAAGTTATAGTGGCGGGTTAAGGATGATGATGAGGTTGGGAATTTACGGAACTGCTACTCTGGCAGTGCTGCGTAATTTCACAAAAAAGATTTTCTGGCCCGTCATGGATATCCTGTTACTGGTACTGGTTTTTCTCATTACAAAGATTTTCTGGGCTACATGGTATCATGAAAACCCGGAGTATTATACGGATGAATATTATTACTTCAATATTCCGATTTTTGCAGGATTGTGGTTCCTGAGTCTCTATTTTTCAGGAGTTTATGAAACACCATACAAAATCAGCAGGCTCATCAAAGCGATGTTTGCAGGTTTATTACTGAATGGACTGGTATATGGTTTGCTCAGTGAAGGGCACAGGCCATCCCGGGCAATTCTGCTGCTGGGGTTTATGTTTACTACCCTGGGTATGACCCTTATTCGCAGTTTGATACACAAGCTGCAATACAAGAAATTGCCATTTGGTACAAGCACGAATAAGCGGATCGGACTGGTTGGAAATTTGGATCAGTGGAATAAAATAAACGAAGTCGATAGTTCCGGACAGGAGTTGGTTGGATGGGTAGGAGAAGGTGCTGATACTTCTTCAAATCATTTGGGGCAAGTTGATGATTTACAGGATATTGTCCGTATTCATCAGTTAGATGAATTAATTTTTTCTGCGGATATTCTTCCGATTGCAGTGATCATGAAATGGATGAAAACCCTGGGACCTGATGTGATGTACAAGATCGCCACTCCGGGATCGGAAGGAATAGTCGGATCTCATTCCAAGAATTCCAGCGGACAATGGTACACATTTGATGTCAATTATAAATTGTCCAAAGCGGAGTATCGGAGAATGAAGCGCGTGATTGATGTGATACTGAGCCTGGGTATGATTTTGGGAAGCCCTGTCTTGATTTGGACTTTCAAAAACAAATCTCAATGGTGGTCAAATGTTTTCAATGTTCTTGGTGGAAGTAAATCTATTGTTGGGTATGGATCGGATGATATTACTTCATTGCCAGCAATCAAACCGGGAGTGCTTACAGTTTCAGGCAGACAACATTCACGAAGTGCCAATGCAGCCTGGATGGATATGGATTATGCCCGCAATTATTCCATCTGGAAAGACTTTGAAATTTTAGCTAATCAATGGTCCTTTTTTGATCAAAAAAATTAGAATATAATGCAGGATCTCAAAACAAAAATACAAAGAAAAGCCTCTGAAATTTGGTCAGAAATTGTTGAAGTACGTCGTCACCTGCATGCACATCCTGAGCTCTCTTTCGAAGAAAAAGAAACCAGTGCATATGTTTCTGCATATCTGAATAAACTTGGCATCGAACATAGAACCGGAATAGGAGGATACGGAATTGTAGGGCATATTTATGGTAATAACCCTGAGTCAGGCATGGTGGCTTTGCGAGCTGATATGGATGCGCTACCAATTTCTGAAGAAAATGAAGTTTCATATTGTTCAACTAACCCAGGTGTGATGCATGCCTGCGGGCACGATGTACATACTTCCAATTTATTGGGGGTGGCTAATATTTTGAATAGTTTAAAAAATGAGTTTTCCGGTACAATCCGGTTGATTTTTCAACCTGCAGAAGAGAAATTTCCCGGTGGGGCTTCTCTAATGATCGCCGAAGGGGTGTTACAGAGCCCCGTTCCGGATTGTATTATCGGAATGCATGTTTATCCTCAGATGGAAGCAGGTCAGGCCGGTCTTAGACCCGGTCCATATATGGCTTCAGCTGATGAGATTTATGTGACAGTGAAAGGGAAGGGAGGTCATGGAGCCTTGCCTCATGATACTGTTGATACAGTGATGATTACTTCCCAGATGATCAATGCTTTACAAACCATCGTGAGCAGAAGTTCTGACCCTACGATCCCCAGCGTATTGACATTTGGTAAAATTCAATCAAAAGGTGGTGCGACTAATGTAATTCCGGACGAATTATATCTGGAAGGTACTTTTCGCACAATGAATGAACCCTGGCGAGAAAAAGCACATAAGCTGATCATGCGCACTGCAAATGGGGTAGTAGAGGCCCTTGGAGGGACTGTTGATTTCAATATTGTGAAAGGGTATCCTTTTCTGGTGAATGATCCGGAGCTTTCTCAATGGATCTATGATGATATGGATGAATATCTGGGCAAAGAGAACAATCAGATTCTCCCTATTCGCATGACTGCTGAAGATTTTGCTTACTATTGTCACCATATTCCGGCTGTATTTTTCAGAATCGGAACCTCAAATCATGCTAAAAAACTAGGTGCACCCCTGCACACTTCCAGATTTAATGTGGATGAAAAATGCCTTGAAACCAGCACAGGATTGATGTCCTGGTGTGCTCTTCAGCGCTTAAATGCTCTCCAAAAATAAAATTCTCCTGTAAAAAGTACATTTATTCAAAACCTTGTCATACTTTTACATATAAGTTTTTTATTTAATTTGTCTTACACTGAATCTGCAATTGCATTATGGCAAAAATTCTGATCGTTGATGATGAGAGTAGTATTCGCAGGACCCTGCGTGAAATACTGGAGTATGAAAAGTATCAGATAGAAGAAGCCACAGATGGGCTTGATTGTCTGGTAAAACTCAAGCAGGGACAATATGATGTCATTATTCTGGACATTAAAATGCCCAAAATGGATGGCATAGAAACGCTCGAGAGAATTCAAATTCTCTGCCCGGATACACCCGTAATTATGATTTCAGGTCACGCCAATATCGACACGGCAGTTGAAGCTGTGAAGAAAGGAGCATTTGACTTTATCTCCAAGCCACCTGAACTGAACCGCCTGCTGATTACTATTCGCAATGCTATGGATCGTTCTTCCCTGGTTGTGGAGAAAAAAGTATTGCAGAGAAAGGTAAGCAAATTCAAGACGCACGATATGGTGGGACATTCTCCTTGCATGCTCAAAATTCGCGAAACAATCGAACGTGTGGCACCCACTGACGCACGGGTTTTAATCACCGGAGCGAATGGAACAGGAAAGGAGCTGGTAGCCCGCTGGATGCATGAATTAAGTCCCAGATCAGGCGAGACACTTGTTGAGGTCAATTGTGCTGCGATTCCTTCCGAATTGATTGAAAGTGAGTTGTTTGGACATGAGAAAGGAGCTTTTACTTCAGCTATAAAACAGCGGATTGGGAAGTTTGAACAGGCAAATGGAGGTACTTTATTTTTGGATGAAATTGGAGATATGAGTCTCTCTGCTCAGGCAAAAGTTTTGCGGGCACTTCAGGAGAATCGCATCACGAGAGTAGGAGGGGATAAAGAGATTGGAGTCAATGTTCGTGTAATTGCGGCAACCAATAAGGACCTTCGCAAAGAAATAGAAAAAGGAAAATTCAGAGAGGATTTATATCACAGACTGGCTGTCATACTGATTCATGTTCCAGATCTTAATGAGCGGAAAGAAGACATTCCTCAGCTTGTGGAGCATTTTAATGAGATCATCTGCAATGAATATGGGGTTCCTGCCAAGAAAATCGACAATGCGGCTATCAATGCATTGCAGGAAGTCAATTGGACAGGAAATATCAGAGAGCTGCGCAATGTAGTTGAAAGACTAATAATCCTCAGTGGAGAGAGTATTATGAAAAAAGACGTGGTACAATATGTAGTGCCTTCCAGCAAGGTTGTGCCTGATATGAGACAATTATTTGATAGTTTTGGCAGTATTGAGGAAGTTCATAAGTATATTGACAAACTTTACAGAGAAGTTCACGCCTCAACAATCGACTAGTACATGGAAGGAATGAAAAAATGGGGACATATAAAGGGAGAAAACTCCTGGACTATGTTCAAGGTAATTGCCGAATTTGTAGACGGATTCGAACGTCTGAATGAAATCGGTCCCTGTATTTCTATCTTCGGTTCAGCCAGAACCAAACCCGATCACCCTTACTATCAGCTCACAACAAGCGTTGCTAAAGCACTTGCTCAAGCGGGTTATGGTGTTATTACCGGTGGAGGACCAGGCATCATGGAGGCCGGCAATAAAGGAGCAATGGAAGGAGGAGGTGCTTCTGTTGGATTGAATATTTATCTTCCCTTTGAGGCGGCTCACAATCCATATATCGATTGGGATAAAGTATTGAATTACCGCTTTTTCTTCGTGAGAAAAGTGATGTTTGTCAAGTATGCTCAGGGCTTCGTGGTCATGCCCGGTGGGCTGGGTACGCTGGATGAATTATTCGAAGTATTGACACTGGTACAAACCAAGAAAATTAGCCCAATTCCTATAGTATTGATGGGTAAGTCCTTTTGGGAAGGCCTTATGGACTGGATCAGATCCGAAATGCTCGAAAAGCAAAAGACGATTAATGCCCATGATCTGGATCTCTTCCATATCACTGATGATCCGGATGAAGTAGTGCAGATTATTAATCACTTCTACTCTACAGAGGAAGGAGGAGCGGAGTTGACACCGAATTATAGTTTGGATTAGGTGAGCTCTAACTGAGACTAGCCTATTTCGCTTTAATGAAATCCTCAGGATCAATACTGGCTTGCTTTAATATAGCCCTTAGCGTACCTTCAGGAATATCACCAGAATGATTAGGTATGGTGGTAAATTTATTGGTGGTAAGGTTAACCCAAATTTCGTGACTACCGGAAGCTTGTCTATGAAATTCAAATCCAAGTCGCTTCAGAATTTTAATTATCATTCTATAACTATACCCGGTGAGTCTACCCATTTTATACACCAATAACTAAAGGATAATCAAAACTATCGCTTACAATTTTTAAGTTAGTGATCTGATCTTCTTGAGCTTCCAGGAGTTTTTTTGCAACATCCTTAGCTATTTCTATCGTTTCAGCGATAGTTCGACCTTGAGCAATCAGACCCTGAATGTTGTCTGATGTGGCAAGATAATATCCTTCGGGTAAGAGCTCTATATGTAGATTTACTATACGTTCCATGTCTTATTTATAATTCAACGAAGATAACGGTATTTTTATTAATGATTCACCAATTTAGCTCAATCAACCTTAAGTCAGACTATCTTTATATTTGCAGATACCTACTGGTGAAACCTAAAGTTTATTATACTAAAATATAAATCTATATACTGACAGGATAAACTCATTTCTGCAAGAGTTACCAGTGCAAGTCAGAGTCTTGCAGACACTGCATTTCGAGTCGGAGACTCAAAACGAGCGAGTAAAAAGAGAGGATTCATTCAAAAGTAAGGATGCATAGAGACCGTGGCTGGTCAAGTTACATGAACTCATATAAACGGGCTGTTTCCTTAAGGCTTGGGCTTTTCAGAACGTGAACAATTCAAAGGCTTTACTGCATTAACGAACCACACTCCTTACTCTCAACCCTCCCTCACACACCGCCTTAACACATACACGCCTCAACTTCTTAACGAACTTCACACACCACTTACAACTCCCACCCGTACTTCGATTAACCGATTAACCAAATAACCGATTCCAGATTTTACTTAATGACCCCCAAACTCTTCCCGACCTTCACAAATTTCTCCACAGCAGTCTCTAAATGATGTTGCTCATGTCCTGCAGAGATCTGTACTCTGATTCTGGCTTTACCTTTCGGAACAACAGGAAAGAAGAAGCCGATTACATAGATTCCTTCTTTCAATAATTCTGCAGCCATTTGTTGGGCAAGAGGAGCTTCATAGAGCATAATAGGAACGATCGGGTGTTCGCCTTGAAGAATATCAAACCCAGCTTCAGTCATGGCTTTTCTGAAGTACTGAGTATTGCGTTCCAATTTGTCTCTCAGGTAAGTAGAGGAGGAGAGAAGATCCAATACTTTAATAGTCGCCCCAACAATCGAAGGAGCCAGTGTATTTGAAAACAAATAAGGTCTTGATTTCTGACGCAACATTTCCACAATAGCTGCATTGGAAGCTGTGAATCCTCCTGATGCTCCACCGAGCGCTTTTCCAAACGTTCCTGTGATAATATCCACTCTTCCCATTACATTTCTATATTCATGCGTTCCACGTCCTGTTTTACCGAGGAATCCGCTGGAATGGCATTCATCGATCATGACCATTGCATTGTACTTATCTGCCAGGTCGCAGATTTTGTCCAATCTGGCAATAGTACCGTCCATAGAAAATGAACCATCTGTGGCGATCATTTTTCGCCTTGCCCCTTCTGCCTGTTTCAGTTGCTCTTCAAGATCAGCCATGTCATTGTGCTTGTATCTGAATCGCTGTGCTTTACATAGACGAATTCCGTCAATGATTGAAGCATGGTTCAGTTCATCTGATATGATTGCATCCTCAGCACCCAGAAGTGGCTCGAACAGGCCTCCATTGGCATCAAAGGCTGCGGCATAAAGGATGGAATCCTCAGTTCCCAGAAATTCTGCTGTCTTTTTCTCCAGTTCTTTGTGAATATCCTGGGTGCCACAGATAAATCGTACGCTGGACATTCCAAAGCCATGGGTATCAATCACTGCTTTCGCAGCCTCAATAACTTCCGGATGAGAGGATAATCCCAGGTAATTATTGGCACAAAAGTTCAGTGCTTCAATTCCTGCAGATGTTTTAATTTCTGCGGATTGAGGGGTAGTGATTATTCTTTCACTTTTGAACATTCCTGCATCGCGGAGTTCCTGTAATTCCTTTTCAATTTCTTGTGCTACTGAGCCAATCATATGTATTGATTTTTAAGCTGTTAGGTTTTTAATAATATCTGAAGTCATGGCTGCAAGATCATAAGATTCCTGCCAGTTCCAATCCTTTCTGGCTTCCTGATCATCTATCGATTCCGGCCATGATGCAGCAATTGCCTGTCTGAAATCCGGTTGATAAGTAATTTTAAAATCAGGTAAATGTTGCTTTATAGCCGCTGCCAGCTCGGCCGGAGTGAAGCTCATAGCCGCCACATTGTAAGAGGTCCGAACTTTTATGGATTCCTTCGGCGCTTCCATCAGTTCAAGCGTCGCCTTGATCGCATCGGGCATATACATCATGGGAAGTCGGGTGCCATGATCAATATATGACTCGTATTTGCCAATCTCTACTGCTTTGTGGAAAATATCGACTGCATAATCTGTAGTTCCTCCACCAGGCTGAGTATCCCAACTGATAATTCCCGGATAGCGAAGAGATCTGACATCAACGCCATATTTTTTGAAATAATAATTGCACCAGTTTTCTCCTGCGGCTTTGCTTATTCCATAGACAGTCTCAGGAGTAAGGTTGGTATGCTGCGGTGTATCTATTCTTGGGGTCAATAAACCGAAGACCGCAATGGTGCTTGGATAGAATACACGATCGAGCTGATAGTTTTTAGCAGACTCCAGAATATTCAACAATCCGTTCATGTTAATATTCCATGTGAAAATGGGATTGGCTTCTCCTTTTGCAGAAAGTATGGCAGCAAGATGATATAATTGAGTCACATGATACTTGGAGATCAGATAAAACAATTTGTTGGAATCGGTCACATCCAGCTGTTCATACATGCATTCAAATGGAGGAGAGGAGCGGATATCAGTGACGATGACATTGTCAAATCCGTGTTTGTCCTGAAGGGCTTTGGATAGTACAGTTCCAATCTGTCCGCAGCCGCCCGTAATTAATATTCTCATGTAAGATTTGTGTAATGCAGAGTTGAAATGCCAAATTTATAGGATTAAAGCTCCTTTTCATAATTCGGAATGGAAAACAGAGAATATTTTCATCCAAGGGGGTTTCTGTGGAGATATCTTTGGTAATTGAATTGTTGCTTAAAACCTTCTTCTGCCATTTAAGCTTTACTATAGAGTAGCTTATTTAAAGCCTTAATTTATTACAATTCCCAATGAATATTACCTTACGAACACAAGTCGAACAAGACCACCATACTGTTTACAAAGGATTCAATAAATCTCTTTTCCTGCAACTAAGTCCGCCGTTTGTACCATTTGAGCTGATTCGCTTTGATGGATGCGAGACAGGGGACAGGGTGATATTAAAAGTTGGTTTTCCTATGCAAATCTGGGAATCATTGATTGTGTCTCATGGCAGCTCTTCTGCGGAGTACTTTTTTATAGATGAAGGGGAGAAACTGCCTTTGCCACTCAAAAAATGGCATCACCGCCATGGTATAGATGCAGCTGAAGACGGAGGAACGATCATATCTGATGAAATCTCTTTCAGCACAGGCTGGAAAGTCCTTGATTTATTGGCTTATCCCTTGCTCTATAGCATTTTTGCCTACCGAAAGGGAGTGTACCGCAAGGTGTTTAAACATTCGTAATTTAAAAATCCAACCCTTATCTTTGAAGAATGAATCCTGAGAATGTACTTCTTCAACTATCACAAATCCATGTACGCTCAGCGGATAAAGATGCTTTTATTCTGGAGATACCTGATTTAAGCCTGAAAAGAGGAGAAACGATAGGAATCTTTGGAGATAGTGGTTCCGGGAAAACAACTTTGCTCAAAGTCTTATCGGGAGGAATCTTTTTTGATGCCTCCTATGCAGTTCATGGTATGTGCAATTTTTATCCTAAAGAAGCAGAACCTATTGAATTGCATGAACTTACAACTGTTTATTACAGGCAGCAAAAGCAAATTGCGATAGCATATGTTCCACAGGAACCAATGGCTTCCTTTAGTTTGGTGCATAGCATTGGACAACAATTGGACGATATTTTCAGTGTATTGCCATCAGAATCCGCATTGAAACTTGTAGGATTGGATCCTGCTATTAAAAAGCGTTATCCAGGAGAACTTTCCCTTGGACAAATGCAGCGGGTCGTTATAGCAGCAGCCCTTTGTATGGGAGCAGAATTAATCCTGATGGATGAACCAACAGCATCTTTAGATATTATTCAGAAGCAGAATTTGCTTGAAATTTTAAATCAACTTAATAAAATTCAGGGTGTAAGCTTTGTAATTGTTTCCCATCAATCTGATTTTATAAATGCTTTTTGTTCAGTTACATATAAAATGTCTGATGGATTCTTACTGAAGGCTTTGGATTTTCCGTCAAAACCAGGCTATATAAATTATCAGGAAGATGGAGTAGGAGAAACTCAGAAATCAGAAGAAAAGCCGATTATTAAAATTCAAAACTTATCTTTCCGATATCCCGGCCAAAACTCCAATGTGCTGGATCATTTCAGCTTTGAATTTGAAAAAGGTATCGCGTATGGAATTACGGGCGTTTCAGGTTGTGGAAAGAGTACTTTAGGGAGATTGATTTGTGGCATGGAGAATCCTGATTCAGGAACTATTGAATACAACGGGAAAACATCTTCCGGACATACAGTAAGGGAATGGACTCAAAGGAAGCGAAGCATACAATATCTCTGGCAAAATGCACTGATGGCGATGAATCCGGCTTATACAGCCCGTAAGATTTTACAATTTGCATTTAATGATGCCAGGTCATGGAAAAAGGATTTGACAAAAGAATACATGTTTCAGCTAATGGGGCATTGTGAAGTTGAAGATTCAATATTGGATTTATACCCGGTTCAATTATCTGGTGGGCAAAGACAAAGAATCAATTTAGTAAAAGCACTTCTGGGAAAACCTGATATTATCATTGCTGACGAACCTTTTTCTGCGATTGATGAATCCCATAAGACATCTCTCTATCAGTTATTTAACCAAGTGCCAGAAATGCAGGAAGTGACTTTGGTACTTATCAGTCATGATCCGGCTGATTTGATGGCTTGTTGTGAAAATGTGCTGATCATGGATGCCGGAAGCGTAATCGAATCAGGCAATTTGAAAAAAATAATTAAAAATCCTTCCCATCCTGTAACCCGCCAACTATTATCTGCATCTTATGTTGTATAATCAGCAATTTAGAAATATTAATTTTTAGTTAATTGTAGGTTTTTTCATTGATGTTCAATAAAATAATGTATTTTCGCACAGTTATTTATTTACCATGAGAAAGAAAAGTTACCTTATCAGCCTTGTTTGTTTTGTTGGATTGATCTGCATGATCAGTTACATCCATATCAATATCAAATCTGTTTCTCAGCCTTCCGCTGTCTCTATGCAAACTGTAGAAGGAAATACTGAAAATCTTCTGCCGGAGACAAAATTCATCAAGACGCTTATCATCAAGGCTTCAGAGATAATCCAAAGTACTAGTGGATTATAGTTTCCAGGTTAATATTTTTTGATGAAGCTGTGATGATTGATTGTTCCTTAATTATTAGTTGATAGTGCATTCTTAATAATTAGTTTTACTATTTTACGTTATTTTTTTGTTGTCTCCTTCAGGTAGTTATTTTTTAATAACTAAATTTCGCATTTGCACCAAGTTAAATAAGAAATCTTATGCCAACTTACAAAATACATTTACATAAAGAACAGGAAGGCGGATATACTGTTATCGTGCCGGTACTTCCAGGGTGCATTACTTATGGTGAGAATGTAGATGAGGCAATTGAGATGGCAAAAGAAGCAATCGAATTGTACATAGAAGAACTACAAGACAGGGGGGAGTTCGTACCGGATGATAGCAACACGCTGGAATATTCATTGGAACTAGATGGAGTATGAATTTCAGTCCTGCTTACCTGATCAAAATTTTGGAAAGCAACGGGTTTTATTTTAAGCGAACCAAGGGTTCTCATAAAATATTCTATAATCCAACAACCCGAAAAACTGCTATAGTTCCGGTTCATGGCAATAAGGATATCAAGAAAGGGACATTCTTTGCAATTCTCAAGCAAGCTGGAGTAAACAAAGATTCATAGCTTTTTATAGAACAGATTTTCCATTCCTATAGCCATTCAAAAACTCCCTGATCGTCATTCGTTTCTTGCCTTCAGGTTGTAAGCTTAGCACTTCCAATATCCCGTCAATTGTCCCATATTCCAGTTTCTGATTTCTTACTGTCCATTCACCCGGATTTAAATTTGATTGTTTAGGATGAAATAAAGCCTCCAGGATTTTCAGTTCCTTATCACCCATTAATGTCCAGGCACCTGGAAATGGAGATAAGCCTCTAATGAAATTGTATATCTCTTTTCCAGATTTTGTAAAATCTATCTGACAAGTCTCTTTGAATATTTTTGGCGCATGAGTGCTTTCCTGATCCTTTTGCGGGGAAGGCTGTAATGTGCCGGATTCCAGCTGCTGAACTGTAGCAAGAACAAGATCAGCCCCCAGATGCATCATCTTATCATGCAGTGTTCCGGCATTGTCTGTCTCTTCGATTGGAATAGATTGTTGAAGTAATAATTGCCCTGTGTCAATTGCTTTATCCAGCAAAAATGTAGTGACAC
This sequence comes from Saprospiraceae bacterium, assembly GCA_022841345.1. GTDB lineage: Bacteria > Bacteroidota > Bacteroidia > Chitinophagales > Saprospiraceae > SLDF01. The sequence goes on from JALHRR010000007.1 coordinate 78,050, forward strand.
CGGTTTCTTTTTCACCCTGAATAATAGCCCAGTTAATGGGGGCAGCTCCTCTGTATTTCGGTAATAAACTCCCATGCAAATTGAAAGTTCCCAAATGCGGAATCGACCAAACCATTTCCGGCAGCATTCTGAATGCTACTACAATCATCATATCAGGCTTGAGATCATGTAAAGTTTGCACAAATTCCGGATCTCTTAATTTCTCCGGTTGAAGTATCCGCAGATTGTGTTCAAGCGCAAATTTTTTAACATCTGATTCCAGCAATTGATTTTTGCCTCTGCCGCCAAGTCTGTCAGGTGCTGTGACTACTGCTGCTATTTCGTAACCAGATTCTATCAGTTTTTGAAGTGTTGGAACTGCAAAGCCGGGAGTACCCATGAAAATTATTTTTAATCCTGACATCGTATATATTATGCTGTGAATCAATTTGACGACTCAAAGAAACAATGGATTTTAATGTTCGGTCAACAATCTCTTATTTTTGATACAAACAAAATAAAATTACCTTCGTTGTTCTACTTTGAATTGCAAACTATAAACACAATAAAGATGAATTTGAAATCATTTTTCCTGGATATGAAACAAAAGATTGACCCTTCAACAGTGGTGGGTCACAATACCAATTTCCATTTTGATATAGATGGAGAACAAGGCGGACAGATCACCATCGAAATAAAAGATGGCGAAGTCTCCGTTTTGGATGGATTCCAGGGTGACCCCAAGTGTGTAGTGAGATCAAAAGATGTAACGCTGATGGGAATCCTGAAAGGCGAGATCAACCCTATGACTGCTTTATTCATGGGCAAGATTAAAATCTCGAATCCGGGCGAAATGATGAAATATGCGAAGGTGTTTGGGCTGATGAAGTGAAATGTTGAAGAAGATTTGAAGTAAGCTAAGCCAACATTAACTTTGTTTCTTATCAATATTGAGAGCTTTCTCTGACAAACGCTATATTGTCCGAAGTCAATCCCTTTGTCCTCATCACTTCCCTGAAATCGTCACCAGGAAATAAATCTCCATTTGAGTCTATCCTTTTCACCCAATAACCTATACTTTTCAAATGATCCAGGGCAAGATCATGAGTCATGTCTTTTGTATCCTGAAGAATATACTCCATGATAATTACCGGACAAAGCGAGGTGTCTCTAAGTGTAGAAACTACCTGGTATTCTGCTCCTTCCACATCAATTTTGATGATATCCGGAACCAATTGATATTTCCTGCAAAGATCTTCAATGGTATATGCTTCTCTTGAAGTTTTTTCAGGAGCCCGGGAAGCGTACCAATCACTTTTGTCATATTGATCAGGCAATAAGGTATTGTATTCTGAATACAAAGTGTCAAATTCATAAAATGAAGTCAGACCACTTTGCTGACTTACCAGAGCCTGGATTGCTTTTGCCTGAGCATATGGCGATATATTTGCTTTCAAATATTCATATATAGTTGCTGAAGGTTCTGCAGACAATATTTTACCATTTCTGCCGGACAATTCAGCTGCGAGCATGCTGAAAAAACCAATATGGGCCCCGATGTCAAGATATTGGTGACCTGCTTTTAGATGCCTGATTAAAAATCTGGCAAGACGGATCTCAGAATCATGGGTTTTAGCTCCCGCCAAATAGATATCAGTACTGACAGGAAGAGGAATCGCAATTTCTTTTCCAAAGAATGTAAGACGCTTTGCTTTGGATGGCTTCTTTATTATTGGGTAGAGGAGTTTTCTATAAAAAATGGCACTTATATACTTTACAGGTCTCGAAGTAAGACGCTGCCATTTAGAACCTTCACTGAATTTTTGAACCCAATCTAGTTTTTTAAGCCAATACTCTTTCTGTTTAATTCCTGAAGGGTCTTCCATTGTACAATATAAACCTGTTTGCGTTAGAAGCGGTAAAGAACGGCATTTATATGCATTCCTGCACCCACTGAAGCCAGCATTATATGATCTCCTGGATTGAATTGATGATTAACTAGTTCCCCTCTCGCAATCATATCAAATAGTGTTGGAATTGTGCCTACTGAGCTATTACCCAGCTTATGTATACTCATTGGCATCACGCCATCCGGAGCTTTTTTCATACCGAACAATTCATAAAATCTATGAATGATAGCTTCATCCATTTTTTCATTTGCCTGATGGATCAATACTTTTTTTATCTGATCAATAGATACGCCGGATTTGTCCAGGCACATTTTCATTGCCTCAGGAACTTTTGATAGTGCAAATTCATAGATTTTGCGGCCTTTCATCTTTATATACCGAATATTTGGATCAGCTTCGGGTAAATGGGAAGCTCCCAGTGAAAGATACATCGCCTCATCTACTGAATAAGTTCTGGCTGCAGTAGAAAGAATTCCCCCTGAACCTTCACTGGCTTCTATGACTGTTGCCCCTGCTCCATCAGCAAATATCATAGAATCCCTGTCATAAATGTCCAGTACTCTTGAAAGTGTTTCTGTACCCACCACCAGGATTTTCTGAGCAAATCCGCCTTTAATATATTGGTATGCCTGAATCACTCCCTGCAGCCAGCCCGGGCAACCAAATAAAATATCATATGCAATACAATCTGGATTATGAATACCTAAAGTATGCTTGATTCTTGCGGACAATCCCGGTAAAATGTCAGTTTGAATGGTTCCGCTCCTGACATTACCAAAATTGTGTGCTACAATGATCATATCCAGTGTTTCAGGATCAATGCCGGATTTTTCTATAGCTCTTTTGGCAGCGATTGCACCTATGTCGGATGCATCTAAATCATTACTGACATAACGTCTTTCCTCAATTCCTGTGATGGCTTTGAATTTGCGAACTACAACCTCTGCAGGTGCGTCGAGTTTGCTTTGATCCGGATTGTAAAAATCGTGTTGAGCAAAATCTGAATTCTTCACTATGACCTCAGGAATATAAGATCCCCAACCTGTAAATCGGACGGATGAAGCTGAAGGTGTCAAGTTGTTTATTTTTTAAGTGATGTGATGAATACTGCTTTATTTAGAAGCCCAAATATAAAAAGTGCGACAATATTATCAATTAGTACATAAATAACTTACGATCATAATTGTAAATAAAGTGTTGACAAAAATAAACTTTGAACCCATAAATTCAGAACATAATGACAATGAGCCTGTTTTTGAGTGGGTGGACTAAATTCACTTTCAAAAAAAGCAATCAATAATCATGCAGAATATTAAAGGAAAAACAGCTCTTATTACCGGTGGGTCAAAGGGTATAGGACTCGGAATTGCCCAATCCATGCTCGATCATGGAATGAAAGTCTTGATTACCGGCAGATCAGAATCAGCATTGGATGCAGCTAAAAATCAATTATTTTCCAGTGATGAGGGAAACATTCTTACTTATGTTTCAGACGTTCGTGATCATGATTCTTTACGATCTGCTGTTGATACATTATTGTCTGAATGGGGGAATCTTGATGTGCTGATTGCTAATGCAGGTGTAGGACATTTTGCTCCGATTGATGAATTGAGCATTGAAGATTGGAAAGAGACTATTGATATAAATTTGAGCGGAGTATTTTATACGCTTCAGTCAGGTATGGAAGCTTTAAAAAAGAGTAAAGGTTATTTTATCACAGTGGCTAGTCTTGCTGGTACCAACTTCTTCGCGAATGGTGCGGCTTATAATGCGAGTAAGTTTGGTTTGGTCGGATTTACTCAGGCAGTAATGCTGGATTTGCGTAAGTATGGAATTAAAGTATCGACTATTATGCCGGGTTCTGTTGCTACACATTTTGCAGATCATGTACCATCTGAAAAAGACAACTGGAAAATTCAGCCTGAAGATATTGGTCAAATGGTTATAGATTTACTTCAGATGCATCCCAGAACTTTGCCATCTAAAATTGAGGTGAGGCCTAGTATGCCGGGGTGATGTTAGCTTGGTCGGAGTTACAATACTCTCACTCAGCGCTTCCCGTAGCTTTCAGCTACGGCACTCACACTCACACAATATCACTGAGGTATGAACTAAAAAGGTCGTAGCTGAAAGCTACTCTGAGCACCTGGGGGTAAGCCCCCACCCAATACCCTCACAAGAATCTATTCTTCCTCTTCTTCAGCTGTAGCATCAGGACTTCTTCTATAGTACAATACTGAAGCTTTCTCCGGAACAAATAACTCCCGTGCATACGCCTGCAAATCTTCTGCCTGTATTGACTGATACATCGCAACTTCCCTGTTAATGAGATCAGCATCTCCCAGGGATTCAAATAAGCTCAGATTGATGGCTTTGGTCATTACATTACACTCCTGAAAAGTGATAGTACTCTCTGTTTTATTTTTGAGTTTTTGTAATTCTTCATCAGAGATCAATGAATGATGCAGCTGCTGAAGCTCTTCCCAGATGGCAGCTTCTGCCTGCTCATGTGTGACTCCTGAATTTAATCTGCCTTCTATAATGAAAATTCCCGGATCAGCATATCCTGTGATGTATGCATCGATACTGTTGAAAAGTTCTTTTTCCTTTTGTAATCGCTGGTATAACCTGCTGGAGCGTCCATTAGATAGGACATCTGACAGCAAATCAGTAGTATAGTATTCCGGGGATAATCGATCAGACATTGGAAATGCCATATAAATGGCATCTGACGGCACATTGCCTTCAATCACCAAATGCCTTTTTTCAGACTGCGGTTCTTCCTGAGGCAACTCAACCGCAGGCAATGGAATGGATGGAATATCCTCAAACCAATACTGACATTTTTCCAAAGCTTCCTGAAATCCAATCGGGCCAGCTATAGTCATGACTGCATTGGCAGGCTGATAGTAAGTTTTGTAAAATGCCTGAGCATCCTCCAGCGTGACAGAACTGATATGATCAGGAACCAGCCCGATAACAGGCCATCTGTAAGGATGTCGTTTGTAGACCAATGCTGAAAGTAAATGCCAAACGTCTCCATAAGGCTCATTCAGACAAGTCTCCTTAAATTCCTCAATCACCACACTTTTCTGATTGTCCAGTTTTTTCTGAGTCAAGTGTAAATCAGCCATTCGGTCTGATTCCAGCCACAGTGCCGTGTCTATGTTTTCTGCCGGCATCATACAGTGAAAGCTGGTGATATCATTATTGGTGAATGCATTATTTTCTCCACCTGCATTCTGAATGGGTGTATCGAAGTCTTTGACATGTCTGGAGCCTCCAAACATCAGATGTTCAAATAAATGAGCAAGTCCGGTCTGTTCCGGGTTTTCGTTTCTGGAACCCGTTTTATATGTAATGTTGACAGCAATTATAGGAGTGGAGCGGTCTTCATGGACGATGAGTGTCAATCCATTTTTGAGGACATGTTTCTTGAATGGGATCATGGTGCAAAGGTAGAATTTAGAAATGAGAATTTGGAAGGTAAAAGAGCCAAGGCAAAAGGTAAAAGAGCCAAGGCAAAAGGGAAAAGAGCCAAGGCAAAAGGGAAAAGAGCCAAGGCAAAAGGTAAAAGAGCCAAGGCAAAAGGGAAAAGGCAAAAGGCAAAAGGCAAAAGGCAAAAGGAATCCGAAGGATCGCGTAGTAGAGCGAAGCGGCACCTCGCGAAAAGGGAAAAGGCAAAAGGAAAAAGGAATCCGAAGGATCGCGTAGTAGAGCGAAGCGGCACCTCGCGAAAAGGCAAAAGGAAAAAGCAAGTGGCTGAAAAGACAAAGAGTTTAGAAGTTGGAGAGTTTAGTAAAAGCCAATCAAAACGTTTCAATACTTGACCCCATTTTGCAGTTTCAAGCTCTCATAATGTGGCAGCAAGGTTGATCAGCTAAGGTAGTAGCTGAAAGCTATTCGGACTAACTTGAATTTAGAATATTGAAATTTGAATTCCGAATTGGAGACTGCAAAGCCACCCCTACTGCAGGCAGTTTTGAACTTTCCATCAATCACTTTCAATCTCTTTCAATCTCCTTCAATCTCTTTCAATCATATCAATCTTCACAAACTCACGACAAAAACTCATACACCCACCATCAATTTTCCCAAACCCTTCACAATAAACTCACTCCCACAACATCAATCTTATCAATCTACCTCAATCTTCATCAATCTTATTAAATTTAGGGCTCAAATTTAGAATATGCTCAATATTACAGGACAAAAACCCATCAGACTATTTCTGATACTCGGTGCTGTTTTTATTACCAACGCTTTAATTGCTGAGTTCATTGGGGTTAAAATATTTTCACTGGAGAAAACACTTGGTCTGAATCCCATGAATTTAAACATCCTGGGCTTTGAGGGACTGTCCTTCAATCTTACCACAGGTGTCTTGCTTTGGCCTGTGGTTTTTGTTATGACAGACATCATCAACGAATACTTTGGTATAAAGGGGGTTCGATTTTTGTCCAATCTTGCAATCGTTTTGATTATTTATGCTTTTTTAATTTTCTTCATTGGAATACGCTTGACTCCTGCTGATTTTTGGCCGGAATCTCATATAAATCCGAATCTTCCACAGCCAGAGCAGGATGCCATCAGGTCAAAAGTGAGCGATTATAATTTCGCTTTTCGCATTGTTTTCAATCAGGGATTGTGGATAATAATAGGTTCTTTGGTTGCTTTTTTAATCGGGCAAATTCTGGATGTAATCATTTTTCATAAAATAAAAAAGTGGACAGGTGAGAAAAAGATTTGGCTGAGAGCGACCGGTTCTACTCTGATCTCTCAGTTCATAGATAGTTTTGTCGTGCTGTTTATAGCATTCTATATAGGAGCGGATTGGAGCCTCAGTTTGGTGCTGGCAATCGGACTAGTCAATTATTTTTATAAGTTTGTAGTCGCAATTGCCCTGACACCGGTAATTTATCTTGTGCATTATTTGATAGATGCATTTTTAGGTGAAGAACTGGCATATAAGATGAAACAGGAGGCGATGCAACAAAAAATTATATCGTAATATGTCATCCAGACCTCAACAAACAACCCACCATCTCATGATGGTCCGTCCAGCAAATTTTGGATTTAATTCTGAAACAGCTTCCAGCAACGCTTTTCAAACATTTGATGATACTGAGGATCCGGACTTCATCAAGGAAAAAGCAATTGTGGAGTTTGATACATTTGTGAATGACCTGAGGACAAGGGGAATCAAAGTCCATGTAATTGAGGATACTGATTCTCCGGTCAAACCTGACGCTGTGTTTCCCAATAATTGGATAACTTTCCATGAGGATGGAAGCATAGTGACTTACCCGATGCAGGCTGTTGTGAGGAGGCTTGAGCGAAGAGATGATATCATCTACGAACTGAGCAAAGAATTTGAATTGACCAAGCGCTTCTATATGGAGCAGGCTGAGAGATCAGATATTTTTCTGGAAGGCACGGGAAGCCTGATCCTTGACAGAGTGCATAAAATTGCATATGCTTGTTTGAGTCCCAGAACTGATAATTTTTTACTAAATTCATTTTGTGAAAATATGGGTTATCAGAAGGCTGTTTTTCATGCTGTTGATGGCGCCGGTCAGGAAATCTATCATACAAATGTGATGATGGCTCTTGGGGAGGATTTTGTAGTCATCTGCATGGATAGCATCCCGGATGCTCAGGAAAAAGAGGAGCTGCTTTATTTATTTAGCAAGACAGGAAAAGAAGTTATACCGATCTCTCTGGCGCAGATGAATTCTTTTGCGGGAAATATGCTTCAGGTCCGAAATGAAACCGGCGAAACTTATCTGATCATGTCTGAGCAGGCATTCAATGCGCTGAGAGCAGACCAAATTGAAACAATCCGATCATTTACACAAATTCTGCATGTCCCGATTTATACTATTGAAAAATACGGCGGTGGCAGCGCCAGATGCATGATGGCTGAAATATTTCTTCCTGAGAAGGAGAAGCCGGGTCAGGAGGAGATGTGAACAGCCGGGTAATCAGCCGGGTTAATCGGTTAAGTGGTTAACCGAAGTGTGGGTGGGTGTGAGCGTTTTGATGTGTGGATCGTTTAAAAGTTAAGGCGTTGAGGCGTTTAATCGTTAACAGCCAGTTGAACTGCCATTTACGAATTACGAATTACGGATTACGAATTACGAATTGCGATTGAAACAGCAGCCAGAACACCTCGGTTAAATATGCGAATCGCGAAAGTAGAACGGAGCACGAACTTAGCTGCGAATTGTAATTCACCCTCTCTCTGCTCAAACAGTCCATTGAATAGCCGGATAGCAGCCGGGATAAAGCGTTTTATCGTTTAATTGCAAAAGCCTGATCGGACACAAACGAAGAGGCGATTCGAAATTCGCCATGTCTCTGCACAAACAGCCCATTGAACAGCCGGGTAAACAGCCGGAATATAGCCAGGAGCTTCGTGCAAAAAGATATAAAGAATATAATGTGCCTGCCTCTCTTGAGCGCTAGCTGTCACCTCCGTAATAAATGACCTGCGAAGCAGACCATTTATTACGGAGATGTCACTTTTCATGGTTTATTCCATGAAAAACGTCACTTTTTCCTTGCGTAGCAATGAAAAAAAGTCACCCGGTTTATGACCAATCATCCTGAAACGATTGAGCCTTTAAAGTATATACCTCCAGAATTCATAATTACTTTACACACAAATGCCCATTTTGTGGCCAAATTTCATTTCCTTGGAGCAAAATTCAAGCGTATGAAACAGATATTGATTGTGTTATTTGTATTGGGATCAGCTATCGCAGCTCATTCTCAGAGAGAGCAAATTCAGTCTGGTCCTATGGTCGGTTATTCTGAAATGCGGGAAGTCATGGTTTGGATACAATTAAAATCTCCTTCTGCTGCAAGGCTTGTATACTGGCCTTTAACGAATCCTGCAGCAAAACAATATACTAGTGCACAAACTGCCTTGCCTTCAGAATCATATGTTTTAAAGTTTATTGCAAATGGAGTAGAACCTGGCACAAAATACGGATATGCCATTCAAATTAATGGAGAGGAACTTACATCTGAGTTTGAGCAAGTGTTCCAAACACAGACCTTGTGGCAATGGAGGACAGATCCGCCTGCATTTTCATTTGTGGCAGGAAGTTGTTTTTATGTGAACGAAGAACAATACGATCGTCCCGGCAAACCTTATGGAGGTGGGTATGAGATTCTGGCATCCATTTCTTCAAAGAAACCGGACTTCATGATTTGGTTGGGAGATAACATTTATCTGAGAGAGGTAGATTGGATGTCTGCAAGTGGATTTGAAAAGAGATATACTCATACAAGATCATTGCCTGAGTTACAGCCATTACTGGCAAATGTGCATCATTATGCAACCTGGGATGATCATGACTTTGGGCCCAACAACAGCGATCGGGGATTTAAAAACAAGGGAATGGCAAAAACATTTTTTGACCGTTTCTGGGCTAATCCTCCCTTCAGTGCTGAAGTTGGTGGGGGAATAACAAATCAATTTCAATGGGAGGATTGTGATTTTTTCCTATTAGATGATCGGTTCAACAAAACTCCGAATGAGAGGAAATCAAATGCCCGGGAAGTTCTGGGCAGGAATCAGATGGAATGGATTAAAGATGCACTGGCCTCCAGTATGGCCCCTTTTAAGTTTGTAAGTGTTGGTGTTATGTTTTTATCTTCAGCGCCTGATAAAGAGAATTTCACTCTTGCTTCGCCTTCTGAGAGAAGTGAATTGATTCAGTTTATTCAGGATAATGAGATAAAAGGAGTGATTTTCCTTACAGGGGACAGGCATTTTACTGAGCTGAGTATGATTCAGGAAGCGGGTAAAGTTCCTATTTATGATTTGACTTGTTCACCATTGACTTCCGGTTCAGCTTCGGCACAGTATAACAATGAACAAAATAAGAACAGAGTAGACGGAACTGTAGTAAGAGATAGAAATTTTGCATACATTCGCATTGATGGGCCGCGTAAAGAAAGAGTATTAAGTATAAATTTATGCAATACTCAGGGGGAGGTAATCTGGAGCCGAATCATCAAATCTTCTGAATTTTAAGTATATATATATAAGCTATTTTTTTGATATAAGCACTCTCAGTGCAGTTTTGAATAGAGCCTTGAGTCGTATGTTGCATTCGTAACGAAGCCAGTTAAAATTTAGTATGGAATTTAAAGCATAATTGATATGAATTACTTGTCATATAGGAATATAACATATACATTTGGCTTCGATATGATAGAGGTTGACTCAGTATAAATTAATATTAAGATAATATTAGAATTTAGTTTTCTTCACCCAATGTGTATTTATTTGCACCAAATTTAAAAGCGTTATCTATGAAAAGCAGAATTTTACTTTTTGCAGTTTTATTGCTTGGGACGATGTTCCAATTGCAAGCACAGGTTACCACGAGTATGATTCGTGGAAGGGTATTAGATGAAGCAGGAGCACCTTTGCCGGGAGCGAGTGTAGAAGCGGTTCATGTGCCTTCCGGCACGGAATATGGGACTACTACTCTGGCCAACGGTACATATTCTATCCCTGGTATGAGAGTAGGTGGTCCTTATAAGATTGTGATTTCATTTCTTGGTTTTGAAACTCACACCACTGAGGGATTGTCCCTGGCTTTGGGTGTGGCTACAGATGTGAATATTATGCTTAAGGAACAGAGTCTTTCTCTTGGTGAGGTAGTTGTTACTGGTGTAAATGATCCATATTTTGGATCTGACAGAACTGGAGCTGCCACTGCTGTTTCCAGAAAAAATCTTGAAACAATGCCTACTATTTCCAGAAGAATTGGTGACTTCACAAGATTGACGCCACAGTCTTCTGGTAATTCATTTGCAGGTCAGGACAACAGATTGAACAATATCACAGTAGATGGATCTTATTTCAATAACTCATTTGGTCTTGCCGGTCAACCGGGTGAGCGTACGGGTGTATCTCCGATTTCTTTGGATGCGATCGATCAAATACAAGTTTCAGTTGCTCCTTATGATGTACGTCAGGGCAATTTCGTAGGAGCTTCTGTGAATACAGTAACAAAAAGTGGAACCAATGAATTCAGCGGTTCTGCTTACTATTTCCTGAGACATGAAAACCTTGTTGGTAGAAAAGCGAAAGAGACTAATTTTAATCAGGGAAAATTTTCTTATGATCAAATTGGTTTTACACTTGGCGGGCCAATTATTAAGAACAAATTGTTCTTTTTTGCCAGCTATGAGCAAGAGGATTTGACTGAGCCGGGTACAACTTTTACTGCAAATACAGGATCTCAGACTGTAGGAGGTAATACCACAAGGGTTTTGGCTTCTGATCTGGATGCATTAAGTGGATTTTTAAATGACAGGTTTGGGTATCAAACCGGACCTTATCAGGGTTATGACAATGCAACTGAAGCAAGAAAGTTTTTGGTTAAGTTGGATTACAACTTAAATAAAACCAATAAAATTAGTTTGAGATATAACCACTTGGATTCAAACGCAGATGTTTTATTATCAAATTCTTCCTCTCTTGGATTTGGAAATAGAAGAAGTAACCTCACTGGATTGAATTTCTTAAATTCAAATTACCGTGTTCTTGAGAATATCAGGTCACTTGTCGGGGAGTGGAATAGTACTTTAGGTGCCAATATGTCTAACAATTTGATAATTGGTTATACATTTCAGGATGAAAGCAGGGAGGCACTGGGTACAGTGTTTCCGATGGTTGATATCTTAAAAGAAGGTACTGTTTATACTACCTTTGGATTTGAGCCCTTTACACCAAATAATGAATTGAGATACAAGTCTCTTCAGTTGCAGAATAACTTCACCATCTACAGACAAAACCACACCATCACTTTAGGTTTGAGTGCTGAAAGATATGAGTCTGAAAATGTATTTTTCCCTGGTTCACAGAGTGCTTATGTATATAATTCACTAGAAGATTTCTATACTGATGCAAATGATTATCTGGCGAACCCAAACAGATTAACTTCCCCAATCACATTGAACAGATTCCAGGTTCGCTGGTCAAATGTACCCGGACAAGAAAAGCCAATTCAACCATTGGAAGTATTCTACGCGGGTATTTATGGTCAGGATGTATGGAATGTTACGGACAAATTTAATATCACTGCTGGTTTGAGAATTGATGTTCCTTTCTTTGGCAATACTGCTTTGAAAAATGCTGAAGTAGAAGAATTCAATTTCAGAGACGAAACAGGAGCTACAGTTAAATATGCTACTGATGTACTACCAAAAAGTAATTTACTTTGGTCACCAAGATTAGGTTTCAATTATGATTTAAATGGAAATAAACGTACACAGATCAGAGGTGGATCAGGCATATTTACTTCCAGACCTGCTTATGTATGGATATCCAATCAGGTGGGTAATAACGGTATTCTTACTGGTTTTGAACGTGTAGACAATACAAATACGCGTCCATTTAATCCGGATATAGATACATACAAACCAACTAATGTAAACGGAAACCCTGCTGCTAATTATGAGTTGGCTTTGACTGATGAGTCATTCAAATTCCCTCAGATTTGGAGAACCAATGTAGCCATTGACCAAAAATTGCCATGGGATATGGTGGGTACACTTGAGTTTATCTACAATCAGGATGTAAATGGTATTTATTATATTAATGCAAACCTACGTGAGACCACTGATAAGTTTTCAGGTCCGGACGATCGTATACGCTGGATAGGTAGCAATCGTATTAATAGCAAAATTGATAATGCAGTTGTTCTTAAAAATCAAAATGTGGGTTCATCCTATAATTTTGCAGCAACAATTGAAAAGCCTTTTGCAAAGAACTTTTTCTTTAAAGTAGGTTATGCATATGGATTATCTCAAAATACAATTGATCCGGGTTCTGTTGCTTTCGGTTCATGGAACAACAACCAGCATTTTGGCGATCCAAATAATCCTGGCGTTGGATTTTCTTCTAACTTTCAGGGAAACAGAGTATTTAGTGCATTAACTTACAAAGCATTTTATGCAAATGATGCAGGTGCTACAACCTTTTCATTATTCTTCGATGGATTTACACCGGGTGTAGGAAGCTACGTATTCTCTGGTGACTTAAATGGTGATGGAGGAACAAGTAATGACCTGATTTATATTCCTGCAACAAGAGAAGAAATGAACTTCCAGGAATATACTGCAAGTGGTAAAACGTTCACAATTGAGCAACAGAGAGATGCTTTTGAAGCATTCATCAATCAGGATAAATATTTATCTGCAAACAGAGGAAGTTATGCTGAGAGAGGCGGTGTTATTTTACCGATGGTATACAGACTGGATTTGAGTATTGCTCATGATTTTTATATAAATATCAGTGGCAAGCGTAATGCATTCCAGGTTCGCCTCGATGTATTGAACTTCACTAACATGATCAGTCCAAATTGGGGTGTTAGTCAACGTCTAAATACAACCACACCATTGATCGTTCCAACTACGGCGCAAGGTGGACCGGCAGATGCAAATGGAAGACCTCAGTACCGTATGCAAAATATTGGAGGAGAATTGGTGACAAAATCATTTATTGATAATGCTTTTGTAGGAGATGTATACAGAATTCAATTGGGTGTTAGATATACTTTTAATTAATTCGTTCATTCGGATAAATTAACCATCAGGTTAAAATTTAACCCTTAAATAAAGAAAGTAAGTCACTATTGTGGCTTACTTTTTTTATTTTTAGATCGTAAATATTTTAAAATAATCTAGCTATGAAAAAATTATACCTCTTTGCAATACTATTACTATTAGCTTACAGTGCTCAATCTCAAATAGTTATTTCTGAAATCATGTATAATCCTCCCGAATCAGGAACGGATTCTCTTGAATATATTGAGTTACAAAATGTCGGTTCTCAACCTGTCCAACTACAAGGATGGAAGTTTGCACAAGGTATCAACTTTACATTTCCGGACTTTACACTCGGAGTAGGTGAATATGTCGTCATCGCGGTCAAGCTTAGTGCTTTTCAAAGTGTATTTGGGACCGGTACCACTGTTTTTCAAATGGAAATGAACTCTGCACTGAATAATGGTGGCGAGCCAATTGCATTTGCTGATCCTGATGGCAATGTAGTTTCCTCTGTAACCTATTCCAACGGAGCGGGAGGTTGGTATGCTGAAGCGGATGGAAATGGTGCCAGTCTGGAATTATGCGATCCGGCGAATCCGGTCAATGATGTTGATAATTGGGGGCCATCCACGAACGACACTGGAATTACACTTAATGGAAAGACTATTTTCGCAAGTCCGGGTTCTGCAAATACATCTGTTTGTATTTCTGTACCGGATGCAACAGTTATGGTAGGGGATTTCTTTTTTACTCCTGCAGACATTACCATCAATGTCGGAGAAACTGTTTTATGGATGAACACAGGTGGTACGCATAATGTAAATGGAACTCAGACTACATTTCCATCTAATCCGGAATCATTCAGTAGTGGTAATCCTGCAGGTGGCAGCTGGATGCTTGAACACACTTTCGAAATCGCCGGTGTTTACAATTACAGATGTGATTTACATTCCGGATTGATGCAGGGAACTGTAACAGTCATGGGTGATGTGGTTGATATTCCAACATATACAATAGGTCAAATTCGGGGTGTAAACTCCGAAGGTGTTGCTGATTCTTTAGGTGTTGAAGCTTATGTAGAGGGAATAATCTATGGAGTTAATCAAAGAGAAACCGGCCTTCAATATACAATGATAAATGATCAGGGCGACGGAATTGGTTTATTCAGTACTAATTCTGCCATTATCAGTCCTGAAGAAGGTGATTTGGTTAGGGTTAGAGGTGTAGTAGAACAATTCAGAGGATTGCTTCAATTAAATATTTCAGAATTGGAGATTTTGAGCTCAGGTAATATGCTTTTGGATCCAATACTGATTGACGAGCTGAATGAGCAAACAGAAAGCAGATTAGTGCAGTTAGTTTCTTTAACTGTGGTAGATCCGGCCCAGTGGACGAATGCACCCGGTGGATTTAATGTCACCGTCACGAATGGCACGGATAATTTCATCATGAGGATTGCCAGGAATGTCAATACAGGCTTTACTGAGGCACCTGTGGGGACTTTTGATCTGGTTGGTATAGGCGGACAATTTAGCACCAATGCTAATGTACCACCGTATAATGATGGCTATCAAATTCTTCCAAGGTATGCAGCAGATTTTGATTTGATGGTAGGTGTTCATGACAATCTATTTGATTCACAGGTAAATGTATACCCTACTCTCGCCAAAGACAGAATCTATATTGAGAGCCAGGTTCCTTTACAAAAGGTGGAACTGTTTAATGTTTTCGGTAAATTGATCGATTTCAAAGATTTATCAAATGCACAAAAGCAATGGCTTGAGTTGAATAACTATACCCCGGGTACTTATTTATTGAAAATTACCGGTGCAGAGAGTCAAGTTATCACTAAAAAAATAATGGTGCAGAAATAGACCATTTCAGTATTTTAAAAACAAAAGCCCGATTGCAATTCATTTGTTATCGGGCTTTTTTATATTTATTTTGCGATAGAATACTCCATTATATTTTTCAATATTTAATACAGGAAATGAACAATAAGAAGATTGGACTTGCACTTTCCGGCGGAGGCCTCAGAGGGTTGGCTCATATCGGTATTATAAAAGTCATGGAAGAACATAGTATTACTGCTGATGTTGTAGCAGGAACCAGTGCAGGATCTATAATTGGAACACTGTACGCTGCCGGTTGTTCGGCTGATGAAATGCTGAAATTCGTTAAAAAAAGTAATCTCTATAAAGTCATTAGTTTTGCATGGCCCTTGATGGGATTTGCTTCACATGAATATTTAAAAAAACGATTGGTGGAGTTCATGCCCGGTATTGGTTTTGAAAGCATGAAAATCCCATTGTATATTACTATGACCAACATGAATAGCGGTAAACTGGAAGTAAAGTCTGAAGGGGATTTGCTCAATTATGTGGCGGCTTCTTGCGCCATTCCTATGGTTTTTGAACCGATAGAAATAGAAGGCCAATTATATATGGATGGAGGAGCTATGAAAAATCTTCCTGCCAGTATCATCCGCGATGAATGTGATATCCTCATAGGAGTCAATCTTATGCCGCGTAATCAAATGCAACCGGAACAGCTCAGAAGCCTTATAAGTATTGCAGCCAGGACATTTGAAATGTCACTTTGGAGAAACCAACAGGACGATATTCCACTTTGCGATTTACATATTGAAGTTCAGGGGCTACAAAAGAACAATATGTTCAATTTTAACAAGCTTGATGATATTTATACTGCAGGATATCAAACCGGTCAGCTGGTAATTCCTCAATTGCTGGGTTTGTTGGAGCAAGAGTCTTAAACTTAAATTCTGTGACCCATTATACTGATTTTTCCATCAATCCTGAGCCTATCGATCTTTTGAATACTATCAATCTCATTCAATCTCTTTCAATCATATCAATCTTCCCAAACTCACAACAAATTACTCACACTCACAACATCAATCTTATCAATCTCGCCTCAAAACCCATATTTATCTTTCCACAATTCTCTCAGGTGTATTCTTATTTTTTCTTCTGCCACATTTTTCCCCGGCTGATAAAAACTAGTCCCGGCAAGTTCATCAGGTAAATATTCCTGTTTAACAAAATTCTGATTGTAGTCATGAGAATACTGATAGGATTTTCCGTATCCAAGATCTTTCATTAAACCTGTAGGAGCATTACGAAGATGAAGGGGTACTGGGTCTGTAGGACGCTTTCGGACGAGGTCAAGTGCTTTATTGATTGCAAGATAAGACGCATTACTTTTTGGAGAAGTTGCCAGGTAGATGGCAGTTTGTGAAAGTAGAATTCTTGCTTCCGGCATACCAATCATCTGCACACCCTGGAAACAGGAAGTGGCCAATAATAGTGCATTTGGATTAGCAAGTCCTATATCTTCGCTCGCTAGAATTACCATTCTTCTTGCTATAAATTTTACATCTTCTCCGCCTTCCAGCATTCTGGCCAGATAATAAACGGCTGCATTCGGATCACTTCCGCGCATTGATTTAATGAAAGCAGAAATGATATCATAATGCATATCCGCATTCTTATCAAAAAATGCAATTCTGGATTGAATGATGACTCCTACAGCTTCATCGGTTATAACAACCGGCTCATTTTCGGGGGTAGATTCTACGACGATTTCGAGTGCATTATATAGTTTTCTCCCATCTCCGCTGCTGTATAATTTCAGCGCATTACTTTCAATAATTTCTATGCTTCGTCTTTTCAGATTCTCGTCTCTGGTAACAGCATTTGTAATCATCAGATCCAGATCTTCTGAAGTCAAAGGCTTGAGTATATACACCTGACAGCGTGACAACAATGCCTGAATAATTTCAAATGATGGATTTTCTGTAGTGGCACCAATAAGAGTCACGATTCCCTTCTCTACTGCTCCGAGTAAAGAATCTTGTTGTGATTTACTGAATCTGTGAATTTCATCAATAAATAGAATAGGGGAGGGCCGATCAAAAAACTTCTGTTTTTCAGCTTTTTCAAGAATTTCCCTAACGTCCTTAACGCCTGAGTTGACTGCACTTATGGTATAAAATATTCTGCCGGACTGAGTTGCCAGAATTTGAGCAAGAGTAGTCTTTCCTACGCCCGGCGGTCCCCAAAAAATCATAGAATGGATTCTGGATTGTTCGAGGGCTTTCCTCAGGGGGGCGTCAGAACCAACTAAGTGGGATTGGCCTACAAAATCGTCCAAAGAGGAAGGACGCATTCTTTCTGCTAATGGTATCATTGATTTTCTGATAAAGGATTCAAATGTCGTAATAATATACGTCATTCAATAGAATTGAATAGGGGTCAGAACTGTTTCAATAATGATAAATGAAATGGAATAAGGAGAATGGGAGGGGGAGGGTGTTGGGTTAATTATTGTTGTTATGATATTTATATCGTATTATTACAAAATGAACACAAATAACTTACTCAGGGAGTTTGGCAGCCTGCCGATACCTGAAAAGGAAAGAATTATAAGTTTATTAATTGATCAATTGGATCTCCACGATGGGCAGTTGGATATGGTAATGAAGGAATTGGAATCCTGCCAAATCAAGCCCCCTTCCTGCATTCACTGTGGGAGTAAAAGCACTATTAAACGGGCCAGGATAAAGTCCATTCAACGATATTCCTGCAATGAATGCGGTAAATATTGGATGGCCACGCATGGAACAAGTCTGGCCGGTTTGCATAAGCGAAAATTGTGGCAGAAATATATTCAGGTATTTGAGAAAGGATTCTCTATTCGGAAATCGGCACAGGAACTGGGAATTAGCATTCAGACTAGTTTTAGGTGGAGACACAGACTTTTAGCTTCTATTTCTGACCATTTGCCGGATGAATTGTCCGGAGTCATTGAAACAGTTAATTTTCAAATGCCCAGAAACACTAAAGGTCAGCGAAAATCTTCAAACTATCCTGAGGATAAAAATTCTGAACAAGATTTTCAACCGCCCCAAAATATTAATGTACTTTTTAGTACCAGCCGAACCTCCAATGAATCACTCAGTAATATTATAGCAGCAGAAGAGCCCGATGCAAAACAGATAAGAAAAGCGCTTCATGGGAAAATTCAAACTGGTTCAATACTGATAACTCAGGCAATTGATGCTTTCAGTTTTCTGAAAGATGAAGAATTTCTTCAATATCTACCTGTTTCAAAAAGCACGAAAAGAAAGGATCCGGTAAATCTGAACTCAGCCAGGGCGCACCATCAGGCTTTCCGGGAATTCCTGCTTCCGTTCAATGGAGTGGCTACAAAGTATCTTCAGAATTATCTGAATTGGTATCACCATAAGGAAATGACTAAAATGAGGTTAGATAAAATCAGACATTCCATAAGGGTTTGCTTTACAGGAGATAAAGCGATGGACTGGCTAAAGAATTTAACAATAAAAGATACAATAATCATAACATAAATAAAAAACACTTCTCCCAATAACCCCCTAATAAATCCCTACCTCCACACTTCCTCTTTACTCATTATTCAACCCTCTAATTTACCACTGATTTACAACTGAGTATCAGACTTCTTAAGAGTATCAATCGCTTCTGATTTCGCATATATTTCATTTTAATACCCGCATTCAGGGTGCCTCTTAGCGCACAAGTTAAATCCAGCTACCCGCTCGAAACAATCTGAGGAATGCTGCGTTAGGCTGCCATTTTAAGTCTTAGTACAAGATTGAATCAAATGGATGAATACATTCAGGAATATATCCGGAATTGGTTAAAAGCAATGGACATCGAGCGACAAGAACAACAGGCAATGTTTCAGTCAATGCTCATAAATAAGCATGTCCAGGAAAGAGTCAAAGATGGCTTTACATGGTACCCATTGAGTGTCAAGGCGAATGGTTACGCTTTGGGTGAAATTCCTTACATTATTGTAGAGAGACAGGAATCTCAAATTAAAGAAGATCAAATGCAATCCGGCAAAACTGTCAGATTGTTTTCAATGCAACAAGGGAAAGAGCAAACATCTGTCAAAGGTATCATCCATTATATTCAAAAAAGACAGGCTAAGGTGTTTCTTCATGCTGATGAAGTGCCGGATGAACTTTTGGAAGGCAAACTGGGGATGGATTTATTGCATGATGATCAGACTTTCAAAGATATGGCAGCCGCCATGAAACAAGCTATGGCATTGAAAGCCTCAGACCCTCTGTATACTGCAATTAAGTATTTTTATGGCACAAAAGAAAAATTTGAAGCAATTCAGCCCAGGAACTTCATTCCTCTTACCGGAAAATTAAATGAATCGCAAAACAGTGCTGTCAACTTTGCCCTGGCTTCTGAAGGAGTTAGCATCATTCATGGCCCTCCCGGAACCGGTAAGACTACCACATTAATCCAGTTAATCAGACAATTATTAAAAGAAGAAAAGCAAGTATTAGTAACCGCGCCCAGCAATGCGGCAGTCGATTTGCTGACTGCACTGATCCATTCGGAAGGAATACCTGTTGTGCGTCTGGGTCATTTATCCCGCATAGATCCTGAAATTCTGGAATGCAGTCTGGAATCTCAGGTATTCTCTGATCCTGATTCCAAACAAATCAAGAAAGTCAGATTGCAGGCTGATGAATATCGAAAACTTTCCCAGCAATATAAGCGGAGTTTTGGATATGAAGAGCGACAGCAACGCAGGAGATTGAGAAATGAAGCTAAGGAATTGAGTGAATGGGCCAAAGATCTGGAAGAAAGAGTGGTTCAAAAAATTGTTGAGCAATCCAGAGTCATTACCTGCACATTCGCGGGCGCTAATTCAAGACCAATAAGGGAGCTGAAGTTTAAAACCTGTATAATTGATGAAGCATCACAAGCACTTCAGGGTGCATCATGGATACCTATACTGAAGTCTGAACGAGTAATACTGGCGGGTGATCCATTCCAATTACCTCCTACCGTGAAGTCGGCCCAGGCTGCGAAACTAGGCTTATCTGTCACACTGCTTGATCTTGCCATACAGAATGAGAGACCGCTTCATTTACTGGACACACAATACAGAATGAATAGGGCTATCATGGGATTTTCTAATCAATGGTTTTATAAAGGAGCTTTGAAGGCTCATGATTCTGTGGCTGATCATGTTTTACCCCTCTTCAATAGTGACACCGATGCAGTTATCACATTCATTGATACGGCGGGATGCGGATTTACAGAAACGATTAATCCGGAAACAAAAAGTTATTTCAATAAAGACGAGTACCTTATTTTGAGAGAGCACCTGGATCCATTGTTGCATCAAAATTTTGTACATCAGCCTGATGTTGGAATTCTATCTCCTTATAAGGCGCAGGTTCAATTCATCAGGGATGAACTTGACGAAGATGAAATTTTTGATTTTCCCGTGAACGTTCAGACCATCGATTCATTTCAGGGCCAGGAACGGGATATCATATATATATCGCTTGTTAGATCCAATGATTCAATGGAAATTGGATTCTTAAAGGATTATCGCAGAATGAATGTAGCCATGACGCGAGCAAAGAAACATCTTGTGATAATCGGTGATAGTGCCACCCTGGGGAATGATTTATTTTATCAGGCATTTTTAGAATATGTAGAGATACATGGAGCATATCGATCTGCATGGGAATGGATTCAATGATATGAAAATGAAGTAACTATGTATTTTTTATTTTCTATATTTGTTAATATTCAAAAAGAAAAGTGAGTTGGTTCACTTAAATACGATATATTTGTTTCATGTTTTTACAAGGAGTTAACGTAGCACTTATAAATCACCTGTTAATTATTATAAGTGGAAAAAAAGTTATCTAAAATTCAGGCTGAAGCTAAGCGACAGTTTGGACGAGAATTGAATGAAAAAGAGTTGGAAAGTTTTCTCAATATGAAGGTTATGGAAGCCGCATTTGAGAACATTGATTCAGAACATCCTCATGACAAAGAATCATCCTCATCCAAAGTAGAGAAAAGTTCTGATAGTAAAAATTAAACTTCCAGAGTAGCAATAGTGGCTTTTAGTGCTTCTACATCCAATGGTTTGTTTATAAAACCGTTTAGGTTGACATTTTGCCCTGCTCTGCTGATATCCTTGGGATCAATCGATGAAGAAAGCATATAAATAGAATACTTCCTTTTCGTTTCCGTAGGTAATGCTTCAAATTGATCCAAAAAAGCAAATCCATCCATTTCAGGCATCATCATATCCAACAGAATAACAGTATGCTCCACAACTGAACCATGTTCGTCAATATAGACTAGTGCTTCTGTGCCTTTTGAAAACTTTCTGATATTTTGCGAAACCCCGCCTATTGATAATAACTTTTCAATTATCATCAAATCTACAGGGTTGTCATCAATAACTATGAAGGGAAAACTCATCTCGATGGGCTTAGGATTGGTAAATATACATAAAAAGACGTTCCTTTACCCACGGAAGTTTCATAATATATTTCACCACCCATCTTATTTACGCATTGGTGGACAATAAATAGCCCAAGTCCCATGCCTGATTTTGGATGGTGTGATCGCTTGAACATATCAAAAAGTTTAAGCTTCATCGAGTCTTCAATTCCCGCACCATTGTCAGTTATTTCAAAACAGATTTTATCATCCTTGTAATATGATTTGATTTGGATGTTTTTATTCTCTACATCCGGGCGTTGATATTTGACTGCATTTTGAATGAGATTACGGAAGATCAAATGAAGTTTTAGTCTGTCACTTAATATTTCATTGTCAGTCTGAAGGTCAAGATTAAATTCTACTCCATTTGCATCAGGGTGAAATTTTATCTCTTGAATTAAATCTTCAAATAATTCAGTTAAATCGACCAGTTCTTCCACTATTTCAAGTCTGTTACCTCTATAGTAATTAATGATATTCAAAACATACTGGTCCATTTTGTCCACGACTTGTTCGATCATTTCCATATATTGACCCTGATTCTCTCCTTCCATCCTGGCTAAATTCATGATACCTTTCAGACTGGTCAAAGGAGATCTCAAATCGTGTGAAGCACTATATACAAACTGGTCCAGCTCATCATATGCTTTTTGGAGTTCTTTTGTCCTGCTCTCCAATTCTTTGCGCGTTCGGAAAATATCCTTTGCATTTTCGATAGAGTTTCTGACTTCATTTTCATTCCATGGTTTGGTCAGGAATCTATAGACCGAGCCCTTATTAATTGCATCTATAACAGCCTGTATATCCACAAATCCTGTCAACAAAATGCGAATGGGATCAGGATGAGTACTTACAAGATCATTAAAGAAATCGGTACCTGATTGTATAGGCATTCGCTGATCGGATACCACTACCTCAATAGTGTTGGAATTGAGGTGCTGGTAAGCCTCTTCCGGAGTCAGAGCAAGGAAAACCTCATACTCTCTGCGGAATACTGCTTTGAAAGCCTGCAAATTATTTTGCTCATCATCAAGGTAAAGTACTTTTACCTTATCAGCTGATACTGTCATGTGTAAGTTTAGGTAATTTAATAGTGAATTTAGTCCACTCTCCAGCCTGGCTATCTACTGAAATTTGACCTTTATGACTTTCGATTATTTTGTAGACAATTGAAAGTCCGAGACCTGTTCCTTCTCCTACCGGCTTAGTTGTGTAAAATGGATCAAATATCCTGTTTCTGACTTCTTCAGGAATACCCGGACCATTGTCTAAAAATTCAATTTCTATATGGTTTTCAAAATTTAAAGCTTTTATTTGGATCTTACCGCCTGAAACATTGCCGAATTTACCTTTAAGAGCATATAGGGAATTGGACAATATGTTCATGAACACCTGATTAAGTTTACCCGGATAACAGTCGATTTCAGGTAATTCATCATAATGTTTGGTAATTTCGACCACTCCACCCATAGCGCTGTTGAGTAATACCAGGGTAGAATCAATTCCTTCGTGAACAAAGGCCTTTTTCAAATCCTGCTCATCCAGCCTGGAAAAATTGCGCAGACTTTTTACTATTTCTACAGTTCTGTTGGCCCCCTCTGCCATTCCTTGCAAGAGCATAGTGATTTCTTCATTCAGATAATCAAATTCAAGATCCTCCTTCATTTTATTGATTTCAGCAACAACATCCGGCGATGCTTTCTGATCATAAGCTTTAATAATGCTAAGCAAATCATCTACATCCCTCTTTAGAGGTTTAATATTTGAGCTGACAAAGTTGATGGGGTTGTTAATTTCATGTGCAACACCTGCTGTTAATTGACCCAGTGAGGCCATTTTTTCAGCTTCAACCAACTGAGTTTGTGCTTCTTTCAAATTATTTAATGTTAATTCCAGATCAGAATTAGCATGACTAAGTTCTTTGGTCCGTTCTTCAACTTTCGTTTCCAGGATTACATTTTGTTCTCTGATAATTCTCTCATTTTCAGTTGATATCATCAGTGCTTCTGCCTGTGATTTTTCTTTTTCTCTTTTGAGTATATTAATTCTATCTGCAAGTGCAACTGATAGCAGGACAGCTTCCAATGCTGAGCCTATTTGAAGTGAATTATCAGTCAAAAGATTAAAAGTGAAAAATCCAAAATTTCTCAGTACAAAAACTATTATTCCTGCAATAAAGAAAATCCATGCAAAGAGAAAAAAACGCGCACTTCTGTCTTTCTTCCAGAATGCCAGATAGCTTGAAAAACTAAGGGCAAAGATTGCTATTGTAAGTCCCCCAAAATCCAGAAAAAGGTAACTCGCAAATGAAAAACCAAGTAGCATGGAAATGATGGCTCCTGCATATATAATATAATAGATGTTCAGAATTTTGTTGATTACGGGCAGTTTGTCCTTTAATTGCAGGAAATTCTGAGTAAATCCGATGGCACCGAAACCAGCTATCCCTGAAAAGAAAACTATACTAAACTGATGGAATTCTGGCACAGTGGGCCAAAGCAATATCCTCAAATATCCTGCAAGGCCTGCTTGTGCCAATCCGAAAAACAAAATATATATTATGTAGTATAAATAACTGTTGTCCTTGATGGTGATAAAGAGAAAGAAGTTATAAAAAAACATTACCAGCATGATACCAAAATAGATTCCAAAAAACAGATTCAGACGATAATTGCTGTTGTTGATTGTATCGTCAGTTCCAATTCTGATAGGGACCACTATATTTTCCTTGGAAAATACTTTAAACATAAATTGATAAATACTGTCCTTTGGAAAATCAAACTGAAACCGGGGGTTGTTGTGGATTATCTGACCTTTGACCGGAGCGATCCAGTCCCCCTGGACTCCGAGCAGTATAGCTTTTCCGCCAACAACTCTGAATAATGAAATACTATCGACCTGCGCATTCAATACCTCCAAAATCAGATTGCTTTGATTAGTTTGATTTTGTATGGCAATATTTATCCAAACAGGTTTTTTTACAAAAGGAAGTGAAACGGCTTCTTTTTGATTGGGACTGAAATCGCAGGAATTCAGGACTTCCAGCGCGGTCATGCTTTCATCAGCATCATAACAAACTCTTGTTTTCTGGCTGATCATCGTATTGATTCTATCCTGATTCAGGACAAAAAATGGAGTGTCATCGGTGATTGTTTGCCCAAATGCAAGAATTGCCTGCATTAAAAACCAAATCAATAGAATTGTTGATTTAAGGCTTAGGCAATTTAAATTCATTGGTACTGACATTATGTAACTTTAGATCGTATTCGATTTCAACCTCGAAATTTCGACCGGGAATTTTTTCCAGCATGACAGTATGAAGATTCTGACGTAGGTAAAAAATGGAGTCTCTCTCATATTCATCAGCGTCCTCAAGTGTCTCTGTGTTTTTGAGCAATACCACAGTAGCAAGCAGGTCAAGTTTGGGATAATAAAAGGTACCCTCGTTGCCTACTTCATCGTAAATAACACATCCGACTTTATTTGCAAATCTTACTGTGGTAGGTGCGCAAAGTGCAAAAATAGACTTTATTCCGATTTGCTCAGAAATAACTACACCTGCTTTTGTTGCAAAGAATGCACCGACCCCCATTCCGGCTACTTCTCTGGAATTCCAAAGACCACATAATTCGCTGGTTCCTTCATTTGTCAAATTATCCACAATGGAGTAAATCTTAGGATCCATGTAGCCTGTAGCATCTTCAATCGGTAAAGGAGTCTTTCTGTCTGCTGCCTGAATACGTGCCCCTCCATAAACTTTGCTTCTGTCCAGAGATTCTACAACAATTGTAAATGATGATGAATTATACATCCAGTCATGATTGGAAGAAGTTACTTTTTTGATTCCTATCAACTCAAGCACACGCGCATGCCCTTCGATAAACTTCATGCAGGTTTCAGGATCATCTGTAGATCTGAAAGCTCGAAGCCTTATTTTGGGGACAGGGGCAGTCTCTGACATATCTGTAATTTAAATCAATTGGCTTAAATCCACAAAATATCGCCCTGATTCATTATGTTTTCCCAGAAAAATACGCCGGCAAATATCAGCACATAATGCACCTCCCAGCACTACTGAAGACGCCAGCTGAGGCCAGGTGCCGATAGTTTTTCCTATCTCTGAAAACGAGTATTTTGCTTCCGGAGAGGCGGCCTCAAAATCAAGTATGGATAATAGCACTTTAATTCTTTCAGCCGGATTATTCAGGTCAAGCTCACCAAGATTGAGATGCTCCAGACGGCCATGAAGTATAGCTCTACCGGGTTCCATATCAAACCTTTCAATATCCAGCTGACCTCTGTCACTTGTATCCATGACTACGGGAATTTGATACTCTTTTGCTTTCTGACGAATCATTATTTTCATTTCCATGCTGTCACATTCGTCAAAAATAAGATCAGCCTTTTGATCTCCTTCGCAAAGTTGAAGGATATTATTCTCATGTAAGCCATCTTCCCAGATAATAACATCCAGATAAGGATCTATCTCAGCAATTTCTCTTGCAGCTATGATGACTTTTGATATTTCTAAATGATGGATTCCGGTTCTTATCCTGTTCAGATTGCTGAGGTCAAGCGTATCAAAATCGATTAAAATAAACCTTCCTGCCACCCGCTCTAATGCACATGTCAGTGCAACACTCTGTCCTACAGAAAGACCCACAATAGCAACTGTTTTTGTAGAAAGGATGTCTTGCTCTTCTGTTGTTATTTTATATTTATTTCGGTTGGTTCTGAGCTCAATGAAATCTTCCTTTTTTAATGTATGCACCAACCGGTTATTCCAGGGATAATAAATCCAGCTTCCCTGCATCCAAAGTTTTTCGCCCTGAGATATTTCAGCAATGGATTCATCCATTTTTTCCTGATCCCATCGGATGAGCACATTTCTGCTTTTTATCAGATCTTTTAATTGGGAAAGATAAGTATCGAGGACCCGGACTTCAGGTTCCTGTTTGAGTAAATCAGAAAAAGTACTCAGGTCTTCCTGATTTTGCAAAGAAAAAATGACAGGCTTCCAGGATAGCTTATCCGTTAATTCAGCCTTTTGCTGCAATAATTGCTCCATGTTATGTTAATATGCCGCGAACAAAAATAACCTAATGAAGACAATATAATTTTAATTTATACATCTCCCAAATTGTTGAATACAGTTTTCATGCCAATTATAAAAATCTGCTCCGTATTAAGTTCCAAAGATAATTTATTTGCATAAATAACAGAATTTTATAATATGTATAATTCTGTTATTTATTTATTATGGAGTCTGAATCTGGGAAAAACCAGGTTTCATTATTTCATTTTTGAAATCATCATGAGAAGCATGTCAACCAAATACTACAGAGAATAAATATTCTTGAAAATTCTTCATTTATTCAGCCATCCATATTTGAATAATTAATTTGTCAGGATATAAAATGAATTAGATCATAACCAATTTGCCACTCTACATGAAAGATTTATTTCATATATAATTGCTTTAATTCAATATTATTCTCTATGTTCGTATGAGTTTTAATTGTGAGAGTATAAATACCCGGTACATAAAAAATATATGTCTGAAACTAAGCCTATCCGGATATTATATGTAGATGATGAGATGAATAATCTTGTGTCCATGAAGGCGACGTTTCGTCATGATTTTAAGATTTATACTGCTATTTCAGGCATGGAAGGTCTTGAGTTTTTAAAGAAGGAACAGGTTGATATTATTATCACCGACCAGAGGATGCCTGAGATGACCGGTGTAGAATTTTTGGAACAAGTGATAAAGCTCTATCCGGATCCTGTACGGATTTTGTTGACAGGTTATACAGATCTTCAGGCAGTCATCGATGCCGTCAATAAAGGTAAAATTTATTACTACCTCAATAAACCATGGGATCCTCAGCAACTGAAAACTACCATCCAAAACGGGTATGAGATTTATCAGCTCAGAGAGGAGAATTTAAATTTGATCAAAGAATTGGAAAGAGTGAATGAGCAGCTGGAATTTTTGCTCAGGCAAAAGCTACTTTCATAGATTAATTTTATTTGGAAATTCAATCCAAACATCCACATTAATTAAATTCAGAAGAGCAATACATGCAGCAATTTTTGGGCATACATCGCGGATATTTTACTTTAATTTTTGCTATTCTTTTATGTCTGTTCTTTCAGCTTTCAAATGCACCTGAAGGTTTTCCTCCATTGGGCTGGAAGTTGCTGGGAATTGCACTTTTGATGATTGTTTTCTGGATTAGTGAGTGGGTACCTTTTGCTGTAACTGCCCTGATTCCTTTGCTCTTATTTCCTACCTGCGGAATTTCCAATTTTAAAGATGCAGCTGCTCCATATGCCAATCCGGTAATTTTCCTTTTTCTGGGAGGATTTCTCATTGCTATTGCACTGGAGAAAACGGAATTGCACAAACGAATAGCTCTGAACATTATTAAAAGAACCGGTACCTCCTTTACTGGTGTATTATTTGGTTTTATGCTGGCTACGGCACTTCTGAGCATGTGGATAAGCAATACGGCCACCACAGTTATGATGGTGGCAATTGCAGTGCCTGCCATACAGATGATTTTCAGCAAGGATGAAAATACTGCTCACCGGACCCGCTTTGCTACTTTTTTGTTGCTGGGGATTGCCTATTCATCCAGTATCGGAGGAATATCTACTATCATCGGTACCCCGCCTAATGCCGTTTTATACGGACTTCTTGAATCCACGCAAGGAATCGAGCTGGGATTTGTTCAATGGATGGGATATGCATTTCCCATTGCCATTATGATGTTCTTCGCGGTTTATCTATACTTTAAATCAAAATTAAAAACCCTCAATCAAAGAGAAGATAGCAGGACTTTAAAATCAATGGCAGTAAGCCCTCTGAAGGAAATGGGAAAGTTCAGCAGGGCTCAAAAGATTGTAGGTTCTATTTTTTTATTAACTGTTTTTCTATGGTTTTTCAGATCACTGATCAATGACTGGCTGGGGGCAAAATTCCTGGATGATACGGTCATCGCTTTGCTCGGAGGGGTATTACCATTTCTCATCCCTGTAAAATTTGGCACCAAATCATTCATTGTTAAATGGGAAGATACGCTGCATCTGCCATGGAATATCTTGTTACTCTTTGGAGGAGGTTTGAGCTTAGCTGCTGCAATGGAAACTACCGGATTGGTTAGTTGGGCAGCAAACTGGCTGGTAAATTCTTCCGGTTCATCACTAATATTAATGTCAATTTTACTTCCTTTAATCATGTTATTTTTAACTGAATTAATGGGGAATGTAGCGTTGGCTTCCCTCTTTCTTCCATTGACTATCCAGATTTCCACAATACTGGGGGTTCCTGTGGAATATTTCGCTTTTCCGGCAACAATCGCATCCAGTTTCGCCTTCATGCTGCCCGTATCCACTCCTCCGAATGCCATTGTGTATGGACTGGGTTATTTCAGTGTCAGACAAATGATGAGAAGTGGATTTTGGTTCAATGTCATAGGAATCGCCATCATTGTTCTTTACAATCTGCTTTACTTTTTTGTTTTTAAAAGCAAGTAATTTCAACACTTCGGCTTCATTTCTGTTTATAAACCTTAGTTAATTACTACCATCTATGGTATCCACTTTTTACCTAATCTTATTTCACCTTGCATTTTCAGGTATGTCAGCGTTTGCACAAGTTTCCACATCAGATCCAAAACCCGTTTTATATTATGTGTACGACCCACTTTGTGGATGGTGCTACGGATTCTCTCCTGTGATTACCAGAATTCATGAGAATTGGAAAGATAAAATTGATATAGAAGTCATTTCAGGTGGAATGATACTGGAGGGTAGGGTAGGGCCGGTTTCAGAAGTAGCGCCTTATATAAAAACGGCTTATAAAAGAGTAGAAGAAGCCACCGGCGTAACATTTGGTGATGCTTATCTGGCCGATTTGTTGGGAGAAGGAAAAACAATCATGAATTCCTGGTATCTCTGTGTAGCCATGACTGCTTTCAAATCGTTTGACACAAAGAATCAGGTTGCCTTTGCTTCAGCATTGCAGAAAGCTGTCTATTTTGATGGGATGCCACCGGAGGATACGGCATCTATAGTGCAGCTTGCTTCCACTTTTGGGATAGATAAATCGGCCTACGAAACGGCTTTTCAATCAGAAGAAATCAAGTACGCGACAAAGCAGGAATTTCAGTTTGCAGAAGATTTGAGTGCGACCGGATTTCCTACACTAGTCATCAAAGTAGGGGAAGAATACTTCCTGATGGCAAGGGGCTATGTGAGCTATGAAGTTCTTTCTGAAAGAATTGAGAAGGCCTTACAACCGGTCACAAAATAAGCTTTTAGCGAAATTTTTATTATATTGCATATTCACCATTTAATTACATAAATCAACACAACATGATGAAAAAATTATTATTCATTTTACCGGCTCTGTTACTATACGTATCATCCTCTGCACAATTGACATTGCCTCAGCCAAGTTTGAAAGCATTAGTCACACAGACTGCGGGCCTTACGGATATCACGATTGATTATTCCAGCCCTGCAGTCAAAAACAGAACGATATGGGGAGGACTTCTCGGTTATGAGCAGGTGTGGAGAGCAGGTGCGAATGCATCTACCAAAATTACTTTCAGCGAAGACGTTATGATCGATGGCAAGGACGTTAAAAAAGGAACTTACTCTGTATTCATTATTCCAAGAAAAGATGCTGACTGGAACTTTATACTCAATAGTGTTGCTACAGCCGGCGAAGGCAATAGAAAAGAAGCTGATGATGTGGTAAATGTAAAAGTAAAACCTACAGCAGTGCCTCACCGTGAGAGACTGGCATACAGTGTGGTTGACTTTGACAATGACAAAGCTACCATCCAGATGGAATGGGAAAAAATGAGAGTTTCTGTTCCTGTTAAACTACATACCGCTAAGCAGGCAGAAGCGAATCTAAACCGTCTGAACAACACCTGGAGAGATTACAACAATGCTGCAAGATATGCACTGGAAACAGGCAATCACGACAAAGCTCTTGGTTATGTAAACACCTCTATTCAATTAACTGACCACTGGTGGAACAACTGGACAAAGGCACAGGTATTGAACGGTATGGGTAAAAACAAAGAAGCTTACGAAGCTGCTTCCAAAGCTAAGAAAATGGGAGATGAAAACCCTGACGGATTCTTCTTCAAGGAAGATGTAGAAATGGCTTTAAAGAACTGGAAGAAAATGTAATTTGATCTGATACATTGAATTTCAAAAGGAGCACCATAGCAATTATGTTGCTCTTTTTTTTTGGTGTTGTGAAACCACAAGTGTGCTGATTATGAATGTGCTTATCGGTTAATTGGTTAAAAGTTTAATCGAGGTGTGAGTGGGCGTGGTTTGTGCGGTGTTAAGGAAGATTGATAAGATTGTTGTGTTGAGTGTGAGTTTTTTGTGGTGAGTGTGAGAAGATTGATAAGATTGTTGTGTAGGGTGCGAGTGTTTTGTGAGGAGTGTGGGAAGATTGATAAGATTGTTGTGTTGAGTGTGAGTTTTTTGTGGTGAGTGTGAGAAGATTGATAAGATTGTTGTGTAGGGTGCGAGTGTTTTGTGGTGAGTGTGGGAAGATTGATAAGATTGTTGTGGTGAGTGCGAGTGTTTTGTGAGGAGTGTGGCAGATTGATAAGATTGAGATATAGAAAATCGGTTTCGGTTGTTTCAAATCTTGTATAAACACTTGTGCAATCGTCAGATAATCAATATGTTATGAACAAATAAAAGCATGTGATTGGCACAGCTTTATTCAAAAATTGGCTGCTTATTTGGCTGTTCAAATCTGAAACCTGAAAGACTGAAACCTGAAACCTGAAATCTGATTTTTCATCCCCCCCATTTCTCCAGCACAGCTCCTTTCTTAAACAAATGTTCAATTCTCCGGATACTGGCAGGATCTTCTTCCAGTCCGGGTGCATGATGCAATTTGATGCGCGCATCTATGATCAGAGATCCACGACATCCCCAATGCTTGTGTTCTGTAAAGCTATCAACTCCATGAATATCATGTGATGGATTGGCCCTGGTAAAGGTAACCCACACGAAATTATTGATATTAGTTGCTGTAAATTTGCTATTGTCTGCTATGACAATCAGAGGGAATGACGACAGATTCTGAGCTTGCAATATATCCGTCAATTGCTTTATCTCTGTCTCTGCAGAAGATTGACCTTTCCAGGTATTTCCTTGTAAAATAAGCACCCCCGGCAGTGCGATATGGGGCTCGCTGAATCCTTCCATTAATTTCAGATCAGCAGGTATTTCTGTGCCGAGTGTTCTGATAGCCGGGCCACAAGCTGCTATGACTACTTTGCTTCCGGCATTCCATCCTGAACCTGAGTAGTCCAGAGTATCGATAGTTGTTTTAGTTTGAAAATGCAGATCTCTGGTCCAGTCTACTCTTTCCAGCATATGCCTGAAGAATTGAGGAAGATTTTTAGCGCTCAATTCGGGATGATCGTTTGCAGCAGCAATCCATAAGAATTTAGCGAGGGAAGTCTGCCCACTGCCCAGTATTCTGTTGGCTATTGTTAAAATTTCTTCCGGTTTCTGATCTCTGAAGGGCATATATCGCTCCCATCCGATAGCCACCAATAATGGATGCACTCCTGCAGCATCTACGGCATTGATTTCTTTCACTCCGGGGAATTCCACCGCTGTCAATTCTTTTACCAGCTGATGTATCAAATACCCGAAACTGGAATCCTCCGCCGGCGGTCTTCCTACGACGGTAAAGTGCCAAAGCGGATCTTTTCTGTGATAAACTTTGTCCACCTTCATCACAGGAAAGTCATGCGCCAAACTATAATATCCCAGGTGATCTCCGAAGGGACCTTCTTTCTTTTTCTGATTTTTTAAAATTTCTCCGGTGATCACAAAGTCTGCATCAGATGAGATGATATAAGCATCTTCTCTGTTGTAACGAAATCTCCTGCCATTGAGCAAGCCTGCAAATGTCAGTTCTGACAATCCCTCCGGCAGCGGCATGATTGCTGAAAATGCATTCGAAGGCGGTCCTCCCACAAAAATACTGACTCTGAAAGGATGTCCCAGCCGGTTGTATTTTTCATGATGCACCCCGATTCCCCTGTGAATCTGATAGTGCAGTCCGATTTCTTCATTGGGCAAATAATCATTTCCTGAAATCTGAATTCTGTACATTCCCAGATTGGACTGCATAATGGAATTATTCTCAGGGTCCTGACTCATCACTTGAGGTAATGTGATAAATGCACCTCCGTCCATCGGCCAGGATTTGATCTGTGGCAATTGATTGATAGTCGTAGTACCGTATTTGACCGGACTACCCATGATACTTTTCATCGGAAGTCCTGTCAATGCAGTGAAAGGGGTAGTGGCGTATTTCATCGGTGCCTTTAAGAACCGGGAAAAATCTGCCTTCAGCTCGATTACTTTTTGCACTCTCTGCAATGTATTCCTGAATATAAATTCTGTCCTTTCAATTGTGCCATAGATATTGGAAATAGCCTGAAATGGGCTGCCTTTTACGTTTTCAAAGAGAAGGGCTGGGCCACCTTTTTCAAATACCCTGCGATGTATGGCAGCCATATCGAGATTCGGATCGACTTCCTCTTTTATTCTAACCAGTTGGCCGGATTTTTCAAGATCATTTGCACAGTCTCTCAGACTTTTGTAAGTCATATGTATTTATTTTTCATGCTATTGATCCAATATAGGACCCTTGCCATTATTTCCTGCACCTTAAAGCATAAAATGTAAAAATTGTTGACATAACAATGTCAAATATGGAGAGAATGGATGGTGATTGTGAATGTTTCTAAATTGCAAATTGTGTAGGGGTAGACGCAAGGCATTGCGTTTCTACGTGCGAATCATTAATTGTTTTTTCTGAGGTAGACTGTCATATATTGGGGCTGTGATGTCTTTCGGCGCCTTCGGCTTCAAAGGTGATGTTTCTTCGTGGCTACGCCCCGAAGAAGTGATGTCTCCGAAATAAATTGTCTGCTTCGCAGTCAATTTATTTCGGAGGTGATGTGCTCCGCGAGGTTCGTTCCTCACTCTCGGCAGGCGCGAAGCTCGCGGTTGAGTTTTGAGTTTGTGTGTGTGTAAGCGAATATAACATGCATTTTATCATGATTGGTAGAGTTATCTTTTACAAGCACACTCTGCACCCGCACCCGGCTGTTTTCTCTACCCGCTCGTATTCCGCCTAAACGCCTAAACGGCTGTTTGGCTGTTAACTTACCACTTACCACTTACTCCTTACTCCTTACTACTTATTCCTTACCCCTTTCTATCTCATCAAGCTGACTTCACCATAAAATTTCTTAACAGTTCCATCATTGAATTCCACAAGAATACTATAAACAAAAGTGGCCGGAACCATGAGTTTTCCATGATGGAAACCGTCCCACCCATATTCTTTTTGATTTGGCGGGAATTCTTTTCTGAGAAATACTCTTTCGCCCCATCGGTCAAATACTTCCATGAATTTGATTTCTTTGATGTTGTCTCCCCCGTAAATGGTAAATGTGTCATTGATTCCATCGCCATTTGGAGAAAATCCATCCGGAACAAAGGCATTATACTTTTTGAGAATGTCGATCATCATTTGGTCATCAGCTGTACACCCACTGTTATCAGTAATCTGAACAGAAACACTTGTGCGATCCTCCACTTTAAATGTAATGGAAGGGCAGAGGGGACAATTAATATTATTACTGTCCACCTTCCATAAGTACTGAGAAATACTATCAGATGGAATCGTAGAATTTGCTGTAATGTTTACATCTGTTCCGGGCGTCACAGTGATTCCGGCTCCCAGTTCGACCAATAGTCTCGGTGGTTGAATTAACCTGAATTCTTCTGTCACACTACATCCGAAAGCGTCTCTGACAGTTAATGTATATAAACCATCTCCGAGAGAAGTAAATGAAGTAGTTCCGGCCAGTGGACCATTATTCAGAGAATACTGAAGGGGGGGCGTCCCGCCTGTACTTGATACTATTTCAATGCTACCATTCCGAAGCCCAAAGCAGGAAGGGGAATTTGCCGCTACTTCTATGGCAGGAGTTAGTCCTACTTTTATGGTAACGCTGCCAGAATAACTACATGCTGTTTCTCTGTATATAACCTGTATTACATGTTCTCCCGGTCCGGCAGTTTTAGCGCTGAATACGCCTGTACTTGCATTGATTATTCCCGGGCCTGTCCAGAGGAAGGATCCATTTCCCGGACCCGGTGAAATCTGAGTCGCCAATGTCATATCAGGAGTATTATCTGTTAGACAGATGGGGGCAATGGGTAAAATATTGACATTAACGGTTGGACAATCCACTGCGACACAAGTTGTATTAGCAGGTACACTGTTTCCGCATGGTCCATTCCCAATGGCAACTATCTGGAAATCAACAGAAGCTCCTGTTGCCAGCGGCTGCACCAGATGTGATGTTGTGTAAATGGTATCTGGATTTCCGTTGTCCACAATAATGATATAACCGGAAGCTCCCGGCACTGGATTCCATGAAAATGTAACAGAAGTCAAAGTTCCATTGCAGAGTATAACCGGAGATTCAAGGGGAGCATCTACTTGCACCGCGAATGTTGCGGATTGAGAAGGACAAGCATCTTTTGTTACAATGAGCGAAACGGTTTTATTTCCCGGAGTTGACCAGCTTACATTGTCGGGAATATTACCTACAACTGTATTTGGGTTTCCTCCATCGAAATTCCATAAAAAACTACCGTCATTGCTGTCGCCGGTATAAGTCAATACTGATGCCTGGCCTATGCAAACAGGGCTTTCCAGTGTGAATGAGGCTATTGGAGTTGGATTAACTACTATAGTCACCGTGTTTTCATACACACAATTATCTTCTCTGTAACTGAGAGTGATAATATGTGAACCTGCGCCACTGATATTTGGATCAAATATTCCGTTCGCCGAATCTGAAATTCCATCACCGCTCCATGTCAATACTCCGTTGCCCGAATCAGGATTAATATTCGCATTGAGCTGAATAACTGAACTTTGAGGTATGAGACAGATAGGATCCACCGGATCAATAAGCACTTCTACATCATCACAATCCTGAGCGATACAGGTCAGTTCAGCAATTGAATTGTCACAAGGCCCGGAGCTTATAAATTCTACTTGCAAAGTCATACTGATACCCGGAGTAAGCCCTGAAGTTGTATATGTATTGCCAGTCTGAATACCCATAGGTCCGTCCAGAAGTGTAATAATTTGTCCGGAAGCTGCCGGGTCAATATTCCAGGAAAATGTAATACTGGAAGTGTTGGTTTCGCATGTGATGACAGGGTCCGCCATGGGCTGCACAACGGAGACTGTTTGCTCGAACGGTGCAGAAATACAGCCATTTTCTGTCACTTGAAGACTTATAATCTTTGAGCCACTGCTTGACCAATTTACAGTATGAGGCCCTCTGCCGGTTCCGGGAATGGCATTTCCATTATTGAAGTTCCAGTCAAATGGTGCACCGTTGCCAGCAGTACCTGAATACGATATTACAGAAGATTCGTCCAGACAAACGGGAGAAGTTGCTGAGAAATTTGCAGAAGGTGTATCATAAACAGTAATTTCTCCTGTACCTGTATAAGAACAATTGCCTTCAGTGTACCTGAATCCGACCACATGTATTCCCGGTCCTGCAAGAGCCGGATTAAAAACTCCATTGACTCCGTCTATAATTCCAAGACCCACCCAGGATATAGTGCCGGTAGGATTTTGGGGAGTCACAAGCAGGCTCAGTGTTATGGGTGTTGTAGCAGCTGTGAGGCAGACAGGTGTTATTTCCTGAAAATCAAGCACTACATCAGGGCAATCCTCAGCTACGCAAGTTAATTCTGAGCTCACGGGGCCGCATGGATTATTAGTCAGGGCAGTAACTTCAATGGTAACTGCATCTCCAGGATTGAGGCCTGTAAATGCATAAGAATTGCCGATTAAAGTTCCTGCAGGTCCGGATATAAGTACTGCGTTAAATCCTGTTACTCCGGGAATATTCGCCCAGCTAAAAGTAATGTTTTCTGTATTGGTACTACAAGTGATGAGTGGGGCTGCTACAGGGTTGGTGACAATAACAGGAAGACTGAATAATGGAGAACTACAGCCGTTTTCGCTGATAATCAATTCTATTGTTTTTGATCCGGCATTGTTCCAGCTGACTGTATGGGGTCCGGGTCCATTACCCGGTGTTGCGGAACCATTGTCAAAATCCCAGTCAAATTGCATACTGCTGTGAATGGGCAAGGTTTCAATTGTCAAAGGTGTAGAAACGCAAATAGTATCCTCGCTCAGGCTGAATGAAGCACTTGGTGTAGCAAAAACTTGAACAGGTAAAACTGTAATGATTTCACAAGGGCCTTCTGTGTATGTAATGGTCACATCATGAAGACCTAAGCCTGCTAAAATTGGATCAAATATTGGTTGGGCTGAGTCTGAAATCCCGGGTCCTGAAAAAACAAGATTGCCGGCACCGGCCGTATTTCCTGTTAATGTTACCACAATAGGCACAACCGGTGAGTTTGCATTTAAACAAATACCGGGAATTGGCTCAGCTTGAAGGTTAAATACAGGACAACTTAATGCTGCACAGTCCATCGTTACAAATTGATTTCCGCAGCTACTATTATTTATAATTTCCAGTTGAATAGAAACCAATTCCTCAGGCATTAAATTATCAACTGTATATGTTGTTCCTGATAATGTCCCTGTTTGCCCGGTGAGTACAACTACATTATATCCGGCAGCTCCCGGTACATCCGTCCATTCAAAGACTACGCTGGTGGTTGTAGCCACTCCGCAAGCTATTGCAGGCAGAGGGAGCGGAGAATCTATCTGAATACTTTGAGTCGAGAGTTCAGAAACACAACCATTATCGGTAACACTGAGTGAAATAATTTTATTTCCGCCGGCAATCCAGGATACAGTATGTGGTCCTGAACCGGTCCCGGGATTGGCAGATCCTGCATCAAAATCCCAGGTAAATGTAGCATTGGCACTGACAGTTCCGGTAAAAGTGACAATCGTGGTGGAATCAACACAAATTGGATTATCTGCTATAGTGAAGGTAGAAGCCGGAACCTGATAAACATAAATTGTTATAAACTCAGTATAAAAACAAAGTTCTTCATTGTATATCAAAGTAATTTGATGTTGACCAGGTCCTGCAAGTACAGGATTAAATATTCCGTTTTCAGCATCAGTAATTCCAGGGCCAATCCATTCGTAAGTTCCAACATTTGGATCACCTCCTGAAACATCTGCTTCCAGGGTAATGGGTAGTGTATTTGGGCTAACACAGATATCATTTACGGGCAGTATATCTACAGAAATTGCAGGGCATGGCACCGCATAGCAGGTGAATTCTGTGAAAGTAACGGGGCATGGAAATGGGGCTTCGGCAGTCACGCGGATTGTTACTGATTCTCCATTTACCAGATTATCAAATTGTATATTATTTCCATTAATTTGTCCGGTATGGCCACTTATGACGTCTACTGTAACATTAATGGCTCCCGGAACAGGATTCCAGTAAAAAGAAGTTGAAGTCCCGGTAGAAACACCACAATATACTTCCGGAGCATCGATTTGAGGGACAACCTCAACAGTTGATGAGGTTTCCGCTGAGCATCCATTTGAATCAGTTACTGTGACCGTATAAATTGTAGTTTCAGTCGGGGTAATAACTACTGTAGCGTCTGTTCCTAATCCCTGATCCCAATCATATGTTGCACCTCCTGATGCATTTAGTACAAGATTTTCACCCTCGCACATAATGGGATTAAATGGATTGATCCTGGCATCCGGCGCAGGATCAATAATGAATGAAATGGACTCACTCCCAGTACAACCTGTTGCCGCCTCTGTTCCGAAAACAGTATAAGTATAAGTACCCGGCACTCCTGGATTTACGATTCTAACAGATGAAGTGTTGGAAGGATCATCTTCCCAGACATAAGTATCAGCACCTGAAACTTCCAGAGTAATGTCAGATAAAAGACAGAGTTGTCCATCCATTGTGATATCAAGGACAGGTGAAGGAATCATATAAATGGTAATTTCAGCACTTCCTTCGCAACCCTCAAAGTTTATTCCCTCAACAAGGAATGTTGTAGTTTCCGTAATGATAGGGCTGATGGAGGAACTGTTCCCCTCTATCTGTCCGGTGTTTTGATTGTACCAGACATAACTAAACGCACCGCTGGCCGTAAGTGTAATAGAAGCTCCATCGCAAACATCAAGAGCGGGCGCATCAATGATAATATCCGGTTCCGGAGCAAATGTGACTTCTATCGTTTCAGTTGCTGAGGGACATCCGTTAAGGTAAACTGTGAGGGTATAAGTACCTTCATCTGTTGCATCTAATAAATTTTGTTGATTGGAATTGTAACCATTGGGTCCCATCCATTCATAAATTACATTCAGATTAAAAGGGAATGTACTACCATTAAGCATTATGGGTTGTCCCGGACAGGGTAGCCCCAATAATGTAATGAGGGCACTTGGAGCTTCGGTTATTTCTACGGGTAAACTAAAAGTCTCAGTACAGCCATTTTGAGTGACTGTAAGTGTGATGACTTTATTCCCACCGGTGGTCCAATAAACTTCATGGGGACCTTCACTATTTAATAACGTAGCAATGCCACCATCGAAATCCCATACAAATTCTGCCCCCGGATTGGCTGTTCCTGTGAAGGTAACGAGGACTACATCCCCGGCACATATAATATTGGGGCCGCTTATTTCAAAAGAAACTACCGGAGGATCGCACATGCCCGGCTGGGTTGTAGAAGTATTTGCAGGGCTTACTGTAGTGGGATCCTGATCGCAAACACAGCGATAATATACAGTCATACTGAATTCCTGATCATAGGCAGGAATAGCAGGGTTTCCTCCTGATGTACTGAAGGGATCATTGAAAAACATCAGGGTAGATCCCATCGGACAAGATGGAACTTCCGGAATAAAGGTACCTCCTTCCAAATTGCAAAAAATGGAACAATCACTGTCGATAATGGTAAGTGAAGGAGGTGCAAAATCCAAATCAGGGCAAACTACACAATTCTCCGGAATGGGTACCGGCACGTTTGGACTCATGCAAGCCGTGTTGCAGCTATTTCTGACTCTGATCTGCCTGGGCGGGCCTCCGGCAGGGATACCTGTGGCAATATTATTATTTGACCATGAAGCACCACCATCAAAAGAGTATTCCCAAAAACATCCTGCAGGTGCTGAGGCAATGGGTCCTGCATCCACTGTGATAGTTACTGTACCTCCCTGGCACTCAGCATTAGTATTTTGTATTTCCGGTGTATCATACACTGTATATGTGACGGGAGTTCTCGCATTTCCGCAATATTCATTTAAACCCGGACATTCGCAGTTTGCGTAAAAAGTATATTCTCCTGCTGCCAAGGCTCCCGGATTAAAGTTGTTGCCGCTTCCCAGACTCGAGCCACCTACGGGAGTATTATACCAATGCACCTGAGGCGCTATTGAGGGAGGTACTATCAACGTGGCTGCTGTGGCGTGAGAGCAGGAATTGTCATTGATGACTGCATTTCCGGAAACGGCATAATTGACCGGAATCCCCCCATTACATCCAGGACAGTCAAAAGTGATACTAACGCTGGTTAGAAATCCTACATCAGCACCAATACAGTCAAATACCTGAACTGCCCATCCTGCAGCATTGATATCACAACCGGCAATACTACTCAGTGCACCAAATATTGACCATGTACCTGATAAAGAATAGGGGGTACCGGGGCCACATATATTCAAAGGCCCATTATTGGCACCATTCGTAAAAGTAAGATTAGTGAAATTATCACCGGAATTACAGACTCCGGCACCCAGGTGCTGATGTAATTGTAATGTTCCACAGCCATTGGGGCCTATTAAATACCATCGGTGTAAATCTGAAACATATGTGTGCGTGCCATTGAAAACAACAGTAACGATGCATGTTGCAGGATCAAATTGACATGGTAGATTACAGGTGTTGGGCAGGCAACCTGCGCTGGTAAGGTTCCCGCTTGAACCTTCACATACTGAAACTCCATTTACGTTTTGTTCCTCAGCGATACACTGACTTCTCAGATTCGGGCTTATGCACAAAACCAACAAACTTAATAATACCAGTCTTCCAATTCCCATGTTCCCCTCATTCTAAACTGTAACCCTACAATAAAAATCTTGCTTCTTAAAGGCTTGTGCGCAAAGCCAACAACAAAGGTAAGAACTAATATTAAGAGCTACGTACAAAATCAGGTAGAAGTTAGTGCCGGAAGTAACAATTTAAATTTGGAATTTAGATTCAGCTAAAAAATAAAGTGTTTCATCGATCTCCTTTGGGGAAATTAATGAAACACTTAAAAATATATCTTAACAATAATATTACAAAACCAATCTTATAGGGTTTTCAATATATTCTTTAACTGTTTGTAAAAATTTCGCGCCTGTTACTCCGTCAACTACTCTATGATCACAAGAAAGGGTTACTTTCATAATATTACCAGGAACAACGGCGCCATTCTTCACTACCGGTACAGATTTGATAGAGCCTACTGCAAGAATGCAAGCGTCGGGAGGATTGATAATTGCTGTAAATTCATCTATATCAAACATCCCCAGATTAGAGATGGTAAATGTATTTCCCTGCATTTCTGCCGGTTGTAATTTTTTATCTTTAGCCTTTCCTGCCAGCGTTTTAATTTCTGAATTGAGTTGAGAGAGCGATTTGAAGTCTGCATTTCTGATGACAGGAACTAATAATCCATCCTCTACACCGACTGCTACACCAATATGGATATGCTGATGGTAAGAAATTTTATCACCCAGCCAAGAAGAATTAACAGCAGGATGTTTTCTTAAGGCTGCTGCACATGCTTTCACTACTATATCATTAAATGAAATTTTTTGTTCTGCAATCTCATTTAGTTGAGCCCTTGCTGCAATAGCATTATCCATGTCAATCTCCATGGTGAGATAGAAGTGCGGTGCAGAAAATTTGCTTTCTCCCAGCCTTCTCGCTATTGTTTTGCGCATTTGATTGACAGGAACTTCTCTGGAAGCATCCTCCATGCTGAATGCTTGGACAGGAGTTTTAATTTGCTCTGATTTACCATCCTTTGAAGGGCTGGCAGATCCTGAGGACATCGCGGCTTCAACATCTTTTCTGATAATTCGGCCATGGTCTCCGGAGCCCTGGATTTTGTTAAGATCTAAACCGCTTTCTTTAGCAATGGACTTCGCAAGTGGAGATGCCTTGACTCTCTGGTTAGAAGATTCTTTATCATTTTCTTCTGTACCAGCTTCTTCTGAATCCTCTTTAGCGTCACCCTCAGCTTCTTCTTTTTCTGGAGCAGGGGTATCTGTTTTTGCCTCAGATTTTTCCTCCTTCTTTTCTTTTTTAGAATCACTTACTGATCCATTGGATCCTTTCAAAGCACTTTCAAAGTCTTCACCTTTCTCGCCAATTACAGCAATAATCCCATCTACAGGAACAGCCCCTGATGCTACTCCAATATGCAGTAAGTAGCCTTCATGAAAAGATTCCAGTTCCATAGTTGCCTTATCAGTTTCAACTTCCGCCAAAATATCACCAGGTGAAACTTTGTCACCTACTTTTTTTGACCATCCTATGATGACCCCTTCCTCCATCGTATCACTCAGGCGGGGCATTCTTATAATTTCTGCCATGTAACTATTTTTGTTTGTGTGGTTTGAACTCAATGAATGCTGCAAATATAGTCAAACAATTATTTATACCTCACGAGTCATTAATGTTTGTGCCGGAGTGGCAACTGTCATTGGCTCAAATGGAAGATTTCAATCGCATGTAAGCATTTTATTTTCAAAAATAATTGTTGATATTTTGGAAGTTATCATAATGTTAAAAATGCATATTTTCATTGATTTAAGAATCGTTTTAATCTTTTGCGGAGTCAGGGCAATACACTATTTTTGTTTATATTCGTTTCAAATCAATCAGGATCAGTTTCTAATAAGCCGGAAGAAATAGAATGAAGTACATTTTAATATTATTGTTGTTGCCATTTTTATCTGAAGGACAATCACAGGATAAAATGTGGGCATCCGTCATCGACAATATTGATTTTACTAAGGACACTGTTGAATCTGTTTTTAAGTGGGTGACAGATAACATTCGATATGATCAAAAAATGGTTCCGGACGATGGATTGTACACGTCCAAATTGAAGTTGGTCCAGGATGCATTGAAAACCGGAAGAGGGGTTTGTGAACATTATGCTGAATTATTTCATGGTTTGATGCAATATCTGGGTTATGAGAGTTATGTAATCGGTGGATATGTAAGGCAGAATGGAACGATTAATTCTGAATATGGACATGTTTGGAATGCAGTTAAAATTGCTGATAAATGGTATTTATTTGACCCAACCTGGGCAGCAGGATATACTGAAAATGGTAAATTCATACAATCCTACTCGAAAGAATGGTACAAAGTTTCAGCTAATGAGTTTGTCAAAACACATATGCCCTTTGATCCACTATGGCAATTATTGGACCGCCCATTTTCTCATGCGGATTTTTATGCCAACACATTTAATAACAAGCCTGAACCTAAGTTTGATATTGTGAATGATATTGATGCAGAATTGACAAAAGCTGAACTGGATCGGCTTGCAGGGCATATAGAAAGAATTGAATTTGCCGGTATGCCGAATAATCTAAGCAAAAGAAGAGTTTTACGCCTTAAGCAAGAGCTTGAAAACAGACGATATAATGAGCATTTAGATGTTCTGAATGCCAGAATCGATGAAATGAACGATGTTGTGAATGACTTTAATAATTATGTTGAAGCCAGAAATCAGGGATTCAAACGTGGCAATTGGACGAAAGCCAAGATCGAAGAAAGTGTTGATCAGTTATACTCAAAAGTTTCAGAGCTTTTAGCATTTTCAGAGACATTACCAGTTTATCAGGGTAGTAAGAATCAACCCTTCAGCTCATTTAAAAACAGCATCAGCCGAATGTCCAAAGAAGTTACAAAGGTGTATCAGGAAGCCAAGAATATGAAATAATCCCGGGTTTATTCTGATTTATAAATTATATTGGTTGTAACCCCTTTAACTGAACTAAGCGTGAAAAGATACATGCCTGCATTCAGGGAAGAAATATCATTCCAGCTTAATAAATGCAGACCTTCTTCAAGCCAGACTTTTTGAAAAATCTTTGTTTCATTTCCAGTGATTGATTTTATACTCATGGTATAATTTCCTGCTTCTTTGATTTTCAATTCAACATTAAGGTGATTCATAAATGGATTGGGATAAGTTTTAAATTCAGGAGCATTCATTTCATCACCAACGATAGCTGTTGTCTTATCCAGCTTCCATAAACCATTTTGGGTAGCATACCACAAAGCATCTTGCCAAAAAACTAAATCTATCCCGGCATTGAGCGGTGGGTCAAAGATTGTCCATGTGATTCCCAGATCATCAGAAAAGTACAGTTTGCTTGAACCTATTGATTTTGCAAGATGCGCATAGATGATATCATTATGTACAATGAGTCTGGCCTGGCTTATAAAACCCGTATGAATATTGAGTTGATTCCAGGTTAGACCATTATCATCAGAGGAATACATGCCATTATTTCCAGCAGCAATCCATTTGTCATCTGACTCAACAACAGCGAGCAGGGCACATGGGCTGCCATTGAAGGTAGCAAATTGAATTTCCGACCATTGCGTTTCTTGTTCTTTGTTGATGTACAGGGTTGCATTGGATCCTGCTCCGGCTACGAGTGTACCGTTCAGATTGGTAATACTTTCAGTATTTTGCCAGCGAACACCTGATGAAAATAATTGCCAACCCTGAGTTGTTTTCAGATTTCTGACATATATTCCGGCACCTATTGTACCTACATATATGTTTTCACCACGGATAGTTGCACCTATTATATGAGTGAAATTTAAGCCCTGATTATAATCCTGCCAGGACA
Organism: Saprospiraceae bacterium; assembly: GCA_022841345.1. Classification (GTDB taxonomy): domain Bacteria; phylum Bacteroidota; class Bacteroidia; order Chitinophagales; family Saprospiraceae; genus SLDF01. The sequence goes on from JALHRR010000007.1 coordinate 122,872, forward strand.
TTCCTCCGTCTTCACTTTTAAATATTCCTTTAAATTCGTCCGTAACGTAAATGATATCCTCATGAATCAGGATATCGGAAATATACACGAGTTCAGGATGGATTATGGCAGTGCTGTCCCAATCAGAGGAATTGGCTTCAGAATAATACAATTTATTTGCTCCTGCTACCCAGAGTTTGTCCTCATCTGTTGCCAGCGCTGTCATCCAATTTGAAGGCAAAGTCTCCACTTTGTTCCATGCTTGTGAATGAGCCTGATATGAGAGGATACAAAGTATTGCAGCAAATATTTGTGGGTAAATGCTCATAGGTTTCATACGGGACTTGGTTTTTTTCAGGCTTAATATTTTGTTTATTCATTTACAAAAGGAATAATGGATTCAAGCTATTGGGAAGCAGGCTTAACACCTGCTCCCAATTCTTTTGTTTGGTTATTCTCTTTCGGCTTTGACAATCAGAGGTTTGCCATCCTGTGTACTTACCCATTCCATCTTACCATCTTTGATAGTTATCTTGCTTGTGATGGTTTTAACTTCCGTTGTCATAGTCACATTTTTAGTACTGTTATTCACAGTGTATTCTCCGGAAATCACATCCGCATCATCATCCACAAAAGCAAGTAACTGAGTAAATTCCCTTTTGCCATCCTTTAGTGCCTTGTATTCTATATAGGCACTGTCTACAAGGGTGCCCATATATTCAGAAGTGTCCAATTTGAAGGAAGTGAAATTCCATTTCCCGACAATTGTCTGTTCCAGAGGAAGTTCAATTACTTCTTTTTTGCAAGAACTTAAACCTACACTACCGATTACCGCTGCGCATAGCGCGATCGCTAAAAACTTCGTTTTCATTGTTTTTAATTTAATAAAGTGATTGTTGAAAATTTCCCTGGCCTAAACAATTATTTAAAAGCAGTTTTTGGGGTATACCTTTAAAATTTCAGGGAATATTTGGTTGAACAAATGGAAGACGAACGATAACAGACAGTTCGTTGGTAAGGGGGCAAAATATTTTTCCGGATAAAAATGTAATTCAGATAAACCGGGCTTTCATAGTAAATCAGAAATAGGGTCAGGTAAGCTGTTTGAAGTATCTGTCCCTTTCAAAAGTATCGATGTGACGACTTTTTTTGGATTCATAGATGTCCGCAATTTTTATAAGAATACCGGTTTCTTCTACTGAGCCAAATTCATTGTTGATAGCAGTACCAAATGTCTTCATGGTAGGAGAGAGGTTCATATAAGTATTTATCAATGGAGGTATATTTTCTCCACGAGCTCTCACGAAGGAATTCAGGACTTTATAACCTTCTTTGTAATCAAGACCAATAAAAAGATGCTTATATTCTGCCGGGTCGTGCTTCAACTCCAGGCCTGCGATGGGCCTCACTAAAACACTTGTATCGGGAAAATAATGGTGCATAAAGGAAAGTAAAGCATTTCTGGCTTCTACATTATAATGCGAGTACATGGTTACTTTACCAAAGAGAAACTGGATATCCGGATTCAAAATCACAACTGCACCCAATCCGTCCCAGAGATTGTCCAGTGAGAATAATCCTTTTCTGTTATTTTTAACCGGTTGATATTTGGGCTGGACAAATGATCTTCCCAGTTCAATAGTATGCGGCAGGTAATCTGACTCGAAAGTCTCAGAGAAATCAAACAGATGTGCAGTGGAGAGGTTGTGTTCTCCTTCTTCAGTCCATCCGGCGAAATCACACCGAATAAGTCTGTATCCTGCAATAATCTCTTCTTCAATTGGGTTCCAGGCAACCAGCTGTTCATAGCATCTTTCGCAGGTATCGTTATCGTCTATATCTATAGAAAGCCCGGTTCCGCCGCCGGCATCCCGGAACGTGATTTCACGCAAGCGTCCAATTTCCCGTAAAACATTGGGAGCATTATGGAAATTGACCAGATACACATGATTATCGCCATTGTTTGTATGCCTGAGAAATCGCTCCTCAGTCAACTCTCGTTTTAAAACTGCTCTATCTACCGGCTCAATGATTTGTTCCATACTAATGTCTTGGGGCTAAACTGTAAACCTGCTGTTTCATATATTCAGCCCATTCTTTTTCACTTTTTGAGCCGTCAAAATACTGGTAAGAAATGGGTTTTCCTATATGGATGCGTACTTTTTTACCTTTTTGATCAAACATCTCACCGGGCAGATAGAACATTTCAATATTTGTTTTTATGCCAAGCCAGGTTCGGAGTCGGGCAAAATTGTAGAAGAAGTTTGAATTTCTTCCTTCAATATATACGGGAACAATGTCTTTTTCATATTTTTTGGCTTTGTTGATAAAGCTTTTTTTCCATTCAAGGTCCATGATCCCATTTTTTTGCTTTCTGGATACAAGACCCGCAGGAAAAACTAATACTGCATCAGTTCCGGCATATGTAGCCTCAATTCCTGATTGTCCGGATCTCCTCTGGCTTCCGTGTTTATTGACCGGAACAAATAAATTTTCCAGGTTTTTTAAATTCAAAAGGACATCATTAACGAGAAATTTAATGTCCTGTCTGTATTTTCCAAGGACATGCATGAATACAATGCCATCCATTCCGCCAAGTGGGTGGTTTGCGGCAAAAATTACAGGCTGAATTCTGGGGATATTCTCTTCACCAATACATTCTACTTCTATCCCAAAATCTTCAATGACTTTAGCCAGAAACTCGAGTCCCTGCAGATCGCCTCTTCGGGCCATGAATTCATTGATAGAATCCTCACGCAATACCTTCTTAATATAGCTAAGAATAAATTCGGGCATCCAGCGCACGAGTTGCGGATTCTTCTTGCGAATCACTTCTTTTAAATCTATATATTTATCCTTAACAAGGGACATGTAAAGCTGCTGTTTTTGTATGAGTTTGGCAAAAATACTATATCCACCTAAATTGAATGAATATAGCTGAATTCTTATTTCAGGGATTTACCGGTCCCTCAGTCACAAATTAATAACATTAATCAGATACTTAAGGACTTAGAGTTTAAAATCCGGTTATATAATAAATTAATTTTTTTTTGAATGTTAGTAAGCATCAGTAGCACAGAATCCATTTGTTTTTAAGGAAGCAGACTATTAAATTTTATCTTAATAATAGCCCGGAGGCATGACTATTCCTTTAAATTCCAGTTAAAACGCAACATATATTTCAACAATTAGTCATTTATGTTGTACTATTGTGATGCTTTTTATCGTCAAAGATCGGCACAGCAAATAAAAATACATTTATTAAATTTTGAATATGACTACTTTAAAATACTTCATCAGTTTCTGCATGTTAATGGCTATCACAACAGCCTCAATTGCTCAGGAAGCATCTATGGAAGAAGAGTATAAAGCGGAAAATGCGGGATGGCTTGTTAATATTGACGAAGCTTATGAAGTTTCTCAAAAAACAGGTAAACCAATTCTTGCCAATTTTACCGGTAGTGATTGGTGCGGATGGTGTAAAAAACTGACTGCTGCAGTATTCAGCAAACCTGAATTTATTGACTGGGCTGAGAAAAATGTTGTCCTTTTAGAATTGGACTTTCCGAGAAGGAAAAAAGTGCCTCAGGAAATCCAACAGCAAAATGCCAGCCTCCAGCAAGCATTCAAAGTGCAGGGATATCCATCTGTATGGGTTTTTCATTTGACAAAGGATGAAAAGAAAGGATACCAAATTGATGCACTTGGTAAAACAGGTTACAGACCTTCAGCTGAGGAATTTATACAGGATATTGAAAATATGAAAGCTCAGAGAAAGCCAAAAGGATAATGCTGTACTCAGAATATCGAATAAAAAAAGCCATCAGGATTCTGATGGCTTTTTTATTTTAATTTATAATCGATTAAAGACTGTAAGTCAGGCCTATTATAAAATACTGCTGTAAATTTTTGTCAGATCCTGCAGCTTCCGTTTCTTGTTTATTGATTCTCAGTGCGTATTCTATCCCCACACCAATTCCCTTAAAGGCTGTAAATGAAATACCATTGGTCCAGGTATAGTTGGACAGTGCATCAGGATCTTTATAACTTACAAAAGCGCTAAGGTTCGATTTCCAGCTAAATTTTTCTGCAATTGTTTTGGTATACGTTGCTAAAATTTTGGTACCCAATGAGGATTGGTAAAGGTTTTCATCATCTGCAAATATGATGTTATAATTGAGTGGATGAAATACAACAATAAGGTCAGTTATCGGCGTCCAGGTAGCACCGACACCCAAATCCAGATAACCGGGATTGTTAAAGTTATTGAGAAGATTGGTTCTGTATTCACCCAAAGCAGATATGGCAATTTTAGAGTTTAATTTATATCCATAAAGTGAATTGATATTGAATATATCAGCTGTCTGAGAGAATTCTTTTTCTTCTTCCAGCGGCATAGTATTATCCTTGATCAGTCTTTGCCAGCCGAGATTAATATTGAGTGTATTGTTCCAAAAATACTTCTCTTCATTTTTGTTGGCAAAAGCATTGAAGCTTCCCTGAATTGTAATGTTTCTCGATTCCGGATCGGCAGCGGTAACCCAATTATTGAATCCTGTCAAATTTGCCCCCACAGTCCCAAACAATCCTTTCTTCCAGCCGTAATCAGGAAAGTCGGTTTTTATTTTAGTTTCAATTTCAGTTACCTGTGCCTTTAAAGCATTTATTTGTGTTTCCAGTTCAGTTTTTTGAGCAGTCAATTCTTCCTTTGTTTGGGCAGAAAGACTGGCTGTTAATGTGCAGAGGAGCGCTAAAAGTAAAAATTTGATTTTCATTGTTGTTTGTTTTTAAATGTGAAGGGCAACTTGATGAAGCAGGAGAAACCATGCATTTTTCAAATTGATAAGCTGAATGTGAGAATAAATGTTTTGGTAAATTTAATAAAGTAAGGTAGAAATTGAGGATCAAAATTCTTGCTAATTATCAGAATAGTGGCCGATTGCAGAAACTACTTCAATTGTAACTACATTCAAATGGACATAAATAAATAAGTCTGTCTTTTTTATTGATCCTTCGAGACCAAAACCCTTTCAAACGATGCTTCAATAATTTAGGCTGCCCTATTCCGTTGAAAGGATCTTCTTGTAATTCTGCAATTATTTTCTCTATTTTTATGATTGAAGCCTTGTTGCCAGAGGCTTTGTGCTTTAGCAAATCTTTGATAGCGGTTTCTGTAAATTCTATTAAATACTTTCCCAAAGCTTTTCTGGATTTATTCTAATACGCTTGTCATTTTTATGGGAATGTAGGATTTTCTCCACAAATGCATCATTGTAGTTGTCCGCTTTTTTCTGAGGATCAATAACTTCAATTCCTTTATTTTCTCTGGCAGAAGTGCGTATAAGTTCGAGAATGGCCTTTCCCATTCCTGTTCGCTCATCAATTTTAATTGTTATTGTAGTCATCCAAAATGAAAATTTATGTTTACAAATATACTTGTTTTTTGAAACATGCAGTGTCTAACAGAAGTTCTGGACTTGGGAATTTAAATAATTTCTTCCCGGATTTGGCGATTATTATCCCCCAAAAGGCATTTTTTGGGGATTATAATTTCTAGTTAGTTACTTAAAGAAGTGACCATTCAAAAGAAATCTTTGAGAAACTGGCTGTTTTACTGTTTACTAAACGTCTCAACTATTAAACTTCTAAACGCATGACTATTCCGACTCACTGCCACCCACATTCTCAATTTGATCCTTTCACCACTAATATTGTTTACTTTTGTAATATATTGAATCCAGCAATTGAAAATATCGAATGAAAAAAGCTAAAACAGATAAGAACTTCCTCCATATGCCTGAATATCCGGGTGGAATGAATGCCATGAAAGAATTCATCATGCAGCACCTGAAGTATCCTGAGGAGGCGAGTAAAAATAATATTTTCGGACATGTAAGTGTCAAACTGACTATCAATCATAAAGGGGAGGTCATTCAGACGGAAGTGCTCCAGGGTCTGGGCTATGGCTGTGATGCAGAAGCCAAAAGAGTAGCATCAATGCTCAAGTTTCATGTGGATAAGAATAGGGGAGTGAAAATTCGATTTTTTAAAACAATTCATTTCAACTTCCATGCTCCGGCTCAGACAATTGCTCCAATGCAATCAACTGCTCCGGAACAAATCAATAATGCTACTTCTTCTATGGAGGTAAATTATACTATCACTTCTGCGAAACCTGCTGAGAAAAAACAAGAGAAGCCGGTGGGGGCAACTTTTACTTACACTGTAACGAGAAGCAGCTAGAGAAGGGCTGTGATAGCGTGGTTCGTTCCTCACTCGCTACAAGTGTCTTGCTGCGCCTGCGGCTTGCAAGGTGATGTTTTTTCGTGGGGCAATCCACGAAAAAGTGATGTCTCCGAAATAATTTTGCTGCTTCGCAGTAAAATTATTTAGGAGGTGATGTGCAAGCGGAGCTCGCGGTTGAGTGATGGGTTGTGGGTATGAGTTTGTTTGAGTTTTGTGTATGTGAATTTCGACAATTACGTATGTAGGTTTCGATTCACTTCTAAACAAGGGGAAATGCTGTTGTACGCATTATTCTGGCCTCCCATTGTGTACCTACGGCACACTAATCATGCCGTAAATCGGGACTGCCTGGATTGCGCCTTTACGGGACTGGGGAGTGATTTTTACTAAACATAGACACAAGGTATTACATCAGATGCCTGTTTGCCCACCGGCTTTTATTCTCGCGGTTCATGGCTCGCAGGACCTTCTTCTTCCGGCTGTTATCGATTAACCGATTAACCGATCTCCGCTACCCCAGCTTCAATTGCTTCATATAAGCTGCATTTTGCTTCGCAGCTTCCATAGGGGTGATATCAATGAATTTTTCCTGCTCAATTATAAGATATTCAGTGCCTACACTTTTTGCAGTACTGAGCAGTGCAGGGAAGTCAAGTTTTCCTGTTCCAAGCTGTGTAGAACCTATGTCTTCAGTTTTCTCTTCCATATCTTTCACATGGACAAGTGGCCATCTCCCCGGATATTTATTCAACCATTCTATCGGATCTTGTTCGGCGAGCGCAACCCAGTAAATATCCATTTCAAAAAACACCTTTCCTTTGTCCGTAGAATCCATCATCAATTGTTGCGGAATTACACCTTCTACAGGCCGGAAAGAATAATCATGATTGTGGTAGGCAAATTTGATTCCTGAGGAGGCACAGATTTCTGCGCATTTATTGAATTTATCAATATGCTCTTTGTAATAATCCAGAGAATCATTAGCGCCAATATGAGGGCAGATTAAATATTCCATGCCCACTTCTGTTGCTTCTGCCACTTTCTGCTCAAAGTTTTCATTGATATTACAATGACCTGCAACTGCCCTTAGACCCAGGTCGCCAAGGTATGTTTTGTATTCTGCGGGACTCATTCCCCACAATATTCCCTGTGCACCTTCAAAGGTTTCTATTTGAGTGTAGCCGGCTGCTGATAGTTTTTTATATACTTCTTTTGGGTCCACAGCCATATCTTCCTTCACGCTCCAGAGTTGGATTCCAAAAGGATGAAAAGAAGGATTTTCTCCATTTTTTTTACCTGCTGGTTCAGAACAAGCTGACCATTGAGTGCTCATGCCTGCGAGCCATATTCCCGTACCTGCAATTCCTATCTGATGGATAAACTTTCTTCGATTGTGTAAAGGCGACATTTTGAATAAATTAAGTTTAAGTAGAGATTGTCAATTTAGCTGTAGAATTCTACCCGTAATGGAAAGCTTTGTCTCCCGGTTTATAATCAATGCAAGCCTCATATTTACCCGGTATCGGATTGTATCTTCTTGCTTTTGTAGCGCCTAATTCAGAAGAGAAATACCCCAGAGTGGTTAATTCTTTCATTAATCTGAAATAATGGGTAGGTTGTTCAGATGTCTTGTTCTTTGTATATTCTTTTTGCTCTTTGTCCAGTTCGTTAAGTAAAGTTGTCCTTTCTTCAGGAGTTAATTTTACAAAATTGTCACCATATGCAAGCATCGCTTTCTCATTGATGAGGATCAATCCTTTTCTAAATTCTGCCTGATCTTTTGCTTCATAACAATCGTCTACCATCAATGCGATAAATGGTCCAACTTTTGCTTCCTTAGCTCCCGGAGAGTCGGTTTCAGGGATGATTGTGTCAGCGATTTCGGCTATTAGTGCCATATCGTCATCGCTCCAGTTTTGATGTGTGCCTGTTGTGCTTTTGCATCCAGAAAGTATGGCACTACTGCCTACGATAGTACCTCCCATTATGAGTGAAATATATCTGACGGCTTCTCTTCTATCCATGATTCTTATTTATTTAAAATTATAAATTGAGACTGTATCCTTCCCGGTAAGTCCTTCTTACAAATTGATTGACATCGTCAAAATTGGTGACTTTCATTTGTGTATTGTCCCACAGTAATTTGAGATTTCTCCCCGGATAATTAAATCCCTTTCCATTGGCATTCGGGTACTGAATATCATGAGCTCTGATGGCCAGATTCGCCATTAAAAGTGCTTCTGTCAGTGGACCTGCGATCTCAAAAGGTGAACTGGTCTCCTTTTTACCATGGCCGGCAATACAGGCGTCTACCCATTGATTATAATGACCTGAGGATCCTCCTTCCACTCTGGTATATTTCTGAGGAACCTTAGTTTCATCAGTTTTCGACACAGGCAGTAGTCTTGGATTAGCTCCATAGGTGCTGCACATCATTTTACCTTTTGTTCCTATAAACAGGGTGCCATTACCACCGTCTCCAAATACTTCATTTGCTGCCAATTCATCCGGTCTCTCAGGTTGAATTCCACCATCCATCCAGTGGAGTTTGACATCTCCTGCTGTTTTATCAGTTTTTGGAAACTTAAGGATTACATGGCTGGATGGCGGACAGCTTTCAGGAAAATATCCTCTGACAAATTCATCCACATAAACTGAGCCTACGCTGGCCTGCACTTCTTTTGCATATTTAAGATTTAATACCGAAAATGCAGGCTCAGCAATATGGCAGCCCATATCACCCAATGCCCCGGTTCCATAATCCCACCAGCCTCTCCAGTTAAAAGGAACGAGTCCGTCCACGTATTCTTTATAAGGAGCTGTGCCCAACCAAAGATCCCAGTCTAATTCCGAAGGAACAGATCCTGCGGCTTTCGGCCAGGAAATTCCCTGAGGCCAGACAGGTCTGTCTGTCCAGCAATACACTGTATGCACGTCTCCGATGACGCCTGCATCATACCATTCTTTAAGCAAACGAACGCCATCTCCGGATGATCCCTGATTACCCATCTGGGTGACAACCTTATACTTAGCAGCAGCCTGAGTCAGGATTTTTGCCTCATAAATATCATGCGTCAAAGGTTTTTGAACATATACATGTTTGCCCATTGACATGGCAGCTAATGCAGGTGCCGCATGATTATGGTCAGGTGTTGAGATGGTCACTGAGTCAATACCCTTTTCTTTATCCAGCATCACCCTCCAATCCTTGTAGTAGGTAGCTTTTGGGAAATCTGTTCTGCTTTTCACCGACCTCCTGTCATCCACATCGCACAAGGAGATAATCTCAGCTCTTCCACTTTTAAATACACCTGCAATATCACCTCCGCCCATTCCACCGGCACCCACAGCTGCGACCATTAAGCGGTCACTGGGCGCAACAAATCCCTTACCTAGTACATGTCTGGGAACTATCATGAATCCTAATGCGGCAAGACTTGAATTTCTCAGAAAATCTCTTCTGTTGACAGAGGATTCTACTGGAATGTTTGGCTTTTCTGATTGCATAGCATCTGTGTTTGATTATAAGTTCTGCTTGTTCAATTCTTTCACCGCAAAATCTACAGCGCGTGCTGTCAAAGCCATGTATGTCAAAGAAGGATTCACTGCTGCTGATGAGGTCATGCAGGAACCATCTGTAATGAACACATTAGGAGCGTCCCAAACCTGATTATTGCCATTGAGCACTGAAGTTTTCGGATCTCTTCCCATACGGGCAGTACCCATCTCATGAATCCCCATTCCCATACTATAATCGCCTTCATAAGGATAGACATCTTTCAACCCCGCCGCTTCCAACATTTCTACAGCATCATTTTTCATGTCTTCCCTCATTTTTAATTCATTCTCTTTCAGCTCTGCATCGATGGAAAGTACAGGTAATCCCCATTTGTCAGTGACAGTGCGATCCAGAGAAATTTTATTATCATAGTGAGGAAGAATCTCTCCAAAAGCAGTGATGCCCATATTCCAGTCACCCGGCTCACTTAATGCATTTTTGTAATCTTTACCAATGCCCAATTCTGCAATAAAGCGACCCCAATCACCTCGCCCGGCTCCCCCCTGATATCCAAAACCACGCAGATAATCTCTTTTGGGTCCACCCGGTAAATTCTGATAGCGGGGAATATAGATTCCATTGGGGCGGTTTCCAAAATAGTATTTATCATCGTATCCCTGAGGTTTACCCCCTGCACCTACTCTGAAATGGTGGTCCATCACATTGTGACCAAGCTGACCGCTGCTACTACCCAGTCCTTCCGGCCAAACGTCAGTTGCAGAGTTCATCAGAATCCAGGTTGAATTGAATGAAGAAGCACAAACGAAAATGACCTTTGCAAAATATTCATAAGTTTGATTGGTCTCAGCATCTATAATTTCTACTCCTTTTGCTTTTTTGCTGTCCTTGTCATAAATCAGTTTTGTGACAATGGAAAAAGGTCTGAGAGTCAGATTTCCAGTTGCAACTGCTGCAGGAAGTGTAGAGGATTGTGTGCTAAAATAAGCTCCAAAAGGACAGCCCAGCCAGCACTTGTTTCTGTATTGACAATTAATCCGGCCGGGAAGCGGTTCAGTTATATTTGCAACTCTTCCGATAATCATCCGGCGTTTGTCATTATAATGCTTTCTGATTCGATCTGCGACATCTTTTTCTACACAATTGAGTTCCATTGCCGGAAGAAATTCTCCATCCGGAAGTTCAGGAATACCTTCTTTGGAACCACTGATACCTGCAAATCTTTCCACATAACTATACCATTCTGCAATATCTTTGTACCTGATAGGCCAGTCTACAGCAATACCATCCTTTAAATTGGCTTCAAAATCCAGATCGCTGAATCTGTAACTTTGTCTTCCCCACAACAAGGATCTTCCGCCGACATGATAGCCTCTGAACCAGTCAAATCTTTTAACTTCTGTATAAGGACTTTCTTTTTCATTTACCCAAAAATCAAGGTTCTTTTCATTGAGAGGATAATCTCTTTTCAATACAGGATAATTGGTAATCATTTCCTGAGTTCTCCCTCCAGCATGTGGAAATTCCCAGGGATGTTTATTGGCATTGATATAGTCTTCGACATGCTCGATATTGCGGCCTCTTTCCAGCATGATAGTTTTGAGGCCCTTTTCAGTAAGTTCTTTGGCTGCCCATCCGCCGGAAATCCCGGATCCGATCACGATTGCATCATAAGTGTTGTCTGCCATGTTATTTTCGATTAAATGCTTTATTTAAATGATATCAAATGGTGCAAATGCGAATGGCATCTGCTAATGCTTTAATTTTGTCTTCATCCGATTTACCGGTAGGAATAAATTCCTGTGCCACATATCCTGTAAATCCTGTCTCAGAAATAGCTCTCATGATGGCAGGATAATATAATTCCTGTGTATCATCAATCTCATTTCTTCCAGGTACACCTGCTGTATGATAGTGTCCAAAGTATTGATGATGTTGTCTGATCGTATTAATGATATCACCTTCGCTGATTTGCATGTGATAAATATCGTATAGCAATTTAAAGTTTGGAGAGTCAAGTCTTTTACAAAGTTCAATACCAAAAGCAGAATTATCTGCCATATAATCGGGGTGATTTACCTTGCTGTTGAATAATTCCAGTTGAATAATGACTCCCTTTTTCTCCGCTTCGCTCATGATTTTTTTCAGACCTGCCACGCAGTTATTCAATCCTGTTTCATCATCCATTCCATTTTTATTTCCGGTAAAACAAATGAGGTTTTTATAACCGGCTTTGGCGACCAGATCGATATGCTCCAGATAATTTTTAACTAATACAGCATGATTTTTTGGGTCGTTCCATCCTTCCGTCAGTCCGATTTCTGCTCCATTGCACATAGAGGAGTCAACACCATGTTCTTTGAGAATATTCCATTCCTTTGGTCCGGCTAAGTCAATGGCATGGAAACCAATTTTCTTCACAACTTTACACAATTCTGCTAAGCTCATAAATCCATAGCACCATTTGGAAACCGAATGCCTGATGGGATTGGATGACATTTTTTTGCTTTCCTCCCATGAAGATCCCAGCACAGGTAAAACCATTGCCGTCGTGAGCCCGGCCGCTATTTTCTTAATCACATCTCTTCTATTTTCCATATTGGATGATATTGAAACGCTGTCTATCCCATTTATTCCGCTGTTTTAAGAGGGAACATGAACGGAGTCGACAGCTGACTTTTTCGTTTTTTCATTTTTAAAAAATATCATAAAAAGCAGCATTACTGCAAAGGCTATTACTGCCGGAATCAGCCACACTTGTTCCCAAAATACTCCAGGGTCCCCTGTTCTTAAATCTGTATAATGGTCTCCGACATATCCTGCTACCCAGAATCCGATTAGCTGTCCTACTCCATAAGTAGCCAGTGTGATCAGGCCCTGTGCAGAGCTTTTATATTTCGGTCCAGCTTTTGCATCAGTATATATTTGGCCGGATACAAAGAAGAAATCGTAGCAAATTCCATGAAGTGCTATACCAAGAATGAGCATATAAGTTCCTGATCCGGCATCTCCATATGCAAATAAAATATACCTCAGCGCCCAGGCCAGCATACCCACCAAAATTGTATTTTTAAAACCAAACCGGGTAAAGAAGTATGGCAAAAGAAGAAGGAAAAAAACTTCAGAAATTTGCCCGATAGTCATCTTTCCTGTGGGATTTTCCATCCCGATTTCTGTGAGAAATAAATTTGCATTTTGATAATAGAAAGCAAGCGGAATACAAATCAACACCGAAGACACAAAGAATACCAGGAAATTTCTGTCACTCAAAAGCTTAACGGCATCCAATCCAAGAATATCACTGATGCTGCTTTTTTCATTAGCAGCCTTTTTGATGGGTGGCGTTTTAGGCAATGTAAAACTGAATAGCCCCAGTATTAGTGAAGCAATTGATGCCATCAAAAATGTGTTTTCCAGCATGGTTACACCACTGTCCCACATGAATATATAACTGATACTGAGACCGGCTGCAATCCAACCGATAGTTCCCCATATTCTGATGGACGAAAAGTCTTTTTCAGGATTTGAAATTTGTCTGAAAGAAACAGAATTAACAAGGGCCAGAGTAGGCATGTATAGAATCATGTATCCAAGGGCATATGGATAAAAAACACTCACATCTGTTGCCTGATACATCTGATACATTAAAATAGCTCCCAAAATATGCAGTACACCCAGAATTCTTTCCGCATTGAAATATTTATCAGCGATCAGTCCAATAATGAATGGTGCAATGATAGCTCCCCAGGATTGCGTTGAAAAAACATTGGCAGTTTCAAGTCCGGTGGCATTCAGTTTTTGACTTAAAAAGGTACCCAATGTGACGAACCATGATCCCCAGATAAAAAACTCCAGAAACATCATGAAGGAAAGTTTGAACCTGATTGTTGTATTCATTTGCCGGCTTATGTTTTATACTTCTGATCTTGTTAAGATTAACCTGTTATATAGAAATGCTAATGTAATATAATTCCTAAAAATATTGCTGTTGCCAAAACTTATTAGGTCACGGAGTCTAAATAGGAAATTAATTATTGCTCAACCCGATGTTTACACCAATCTGCTGCCAATACATTTTGTATACATAAATCAAATTGTTAGAATGGTTTCTATGTTGAAAATTTGTTAATATCATGGTTTATAATTGTGACAATCTTAATATTGCATATATTCGCATCACTTGGGATTGTGTATTTTTTACAATAAGGCGTCAAAGTATTAAAATTTGCTGATTAGATCAGTATGCCGAACAAAATATTTTTACGCAGCCAATAAAAAAAATATTCAGGCTGTCTTACCGTAAATTGCCGATGTATTTAAATGCTATAAAAGACAGTCAATTATATCAGGAATAGGGTTATTTTAAGATGAAATTGAGTTAATTGAATAAATAATGAGAAGAAAAATAAAGATGGGAATGATAGGTGGGGGGACAGGGGCCTTCATAGGTGCCATTCACCGGTTTGCTGCATTGGGAGATGGTATGATTGAATTGGTGGCCGGGGCATTCAGTTCAGATCCTGCAGTTTCTGCTGAAAGTGGGAGGAATCTATTTATAGACCCTTCCAGAGTATATGATTCTTATCGGGAAATGCTCGAAAAGGAAGCTGCTCTTCCTGAAGATTTAAGAATGCAATTTGTTTCAATCGTTACACCCAATTTTGCTCATTTTGAACCGGCAATGCTGGCATTGGAGCATGGTTTCCATGTTTTACTGGAGAAGCCAATGACTTTGAATAGCAGGGAAGCCATTGAATTAGCTGAAAAAGTAAAATCAACTGGATTGCTGCTGGGTTTGACACATACATATACCGGTTATCCAATGGTGAAGCAAGCCCGGCAAATGGTTAAAGAAGGTAAACTGGGCCAGCTTAGAAAAATTTATGTACACTATCATCAGGGATGGCTCAGCAGGTTGTCGGAATCGGAAGGGAACAAGCAGGCCAGCTGGCGTACTGATCCCAAGAAGTCTGGTAAATGCGGAGCTATGGGTGATATAGGCACGCACGCTTTTAATCTGGCAGAATATATTTCAGGATTGGAAGTAAAAGCAATAAATGCAATGTTGAATACCGTTGTGGATGGCCGCAAACTGGATGATGATGGAATGGTGATGTTACAATTTTCTGAAGGAGTTTCGGGAATTTTAACTGCCACGCAAGTAGCAGCAGGAGAAGAGAATGATCTAAGAATCCACATTTACGGTGAAGATGGAGGTCTTGAATGGCATCAGATGGAACCGAATACATTAATTTACAAACCTCTGGAAGGCCCTGCACAGATCTATCGTGCCGGGAATGGATATTTAGGAGCTGCTGCTTCACAGAATGCCCGCACTCCCGGTGGTCATCCGGAGGGATATCTTGAAGCATTTGCCAACATTTACAGAAATTTTGCAATGGCAGTTTCTGCGAGATTGAACAATGAAGCGTATGATGATTCAATTTTTGATTTTCCCGGAGTGGAAGATGGGGTAAGGGGAATGGCATTTATTGATCATGTGGTGAAGAGTAGCGAGAGTAATGAGAAGTGGATTCCGTTCCGGGTGGAGATATAAACTATGAGAGATGAGATATGAGCCGAAGGTCGCGCAGCTCCCGCAGGGTGCCTCGCGAATGAACAGCCAGTTATGAATTATGAGTGATGAGTGATGAGTGATGAGTTGAACAGCCGGTTATTAGTTGAAAGTTGAAAGTTGAAAGTGAAACAGCCAATAGAACAACCAATTGCCGAATTGCCGAACCGCAGGTCGCGCAGTCGCAGATGGTGAGTGACGAAGGAACCTCACTATGAGCAAAGCGAACCTCGCGATTGTTGAATTGTCGAACCGCAGGTCGCGAGTGGCGCGAAGCAAAACTTCGCGATGAAACAGCCGATTGAACAGCCGTATTTAGTTGAAAGTTGAAACAGCCAATTGAACAGGCGTTGCTGGTTTAACCGCCAAAGCAGACCAAAAGAGGATTTGATGCAGGGTTGCAATTTTGTGACGCAATTCATTGCGTCTCGTCTCAGGACAATCAGCTGATATCAGAGAGAGCGTGTTGAGAGAACAACAAAGGCAGCGTTTCCCATTCGACACTAAAGTGTGTTGAATTAACTGAAAGTCCGTGGTTGCGCAAGCACATCACCTCGGAGAGACATCACTTTTTCAGGGCTTGTCCCCTGAAAAAACATCACCTTTCAAAGCGTAGCTGCAGAAAGACATCACATTCACACGCCAAATTCATGTGCAAAAACAAAAAATATAGTCAATAAATGAAGACAATGAAAGGTCCCGGTGTATTTCTCGCTCAGTTTATGGGAGATGAAGCGCCTTTTAATTCTTTGAGTAATATATGTGGCTGGCTCAGTGGGCTGGGGTATAAAGGAGTTCAGATTCCGACCTGGGATGCCAGATGCATCAATCTGGAATTGGCAGCAACGAGTCAGACATATGCTGATGAAGTGAGAGGAATTGTGGAAAGTCATGGTATGCAGATTACAGAATTGTCTACTCATCTACAGGGTCAATTAGTGGCTGTAAATCCGGCTTACGATGTGATGTTTGATGGATTTGCTCCTGAACATCTTAGAGGAAATCCTTCCGGACGGCAGGAATGGGCAGTTCAACAGGTAAAATATGCAGCGCAGGCATCCCGGAATCTTGGGTTGAATGCTGCTGCTACTTTTAGTGGCGCATTGATGTGGCAAAATGTCTATCCATGGCCTCAGCGACCTGCGGGTTTGGTGGAATTGGGATTTCGGGAATTGGGTAAAAGATGGAAGCCAATCCTGGATGTGTACGAAGATGCCGGAGTTGATTTGTGCTATGAAGTGCATGCCGGGGAAGATCTGCATGACGGAATCACTTATGAGATGTTTTTGAAAGAAGTGAATGATCATCCGCGGGCTTGTCTGTTATATGATCCATCGCATTTCATTTTACAATGTCTTGATTATCTTACTTATATAGATCATTATCATGAGCGCATCAAAATGTTTCATGTAAAAGATGCCGAGTTTAATCCAACAGGCAAGCAGGGTGTTTATGGCGGGTATCAATCCTGGTTGAACAGAGCCGGAAGGTTCCGTTCGCTGGGGGATGGTCAGGTGGATTTTAGTGCTATCTTTAGCAAATTAGCCACATATGATTACAGCGGCTGGGCAGTGCTGGAATGGGAATGTGCCATTAAGCATCCTATGCAGGGGGCGGCGGAAGGAGCGCCTTTTATTCAGCAGCATATCATTCAGGTGACAGATAAGGCATTTGATGATTTTGCAGATTCCGGAGCAGATGAAGCTGCCAATCGCAAAATATTGGGTATCTGATTTTTATGGTTTATTATTCAATTTTCAACAGGGATTTAATTAAAAGAAATATTAAAAATTACATTTATGAACAAGACAGGTTTGCTGCTATTTAGTTTGGTAATGGGTTTAGTTTTTTCAAATTGCGGCTCAACAAACTCAGAAAATACTGACAGTAATATGGAATCTAAAGACAATTCAGAGATGGCTGAAAATATGCTCAGTTCAGAAGAACAGGCGGAAGGCTGGGTCTTGCTTTTTGATGGGATAACTAAAGATGGATGGCATGGTTATGGCAAATCTGAAACAGGCGCAGGCTGGAAAGTAGCAGATGGTACCATCTATCTGGACGCTGAAAACAAAGCATCCTGGAATGAAGGAGATGGAGGAGATATTTTGACCAATGAAGAATACGAAAATTTTCATCTCAAATTGGACTGGAAATTGGCTCCCGGAGGCAATAGTGGTATCATGTTTTATGTAAATGAAGATACCTCCAAATACAAAAACACATGGGAGACCGGACCTGAAATGCAGATTCTGGATAATGATGCGCATAATGACGGCAAGATTACAAAGCATCGTGCAGGTGATTTATATGACCTGATTGCTTCATCCTCCGAACCGGTATATCCTCCGGGTGAATGGAATCAGGTAGAAATTATCTCAAAAGACAGCATGCTGGAGTTTCATCTGAATGGTGTAAAAGTGGTTGAAACTAAAATGTGGGATGATGCATGGAAGGCTATGGTTGCCGGCAGTAAGTTCAAGGACATGCCCGGATTCTCTCAATATCAGAAAGGGAGAATCTCTTTGCAGGATCATGGGGACAATATCTGGTTCAGGAATATTAAGATTCGGAGGCTGTGAGATTGAGTTTTTGAGGAATTCTTTCTTTGTAGTTCAAGGAATGGCAATAGAATTTTACCGTTTTAGTGAATTAAAGTTCCCAAATTGCGAATTCAATTCTTATATTTGCATGAGTAATGATTGTGAATGGAACGAATTTATTCCAAAAGTACATTGAGAGATTATTGGGAGTTGTATCCTGATTCTGAGCAGTATCTGAAAACTTGGTATGAAACAGCTATGAATTCTATTTGGAGGACCCCTAATGAAGTAAAGCAAACCTACTCGAGTGCAAGTGTCTTGAAAAGCGGAAGAATTGTTTTTAATATCCGGGGGAATGCTTATCGATTAATTGTAAAAATTAATTATGAAAAACAGTGGATTTTTATCCGATTTTTTGGCACTCATGTTGAATATGATAAAATTGATGCGAACACGATTTAATAACCATATATGAATATTAGACCAATTAAAAATGATTTGGATTACCGACAGGCATTGAAAAGACTGGATCTGATTTTTGATGCTAAATCCGGTACTCCTGAAAGTGATGAAGCTGACATTCTGGGTTCATTAATAGATGAATATGAAAAGAAGTATTTTCCAATTGATGCTCCTGATCCAATAGAAGCAATAAAAATCAGAATGGAAGAGTTGCAATTAAAACAAGTTGATTTAGTGGATGCCATTGGTGGCAAAAGTCGTGTTTCTGAGATTCTCAGCAAGAAAAGAAAACTTACGGTTGATATGATCAGGAATTTGTCAAGTAAGTTACACTTATCGCCCGGCTTATTAATTTCAGATTATAAACTGATCCGGTAAAACCAATCATTCCCTACCTAAGGAGGACTAAAAATGATCCAAAATCGATCAACTCCAGTCAGGAAATTCAGCTAGAACCTTGTATATTTATATTTCATGTAAGATGATAGTAATCTTGCAATAATAGCTGATTTTCAGATTTCTTGCAGCGTTTTCCTTGATTTTGTAGTACTTAACACATTTACAATTGATTAAATCAATTTGTGTATGGTACAACTTTATCCTCCAGTTAAATTTTTGTGGCTGCTTATTTTTGTTGGACTCAGTAATGGATTGATTGCTCAGAGTGGTTTTTTTATGCCATTGCAATTAGACACTTACGAGACTTTTCGAGTTCAATACAATGATCATGATCGATATCATAATGTAAAAGTAAAATCCATAAATTTTGAAATCCCTGGTCAGGTGACTGTTATCTTTGAAGACATGTGGTCCTTTAGTGCGAATCCAATTAGCAGGACACCTTTTGGATATGGTCCAGTAATTAACATAGGAGGATTATTTGGTTGTGCTATGAACCCTGATATGAGTACTGTCTTAGGTAAATCTGTTAAAATCTTATCTGATAGTACCTGGATTTTTGATTTGGGTCAGGGTAGTTCATTTACAGTTATGACTCAAGCTTCTGTGGGCGAGAATTGGGAGGCATATCCTCTTCTAAATGGATCAGGAATTTGGGGGCAAATGCTCTCTGTTATTCAGGGGCAATTACCCGATGAATGGATCAAAACAATAAAATTAGAGGCGCACATTAATCCTGATCTTCTATCCGGAATATTTCCTTTTCACCCGATTATAAAATTCTCCACAAAAAGAGGATTACTGGAGATTCCTCAACTATCTAATTTTATGTTTACTCCGCCAGGTTATTACGTAGATACCTTTCCAATTTTAAAAATCTATAATAGTAATGAGGAATTTCATGATTCTGATTTTCGTAAATTCAACTTTCGCAATGTCTTCGATTTGCAGCCTGGTGATATAATTGTATCTCAGAGAAATCAAAACGGAAATATTTCACGTCAACACATCGAAGTTTTAAAAAGTGATTGGGCTTCAGATCATTCTTCCGTGGACTTTACGTGGCATCTGAAGACTTATAATGTTTCCGCGGAAAATGAACAATCATTAACGAGTGACAGGATAGTGGATACTACATTACCCAAGAATGATTTTTGGCAAAGTCTTGATTCATTTCCGCCATTAATTACTTTTGCTAATTCAGATACTGAAAACATTCCACTTGTAAATGCGGTTATTTCCAGGTCTAATTCAAATTATTATAACAGGAGACAGTTTTTTCAGCGGTATCATGAATTAGGTTGGGATCATTTCTCACAATGTTATCATTTTATTCAATTCTCAAATTCTAGTGTATTTATTACTGAATATGTGGATGGACTTGGTGGTCCTTATAGATATTCTTACTCGTCGGGTTTGGGTGGTAGTAGTACAACTTCTGAGCGAATAGAATACTATAAAAAAGGCGAGGAAGAATGGGGCGATCCCGGAGTGCTGACATCCTTTCAAAATATATCTTCATCTAGTAATAGCCTTAGGATATCTCCAACTCTTGCTTCGTCAGGTTCAGAGCTATATGTTTCACACATTTCTCAGAATATCCGGATTTCGGTCTTGAATCTTCAGGGAGTGGTAATGCCGGTTCAGGAACGTAAATCTGAAAATGGCAGCTTCATTCAACTTACTGATTTCAAACCGGGAATGTATATAGTGAACGTTTTCTCACCTGATGGAGCATATTCAAGCGGTAAAATTATGGTGTTTTAGCAGTTACTTTAGCTATCTGAATATTGAATTTGGATGCTCACCCGGCTGTTTAATAGGCTGTTTCTATAGCTGTTCCAAAGGTAAATTGTAAATGGATCTTCTACTGGCTGTTTCCGGTTTAACGCTTCACCGCTTTAACGCTTTAACGAGGCTGTTAACCGGCTGTTAGCGATTAAACGCCTCAACTCCTTAACGCCTCGACGTGGCTGTTTCCGGCTCAACGCTTAACCGCTTTAACGAAGCTGTCCCATCTCCGCCCTCAACTGATCACTTGTTTTCCTGCTCCCATCATGACTCCATCCCGGAGGACCAAAAATGTACATCCACCTGGAATGCCAATCAGGAGCATTCATGACGTCTTTGTACATATCCACCCATTCGTGAAAGATGATTTTAAGAGGATTGTGAGATTGCAGGGGAGTGGTGAGGCCAAATTTCACATGCTCAGTCTCTTCTTCAAATGTACCAAACAGCTTATCCCAGAAAATGAATATCATTCCCATGTTGCGGTCGAGATATCTGATATTAGAACCATGATGCACTCTGTGATTGGAAGGCGTGGCAAGGATATGATCCAGAATGCCAAGTTTGCCTATGTACTGAGTATGGATCAGGATTCCATAAATCTGGGTCGCTGAATACATGAACATGATATCCAGCGGTTGAAATCCCAGCCAGGCTAAGGGAATGAAGAAAATAAACCGATACAATGGCTGAAACACAGATGATCTAAATCCAACAGTGAGATTGAATTCTTCTGAGGAATGATGTGTCACATGCACCGCCCAAAACAATCGAATATGATGATCCGCCCAATGCAGCCAGTAAAAAACAAAATCTTCTGCAATCAATAAAATGAACCAGTACAATACCACATGCTCAATACTGATCACATGAATGCTGTAAAAATAATTGAGAAATAAAAGGCTGACACCCCGGAATAATAAATCAATACTCATATTGCAGAGCATCAGGTAGAGGTTTGTCAGAATACCTTTTGTAGAATACCGCTGATGACTACTTGTGTAGGATAGTAGTAACTCTAGTCCAATAACCAATACATAAATCGGAGTTGATATTAGTATCAACAATGATTCTCTAAATTCCTCCATCTCGTTCTTTTGTCAAATACGCTGCAAACTTAACAATTTTTTTACATACGAGAACCTGAATTGAACAAAGGGTTACGCCATTAATCATACCCTGATTGAAATTGAATTGACAAATGAATTAAAAACCTCCTGATTTGCGTTATTGAATCAGGCAAGATATAATGAGTAAAGTTTTGTTCTAAAGAATGGAAACTAAATGCTATTTGTGATTCATATCTTTGCAATCAATTATTTCCTTTTTGCATTCTAAATATTAATATTTATGAATAATACGATGCTGATACAAGTGACCAACCAAAAAGCAATAAAGCTTATTCATGAGTTGGAAGAATTGGACTTGATTATTGTTTTGGAAGAAAACTTTGATCAAGAGAAAACGAAACTTTCTGAAAAATACAAAGGAATTCTGAGCAAAGCACAGGGGCAAGATCTTAACGAACACATTAAGCAAATGCGAAGCGAATGGAACAGTATTTAATGGATACTAATGTTGTGTCGGATTATCTATCTGCTTCTTTTGCTCCAACTGGAATGATGCTCATGGACAATGTTATCAATGACGTTCCAAAAATTTCCATCATTTCTCAGATTGAACTTTTGTGTTGGAGTACAGATGAATTAACTACACTCAGTGTAAAAGAATTTATTGCTGATTGCAGTGTACTCAATATTAGTCCTGAAGTCATTGCACAATGTATCCTTATACGTAAGGGCAAAAAAATTAAAACACCTGATGCTATAATTGCCGCCACTGCTTTAGCTTTCAGATATTCTCTAATTAGCAGTAATGAAAAAGATTTTGCCAACATCCCAGGTTTGAAATTTCTTAATCCGCAAAAGCTTTGAAGGTGCTTATTATTCTCGATACAAATTGGTATACCTTATTTATTAGTGGTAAGGAACAGTTGTTTGCTAGCTTAAAAGATAATGCTTCGTTGTTTTTCTCTGGTCTCAAGTAATATTCATTGTTTTTATAAACATCTCACATGGACTTTAAGGCCATTAGGAGGGTAAATCAATCTAATCTGGATTGGGGTTTTTCCTGGAAAGTAATTAAATACTAGTTCCAATAGACGCAATGCAAATAAAGTAGATTCCAATGCTTAAATTGTAGTTTTTCCTCAATTCACTCTCCCTAATTTCAATTGCTCTATCATTTCCTTTCATCATTCTAGGATGATCAACTTCATATTTTAATGAGACAGCTGTATTCAAATAGAATCCTGTATTAAAATACAATATTATGAATGAAATACCTATCAGAATCCATGCATACTGTCTCTTCATTATCTTTCTCTTAATTTCAATTGAATCGGAGTTTCTTTTTAGCAGCTCGGCAATACCCTAGTTAATGGTTTTGTTAAAAACTTTGAACAACATAGCTGCCTGAACATGATATTCTCAAATTCAGGCAGTATCTTAACAAATATAACTTCAGTTTTATTCCCCCTTCCCCGCCAAATCAATCATAAAAGCATACACTCTCGCTACATCATGCAGTCTCTTGTAGCGCCCCGCTGCACCGCCGTGCCCGGCTGACATGTCCGTGTACAGGTATAATGGATTGTCTCCGGTTTTGGTGGCTCTAAGCTTGGCTACCCATTTTGCAGGCTCCCAGTATTGCACCTGTGAATCATGAAGTCCTGTAGTAACCAGCATGGCAGGATATTCCTGAGCTGTGACATTGTCATATGGTGAATAGGATTTCATGTAATCATAGTAAATCTTATCATTTGGATTACCCCATTCATCGTATTCTCCGGTGGTCAAAGGGATGGTTTCATCCAGCATCGTTGTGACAACATCCACGAAGGCTACTTCAGCTATGACTCCTTTGAATAAATCAGGTCTCATATTTACCACAGCACCCATCAATAATCCTCCTGCACTGCCTCCTTCAGCAAATAATCTGTCAGTAGCTGTATAGTTTTCTTTGATCAGAAACTCAGCACAATCAATGAAGTCAGTAAATGTATTTTTCTTTTTGAGCAATTTACCATCTTCATACCAGGCTCTTCCCATCTCCTGGCCTCCACGAATATGCGCGATGGCAAATATGAATCCTCTGTCCAGAAGACTGATCATATTCATGATAAATCCCGGATCCATACTGTACCCATACGATCCGTATGCATAGAGCAGGAGAGGAGACTTGCCGTCTTTGTTAGTGCCTTTTTTATAGACAATTGAAAGCGGAACTTTCGCGCCATCCCTTGCACTGGCATAGATTCTTTCACTCGTATAATTGTTCTTGTCAAATCCGCCCCGTACTTCCTTTTCTTTGATTACCTCCAGTTTTTGAGTACTTATGCTGTAATCCATATCCGTATTCGGAGTAGTCAATGAGTTGTATACCAATCGTATTTTATCTGTGTCATACTCTGCATTCGGGCCTAAACCGGCCACATAAGAAGCTTCAGGAAATTTGACATAATTATCGGTGGTAGATGATTTTACCCTTATCTGAACAATCCCTTCTTTTCTTTCACTCAGGACAAGATGCTTTGCAAATCCCGAAGCATCCTCAAGCAATACATCGTTTCTTTCCGGCAATACTTCTTTCCAGGCTGATTTATTTGTATTGGAAGGATCACATGACATCAACCTGAAGTTTTTCGCCTGCCAGTTGGTTACGATGTAAAATTTGCCATCCGATTCAGTTACGCTGTACTCATGGTCCCTTTCTCTGGGCTGGAATATTACAGGTGCTTTTAATGGTTGTGCCGGATCCAGGATTTGAACTTCAGTAGACACAGTAGCTCCGCTCACTATGTATATGTATTTCTTTGACCTCGAGGATGTCACATAGACGCTGAAGGTTTCATCCTTCTCTTCGAAGACCAATCTGTCTGTTGCAGGGTCAGTCCCCAGGATATGGTGTTTGATTTGATGCGATCTTAGGGTTGTTAAATCTTTTTGTGTGTAGAAAACTGATTTGCTATCAGTTGCCCACACTACACCGCCTGTTGCATTCGGGATTTTATCGCTCAGCAGTTCGCCGGTTTCCAGATTTTTGAATTGAATGGTGTACAACCTTCTGCTCACGGTATCCTGTCCATAAGCAAGGATATTATTATCAGGAGACACATTCAGGCCAACTGCACTGTAGTAATCATAATCTTTCGCCAGTTCGTTGACATCCAGGGTTATGATTTCAGTAGCGTTTGCTTCCGCAGTTTTTCTACAATAGATAGGATGATCCTTATTAGTCTCATATCTTGAATAGTAGAGAAATCCATTTGATAAATATGGTGTGGATGAATCGTCAGGAACAATTCTTTCTTTCATTTCCTCAAATAATTGCTTTTGAAGCGCATCGGTGTGCGCCATCATTTTGGCCGTATATTCGTTTTCAGCGTTCAGATAGGCAATCACTTCCGGATCCTCTCTGTCATTTAACCAATAGTATGGATCAATGCGTGTATCACCGTGGATACTCAGTTCTTTATTTATCTTTTTTGCAATGGGAGGGGAGATCATTTCTTCTTTTTTTGGATTTTGGCAGGCGAAAATAGCAATAGCTGTGATGGAAAATCCCTTTATCCAAAAGAGATTTTTCCCGGGGGATGAAAATCGTGTCATGTGAAATTGATCATTAATATATGAAAAAAATTGTCGTTGTCAATAGAATATTCCGGCAAGAGCAGCAGTCAGAAAGCAGGCTATTGTACCCCCAATGAGTGCTTTGATTCCAAATTCTGTCAGGTTCTTGCGTTGTCCAGGAGCAAGGGAACTTATGCCTCCAATCTGTATACCAATTGAAGCAAAGTTGGAAAATCCGCACAATGCATACGTGACAATTATGAGACCTTTGTCAGAAATAGGAACTCCTGCTGTTCTTAAATTATTCAATTCAGCATAAGCTACAAACTCATTCAATACAGTTTTTTGCCCCAATAATTGACCTATGACAAGTATGTCTTCGGAAGGAGTTCCGAGTATCCAGGCCACAGGAGCAAATACCAGCCCTAAAATATATGTCAATGTCAAGCCTTCAAATCTACCATCCGTAGCTGCTATGATTCTTTCATTCAGACCGGTCCATTCTCCAATTGTATTTACAAGAATGCTATTAGCCATGTATATTAAGGCAGTGAAAACCAGCAACATAGCCCCGACATTGATAGCGAGCTTTAAACCATCCGTTGTACCTCTTGAAATGGCATCCAGTAAATTATTCCCCACATCTCCACTCATTTCAAGTTGCTTTGACAGGTCTTTTTTCTCTGTCTCCGGATAAAGCATCTTCGCTGCAACGATAGCAGCAGGAGCAGAGATGATGGAAGCAGCCAGTAGATGCTTGGCAAAATAAACCTGCATCTCAGGATCTGTGCCTCCCAAAAATCCAATATAAGCAGCAAATACCCCTCCTGCAATTGTGGCCATACCTCCTGTCATCAGACATAATAACTCTGATTTTGTCATGTTTTCCAAATATGGCTTTACTATCAATGGAGCTTCAGTCTGACCCAGGAAGATATTTCCTGCTGCTGCAAGGCTCTCAGGACCACTTAAACGCATTGTCTTGGACATTACCCATGCGAATACATAAATGATCTTCTGTAAAATACCGAAGTAATATAAAATTGCTGAAAAAGCAGAAAAGAATACAATTGTTGGTAGTACCTGAAATGCAAAAATATATCCAAATGAGTCCAGCTCAGTAACAATACTGCCAAATAAAAATTTGGCACCAGCTTCAGAATACTTAAGAATCTGCTGAAAAAAGCGGGCCATATATTCGAAAATCATATTGATAAAACTCACCTTCAGGATGGCTACCAAAAAAATTAATTGTGCAGCCATCCCTACTGCAACCAAACGCCAGTCAATAAATCTTCTATTGGATGAAAGCAGATAACATACCAGCAATAAAAACACGATTCCAAATACTCCCCTCGATATATCTATCATTAAGTCCATTATTCAATCATTTCTTGTATTTAGGAGAACTAATTTCTCAAGCAAGAAAAGAATTTTACTCCGCTTTTATATCTTTTTGATGCATTATTCTACATCATTAGATATTTTTACCGGAACTTACAGACGTCATATGCAAACCCCGTTCATTATTGGGATCACAGGAGGAAGTGGTTCAGGCAAAACTACTTTTATAAAACGCCTCAGATCAGCCTTTTCTGAAGAACAACTCTGTATTATCTCTCAGGATGAATACTACCGGCCTCGTGAACAACAGCGGACTGACGAGATTGGTATAAAGAATTTTGACCTCCCTAATTCCATTGACCACGATAAATTTATCTACGACCTCAGGAAAATAGCTTCGGGACAAGTTGTAACAAAACAGGAATATACTTTCAATAATGAACAAAAGAAGTCAGGAACTATCACTTATCTGCCAGCCCCTGTCATAGTTGTAGAAGGACTTTTTGTGTTTTATAATGAAGAATTAAGGAACCTCATGGATCTTAGAGTCTTCATCTACGCCAAGGAAAATCTCAAAGTCATCAGAAGGATCAAAAGAGATCAATTAGAAAGAAATTATCCGCTGGAAGATGTTTTATACCGGTATGAAAATCACGTATTACCTTCTTACGAAGCATTTATAAAGCCTTTCATCCACGAAGCAGACATCGTTGTAAATAATAATCAGAATTTTGAACGAGGCTTGAAGGTTCTTATGGGCTTCATTCTTTCCAGGGTCATGCAGTTAAAGAATGTAGAGAAGAGCTAATTTGGTGGTTTAAACTGTCTGTTTTATCCGGCCTTTTAAAATTTCCTTAGCTTTTCAAGCTGCTCATGAGCGACGGGAAAGTACTAAATGTACTTTTCAAGGAAGCGAACCGACGAGAAAGCGAGGTCTCTATTTTGAAATCGATGGTCGAAGTTTATAACTTCGATCCAATAATTAATGAATTTGTAATTCATCACACTCTCAAACCCACGTTAATATTCTCATATCCTCCTCTACAAATTGGCCAAATCCACCAATTTCGATGGTCGAAGTTTACAACTTCGATCCAATAATTAATGAATTTGTAATTCATCACGCACTAAACCCATCTTAATATTCTAAACTCTTCCCCTACAAATTCGCCAAATCCAACAACTTATCAATCACAACTCTTCCTTTTTCATCCCTCTTCAAAATCCCGCATTCATTTAAAGGATCATGTTCAAAAAAGAGGATATCCTCATTAATAATCAGCTCATTATACAGCTTTTCCTTTTCCTTCATAGTCTCCAGGGGACGCACATCATAACTCATCACATATGGCATACCCACATGGAATGAGGAAGGTACAAGGTCCGCGACATACAATACATGTCTGCCTTTAAATGGAATCCTCGGTACCATCATAGCCTCTGTATGTCCATATACAAAATCAATCTGAATCCCTTCCATCCAGTCGATTCTCTGCTTCTCCTTTATAAATTTTAAGACTCCGGAATCCATGAGCGGAACAAAGTTCTCTTTCAAAAAGGAAGCCTTTTCTCTGGGATTCGGCTCAAGTGCCCATTTATAATGACTTTCAGTTGACCAGTAAGTGGCATTAGGAAATGTAGGAAACAGTTTACCTGATAGATCTCTGCTAACGGCTCCTCCCACATGGTCAAAATGAAAATGGGTTAGTAAAACATCCGTAATTTCGCTAGCCTGTACTCCGGCATTCTGCAATGATTCTATTAAATCCAAACTTCCGTGTGGTTCGAAATGTGAACGGAATTTTTCATCCTGCTTATTACCTATTCCTGTGTCAATCAATATTTTATGCGAGCCACTTTCCACCAGGAGACAACGCATTGCCCAGGTGCACATGTTATTATCGTCAGGTGTAGTCAATCTGCTCCAGAGTTGCTTAGGTACCACACCAAACATCGCACCTCCGTCCAGTTTAAACCTGCCGGCATCTATCGTAGTCAGTTTCATTCTTTTGTTTTTGTTGGCTGAAAATAAATATACATTGACAGAAAAGGTTATTTAAACCCAATCTTCTTCTCAGCCTGTTGCATCTTCTTACCTAAATCTATCATTTTAAGAGCAGTATGAGCTGCTTCAATGCCTTTGTTACCGTATTTGCCTCCTGATCTGTCTTTAGCCTGTTCCTCATCGTTGGGGGTCAATACTCCGAATACAAAAGGCTTGTTTCTCATTAAGGAAAGTTGCATCAATGCTGATGAAACTGCTTTATTAATGTACTCATTATGGCTCGTTTCCCCTTTAATGACACAACCGAGGCAGATTATGGCATCAAGCGGATACTTTCCATCCAGCAGTTTAGCGCCCAGTGGCAATTCAAAGGAGCCGGGAACCCAGACATGATAAATATGATCTTCTATAATTCCCGCTTCCAGCAACGCTTGTTTACATCCAGAAAATAAAGCAGTTGTAATTTCTGTATTCCATTCTGAAACTACAATTCCGATTTTTACATCCTTATCGTCTATTGAAAAAGAATGATGTACTGTTGAGAGGTTATGATCTGCTGAGGACATTTTTTTTAGTTATGAATGATGAGTTATGAATGATGAATGATGAATTATGAGTTATGAGTTATGAGATGCAAGAAGTATTACAGCCAGAAGGTTGAGGCGAATTGCAATTCGCCCGGATCGCAAGTAAGGACGCCATTTATTCCATTTTGTATTTTACATCACCTTGCAACTTTTGAAGCGAAGCTGAGAAAAGTTGCAAGACACTTGTAGCGTAGTGAGCAAAGCGAACCTCGCTATCACTTTTTCAGGGCTTGTCCCCTGAAAAAACATCACCTTTCAAAGCGAAGCTGCAGAAAGACATCACCTCATACGACGAATCTCCGTTCAGAACTCCAGCGTTCAGAAAAAACAAACTTCTTGTCTTTCCTGAAATTAAACACAATTTTCATCAAATGTTTCAAATAAAAAAGGCCTCACTGTGATGTAAGGCCTTTAATTAGATCAAATTTTTTTCAAAAAGTAATTACTCGATTGAAGCACTTACTCTTGAGATGTATTTTTCGATTGCAGAAGCCTCTACTGATGTTGGATACTTGTCTTTGATTTGTTCATATGCCTGAAGACCAGCTTTTTTGTTGCCTTGTCTCTCCTGAAGCATTCCCAGTTTTTTCAAATAATAAGGTGTCAAAATCTCATCATCTCCGGCTTTAGCAGCTTTCTCATATAGTGAAAGCGCTTTTTCATAATCTTCTTTTTCAGAATAAGCATCACCCAATGCACCATATTTCATGATAGGGATAATATTTCCTTTTGGAGAAAAATCATTCAGATACTTGATGGCTTCATCGGGTTTTCTCAAATTGAGATAACAGATACCTGCATAATATTTTGCAAGATTAGCTGATTTTGTACCACTGTACTTGTCTATGATTGTCAGGAAGCCATCAAATCCTCCACCCGGATTGTCAAGTGCCAATTGAAATGAATCATTTCCAAACTGGAATTCAGCCATGTACATTTGCTCAATAGCTTTTTGTTCTCTCGGGGCTTTGTAAAGGGTAGTGTATGCAAAATAACCTCCTATTAGTAGAGCTAGTCCACCTACGATTCCCACAATCATCTTCTGATTCCTGGCGAAAAAATCCTTAGCCTGTCCACCTGCTTTGCTGATATCAATCAGCGTTTCATCTTGTTGTTGTTTCTTTCTGGTTGCCATTGTATAGCGTTACGTTTTGAAAAATCTGCGCAAAAGTAGGAAAAAATTGATTTACTGTCTCATCCTGTCAAAAAAACATATGAGAAAAGTTTTTATATCCTTGTAAGAATCAATGATTACAAGGGACTAGTCTTTCATGAATGGGTAATCTTCCTGTTGATAGTTGTCTGTATACAGCTCAGAAGCGTCCGGAAATGCTGAATTTTCTGCAAATTCGCTGGCATCGTCCATTTCTAATTTGATCTTTTCGCGAATCTTATCCAGATCAGCTTCATTGATCATTTCTTTTGACAACATTTCTGCCTCGATGATTTTAAGAGGATCTTTTTCCATATAAGCAGCCAGCTCATCTTTCGAACGATATTTACCCGGGTCAGATACTGAGTGACCTTTGTAGCGGTAAGTCTTGATTTCAAGATAGTAAGGTCCTTTGCCTGACCGCACATGAGATGTTGCTTTTTCCAGTGCTTCGTGCACATCCATTGGATTCATTCCATTTACAGCTTCACTTGGCATGTCAAATGCAGCCCCAATTTTGTATAAGTCAGTAACATTTGAAGTTCTGCTCACAGAGGTTCCCATGGCATAACCATTATTCTCACAAATAAATATCACAGGCAGTTTCCATGTCATTGCCATATTAAATGCCTCATAAAGAGCACCTTGTCTTGCAGCACCATCACCAAACATCGTCACGCACACATTGTCCGTACCTCTGTATTTCTCTGCCAGTGCGATTCCTGCTCCGATTGGAATCTGAGCTCCTACGATACCATTTCCTCCAAAAAAGCGATGCTCTTTGGAGAAAAAGTGCATAGAGCCACCTTTCCCTTTCACCGACCCGGTCACTTTTCCAAACAATTCTGCCATACATTTTCTGGCAGTAATACCTCTCGATAAGGCTATTCCATGCTGTCTATAGGCTGTAACTACTGCATCCTCTTTTCTCAAAGCAGTAACCATACCACCAGCAATTGCTTCCTGACCTATATACACGTGACAAAAACCCCGGATTTTCTGCTGCGAATAGTGAAGCAGCGTTCTTTCTTCAAATCTTCTGATTCTCAGCATGGTCTCATACCAGGTGAGATATGTTTGCTTGTCGTATTTTTGAGTTTGCTTTTTTGCTTTCTTAACTACAGCTTCGGCCATCTTACACTACTATTTTTTGTTAAAAGTGCGACAAAGGTAAAGCAATTTTGTCATTTTATTTAATCGCCTGTCATGGGGATGTAAATCTTTTTCTTGTTTTGGGCATCCCCATGGGTGAAGGGTTGTGATTATTGCAAAGCCAATTATCACAACCCTTCACCCACGGTCGCTACGTTGCGGGGCTCGCTGTTCGCTCGGTCCCGTCGCTTCACTTTTGGGACTACCCTTCGGGCACCCCTTCACATCGCTGATGCAATGGAAGCTTCTGACCGGCTTTTTACTTGTTTTGCTAAACTTATACCGATGGTCGTCCCCAATGCTTTGGGGATCGATCCAATATTTAATGAATTTGCAATTCATCCACGAAATATCCGCCTCATAATGCTATCCGGCTGTTGTTTTGGCTGTTTCAAATCTGATCCCCAAAGCTTTGGGGACTGAAACCTGAAATCTGAAATCTCCTATATAACACTTTTGCAGAATGCAGATTTACAATGATTTATGAGAAATTAATATCAGGCCAACTAATCACAAAATCTATTTAAAACTCCCTGGCTGTTAAACCTGAAATCTGAACGCTGAAATCTGAAATCTGAAACCTGAAATCTTCTGTCCCCGCCGAGTTTGGTTTTCTCCCAAGTCTTGCAGTAATTTGCAAACATTCTGAGCAACAGTTCCGCAAATTTGCCAGACAAGCTTCATGTAACAAATGCACCATGTATCTCCAATCCATTAAAATTGACCAGTTTAAGAATCACCAGGACACCCTTCTGAGGCCCCTGCCGGGAATTAATCTGGTTTTGGGTAAAAATGGAATGGGAAAAACGAATCTGCTCGACGCTATCTACTTTTCTTTATTTGGCAGAAGTTATTTCAGCGCGCGGGAAGTCCAGAATCTGATGCATGACACTGCATTTTACAGGATTGAGAGCCTTATTCAGACCCCCGAAGACTCTTTTAAAATTGTGATTAAGTACAATGGCCGAACAAAAACCATTGAGTCAGATGATGTGGCTTACAAATCTATCGCGGATTTTATCGGTATTTTTCCGGTCACATTCATCACGCCGGGTGACATAGATTTGGTAATTGGTGGCAGCGAAGTTCGAAGGAAATTCATAGATCAGACTTTGAGTCAGACGCAATCAGGTTACCTGAATGCACTGATGCACTATAATAAAGTCCTCAAACAAAGGAATGCATTAGTAAAGCAAATGTCTTCCCACGGACATGCTGATTCAGATGTACTAAATGCGCTGGATCTTCAATTAGAGCAATATGGAACACCGGTTTTTAAATTCCGGGAAAGATTTGTCTCCAATTTTCAGCCCGTATTTGACCTTATTTATCAGAAAATCAGCAATCAGAGTGAAAATATATTGCTTAATTATGTATCTGATCTGCAGAAAGATGCATTTGATGAAGGATTAAATAATTGCCGAAGAAAAGATTTTATTCTCCATAGGACCAATTTCGGAGTACACAGAGATAATCTGGAACTGACTTTACGTGGTTTTCCTTTGCAGCATGAAGGCTCCCAGGGGCAGATCAAAACCACCGTTTTGGCATTAAAGTTGGCTCAGTATGCTTATTTGCGCAATGCGTCCGGCAAGCAACCCATTCTCTTGCTGGATGATGTATTTGATAAACTGGACCCATACCGAATCGAA
>JALHRR010000008.1:0-83803 GCA_022841345.1 Saprospiraceae bacterium
AAACGAAAACGCATTTTTAGGATTAGTCTCAACAGTGCGAATGGTTTTTGCTTACTTTTTGCCATATCAAAAAGTAAGAGCCTCACCGGCTTGAGGTGAATTAGAAGTAATCAATTCCAATGATTTATTAAGAAGTTCAAAACAAACTTTTATCACAAACGGATGAAGCTTGTTTCATTCTAAGTGCATAGGTTAAGTCCGGAAAGTATTTAAACCGTGCAACTGAAGTTAAAAAATACAGATTATTAAATAGATTAACAACAGCTTAGGTCTTTTCCAGCAGGCCCTATTTAGATCATCATAAGCAAAAGCAAATTTTTCCATCCCCCGTCTGCCAAATATACAAAACTCTATTTGATTGATGTTGCCGGTGAGTTGCGGTGATATTGCGTCGATCACCTTCCAGGCAGTTTGCGCGGGTTGAGAAGTATTTTTGATTCAAGACTATTTCTACGAACTTATTACGAATAAAAACAGATGTTTTTTCTGAGCAGCACTTAAATTTGTAATACCTGTTCCTTTAAAACCTTAAGTCATGCAGCATAAAATACAATTCTTTTTCTTTCTTCTCATAGCCCTGACTTTTTTGCATTGCCAGAGAAGTGTCACATTGGAGCGGGAGGTGGCACACTGGGAATATGAGCATCCCGACTGGCAAAATATTGGTTATCAAAGTTGTGCCGGCAATGCCCAGTCACCGATCGATATCAATACTAATAAAACAATCATCAGCGATCAGCTCCCGCTACCGGACATTCATTATCAGCCGTTTGACATGAAAATTGTGGATAATGGGCATACTATCCAGGTGAATGCTCCTGATAACAATAATTATCTTCTTTATAATGAAGTAAGATATGATTGGGTACAGCTGCATTTTCATCATCATAGTGAACATCAGCTGAACCAGGAACACAGCGATATGGAATTGCATTGTGTCCACAGGGATCATGCAGGAAATCTCCTCGTACTCACTTTTATGATTGTAACAGGGAGTGAATCTCCATTTTTGAATAATATCTTTAACAATATTCCAACTGAGAAAAAAGTAGAAGTCAGCACTAATATCCAGCTCGATCTCAATGAGATATTACCGGAGGATTTATCTTACTACACATATTATGGTTCCCTGACGACACCACCATGCAGTGCCAGTGTCCAATTTGTTATTTTGAAAAAGACACTGACTGCCTCTTCTGCGCAAATAAGCAAATTTGCAAATGTGTACTCAGACAATTCCAGACCCGTTCAGCCGTTAAATAACCGATTCATTCTGGAAAAAAGAAACTAATATGGCTCCAAACCCTACACGAAAGTCAGTATGCATTTTTATTTTTTTCTCTCTGAGCATGACTTTTCTCTCATTTTCGGCAAATGCCCAGGCAAAAGAATCAGTACTTTCTTTTGATGCTTCTATGGGTGCCAGTATATTGAATGGCCCGATCAAGAACTCCGGATTTCCATTTGGACTGGCACGAAATGGATATCATTTAAAGATTGGAGCCCATTATCTGCTTTTTAAAAATGCCGGAATCAGTCTGAATTTCTCCAATGCATTGCATCCTTATGATATCAATGCAGCAGCCTCATATTTGCTGGAGCAGGATCCTTTTGCTTTCTCACTTATGGTGAGATCGGGAGACTACAGTATCTCTTCATTATCAAGCGGCCTTTTTTACAATTTACAACTGGCGCCCAAATGGTCTGTCCAATTGTCCGGAAATGCCGGCCTTGCGGTGGTTCAAACTCCCAGAATAAGAGCAGATCTATTGACAGAACCCAATACAAGCCTCAGATATGAAATAGGAAGAACTTCTGCATTTGCCTGGAGTTTTGGTCTTCAACCCCGATTTCATTTGAATGAAAGAATGAATCTTCAACTGAGTTTTGACTGGTCTGCTTCCAATCCTGTTATCTCGGGTTTTGATCAGCAAAGACGTGAATTTTCATATGGAATTGGTTTTCAACAGATGCAGATCGGTGCAGGTATAGTATATCACATACAGAAAAATAATCCGAAAGCAAAAGGCAGTACCATGATTTCTCCACAATAGGAACTGTGATGTTTTTCTGCGCCAACGGCTTGAAAAGTGATGGAGTGATTCGCTGCGCTCACCCGCCACAGGTGTTTTTTCATGGGACAAGCCATGAAAAAGTGATGTTTTTCTGATTTTTTCTGCTACGCTTCAAAATCAGAAAAGTGATGTGCTTCGCAAGTTCTTTAAGATAGATCCGGCTATAAATTTTTTAAACCCTTTTCAGTGCAAGTCAGAGACTTGCTAACAAAACGTTTTGGGTCAGAGACCTTGAAACGAGCGAAGAAGGAGGTGTATTTGGCTGTTAAACTGGCTGAATGTGTAGAGATAGAGCGAATGGCAATTCGCCCCTACGAACGGGTCTGTCATGGCTGTTTGCTTTTCATCGCTTCAACGCTTACACGCTTTAACGAGGCTGTTCGGGCTGTTCCCCCGGCTGTTTTCGATTAACCGATTAACCAAATAACCGATAACCGGCTGTTTATCTTCAAAGCAACCTCACATCATCCCTTCCAATCAAAATAGGTTTTTCATTTATTCTGTCCTGCTCCGGGCCATTTTCCAGTTTCAGGACACCCCTTGGGCACACTGATGAACAAACACCGCAGCCTACACAGGAAGAGCGTACTATATTTTGTCCCCGTTGTGCGTACCATCTTACATCAATCCCCTGTTCACAATAAGTGGAGCAATTACCACAGGATATGCATTGGCCGCCATTGGTCGTAATTCTGAAGCGACTTTTGAATCTTTGAAAAATGCCCATGTATGCTGCCAGCGGGCAACCAAAACGACACCAAACCCTGCTGCCCAACAAGGGATAAAAGCCCACTCCAATTACCCCGGAGAATGCGGCACCAATTAAAAACCCATACGGCTTGCGAAACCATGTGTAAATATCAATACCGAATATCTGACTTTGATTGGTAAAATAACCATATAGAACCACCGCAGTGACCACAAAAATATACACCAAAACTCCATGAATCAGCCACCTCTCCAGCTTCCAGGCACTCAATCGCTTATCTGAGAGATGACGAAAAGGATCGCCCGCAGTCTCAGCAAGTCCACCACATCCACAAACCCAGCTGCAATACCATCTTTTACCCAGAAAGTAAGTCAGAATGGGAGTTACAATCAAAAACAATGCGATGCCCCAAACCAGAAAAAACATGCCCATACTGCCACCTTCAGCCATCGCATTCAGATGCCAGTCTTCAAAAAAGTAATAATTCAGAGGCCAGAAAAACTTCAGATCCTTAGCAAAATATGCCTGCTCCTGATTCATTCCTTCCAAAATCTCAGGGATCAAAAAGGCTAAAAATAGCTGACAAATCATCAGCACTGTGGTCCGCCATATATGGTAGCGGCTATGACGGTACTT
Organism: Saprospiraceae bacterium; assembly: GCA_022841345.1. Lineage (GTDB taxonomy): Bacteria > Bacteroidota > Bacteroidia > Chitinophagales > Saprospiraceae > SLDF01. The sequence goes on from JALHRR010000008.1 coordinate 3,421, forward strand.
TAACAAAAACTTGAAGCCTAAAGAAATTATCGCTAAAGAATACAAAACCCCATATGCAAACCATTGAGATGCTACTTTTCCTTTCAGAAATAAACTCAAAGGATCAAACAATGCCACAAAACCGCGATTTCCGGCTTCTTCAGTTCCTAAACCAATGGATGACGGAAACCAATACAGAAGAATATAGAATGTGGTCAGAATGATGCCAATCATCCATGCCCAGGTGCTTCTATTGGATATATCATTCATCCACACGCTGTCATTTTTTATACCCGGAGTTTGCCACATATATAATCCATAGGCATACATCGTTGTCCCAGTCAATATGGATCCTAAACATATTCCCAGGTACCATCCTGAAATATCTGTCCATCCAGACCCAAAGGAAAATGCCAGGATTGCAAGCCCAACGGCTACCAGTGCCAGTCCAATTTTTCTCCAAACACCTAAATTATCCGGGTGTGGCTGAGAGATGGAATAGTTGATCTCAGTGGCCATAAGTTGCTTTTTTAATATTGGAGAGAATTCTATGCCAGGACTTTTTATTCGCTTTTAAGCCCGATCCTGTTTTATGGTTGAATTCAGATATGATTTCATGGATGTAATTCTTGTGGAATTCCGGTTCGAACCAGGCATCTTCAAAATGAATCAGCACGTACTCCACCGTTTTATGCTCTTTAATCCATTGCTCCAAAACCGCATGCCGCAAGCGTATTCCAAATGAATTGATTCCTTTTATTACTCCTGATTCCTTTCCATAAACAAAATGTAAGGCTGCATTTTTTGAAGGGTGCTGCCAGTAAAAATCTGATTGCTCAGAAGTACATTGGGCCGGAACATCTCCGTAAGTTTGATATTCAATATCAAAAAACTTAGCACTATTAAACCACACCCCTGGTACATAAGCTGTTCTTTTTCCTGACAGTGTTTCACCCAGACATTCACCCATCATCCTTCCGGTATACCAAACCTGTTCCACCGCTTTGCGACCAACAGGAGGTTTAATATGCTGCACACAGTCCCCACAGGCATACACATCAGGGATATTTGTTTCAAGAAATTCGTTTACCATAATTCCTTTGTCGATTTCAATTTCTGAATTTCTCAAAAAGTCAACATTGGGTCTCACACCGACTGTCAATCCAACTAACTGACAAGGAATTTTTTCACCAGACAATGTCTCAATTGCCTCCACCCTTCCTTTTGAATCCGAAAAAATCTGCTTCAATTCAGCATTTAATTGTAAGTCAATGTGATGGTCCAGCCTGATGTGTTTGTTTATCATTTGTCCTTCTTCCTGAGGCAAAATATTTGCCCAGAAGTGCGGTTCTCTGACCAGATATGTCACCTCAATATTGCGGGTCCTTAACATTTCAGCCAGTTCAATTCCGATGAGCCCTCCTCCTGCAATCACCGCCCGCTTTGTGTCCGTAGAATATTTTTCAAGCAATTCCAGATCCTGAAGTCCGTACAATGAGATCACACCTTCAGCCTCCTGACCCGGCCAATCAAAACGATTAGGGACACTACCCGTTGCAATTACAAGTTTATCATATGAGATTTCTAGTCCGGAACGCAATTGAAGGCTCTTATTTTCAAATGGAATGCTTACAACATGATCAAAACACAGATCGATTCTGTTCTTTTCCCAAAACCAATCTTCATAAGGCTTTGTATGCTCATATTTCATATGCCCCATATAGATATACATGAGTGCAGTCCTGGAGTAAAAATGCTGACTTTCAGAAGAAATCACTGTGATACTGCAATCAGAATGATGCTTTCTTAGTGTTCTGGCACATGTAATTCCAGCAATACCATTTCCGATAATGACTACATGCATCACTTATTCATTGAGATTCCAGTCATAAGTCAGATATGATATTTTAGCTTTCTTGTCCAGCTTGGTTTTGCTGTATTTATTTACATGATCAATGACAGTTTTGCCACCTTTCTTAAAATCACCTCCGTACCAGTCCATGATTTTGGAAAGTGAGGCTTCTTTTGAAGAAGTAATTTTGTTGCGGCTGCTGTCATTAAAAAACAGCTTACCCTGATCGTCCAGTTGACTGTTCAGTTTAGCTGCTGTATATGCTTCATTGCGCAGGATAGGACAAGAAACGGATGCACAATTAACTGCATAATGGATACGGGGTTCCTTAAATTCTTTCCTCAGAATACCATGTTCGACATTATTAAGATCCATTACAGTGCCGCCTATATTTATAAACTTCACATCCCAGGTACTATTGACAAATGGAATTTTCCCGCCGATTTCTTTTATACTTTTAAGTGGATAATGTCTGATGATCAATTGAACGGTAAAAGCATTATATGCATTGATCCAGTATGCAATCTGCTCTTCATCAGACCATTTTTTGCGATCGGGGGCATTATCAGAAAGAAGCTTCAAATACTTGTTGAGCTCCACGCTGTCTTTAATAAATCCTTTATAATTGACAACTCCGGCTTTGCTGACATATTTTTTGAGAAGTTCATCCCATTGATCATGATCGGGAGCTGTCGCAGATGATTTGGAAAATGATTTTTGTCCAAAACAAGACACAGAACTCAAAGTCAGCAGAAGAAATAATAAATAAGAAAAACGAAAATGAAACATAGTATGTACGTTATGAAAAAATTAGGAATCAGAAATATAAGCATTGCTGTGCAATGTCCAGATACTTACGAGCTAAAATCATGTTTGACTTTCAATACAGTGTTAAGAAATGTTAAAGAACAAATGATGAATTGGAACATGGGCTTCTGGAGCTAAGAAGAAAAGAAGGGGACATTCAAATTCCAGCTTTCAGGCAAAACAAGTAGTACAGGTACCTGAAACAGATTTACCCAAATCCATTTTGTTGCAATTTTTGATAAAGGCAGCCGTTATTTTGTTATTTTAAACCCTTATATAGGCTATTTTTGTAGTGCTTATAGGTATCACAATCATCAGTGCCAATAATCTTATCCCGGATGTGAATAATTTAAAGATAAATTTTTGTAATAGAAGAGTAACCAAATATGAAAACACAAAATATATTTATCGTGCACCCTCAAACGACTGAGCAGGTAAATGCCTTAAAGGCATTTATGCAAGCACTTAAAATCAAATTTGAAATTTCTAAAGAAGCAACTTACAACCCGGATTTTGTTGACAAGATTTTACAAGGGGACAAGGATATCTCAGAAGGAAAAGGTAAAAAGGTGACATTAGACGAACTTAACAGCCTATGGAAATAATATATTTACCAAAAGCCGGGGAAGACCTGGAATTTTGGATTAAAACAGGCAATAAGTTTATTCTTAAAAAAATAGCTCAACTAACAGAAGCTATTATTCTAGACTCGCACAAAGGACCCGGAAAACCCGAAGCACTGAAACACCAGCTTACAGGAAAGTGGTCAAGAAGGATTAACAAGGAACATAGATTTATTTATGCCATTATTGAAACTAATGTATACGTTTATTCATTGAAAGGACATTACTTAAATAAGCCATGATTCTTTGAAATACCTCTAATTTCAACTTGATATCCCGATGATGTTACATTCAAGCAGTTATTAGCCGCCTGTGTTCTTAATTCCCCTGGATTGTAAATATAGCGGAAGGGAGATTTTCAGGGATTGAAAAATATCATATCCCAGAGAATATTAAACCATAAAGATGGAATAATCAATAGTATTAAAATAAGCTTTACCATTGAATGTTCATCTTACAAATCTTAAACCAGGTTTATACTTTATCCTGTTGATTGATCAAAAAAGCGGACAGCTGATTGATACACAAAAATTGATAAAACAATAATTTACTGATCTACCCCAGCTTCGAAATAATAGCCTCTGCTGCCAATCTTCCCGTCTGTGCAGCACCGTTCATGTAACCCAGGAACTCTTCGCTGCATTGCTCTCCGGCAAAATGGACGTTTCCAACAGGCTCAAAGGCATGTTCTGCGATTGTGAGCCATTGCCCGGGTTTGAAGCAAGCGTAGCTACCCAATGTGAACGGATTATTAGGCCATAATGCTGCCTTTTGTACTCCGGTATAAGAAGCCTTGAACCCTTTGAAAACCTTTTCCATCTTATCCAGATACTGCTGCACATATGTGTCAGGTACAGAATCACGCAAGCCTGCAGCCTTAGAAGCCTGTGCCATTTGAATGGAAGGTGAACCACCTAAAAATATTGTATATCCTGCCGCACCTGTATTACCGTTTTGCATCTGCGAATTATCCCAGCCTGTATGGATATCCTTGTGTGTCAAAAAACCTGCTTTGGCGGGCTTTTCATTTCTCCAGACCCTGGAATTCATGCCGAGAAGAAGTTTACTATTTTGTCCATATCCCATCTCATCTATGCATTGTTTTTTGAGGGGACTCATATCTGTTAATTGCATATCTACCAATCTCAGCGTTGTAAAAGGAATGGCAAGTACTACATAATCTGCCTTTACCTCCAGCTTCTCATTGAATATTAAAGTGTATGAATTCCCTGTTTCTCTCAGAGCTGTCAGGCGATGTTCTTTATGTATCTGATTCTCCAGTTTTTCAGCCAGTGCATCCACGATTTTTTGATTACCACCGACTACTTTATAACGCTCATCGCTCTCGCCAAATATTTTAAATCCATCCTCCAGATCAGTTCCGATCAGATCCACAAAATTCAGTGCAGATTGCTGGGAAGCATCCAGTCCATACTCTCCCACATAAGCTGCGATGAGCATATCCTGAAACCATTTGTCACAGGCCAGGCTCCTGATATATTCTTCCAGGTTCATGGTATCCAAACTTACTGCCTGCGGAGTATCATACATCGCTCCACAAGATTCCAAATCTGAAGCAATCCTTGTGTTTACTTTCCTGAATGAATTGATGATATCCTCTTCCGAATAAAATCTGTCTCCGATATAACAGACTTCTCTATGCGCTGTATCTGTATAGGTATCGAAAGTCTCCAGATTAAATTCGCTAACCAAATCAAACATATCATCATGATCTGAATCCAAAAATTCTCCACCAAATTCAGCCCAGAGACCTGTCCCGAAATCTTCCTGCCTGCTGTACATCCGACCACCAGTGCGCTTATCAGCTTCATAAACCTGAGCAGTAATACCTGCTTTCTGCAAGACATAGGCACATCTCAATCCGGCAACACCTCCTCCTACAATAGCAATTTTAACTCCATCATGCTTACCGGATTGCTGTGCAGCAGTTTCAGCTTTAGGTTTGCATGAGCTCAATGGTAAAGCAGAGAGTATCCCGGTAACAGCTGCAGCTTTACTAACTTCAGAAATGAATTTACGCCTGCTCCATTCATCCGCTTTACTTAGATCAAGCAAAGTTCGGGTATCTATTCCAGGATGTTTTTCAGCCCATCTTGCTTTCTGAAAACTGCGAATCAATTGCTGTAAAAATGGAGTTCTGGCTTTTTTCATGTGACAATTATTTGGTGGAGTACAATCGAAAAACGAATATGGCAAATTTTGTTAATAAAGTAAAAAACTACAGTTTAAAAATCAATCCACTTGTACTCAATATGAATCGTGGTGTAGGAAATAACAGATAAATACTTTACTATTTAAAGCATTGCCAGTTACAGTTGTTTTATTTATATTTACAAATAAATATACCATAATCATGATTTCCCATTTACCTGAAAATTATACAACAGGCTATAGAAAACATGAAAGTATGCTGAAGCGGATTTATGATGATTATATTAAACATTATAAATCTGTATGGACATTTCCGGTTGGATTTCTAATCCTCATTGCAATCAATTTATTGATCAATGGATGGATCAGCTGGAACGAAATCCTCATTCGCGCTGCTTTGGGAACAGGAATCTTTGGTGTCGCATTTATATTAGGAACCGGCTTCCCTAAAAAGATAATTTCTGAACCCTTTCATCCGGATCACTTTCCATCTATCATTCAGGTGATGAAAAATCATCATCATATAACTGTATCAAAATTGATCAGATTAATAATATCTTATGCTGTTATATTTATAGCCCTTCATGTCTTTGCATTAATGGATACAGATAATATTATGAACAGCTTTCGCGATTTAACCTGGAAGAGTGAATTACCAGATTTAATTATTTTGATCATCTTCCTCTCCTCTATTGACTTATATCGTCATTATAGTTCTCATTCCCAATTAAAGGAAATAGAACAACATATTAAGTGAGGTATTTCATTCACGATTCTTCCTGCATTGCTTTCTCATCAGGAATATCCCCCATATCTTCCACACACATATTACACAAAAATATTATATTTAATTGCTCTTTTCTTTTGCGAGTTTCAATTAAAGTGTACCTTGCTCAGTTATACGGGCACGCTAATCAAAAAGTGCTCGTTGTAATAGAATAAACATTTTACAGATATCAAAATAAAGAAGTCAAATGGGCGAGGAAATTCAGGAGGGAAAAGGCAAAAAGGGATTTGTTCACTATCAAAAGAAATTAAAAAATCTGCACAAAGAATATGAACAGGCTTCCAATCACAATTGGTACCTGCTCGCTCTTACTCTTATATTAATAATGTTTATTGCACTTGTATCGCCATGGACAGGATGGAGTGATTTTCTGATGAAATCAGGGTTTGTATTATTATGCATGTCCATCATTTTTTTTATTGGATCACTCTTTTACCGCAAGAAAAAATTGCCTTCTATGCAGGATGAAATGTATGCAGAAGAAAGAATTCAGATCATGAAATCCTACTACAGGCTGCATCCTGCTAAAGTATTGATGGTCACTTCTGCTCTGGGGATTTTGTTTATTCTGGTGAAATTTAGTTTTGGATTTACAAAACACACATTTGATCAGGCATTCGAAAATTTGGCATGGTTCAACAGGGATTGGGAAATCACTTTGGTCTATATTGCATGTATCATTTACACCTTGTATGATCACTACAAAAAGCACATTACTCTGCAAAACATTGAGCAAAGTTATCAGAAACGCTCAGAGGATTTTCTCCCGGCCTGATCACTGATCCTTTGGTTTTGGATTCAGATCATCAAATAAAGGCTTGATATTCAGTGAATCTCCGGTAAGCGTCGTATCCGGAAGATTGGGCTTAACAGGTTTTGTTGGAAAGTTTTCTTCCAACCTTCTTTTATCCAGAGCTTCTTTAATAATCAGAGAATCTACAATAATTTCTGCATCTGCAATGGCTTTCAGACGGCAATCATCCATCCTTTCCTTCACCATTTCTTCTATCCTGCGTTCCAGCGTTTTCTTTCCCAATGGGGACAATTTCTGAGCAGTTTCCTGCCCGATGATTATTCCTGCCAGCAAAATGACAGCCAGCATCGCAAAACTTATTTTCCTAATTCTGTGTGTCATAAGTCTTGATAAATTGAATTTCGGTTTCTCTGGCCTGGTAAATGGAATCCTTGGCAATCTCCAGCCAATATGCATATATACTATCGCATTGCACCTTATACAGACTGTCGTTATTGATTAGCTCGGTGCGGGCCAATGTCTCTATCAACTGACGCGTCGTTTTATCCAGTTCAGAATCAGATTTTCCGCATGCTGAAAGCAACATGATTCCAAAGAGTCCAAATATTATTAAAAATTTATTCCTGTTCTTCATGAACGTCTATTTGCTTTTTCTTCAACTCAAAGTTTTTGCCCAGGTAGACCTTGCGAACGATTTCATCTTCAGCCAGCATTTCTGCGGTTCCTGCCCTGAGAATTTGTCCTTCAAACATCAGATAGGCCCTGTCAGTGATGGATAATGTTTCCTGTACATTGTGGTCCGTTATCAGGATTCCAATGTTTTTTGTTTTCAGTTTGGCAACGATATATTGAATATCCTCTACAGCAATAGGGTCAATTCCGGCAAATGGCTCATCCAGGAGAATAAACTTCGGATCTGTAGCCAAAGCTCTGGCTATCTCGGTCCTTCTCCTTTCTCCACCCGAGACAGTATCGCCCCTGTTTTTGCGAACTCTCTGCAATCTGAATTCATCCAACAGGCTTTCAAGTCGCTCCGCCTGCTCAGCCTTGCTATACTTTGTCATCTCCAGGACTGCTTTGATATTATCTTCCACACTTAATTTACGAAATACAGATGGTTCCTGTGGAAGGTATCCGATTCCTTTTTGAGCCCGACGGTACATGGGTTCTTCAGTAATTTCAACATCATCGAGAAAAACCTTTCCTTCATTTGGCTTTATAAACCCCACAACCATATAAAATGAAGTGGTTTTCCCGGCTCCATTTGGCCCTAAAAGACCCACAATTTCACCCTGATTCACTTCAACAGAAACGTCTTTGACTACTGCCCGCTTCCCATAAAATTTATGCAAATGCTCAGCTCTTAATTTCATAATTTATTTGTCATTTTGACCATCATCTTCTTTTTCTTCCTTTTCTTCTTCATCAGGAGTTTTGTCTTCCTCCGGGATTACAACAGGTTTTTTATACCAATCTGAAATGGAGAGTTTCTGCTCCACATCCCAATTTGCCCTGAGTGGATCCAACTTCAGAATTCTTTGGCGTTCTGGTCTTAGTTTTTGTAAAAAATTACCCTTATCAAGCCTGCCATTTCTATTAATATCCTCCGTCACCTTAAGTTCATAAGTATCAGGCAATAATGAAACAAACGATCGAATCATTAATTCGTTCCCGCTATGCTGCCATTCTGCCATTATTAAATCTTTTTTAAGCAAAGTAAGGATATAATTCAGATCGGGATTGAAGCCGGTAATTTCCAGTTTGAGATTACCAAATGCTGCTCTGTCCAAAATAGTGAATGAAATCTTAATCAAACTATCATTCATTCTACCATAAATATCTGTCAATGAAGCAGAATCTATCTCAAGTGTATAATTACCTGTGGCCATTGGCTGAAATACGAGCAAAGTTCCTGGTACCTCACTCAGAATCGGAGCAGATATTGGCAGTTTAACAGAGTCCTTAAACAAAGCAAATCCCTCTGATTTGATACTTGTCAATGGAAGACCAGACATCAAATAAAATAGTGAATCGGGATGCTGAGCCTGATTGTTGATACCTCTGCTGCTGACTGTCAGAGGAGCCTGAACCATGCTTGTATCCAAAGGATAAGACCGGATATTAATGGAATCTTTTTGACCATTAGCCTGATCAACATATAATTTCCAGGAGATCAAACTATCAGCCTGATGGTAGATGGTAATACTTGCTCCGTTCCATGTTCTGTTCGTGCGCACATTATTATTCGAAACTGTAAATGTTGGTTGAATAAGCGGTTCAGAAAATTTAATATTTACCCGCCCCTTCTGAATCGAATCTACATCCTGAATGAGTCTTTTCTTTTCCTCCTCAAAAACTCCGAGACTGATCCCTTTGATGTTTTCTTCGATAGTAATCAATGAATCCCGAAATCCAATTTGCTCAGTAGGATTATCAAATTTGTAATTGTTATTGGCATCCTTCAATGCCACCATTTGATATGTTCCTGCTTTGATGTTTCTGATGGTGAATTTACCGGCCTTGTCCGATTTGCCAAAGTAATAGGGTCTTGATAAATAGACTGTAGAATCAGATGGATCATCATACAGCAATGCCCATGCATCAGCGACTGGTTCATTTTTATCAAGCGATGTTATCGTTCCGCTGATTTCCAGCGAATCAATGATATCTCCGGTAGAAAACACAAATCTCAGATCTTTAGCGGGATTGCTCTCTGTGATATCTTTGACGGCATTTCCAAACTGTACAGTATAGGTTGTAGAATCCCGCAGAACTTCCTTTTCATTGAATTCAAAAATCATCCTTTTACCGCGCAATTCTATTTTTGGATTGTAGACAAGAGGAGGTGACACGATTACCTGATTGAAAATATCGTCCACTTTTACATATTCATCAAATGTCAGGAAGAATGTTCTGCCTTTAAAATTCAAGGATTTATCAGGAGTGGATGCTTCGATAATTACTTTTGGCGGAATATCGTCCTTCTCTCCTCCGGTGAGGACACCCTGTGCAGCACAGGCTCCCATCAGCAGAATAATCATGCTCAGGAGTAGCGAAAAATAAAAGTTTGAATGCGTTTGAATCTTGTTCACGGCTGCAAATATACTGAGTTCCCCGAACCCTGTGAATGCAATTCAGGAAAGGGATGCTTTTCTTTGATTTCTTGGATGAAAGCTTAAAACTGTTTCACGCAGGTATGCATTGTCCAGATGCGTATAAATTTCTGTTGTTGTGATGGATTCATGCCCTAGCATATCCTGCACTGCCTTAAGATCTGCGCCCCCTTCGACCAGATGTGTAGCAAATGAATGTCTGAAAGTATGCGGACTGATGGATTTGCGAATGCCAGCCTTTTCACAAAGATTCTTAATGATGATAAAGACCATCACCCTGCTGAGTTTCTTACCATTTCGGTTGAGAAAAAGATAATCCTGTTGTCCGGGCTTTACATTCATCATGGCATTCCTATAGCCTTCCAGATATAAATTGATAAAATGAATGGCTTGTTCTCCTATAGGAACCAGACGTTCCTTATTGTTTTTTCCGATAACTCTGACAAATCCCACATCCAGATACATGTAGGAGATTTTAAGATTGATCAGCTCAGTCACACGCAATCCGCAGGCATACAGTGTCTCCAGCATAGCTCTGTTTCTATGTCCCTGAGGATCACTCAGATCGACATAGGACAGTAAAGTGTCAATCTCCTCAATGGATAATATATCCGGAAGATATTGTTCCAGTTTGGGACTTTCTACCAATACAGTAGGATCTTCTATCATGACCTCATCCATGATCATGTAATGATAGAATGCTCTTATCCCAGATAACATCCTTGCCTGAGAGCGCCGGGCGATTCCCAGCTCGTTCATAAAAGTTATAAATCGGGTCAAATCATCATAAGTAACTTCTGTCGGGCCCTTTTCAATTTTGTGAATGTCAAGATATTGTCGTATTTTTTGAACGTCATTGAGATAAGCATCTATAGAATGAACAGACATGCCTTTTTCAAGCTTCATGTACGCCTCAAAATTCCGAATGCTCTCTGTCCAATTCATTGTTACTATATTTGAAACTTCAAAAATAGTTATTTCTAGTCATATTAATATTTAATCTAATCTGAAATGCTTTGTAAATCAAACTATATACAGCTAAAATTGTGGATAGTTCTAATTGCTTGCCTTGCAATCAATATTTCAGAACTCAGCGCGCAGCCTGCAGATCTTTCACTGAGAAGTCCATATCATACGATTAATGCATTTTTGTATTATCAGGAAGCAAATTCCTATAATCCTCAGATGTCAGCACTGACTTTGAATTCTGATGAATCAATAACGGAAACCATTAATAAAGCCCGGCAGCTGAAAATGGTATTGGATGGTGGCGGTTATCTGATTCATTTGTCAAAACTTCCGCGGGAACCGGACTATGTGGACTCTACGAGCAACAGTAATATTTATGTGCTTTTTCCTGACAGGTTGCCCGAAGTGTATTTAGAGCGGATTAATGGAAAGTGGCAGTTTTCAGCGCATACGGTAGAGATGATTCCTCAGTTGTATGAGCGGACTTTCCCATTTGGACTTAGCAGATTACTGGAGATGTTGCCCAAGTCAAGTCATCGCAACTTTTTGGGAGTTGAGATTTGGAAATTGCTGGCTATTTTAATCGGTTTCGGGTTTTTCTTTGTTGTATTTTTTCTGTTGTCATGGTTATTGAGAGTTGTGCTGGGCGTTTTATCCAACCGATATATACGTCACCTCCGGGGGCAGTCAAAACTAAAAACGAGACTGACACAATTAATCTCTGTATATATATGTCTGTGGGCGCTTTCGTTGACTTTGCCGGTTCTGCTTTTGCCCATCAAATTGTTGAATGTATTGATTACCATGATGACATTGGCAAGGACAATATTACTGGTTTTCGTATTATTGAGAATTGCTGAAATAATATTCCTCTATGCCCGGGATTATACTGCTAAGACAGCAAGCAAAATGGATGATCAGCTATTGCCGATTTTTGAAAGAGTAATGGTATTCCTGGTGATTGTCGGAGGAATTCTGAATATCCTGCAGACATTTGATGTGAATATTACTGCATTAATTGCCGGAGTTTCGATTGGAGGATTGGCAATCGCACTGGCGGCACAGGATACAGTCAAAAATTTTATCGGTTCTGCTATGATTTTTATAGATAAACCTTTTCAAATCGGAGACTATATACAGCAGGGGACTATAGAGGGAACTGTAGAAGAAGTAGGGTTCAGGACTACCAGAATCAGGAACATTGATAAATCGCTTATATCAGTGCCCAACGGTCATGTTGCGGATGCTACCATTACCAATTTAGGATTAAGACCGGCGCGGAGGATGCAGTTGAATATTGGTGTAATGTACAGCACTCCGCCGGAGCAAATTGAAATGTTTACGCATGGATTGAGGCAATTGATTGAAAAACATCCGCATACATCGAAGACTGATTACATTGTCAGATTTCAGAATCTGGGAGCCTCTTCACTGGATATTTTCTTTCGTGTGTACATTTTTGCGGCCACTATGGCGGATGAGCTTAATTATCGGGAAGATATATTATTTGGAATTATCCGACTTGCAAAAGAATTGGGAATAGGATTTGCCTTCCCGTCAACTTCGGTATATGTGGAGCCAACGGCAGCACCAGAAAAAGCATCCAACCAGAATGAAAATTTACAGATTACAATGCAGGCATTTCTCGACCAGTATGAAAAAAAAATTCAGGATAAATTCAAGGAAACTGAGGATCATTCTATATAATGGGTCATTAAGGATATATTTATCTGATCAAAAAGAAAGAGCATGTTAAATAAACCAGCTAAAGTATTCTACGGATTTCTGGGTTCAGCCATTTTGATAGTATTAATGTCTGCTTGTGGTGGCACAGAAAAGCAAACTCTAAATTTAAATCCCGGAGAAATCTATTCCCTGATAGCGGAGGTCCAATACGGCCGAATACTGGGACCGGATTATAATGTGTTGCACAGCGTAGAGGGTACTTTCCGCACAGATTTTAAAGTTGCCGCTGACGGAGTGGATGGCAAAGTTATGGAGGTCAGCTACAGCGATATTGATATTACAAAATACGATAACAACTTTGCACAGGATCTGCCGGACATGGAAGGACTGGACGAATTTGTTACCGCATGTCTGGATAGTACTGGTTCGGAGTTGAAAAAGCTGGAAATAAAGAATGGAAGTGATTTTATTGCAAGAGCTTATTTTGATCCGCTTGTCGTCATTGATAATCACTGCTTATTATTGGATTATAAAAAGCGTTCTGCAACTTTGTCAGACAGCATCATTGGATACGTGCTCAGACAAGTATTATCCGATATTTACCCACCTGAAAATATTATGAAAAAAGGAAAGTGGGAACAAACATTTTCTATCGACCCCGATAATCCTGAAGCTACCAGCACGATTGACTGGAGCTATGAGCGGGACGATAAAACGCATGGCCGATATTATTACGGCAAAGGAAATTATGTAAATTATGTTCAAAACACAGATGAGTCCGCTGATGAACCCTCTGAAGAAAATAAGATTATTAAATGGAAAGGTGTGATTCAATTATCCCTTTATATAGACCCTGAAACCGGATGGATCAATAAGGGTATGATAGAATGGAGACAGGAAACGCCCAATACAACACCTAAAGAAGGATTTCCAGCTGCATCGCAGACTGAGAATTTGAAGGTGAAGTTTTTGGTGGTGGGGAAGTAACAGCCTCGTTAAAGCGTGTAAGCGTTAAAGCGTTGAAGCGTTGGAAGGCAAACAGCCGGAACAGCCTCGTTAAGGCGTGTAGACGTCGAGGCGTTGAATCGTTAACAGCCAGTGGCACCCGCTCGTAGAGACACAATATCTTGCGTCTGTCTGTACACAAAAAGCCAGTTAAACAGCCGGAGGAACATCAGGAACGGCCTCGTTAAAGCATTGAGGTATCTACAATATGGCCCCAGCGGGGCCTTACCTTTGTAGCTACGTTTAAAGAAAAAATAACCAGCCCCAGCGGGGCTGAACATCTCTACAAGACAATCTAATATGTAGTTCCAGGTTCACGTTTCAATAAAAGCTAGGGCGTACAGGGCTGTTTGCCCAATTCCTATCATCATGGCCGATAAATCACCTTGAAGTAACCGTTCGTCACATGTACAGGTTCGCTCAAACAATTTGTATCCCGGCCTATAAATGAAAACCTGCCTTCTATGATTTTTTTCTCTTTATTGATACTGATAATCTCGATTTCTTGAGGATCATTCTCGTTAATATAATGTTCCTGCCACCCACAAGGATCTTTTTTATCAAAAGTTGCACATGGTATATTTGGAGGAATAATGTAATTGCCAATGTTAAATAAACCCCAAAGTCTAATACCAATACTTGAATCGCGGGCAATATTACTAGCCCCAAATTCAAGGGTTCCTGTATTTGTATAATACTGCAAATCTGCTAAGGTGAATCCAAAAAGAAAAGATTCTTTACACCCTGCTTTCCAGGGTTTTCCATTGATAGTGGCAGTGACCACATTAATATGTTTGGGTTCTGTTTTTTCTTTATTACAAGATGCTGCCAGGCAGAAAGCTAATAAGAGGAAGATGTATTTTGTGCAGGTCATAATGTAAAATTTACAACAGGAAGTAGTGGATAGAACACCCTGTGTGAATACTAACCGAGTATCTCAAAGACATTTTAACTGTGATAAGAAAGAGAGCAAAGCTGTTCCTTGATTTGAATGAATATCTAATTTACGTTTAAATTCATGAAAATACTCCTTCATTTTGAAGCATTAACATATCATACTAAATTATATGTAAATATCATTCCCCCCCCTTGTTTGCGGCTTGCAACTTGAAACTTCTTCCAAGCTCCCCTCGAAAGACGATCGAGGCACATCATCTGCTGAGTCCGGGGCCCCTTTTTTCAATGCGTCAGGAGACGCCAGCATGTGAAGGGCCTGAGTGGAGGGTGTGAGTTTTTCCGGCAGGTCGGAGACCCTTGCGAGCTTTTTGTAATATGGGCTTTAGTACTAAAAACGGTTGCAGCTATTTTCGGAGATTTAGTCGAAGCGAAGTGATGTCTCTCGGCGCCTGTGGCTTGAAAGGTGATGTTTTTTCGCGGTGCAAGCCGCGAAAAAGTGATGTCTTTATATTTTCTGAAGCTGCGCTTTAAAATATAAAGGTGATGGCTGACGCGAAGACAAGGAGGCATCTTCTCACGTGGTTCTCTCGCAGCTCGCAGCTCAGCCAAAAGGTACTAAGAGCCAATAGCGTCTTCCCCCCGGCTTTCCGTAGCAGCTCATCCCGTGCTTTAGTCGTAGACCGGGGTGACATCCTGTTCGCTGCGCTCACATGGTGACATCCTTTGCCTTCGGCAAAAGGTGACATCAGAGGTGACGGCTTTGCATAAGATAGGGATGCGACTTCTTGCCGGGCTGTTTACTTACTACTTACGCCTTACTACTTATACCTTCTTCCCGGCTGTTTTCTCGCAGCTCGTGGCTCGTGGCTCGAAGCTTCCCCCAGCTAATCCAAATTCCTAACCTCATTGATCAATTCCTGCAACATCTTCTTGCCGTCTCCGAAGATCATAGATGTTTTAGGGTGGAAGAAGAGTTCATTTTCTATACCGGCATAACCGGGTTTCATGCTTCGTTTGTTGACAAAAATAGTCTTGGCAGTGGAGACGTCCAGAATGGGCATGCCGTAGATGGGTGAAGCAGGGTTGGTCTTGGCGGCGGGGTTGACGACGTCGTTTGCGCCCATGATGAGTACAACATCTGTGGATTCAAAATCCTTGTTGGCCTGATCCATTTCGATGAGATTGTCATAACTCACATCGGCTTCTGCAAGGAGAACATTCATGTGTCCCGGCATCCTTCCGGCCACGGGATGGATGGCGTATGTGACCTGAACTCCTTTTGCTTCCAGTAGTTTTTCGAGTTCATGACAGGTATGCTGCGCCTGTGCTACTGCGAGTCCATATCCCGGGACGATGATGACTTTCTGAGCGTAAGACAGGACTACAGCAGCATCGCTTTTGCTAATTTCTTTCACGGTGCCCTGGGCGCCCGGACCTGCCTGTGCAGAACCTCCTCCAAATGAACCCATGAGAACATTGATGAGGGAGCGATTCATGGCTTTGCACATGAGCACTGTGAGGATGGTTCCGGCAGCTCCAACGAGGATACCTCCGACAAGAATCACTTTGTTGTCCAGCAACAATCCGCTGGTAGCAGCCGCTAATCCACTAAGAGAGTTGAGTAATGAAATGACCACAGGCATATCAGCTCCTCCAACCGGCGCTGTGAAAAAGACTCCATAAATGAGGGCTAAAATGCCAATAGCAACTATTCCGTAAGGTTGGATATTTTGTATATCCATTATCATCCAAACAGCCAGGCCAAGGGTAATTATCAAAGTCACTAAATTAATAATATGCTGACCTTTGAATCCAAAATCAGAGATCCTTCCGCTCAGTTTACCCCAGGCGATCAAGCTGCCAGACAAGGTAATTCCTCCCAATACCAATCCTGCAAATAAAATGCTCAAAATCCCTCTGGATACATAAGATGGAATGCCACTTTGCGTATCCGCAGTCATTCCGACAACAAATCCGGAATCAGATAATTTCATTAATTCTACCACAGAAATCAATGCTGCACTGGCTCCTCCTAATCCATTGAGCAAACTCACCATCTCGGGCATAGCTGTCATCTGAACTTTTTTGGCGATTAAAATGCCAATTAAGGTACCCAATGCCAGTGCTCCGATTATCCAAATTTGATTTTGTAATGCCTGGCCTGCTTCGTTTCTGTATAAAAATAATGTAGCCAGAATAGCTGCGATCATCCCCGCCCCTGCCCATTGATTTCCGGCACGTGAACTGGAAGGCTGGGACATCATTCGCAATCCGGTGATGAAGGAGACTACTGCCAGAATATACACGATGGATAAAATACTATTCATACTAATTCATTTGGAAGGAGGTAATCGGTTAATCGGTTAATCGGAGTGTGGAAAGCCGCTATTGGCTATTGGCTATTGACTAACAGCCGGAGTGTGGGTTTGAGTCTTGGGTGAGGTAGGTGATTTGTTGAGTCCTTCGGGGCGATAAATTGTTAGCAGCCGACAGAGCTCTTGGAAACGGTTAATTGAGGACTATTTCTCAGCTTTCGGGGCTTCCTTCTTCTTAAACATATGCAACATCCTGTCAGTCACTGCGAAGCCGCCTACTACATTGATCATGCCGGCCAGAACTGCCAGAAAGCCCAGACTTAGTGCCAGATAATTGTCTGGTTCTACCTGTCCCATTACGATCATAGCTCCTATAATGACCACTCCGCTGATCGCATTGGCATGGCTCATGAGGGGTGTATGCAGGACCGAAGGCACCTTATTAATCACTGAGAAGCCCAGAAAAATCACCAGGATCAGGATATAAATCATGGATTCATTTGCGAGTAACCAATTCATAATCAGATATTTTAATGAATAATTCTAATGTGCATTCGATGGAATCTTAAACTCCTGGTTTTGTCATCATTTTTGCTTAATAGAAGCAAAAATGCCGCCAAAACAAATGTATTAATTCAATTTACCCCGGATTTCCATCCGGGGCTACTCTTTGTTAAACCCCTATTCGGGGTTTTATTTACTGTTCAAGTTATCAATTCGTCAATCTATCTCAAATCTGCCATTTCTATCAGAAACTAAAACGTTCGTTGACCATTTTACCCTCGTGAGTAAGACAGGACCCTTTAATTAAATCATCCTCCCAGTTGATGGTCCATTTACCTTCATTATCCAGCATAAGACCAAGAAAGTTCACGATATTTTTGCTGTACAGATAGCTGGAATCTGCAGGAACCCTGGATGGCAGGGAACTGTCGCCGATGATCTGTACACCATGTTTATAGACTGTTTCTCTGTTGACAGAAAATGGCGTATTTCCCCCTGTCACTGCAGCCAGATCGATGATGATAGAACCTTCCCGCATAGATTGTAACATGGGCTCATCAATTAAAATAGGAGCTTGCCTACCCGGGATTTGTGCTGTCGTAATGACAATGTCCGCTTTGGCAGCGTGTTCAGCTATTTTGTTTCTTTGGCGTGTTTGATAATCTTTATCTTGTTCGACTGCATAACCACCGGCTTTGGAAGCATCTGCGGCGCCTTCAACTTCGATGAATTTTGCTCCGAGACTCTGGACTTCCTCTTTGACGGCCGGGCGGGTATCGAACACTTCCACGACTGCACCCAATCTGCGGGCCGTTGCAATTGCCTGAAGTCCTGCCACTCCGGCTCCCAAAACAAGAATTTTTGCCGGCTTGGTAGTTCCTGCCGCAGTGATGAACATTGGAAAACATCTTGGATATAAATCAGCTGCCAGCAATACTGCCTGATATCCGGCTATGTTTGCCTGAGAGCTCAGAACATCCATGGATTGTGCTCTGGTAGTACGGGGAAGCATGTCCAGAGAAAACATGGTTATACCCTGATCCATACAAGATTGCACAAAATCTTTATTGCTGAATGGCTGAAACTGTCCTATCAGTATTCCTCCCCTCATTGACTGCAAATCATCAGCTGGTATTGGATGGATTGCAACTACAACTTTTGAATTCTTTAGCACTTCATTCCTGTCCATGAGCTTACAGCCTATGCGTGCATAAGCATCATCTTCAAAGAATGCGGCATTACCGGCGGATCTTTGATAAAGGATTTCTGTATGTTTTTGAATGAGATTTCCGGCCAGGTCCGGTACCAGAGCAACTCTGGTTTCGGGCTGTGGTTCAGTGAGTACGCCTATAGTCATTCCTTGGAGTATTTCTTGCGTCCTAAGTTATTGGAAAAATGAATTGCTTGTATTTTTAAACAAATAATATTTGCCTGAGAGGGATATTACGTGATAATTGTGGTGAATTTCACCTGGAAATAATTGGAGTTGAGGTAAGCTTCGCTTCAAGAATTTGAGTAAAGATAGTGTGTGTCGCTTCGCGCCGTGTGTGCCTACTGCATTCTGCAGTGCGGGTTGCGGTTCGCGTAGCTCACGGGATGCATTGTGAGTGGGGTGAGAGAGTGTAAAACTGCCGGTGGGTGAGTGATAAATATGCGGCAAAAGCCTTTCGGCTCTTAGCTAATAGCTTGTTGGAAAACAGCCTGGTTGACCGCAAGTATATGGTACTTTCATGTTTTCCGGGGTAAATGACATATCTAAACGAACTCCGAAGGTGTTCAACATAATAAAGCCTGGGAAACATGCACTATAAACAAGAGATAGCAGAAGTATTTGTTCCAGCTACAGCATCTGCCCCACCTTATTTTTCAGAGTCTATCCAGCTCAATTCTTACAGATTTAACATTCATCTCACATTTAACTCATAACTTTATCGTTTAATTCATGTTTATCTGCATCAGTGAAAAGTCTTTACGCCATCAATAAATATTTCTATCGGTATCGCTGGCGCTTGCTGATAGGAACCCTCTTTGTAATTGCCTCCAATTACTTCATGATCCTGCAACCACAGCTCATCAGGGATGCACTGAACATGGTGGTCGAAGATCTGAAACTCAGCCCAGAAGAGCTTGCAATTCAGGATCGGGATATGACAAAATCGCTGATGATATTCGCGGCTTATGTATTTGGAGCGGCTATTCTGATGGGAATTTTCATGTTCATGATGCGGCAGACTATCATCGTCGTTTCCAGATTGATCGAGTATGATATGCGCAAGGATATTTATGAGCATTATCAGAAATTGCACCTTGGTTTTTACCGGCAGAATAAAACCGGAGACCTCATGGCCCGCATCACAGAGGATGTGTCCAAGGTAAGGATGTATCTCGGCCCGGCCTTGTTATATGCCATAAATATAGTGTCCCTCTTCGTCATGGTAACTTATGCCATGTTCAGTGTGAATACTGAGCTTGCGATTTATAGTTTACTACCATTACCCATTCTATCGGTATCTATTTACTTCGTATCAGCTATCATCAACAAGAAAAGTGAATTGATTCAAAAGCAATTATCGGTACTCAATTCAACCTCTCAGGAAGTGTTTTCCGGGATTCGGATTGTCAAATCTTTTGTGCAGGAGAAACAAATCGGACAACGATTTGCAGATCAAACAGAAGTATATAAAGAAAAATCTCTGGGACTCGCCAGAATAGATGCACTTTTCGGCCCCCTGATGTTGCTGATTATCGGCGCAAGTACGATTCTGACCATTTACTTCGGGGGTAAACAGGTCATTGCCGGAACATTGCAAGCCGGTAATATTGCTGAATTTGTGATCTACGTAAATATGCTTACCTGGCCCGTGACTTCCATTGGATGGATAGCATCTTTGGTGCAACAGGCTGCTGTTTCGCAGCGGAGGATCAACGAATTTTTGGATACAAAACCGGAGATAGTGAACCATAGCAATGAGATCTATCCTATCAACGGGCATGTTGTTTTTGATGATGTTTCATTTACCTATCCGGATACAGGAATCAAGGCGATTCAACATCTGAATCTGAATATCCAGCCTGGAGAACGAATTGCAATCGTCGGACGGACCGGATCCGGGAAGACGACAATTGCTGACCTCTTGCTGAGAATGTATGATGTAGATTCCGGGAAAATATTGATTGATGACAAGCCTTTGGAACAGCATAATCTGGCGCATCTCAGAGAGAAAATCGGGTATGTCCCGCAGGATGTATTTTTATTTTCCGATAGTATCAGCAACAATATCGCATTTGGTACTGAAGACGCTGATCAGGAGAGGATAGAAAAATTCAGTCAACATGCACTGGTATATGACGACATCATTGGCTTCCCTAAAACTTTTGAAACTATGGTGGGTGAACGCGGTGTCACTTTATCAGGAGGGCAGAAACAAAGGGTATCCATAGCGAGAGCACTTATCAAAGATCCGGAGATCGTCATTCTGGATGACTCGCTATCGGCAGTCGATACTACTACAGAACAAATGATTTTGCAATATCTCAATACTGCCCTGAAAGGTAAGACTGCCATCATCATAACTCACCGAATCTATGAGTCCATGGATTTTGATAAAATAGTGGTATTGGAAAATGGGACCATCGTAGAAGAGGGCACACATAGCGAACTACTTCAGAATCAGGGGTACTACGCCAGGATGTTTGAGCAGCAAAAGACTCATCCGGTAGAATAAACTTCTGATTATTAGTTTATTACAATTAATTCTAAGGAATAATAGCCATAAAATGAATTAATAAAATAAATTCCCCGGAGACCTATTTTTAAAAATTATAATTTACTTTTGTGTAGATCATTAAGGATCTGATTTTCCTTCAGACAAAACAAAACATCGATAACAGTGGATAGTGAGAAAAATCAACACAAAACGGATAGTGTATATTCAAACAAAATCAAAGCCGGAAAAAGGCGTACGTACTTTTTTGATGTACGTCAGACAAGAGGCGATGATTACTACATAACGCTCACAGAAAGTACCAAAAAATTCAATGGAGAGGGTTACGAGAGGCACAAATTGTTTTTGTACAAAGAGGACTTCAACAGATTCATCAGTGGGTTGGAAGAAGTAATCAACAAAGTAAAGACAGAGTACCTGCCTGATTACGATTACGATGAGTTTGAGAGAAGACAGGAAGAATGGGAAGCAAAACAAGAATCCGGAACGTTTGAGCTGGATGGGTATAATAATAACGTTAAAGAAGAAAAGGACGGAGAAGAAATTTCCTGGTAGATTTTTCAGTCTTTTTGACAAAAAATTAGAATACAATCAGAGGCAGAAACAATCTTGCCAATGATTTTTAGGTACAGTAGCATTTAGTAGTTCACATGTTTATTTTTCAATTTTTAAATCAATCTCACTTATGAACATTTATGTCGGCAATCTGAACTTCAGATTGGCTGAACCGGATCTGATCAAAATGTTTGCCTTATATGGCGATGTCACCAATGTAAAAATTATCAGAGACCGCGAGACCGGCCGTAGCAAAGGATTTGCATTCGTAGAAATGCCTAATGACGAAGATGCGCGAAGAGCCATCCAAAGTCTACACGATACTGAATCTGGAGATCGCAGGATCGTAGTGAATGAAGCTGCTCCGGCTGGTACTCAGGAGAAAAAACCATATTCCGGCGGTGGAAACAGCGGTGGCGGAGGTGGTGGATACAATAAAGGCGGTGGATTCGGCGGCGGCGGTGGCGGCGGATACAAAAAACCTTATTCCGGTGGCGGAGGTGGAGGTGACAAGCCTTACAGATCAGGAGACCGTCCCCCTGCCCGCAACAACAGTAATGAACGCTACGATCGCAACAAATCAGGCAACTCCCAGAGACCAAACCGCGACGAACAACCAAGAGATGATTGGAGAGACAGAGATTAATACTCTTTTCCACAGTTATAATATAGAAGAAGCAATCGACGAAAGTTGGTTGCTTTTTTTTTGAGAATATTTGAAAAAAGTCAAGGCCATGGCATTTTTTTGCCTTAGATATTTTAAATTACCAATCTTTAATTTTCGTTTTCAAGCAATTCAATATACCTTTAGAATCTGCTTTTGTTTTTGCTTTTCTGGCAATAGTGCATTTCTCTACCCTTTGAGAATCACTCCGATATTCAATACACTGACAGGCCATTGATTCCTGGAATTTGTTTATTTTAAATGAAAAATCATGTCTTTACTAACAAGCATCTTTACTTTCATCCGGCAGCAAAGCATCAAGACAATTCTCTTATTCTTATTTATTATTCAGGGTAGTATTTTGAAGGCTCAACAATTGATGATTGTTTATGAGTATAACCGCCTAGCTGTCCCGGCCGAAATCCTGAGATTTGTTCCCCAGATGGCGGAGGAAAAGACAATCATGAGGTTTTCACTCTATATTAATAAAGGGAAATCAGTGTATTCTTCAGATAGTATCTATATCGATCAGGACCTTCCCCGTAAATCATTTTCTCCATGGTATTTTAAGCGAATTTATAAAGACTATAATGAGGATTTATGGGTAGAAAATAGCGGAACACTCAAGAAAGGGTATTGTCTGGAAATGAATATCAATGAATTAAAAAAGAAATATGCATTCTTAGACTGGGTGATCACTAAGGAAAAAATGTCTATTGCAGGAGTTGAGTGTGTCAAAGCAATCAGCAATAGCGGTAATCTTGCATGGTATGCTCCGGGCATTCCATATCCCGACGGGCCGGAACATGGCGTTTTTAATTTACCGGGGCTTGTTTTATGGTATGAAACTCCATATCACCAATGGAAGGCTGTGAAGACTAGTCTTGAAAAAAGAGAAATTAAGGCTCCGGATTGCATCCTGGATAAGAATGAAAAAAAAATCAGGATGGATGAAATGGAATTAGAGGACCTGAAGTATGAATCTGCTATTAAAATAGATAAAAATACTCCTTTGAAACAATGGTTGAAGTTTGAAACCAATAACTGATAAGATGAAAATTCAGCAATTAATCTTTTTCCTTAGGATCTCACTATGTATATGCTTTTCGTTTCAACCTGGCACAGCACTACACAGCCAACAACTATGTGTGGTCTATGAAGAATATACAACCTCCAATATAGGTGAGTCTTTCAGACCCGGAGGAGGCAATCCAAATAATCACATCATCGCTATGTTTACACTACGAATCGGCAATGGAGTTTCATGGTATACAAGGGACAGCATTTATCTGAAGTTTGAAACGCCATTCAACGGATTTACTCCATGGACTACTGAATCTCTCTATAAAAACTATAATGAGGATGAATGGATTCAAACTTTTGGAATATACATGGATGGTTATGCTGTGAAGAAGAAGTTATCTGAGGAACAATCTTTCAGGAAATATTACGATTGGATCATCACAGCAGAAAAAAAAGAAATCCTTGGGGTAGATTGTATAAAAGCAGAGGCAAAAAATGGAGATGTGGCATGGTATGCTCCCGGCATTCCCTACCCGGATGGTCCTGAGCATGGGGCTTTTAATTTACCTGGATTAGTTCTGGAATATGTCATGCCAAAAAGAAAATTTACAGCCAAATCTCTGGAATTCAAAAAATCAGAAATTAAAATACCGGAATTTAAATATGTAAAATCCGACATATCAATATTCATTGAGGAAGGATGGAAGAGCTTTCCAAAAAGTAAATCAATTTCACTTGACAAAGATACACCCTTGAATCAATGGTTGAAGTTTGAGCAATAACTTAGATGTTACTCCTGGTAAAAGTTAAGAATGTTATTAACCAAGTTTAAAAAAAATTGATTGAAATTTTTCCTTTTCATATTAATGATTCTGCTTCCCTCCCTGCTTTTAGGACAGGATTGTCAATTAAGTGGAAAGGTCACTCTATCCGATACCTCTTCTCACGAGGGCATCATGATTCAATTATTGGACGAAAAAGGTATTAAAATAATTTCCTTTCGTACGACAGATAGTCAGGGATCTTTCAAATTTAACCCTGTAAAAAAAGACTATTATAAATTGAATATCAGTCAGTTTGGTTATACTGATACTTCTTTGATTGTCCATTGTAATCAATCAAATATTGAACTACCATCAGTGGAACTCACTCCCCTGTCTATCACCATGCCGGAATTATCCATTATAGACAAAGCCATACTTCTCAGAAAATCCGGTGATACCACAATTTTCAATACCAAAATGTTTGAAACAGGGAATGAACAATCAGTCACTGATATCATCGAAAAAATTCCGGGCTTCACTGTGGATGGGGACAAAATCCGATATCAGGACAAAGTGCTGGAGAACATCCTAATTGAAGGGATGGATATCTCAGATGAAAAACATGTTCAATTCACCAATTCTGTTCATTATGAGTCCGTGAAAGATATCAGACTCATAGAAAATTACTCCAAAAATTATCAACCCAACAAGGATAGCGCAGATCTGGGGCTCGCTATGGATATTACGCTGAAGGAAAATTATAAAAGTAAAATTCAGGGTACAGTGGAGCTTGCCGGAGGCTACAAGAATGCATTCAATACTGCTGGCAGTGCCCTTCGGGTCAGTAAAAGAAACGCCTTTCAGATAAAAGGTGGCTATTCTAATCAAAATGAAAATATCATCGCATTTGACAATGAACAGTTCATCAAAAATGTGATCAATAATGCACAGTTCAAAAATCATCATATTCTCGTTTCCCAGGAAAATCAATATGAATTGCCGGAGTCTATGCCTGCAAATTTTTCAGAGGTTAATACTTACTATATCAAAGGAACAATGGACCAAAGGATCGGAAAGAGCATCAGCTGGAGATCGCAACTTGGCTACGCAGGAACCAATGGTCGTCAGCAAATGGATCGTACCAGAACCTTCAGATCTAATATGGTTACTATGGAAACTGATATGAGCAACAGACTGGAAGCCCTGGGGATTTCATTTGACAATGAGTTTAAAATTCCTTTCAGCAGTACTGCCCATCTTGAAATCGATATACCCATCCACAAACAATTCAGAAGGGAAAACAGACTGGAAAACGGGGTTTTATCAGATCTTGTCTGGCAAAATAGGACAGCTGATGTCAAAGGGCAAAACTCGATTTCACCCATCTATAAGTTTCACAAAAAATTCAGGGAAGATTTGACCCTGTCGATTATCGGTAAGTACCGTTATCTGACCGGTTACGGAGATTTGCACATTTACAGCAATGATAGCATCGCAGGGGCTTTTGAGTATTTTCCTAATGCAGACATCTATCTCACTCAACAAAACCAATTCCTCAGAACATCCCGGTTTCACAATCAGACGCAATTGACAAAAAAATGGAAATACCTGGAACTTCAGTACAATGTAACGTATGACAATAATAAAGAAAAAATCAGTAACAGAAGTGAATTGTATGAATTTGAATATCCATTCGAAGGATCAGAAAGGCTTCATTTTCAAAGTGTTGCCAATTCTGTTCGGACCATGTACCGCAGAAAAAAATATAGCGCAGGTGCTCATATCAACTATACCTTTTCCAAAATGGAAAATGGAACGGAAAATGAAGTGAAAAATTTCCTTCGTCCCGGTTACTTTCTGATGTATAAGTTCAGCAGAATGTGGAGCATTTCGACTAGTTATGAAGTCAAAATATATCAGCCTACCCTTTTGCAGACGCATCCATTACAAATATTGAGAGATCAGGTAACTATAAAGACCGGTGGAGCGGGGATTCGGGAATTCACCGAAAGAGAATCATTCACAATGAGTGTTTTCAGAGATTTCAGTGCCAGTATGGAGGGTATTTCATTCAATTCATCCATTTCTTTTTCACCTAAAACAAGAGAGATTCAGCCACTTTACAGAAGTGACGGCCTTTTTCAGACACAGGCATTCGGGAGTATTGACAGAGGAAAAGAATGGCGGGGTACGATATCCTTTTCAAAAACAAGCAGAAAATGGTACACTCAATTACAGGTGTTTGCCTCTACCTCAAATACCACTCAAAATGATGAATTGATCATTGATCAATATATGATGAATACTTTCAGATTAGAATATAAAGGTTGGCACAGGTGGAAGCTGAATGCCGATGTCAGCATGAATATTTCTCAAAGGCAGTATATAGAATCAAGTTTTTTAAATCTTGCCATCCTGCCGGGTTTCTGGCTTGAATACAGCAGTGGTTTATTTGTTCATCGGCTAAGTTATAAATTAATTTATAATGAAATCGGAGATTTATCGGCGAGTTACCATCGGCTCAATCTTGCTTTCATCAGAAGAAAAGTATTTAAAAATTTCGAGCTGAGTCTCCTATGCAATGACATCCTCAATCTTCGGCCGGGCATTATTTCGAACACAAGTTTTAATCAGGATTTCATTCAGACCAGCAATTTTGTCCCCATTCCCGGACAGATAATGCTGGGAGTGAAGTGGTATTTTGCAGAGAAGCCGGGGTAGATGAGTTTGTTTGGAGTGGTTCATAATGTGAATTTGTGTGTAGCGAGGTGATGTCTTTCTGCGCCTTCGGCTTGAAAGGTGATGTTTTTTCATGGAGTAAACCATGAAAAAGTGATGTCTTTCTTCTATTTTCGGCTTCGCATCAATATAAGAAAGGTGATGAGCTTCGCGTAGACTCAATCGAGCGTAAATCAAGAGGCTATAGTTTCGCTCCGGCTGATTTTTGTTGAATCAAAATACAATGTTTTGCGTCTCTTCATTGCCACCCTCTCTTGCAGTTCACGATTCATCGCCTCAACCTCTCACGCCTTAACGACCCGCACTACTCCCACACACCAACACTCACACTTCGATTAACCAAATAACCGATTAACCGATCCCCGGCTGTTTAAATGGCTGTTTGCGTAGAAACGAGACGCTCTGAACTGCGTCTCTACAGTACAACTCATTACCTGATTTGTACATAAAATCTGGCTGTTCACTCATCATTCATCACTCATCATTCATCACTCACATTTCCATCCTCCTCTTCAACTCCTCATTCAATTGCCTGCTTACAGGAACCTTATGGGTACTATCATTGATATACAGACTGTATCCCTGAGCATTCCCACTCACTTTTTCAATATGTTGCATATTGACAATGTAGCTGCGATGGCACCTCCAAAGTTCAGCATGTTTGGTAAGCATCAGATCTATATTTTTCATTGTATTGCGCATGAGCAATTTCTTGTGTTCTCCTTCCCTTTTGAAAAATATTTCCACATAATTCCCCTCCGCTTTTACAAAATAAAAATCTTTGGATTCGATTTCCAGTTCAGTCTGGCCGGACTCAGAGGGAATGGATAAAATGGTACTTTTTGAATGACGAAGATGAGGCTCAGATGCATGGGAATGTGCAGCGCTGTTTATGAGATCAGAAGCCCGCTCATATTTTTTCTGAAGTCTTATTTGATTGAGGATGATCGTGCCGGTCACAGGAAAGACCCCGATAATCAAAGTATAAACGAAAAATATAAAAATACTCAGGGTGCTCAGTTCAAAAACACCGACCAAATCTGAATAGACAGCATTGGCGAAGGCAACTGTAGAGATATGAACCAGCACCCACAATATTTCTCTGCCGGTGTTCCAGTCTTCCTCATCAAACATCGCAGGAATCAATTCAGGAATGGTAAAATTGACCGCCAGCATGGCCACCAAACAAGTCACACCATATCCCAGAATGATCGCAAATTTATGCTCCTCAATAGCATGCAATTCAAATGGTTGAAAAACCCAAAGGAATAAAAACACAAATCCACTAATGATCACGCTGGAGCGAAGCCTTTCGATAGCAGCGGTCGGGAATGGATATGGTTTTTTCAGAAAAGCAAGCATGCAAATGTATTGAGCGACAAATGTACATACTCTGTTTCAATCTGTATCTATCAGAATTGTCCTCTATTTTCAGTTGCTCAGCCGGCTGAATCATAGGCCTTACGAATCCAGGCATTTAGTTCCTCCCCCAGTGTATCTTCTGATTCCACCTTAATTCTGTGGGTACACATGGCATTCCAGGAACTTCCTGCTTCTGCAATCCCTTTAGGTGCCTCATTTTTTAGATTAATCCCAACATCCAGCCGTGTTTTGGTGGAGGGTTGTAGAATGGCAAATTGCTTTTTTCTGCGAAGACTTACATATGCTTTCTTGGGTGCAATTTCAATATCTGACCCTAAAGTAGCTACGTATGCCATAATGCGGTCATACCATTTTTTGAGCGCTGCTTTACCGGCATATTGTTCGCTTATCCAGTCTGTTTGGTCTTCGGCCCCGCCGGCATGACTTTGTTTTGCATGATGTACCAGCATATTTGCGTTTCCATGTCCCAATTGATAATCAGCCTTTAACATATTTACCAACTCACCATGTTTCTGCAATGGGGAATTTTGGATGATTTGCACCCATTCAACTATAGATTTACCTGATGATTTTTCAATGTTTGAAAGTTGTTTTAATATCGGATCTTCACTCATTTTTTTACAAATTTTATGAAATAATAAACTGTTGAATTCACGTAAATTCAGCTTAAAAGTACCATTTTTACGTACTTTAAGGGTACATAATACAAAACAGAAAAATGAATTTCAGGCAAATAGTCCCGGTATTTATTAAACCAACCTTGTATTGATTTTGTTAAACTCCAATACCTTCCGGTTGAAAACCAATTACAATATGAAAATATTTTCTCCAACTCTTATTATTACACTGATGCTGAGTTCTTTGCTGGTATCATGTGGCGAATCACAAACAAATTCTAACGCTAAAAAAGTAAATACTATGTCTTTTACACTTCCCGACTTACCCTATGCTTACAATGCACTTGAGCCGCATATCGATGCACGTACGATGGAAATACACCATACAAAGCACCATGCAGCTTACACCAATAATTTAAATGCTGCTATTGAAGGAACTGATCTCGCAGGAAAATCTATCGAAGACATTCTGGCAAATGTTGCATCGGCTCCAGTGGCTGTTCGAAACAATGGAGGCGGTTTTTATAACCACAATTTATTCTGGACAGTGATGTCTCCAAACGGAGGAGGAAATCCTTCCGGTGATCTTGCAGCTGCTATTGACAAAAAATTTGGCTCTCTGGAGGAGTTCAAAAAACAATTCAATGATGCTGCCACTAAGAGATTCGGCTCAGGATGGGCCTGGTTGTCTGTAAACAAAAGTGGTGAACTGGAAGTATCATCTACCCCTAATCAGGATAATCCACTGATGAATGTAGATACAAATGGTGGTGGCGGTACTCCGATCCTTGGACTGGATGTGTGGGAACACGCTTATTACCTGAATTACCAAAATAAAAGACCTGATTACATTACAGCATTTTGGAATGTTGTGAATTGGGATGAAGTAGCGAAAAGATACGCTGCTGCTAAAAAATAATTCAATACTGAATTGAATTCCGGGCCCTGCTGATTTGATTCGGTGGGGCTTTTTTAGTAAATAGTGAATAGTGAATAGTAAATAGTAAATAGTGAATGGTAAATAGTGAATAGTGAATGGTAAATTGTAAATAGTGAAAAGTAAATCTCATCGCTTCATACTGAGGTTTATCCGATTAACCACTTTAATAGCTGCTCAATCGGCTGTTTTAAGGCTGTTCCAAATCTGAAAGCTCTTATATAACACCTTTGCAAAATGCTGATTAACAATTTTTTATCCGAAAAGAAAACCAAGCTATTCCTTCACAAAATCTACTTTAAATACTTCGGCTGTTCAATCTGAAAACTGAAACCTGACGACTGAAATCTGAAATCAGGTTCCGCTGCTTTAGGCAGCACCGAATAGCTAGATTTATCGTTGCTGGGATTGAAACCTGAAATCATTTACTATATTCGTACTGATCATTCAGCATTACTTATGGCCATCACAATACATTACAAAGGAAAAATAAAAGATATCGCTCAGCGGGATGCAATGACTGAGGAGTTGGAAGATATATGCAAATCCCTGGGCTGGAAATATAACACAATAAAAAGAGGAACAACAACTTGCCTTTCATATCAATACACTGATGAACCTAATCCCAAAGCTGAAAAAGTTGATATAAAATTCAGCGGTATTGTGTTTACCCCGCCTGGCTCAGAGACAGTAGTGATGACAATTTCAGATGGTGGCTGGATAATCAATCCTGTAGCTTTAAGTCATTTTGGTAATAATTCTGCTAATGAATTTAAAGAATTTGCCTATTCACAATTTGTCAAAACTCAGTTTGCCGGACCTGAAATCCACATTGCATTGATCAAATTATTCAAGTATTTGTCATCCAAATACTTTGATTTCTTTGAAGTAAATGATGAGGCTGACTATTGGGAAACCATGGATAAGGAAATCCTGTATGGTAAATTCAAATTCATGGACAACTTGCTCAATAAGGTGGAATCCTGGCTCAATTCTGAAATATTCTCAGATGCCAGCAATCTGGAAGACATAGTCGATAAAATTGAAAAATTACTCATACAGCGCAAGAGAAAGCTGGATGATGATATGAAGAATCATTGAATCAGAATGACTAAGAGTGATTCACAATCCTCTAAAAAGATTCCGGTAAGGAATTATGCTGCAGTATATAATCATGCAAATCTCTGGTTGCATTTCTAGGTTTAATTCCTTTTGAAGTCGCTGAATCAATGGCATGTAAGATCAATTCCGGTTTATTTTCTTTGAACAAATGCCTGATCAACACAAATAATTTGATTTCCTGATCCTTTTCAATATGATGCTTTTCGAAAAAAACATATGCATTTGTATGCTCACCTAAGCGGATATAGGTCCTGAAACCCAGTTCTACTAGTGCATTGACCTTTTCGTGATAATTATACTGATCCCGGGAACTCATTCTGCTGGCTTTCGAAGCAATTAAAAACTCTCCATGAATCCCATTTAATAACATTTCGATTCTGGAAATCGTATTTTCATAAAGATCGGGTATGCTTACCAACAATAGAAATTCGTCAATCAGGCTGGTCACATAATATGAACTTACAGCTTCAGTGACCAATAATGATGTTCCTCTTTCTATTACTTCAGATTTGCCTGAAGCCAGTTCATAGACGTCTAAAACTGACCTGTAAAATTTATGCTGTTCTATATTGACGGCTTCAAATGGTTCTTGTGAGCTGAAAAATGTATATTTTCTTCCGCTTTGAAGTATAAGATACAGACTGGATAGTAATTCAGCTTGTTTTAGCAGGTCTGCATCCGGGCGGTTGGTACTAATGAGAGCTTTATACCAGGATTTTATGGTAGCACGCCAGGTCCTTCTTGCTTTTCTGCTCACAACCTTATTATTTCGGAAATAATAGCCGGCTTTCGCGTTTTGAATAAATTCATTTATTTTGCCCTCCATATCAGCGATACTGTCAGTAGACCCCTGCAGTTTGGTGGGCTTGGATAAAGGATCAGGAGCTCCAGTCATAGCGTCCAACTGATACATTTCGCGCTTTGCTTTTGGAATCAGTTTATAGAATTCTACAGCCAGATACAAAAGCTCTTTTTCGCTCAGACCGGACAATTTTTGTCGAAGCTCGGGGATTTTCATGGGTGCAAATATTTGTTAAAAATCATGAAAGTAGGTGCAAAATCAGATAATAATTATTTCTGAGCATACTTTTAATACGTAATTAATTATTGAATCAAAAATGCCTTCAACAGAAGGAATTGAAAATGTAAATTATTAAAATGCAATTTAAAAAATCATTTATTTCCGCTCTCATCAGCTTTATTTTCCTGACCATTGGTTTTTCCCAAACTGATATCAATGGAACCAAACCAAAACACAATGCGATTGTGCTCTCAGTGATTGGTGACGGAATGTTGGGTTCGATTACGTATGAGCGGAAGTTTTTCAACTATGATTTTTTCTTTCTCACAGCCAGAACCGGATTTGGAATGAATGCAGATCCCGGATTTTGTTTTCCGCCGCCCTGCCCTGATTACAAAAAACCTTTATTTGCTTTTCCACTCAGATCTACCCTGAATCTTGGTTGGAAACAAATATTCGTGGAAGGTGGTGTGAGTCATACAATCTTTGGAGGAAGAGGCGTAGGATTTGACATGACATTTTTGGTGGCCGGTATAAAATATTATCCTTCCTGGTTTTCGAAATTGGCGCTTGGAGTAGAAATGAACTGGGTTCTGCACCAATCAGAACCAAATCTGCGTATGCTCTACTTCCCATATGGAGCAAGCCTGATGCTTCGATTTTAAACAACAATTGCTTTTATACAAACCATGATTTTACCACAGAATAGAAAAACGCCTGTCTCAAGAGCCTATTAAACTTTAAAATTAACTATCTACACCCCTTCCACCAGAATCATTTGAGTCTTTGCCGCTCTTTGGCGAATTGATTTTGCAGGAGCATACAGCTCTGAATCCCACCAGGATCTGGCTTGATTTGTATCGCTGAATTCCAAAACCACAATCCTGCCGGGAACCCAATCCCCTTCCAGGGTTTCTGCCTTTCCTCCTCTCACAATAAATTTACCACCGAATGCTTCCAGTGTAGCAGTAGTAAGCGATACGTAAGTTATATATTCATCTTTATCCAGAATCGAGACGTCAACAATGATATAAGCAGACATATATGTTTATTTGATATATTTAAATCATTTTGATTGAAAGGCATTTGATATTCTTATATAAAATTCTTTCAGATTATCCGTTTCATCCTCATCTTCAATGGTGTGCAGATGCCCCAAATAATTCATCCCCAAATAATCAGCCGATTCAGAAAAAGGCAACCAAAAATGCTCTCCTAAATTTCCACCCAGAGATACACTGATTGCAGCCATTGATTTACCTCTTAATTGTCTTCCCAACTCTTTTTCGATAGTAAGAAGGTCTGTGATTCTGTCAAAAAACACTTTCAGAATACCGCTCATGGCATACCAGTATACAGGTGTCAAAAATATCATGACATCATATTTCTCAATCAATTTTCTCATTAATGGCAGAAAGTCATCTCCCCTGTTCTTTCCATCATAATCATAATAATCAAATTGGTAATCGTTCAGATCGATCACGTCCAGCTCAAAAAGCTGAGACAGGTCCTGCATCAGCTTTTCTGTAGCTCCGTCATTCCTTGAACTTCCTGCGATTACAATTGCCCTCATATTGATTCAAATATAGGGAAAAGGGGAATTTAAAAATGTAATTACTGAATTTCTTCAGAGCAATTCAAACGTCACTCTTTCCAGATTGTACTTGAAGATGGGATCATTTTTTAACTTTTCCTGCCAGTCAAGTGCCATAAATATCTCTCTGCTAAGCCAGGGCATATCTCCATGAATATGCCAGAGCTGAAGAACACCAAATGCTTTTTTGTATAGTTTTTCATCATTGCCCAGGAGGCATTCCCGAATAAATTTTTTCACTTTCAGGCTTTCAAACATCCTGCCGAACTGACTGAAAACGATGTTAGTCCAATACGAATCAGTCTCAGCCAGTAAACCGATAAATATCTCCACTGATGCTTCATCTTTGTCTTCCTTCCACATTTTCAAAGCCTGGTCCAATCGGTATCCCGGAGAATTTGTATCCTCTTCTTTCTTAACTTCTGCAGTAGATTTTAATTGGAAGTTCTCCATTTGTGCCCTGACTTCTGGCCGGATTTTAAGATTTGGAACTTCAGCCATTAAATGCAGACGAATTTCTAAAAGAATCTCAGGCGATATTGCCCAATCAGGAATATCTGTGCGCTGAATAATTTGTTCAAAAGAAATGAATGATATAAACGACAAACCATCTCTCCAATTAGTTTCTCCAAAATGTACCCCATCATCACCCATTCTGACAAAGGAGCCGGATTTCCAATCGCCGCTCTCCCACAATTGAGGTGTGATTAATTTGGGATATTCAAACAGTGGAAAATGCATACTTGAAACAGGATTCAGAGGCTTTGTGAATGCCATTTGAATGAACTTCAATAATTCTATGCGTAACTCCACATCGGGTATGGGAACAGGAGGCCCAAAAAAGAAAAAATCGGAGAAAATTTGCTCATAAGTTTTTGGAGGAAATCCATAGTGGCCATCTATATCTTTGAAAAATAAACCGCCGGGACCAGCCTGAATCTCCCAATGATGAGTGCTTCCTGACGTAAGGATATATTTTCTTAAAATACCCGGTAAGAGATCAGGAATGAAATTATTCCAGAACTCAATGACTTTAAGTGAAAATTCTGAAAGCAACAGATTGGAAATTTCCGGATCGTGTGCAAGATGTTTAAAAAATTCAATTCGATCTAACAGAGGTTCTGAAGAAAGCGGCTTCCAGGATTCTAATACAGCATTCAAATTCAGAATTTCATTTTTTCCTGACTTGCTTATGACTATATTTTCTCCTTCCCGAATGATCATGCTGGATGGGTTAAGATTCCTTTTTGAAAAAATTGAATGATCGTTTGCTAAAGAGAATGGCTCCCAGGAAAATTATTCCCTGAAAAACAAGGACTGCCAGAATTATCACTGCAATCCCCTGAAGATATTTACCCTGAACTTCACCTAATTGATATGCCCAATACAAAAGTCTCACCCCAGCCAGAGCTGCGATGGCCAGAATCGTCTTGGCCTGCAATGCATTCAGATCCCACAAATTGAATCTTCCCAGTAGACTGCTGAGTACAAAATAAGCTCCAAGTAAACCAAAGATTCCAAATATGAAGTAGTATAAAATTTTCATAGGGATTTTATTGCCAGTTAATTTTGCCGGTCAATAATCCTCCTATCATAATAACAAGAAATAACAATACTGCCAAAAATTCAATTCCTATTCCTGCGGCCCAATTTTCTTTAATATGTCCATATCTGAATGCAAAATAAAGAACTGTAAGAGCAGAAACCGAGGCAGTAGTCGTCAGAATCTTTTCTCTCATTGGCGTGTAGGGCGAGCTTCCGAATAAGTTTGCGAATAACAGGAATACTGCTATCAGTGTAAATATTACCAAAAGGCCATAAAATGAAATTTTAAGTACAAACATCTCAACATTCTTATTTGGTTATAAATCATTGGTAAAAATAACAGCTGTTTCTTCTTCTTTTAGAAGCAATAGTACGAAGCGTGATTGAAATCATTTGAGAAAGGGGAATTCAAATATGGAGTGTCCTGCTTGCCCATTTTTTGAACTCATTCCTGATACAGAGTTATATCAAAATCTCAGTCCTTAAGGATTTAATTTGTACTTTCAAGACATTTCCATGCAGCGTTTTGGACATTCGCGCATAATGCAAATGACAGCGCGCGCCTTTACATTATTTTCAATACATTGATACGATGAAACATTTTACGAAACCCTCGCTTTTACTGGTTTTAATTGTGGTCTCGCTGATAGCCGCATGCAGGAAAGACTCATCCATTATCACAGATACTCCCATTTTCCCTAATCCAACTGTTTTGATTGAAACTGGTGCTAAGGGACTCGTTGCTGATGAAAACGGGAATGCCATTGAAGGCGCAACAGTAATGCTTGGTGATAAAGTGACAACAACTAATGCCTATGGATATTATGAAATCAGTGGAAAAACAAATGCTGCTCAGCCATTTGTGAGAATAGAAAAGTCGGGTTATTTTCCCTCCATTTGTAATTTTACAGGAAGGGCAGGGCAATTTGGAAGGCTGAAATCCACACTAAGAACTAAAACACTGAGCGGCCAAATTCAGGCTTCCAGTGGAGGAGTGGTTCAGGTATCAGGAGGAGGATCTATTGATTTCAAAGCAAATGGATTTGTAACTGCTTCAGGACAGCCATATTCGGGAACTGTGAATGTGTTTGCTACTTATCTTGACCCGACCAAACCTAAAACAATGCAGATGATTCCCGGCTCTTTTCGTGGGATAAGTGCAGAGGGTGAGGATCAGGTCCTGGTCAGCTATGGAATGATGAATGTTTTATTGGAAAGTCCATCCGGAGAAAAATTACAAATCAACAAACCGGCCAATTTAACCACACCTATTCCCGCATCCAAACAGGGTGATGCCCCTTCCATAATTCCGCTATGGTATATCAATGAAGCAACATCCATATGGATGGAAGAGGGGTCGGCGACAAAACAGGGAAATACTTATGTAGGGGAGGTGAATCACTTTTCGTGGTGGAATTGTGATGTTGGGTTTGAGGTAGTTACTTTGAGTGGAAGAGTAATAATTGACGGTACGTATCCATTTGTAATTTTACAAATTACCAGATCAAACGACCAAACAACTACCTACGTTCCAAATTCTGAAGGTTACTTTAGTGCAGGAGTGCCTGCTAATGAAGCTTTTCTTTTTGAAGTTATTAATGAATGCGGCAATGCAATTTATTCTGCTGATCTTGGACCTTATGCTTCTGATACAGACATAGGAAATCTATTTTTGGGTTCCGGTTCCAGCTGGTCAACTATTTCCGGTACTTTGGAGAATTGTGATGGAGAACCTGTAACCAATGGAATAGTATTTTTTAGTAGTTCGATTTCTGCTCCGGTTCAGTTTCCGATTGAAGCAGATCCGGTAAATGGCACATTTATGGGTATTGTGCCAACCTGTGAAACTGATTTTATTTTGACCGGTTATGATTTGGACAATTTAACTGCCTCGACTCCCATTAGCGGACCTGCATCCCCTGTACATAATTTTGGAGTGATTTCTGTGTGTAATTCATTGGCCGTTGGATTGTCATTTGAATATGATGGTCAGATTAAATTTATTCCGCATGCTCATCTGGAATTCACAGATTCTTCATTATACAGACATTACAAATTCACATTTCTTGATAACCAGGCCGGGAAATCTATAGCATATTATATAAATCTAATTAATTTTAGCTTGCCCCCTGCAGCTCCGGAATGGCAGATTTCTTCCGGCATCTCTACAAGCAGTGGTACAGTTTATTTCACAGGATTTGCAACCGGACAGCTCAATTTTTTACAGTCAGGCACGCAGTCCGGAGAATATGTCCATATTCAATTAACAGGAATTACACTAATACGTCACCCTGATCAAACTACATTCACAAATGTCAAAGCTAATGCTATAGCATTAATACGGTAATTATTAATTCGGAATGCAAAACGAATCCAGCCACTTATTACTGGTCCATCAATGTTTGGAAGGCGATACAAAGTCTGAAGAGGCTTTGTATCGTCGTTTTGCACCACAGGTCATGGCCATTGCCCGAAGGTATGCAAAGGATGATTCGATGGCTCAAGACTATATGCAGGAGTGTTTCGTTGCGTTATTTGACAAATTGAAAAAATTTGATGCCTCAAAAGGGGATTTCGAGCCCTGGTTGTATCGTTTATGTGTCAATCAAATATTGCAATTGATCAGAAAAAGTAATCGCAAAATCTCTTTCGAAGAATTATCGACCGATCTGCAGGAACCAGAAATACAGGAAAATGAAATGGAATTATTGGACAACAAAATGCTATTAAACGCCATCAGGGAATTACCGAACGGTTATCGTGAAGTATTCAATTTATCGGTACTTGACAATTGGTCCCACAAAGAAATATCAACAGCATTAAAAATTACGGAGAGTAGTTCCCGCTCACAGCTTGCACGGGCAAAAAGCTGGTTGAGGCAAAAACTATATAAAATAATAAGACATCATGAGCAAAAACTGGTTTGAGCAAAATATGAACAAAAAGCTTTCCGGCAGTGCTGAAGACTTTGATTTGGATGCCAATTGGAAGGCTATTCAGGCAAAACGGAGCAAGAAAAAAAGAAGGGTATTATTCTTCTGGTTTGTGTTGCCTGTAGTCGTGATTTTATTCGCTGGCAGCAGTATATTTTTTGCAACAGATCACCGGTATTTAAACGATCCGGAAAGCATTTCTTCAACAGCATTGCCTTTAGCTTCAAGAATTGTTATAGAAAAAAGTGTCACTCAATCTTCTTCAATTACTACGAATGAGGATAACGAAAATTCTAAATTGGAAAGCAAATCCGGAATTCAATCCTTAAAACAAAATAAGAAAAAGGATTCAAAGAAATATGCTGCATCAGCTTCTCAAACCACTGAAATCAATCCAACATCAGAGCGATCAAAAGCTTCAATAGACCAACTCATTGTTGCAAGCAGCATTGAGGAAAATAATACTGAAATAGCTGAATCCAGGGACGAATCTGATTTAGAGAAACATGTTTTTGAAAGTGAATCAGATCTTGCAATCTCAGCACTTGTATCAAAATTGTCATTATTGCCGGAATCCTCCATTGAGCTTGATATTCCACTATTTGATGCAGAAATTCAAAGTAAAAAAACAGCTAAAAAGACTCCCGGCTACTGGATAGGTGCTACCGCTGTGTATGGACTCCAGTCTATCAACAGGTCCGGTCCTGAAGATTTATATGCTTTCAGACAAAAGGAAGAGGAAGCGCTGGAAATGATGCAGGCCGGATTTGAATTTGGAGTAAAATTAAGCAGGCATTTTTCACTACAAACCGGACTAAATTATATCCAGTATACTGACAAAAGAGTCTATGAAAATACAGAAGTTTACACAGTAATTGATTCCAATTTTATCATCAGTAAGCTCCTCAAAGCTGATGGAAGTATGCAGGACATTTATGGTGTCGCCGAGATTCCATATGTCAGAGAAATAAATGAAACATCTTACAATCGATACAGGCATATGGAATTACCAGTCATCATTGCCTGGGAAAATAAGCTGACAAGTAATTTTTCGTTTAGAGCCGGTGCAGGAGTTTCTCTTGGATTAATTTCATCCAGATCAGGAAGTATAAGTGACATTAACGATTCAAAAATCCCTCTTTCACAAGCTCCGTACAAATCACAGGGACAAATGGCAGGATTGCTCCGTATCGAATGGATGTACATGAAGCCGGGTTGGTCAGCCGGAATCATTTTGCAAGGAAGAAGTGATCTTCTTAACCAACTCAAATCTGAAGCTGGATATACTGAAAGAAGAACAGTATATGCAATTGGCTTGGCTTATAGAATACATCTGTGAAATTTGAGCTAAAGCGAAGAGGTTATGGTTCGGTAAACAAAGGTTAATAATTTCCCGATTTTGGTTTATTTTTAAACCATGGAACTCTCGCCCAGAAATATAAATCCTTTTACTGACTTTGGATTCAAAAAAATATTTGGAGAAGAAGCTACCAAGGATTTATTATTAGACTTTATCAATTCCATTTTGTCTGAAGAGACGGGTGAAATTACCTCACTTGAATACTCAAAAAATGAGCACCTGGGCTTAGGCGAACTTGACAGGAAAGTGGTTTTTGATATATATTGCATTACCGACAAAGGTGAAAGAATTATCGTTGAGATGCAAAAGGCATTTCAATTAAACTTCAAAGACAGATCTCTTTTTTATACAACATTTCCTGTCAGAGACCAGGCAATAGTTGGCGATTGGGATTTTGAACTAAAAGCAGTCTATTGTATTTCTATATTAGATTTTAAATTAAAAGATCAATTCTCAGAACCTGATAAATTTATTCATCGAATTGGGCTTTTAGACAGAGATACCGGAGAACGTTTCAGTTCAAAACTGAACTTCATATATCTGGAGGTTCCCAAATTTGGATTAAGCGAGAATCAGTTGGGAACCAAATTTGAAAAATGGGTGTATTTATTTTGGAGTACCTCCAGCGACTCCCGGATAGATTACAGGACAAAATATTTTCAAAAGTTATGGACATTGCAGAAATCGTAAAATTAGGAGCAAAGGAACGCAGTGATTATGAGGATAGCCTAAAAAATTATCGCGACTTTAAGAATGCTTTATCAGCTCAGTTTGATGAAGGAAAAATGGAAGGCAAAACTGAGACTGCTATCAATTTATTTAATTTGGGAGTTCCATTAGATATGATATTAAAGGCCACAAACTTTGAAAAGGATGAGTTACTGAAAATTTTGCAAGAGAAAGGACTTCTTGAATAAGGAAACCTTCCCATTTACCCGAAGCGGCATACTTCTATTTGCAACTCCAGCAGATACTACTCATTCAATTTTTCCATAATAAGACAATATCCCCCGTTCCTAATTAGTATTCCTTTTCCGTCAATATATCAAAACAAAAAACCTACTTTTGTTCACTTTTTAACAATGTCAATGAAAGGATTGTATGGTCTTACTTGGTAGTAAGGCACTTACGCTGGAAGAAGTGCACAGGATTTTATATGAGGAAGTAGAATTGACACTGGACAGCAGTGCCTTGCAAAATGTGCAGGACAGCCATGAATTCATCAAAGAATTCTCACTGAATAAACTTATTTACGGGATTAACACGGGTTTTGGACCTATGGCCCAGTACAAAATAAGCGAAGCCAACAGAGTTCAGTTACAATACAATCTTATCCGTTCTCATAGTGCCGGAGCTGGCAAGCTGCTGGCACCCGTGCAGGTTAAAGCACTGATGCTTTCCCGTTTATGTGGATTTATGCAGGGATTTTCAGGCGTGCATACTGAAGTGCCTCATCTATTATGCGCCTTTATTAATCAGAATATTTTTCCCTGTATTTATGAACACGGTGGTGTAGGAGCTAGTGGTGATTTGGTACAACTTGCCCATTTGGCCCTCGTGATGATCGGGGAAGGTGAAGTGTTTTTTCAGGATACCAAAATGTCATCTGCTGAAATGTTTGCCCAAACAGGACTCAAACCCATCAATATTCACGTTCGCGAAGGTCTGGCAATTATCAATGGAACATCAGCTATGACAGGAATCGGGCTAATCAACATCATCAATTCAAAAAAACTGCTCCACTGGAGCTGCATATGTGCAGCTATCATTAATGAGTTGGTTTCAGCATTTGATGACCACCTGAGTCCACAGCTAAATGCGGTTAAGAAGCATCACGGACAAAATAAAATAGCAGAAATTCTCAGGGAAATGATAGAGGGAAGCAGTATGATTCGTCATCGTCCCGATCATTTGTACAATGAAAATATTGCTGAAGTGCTGCAGGATAAGGTACAGGAATATTATTCATTGCGTTGTGTTCCACAAATTTTAGGACCAATTCTGGATACGATTATTAACGCGGAGCTAACAATTTTGGATGAATTAAACTCTGTCAGTGATAATCCCGTAATTGACCATAAGGAGCAAAATGTGTATCATGGGGGCAACTTCCACGGAGATTATGTAGCACTTGAAATGGACAAACTCAAGACAGCTATTACAAAGCTGTCCATGCTGAGCGAGCGTCAGATCAATTATCTGATGAATGATAAGCTCAATCTAAAGTTTCCTCCATTTCTAAATCTGGGCAAACTGGGACTTAATTTTGGAATGCAGGGTGTTCAATTCACTGCCACTTCCACAGTAGCTGAGAATCAGTCGCTTTCCTTCCCTATGTATGTTCACAGTATTCCCAACAATAATGACAATCAGGACATTGTAAGCATGGGCTGTAATGCTGCCATTATGACCGCCAGAGTGATCGACAATACATTTGAGGTTTTGGCGATTGAATTAATGAGTCTGTTGCAGGCAATGGATTTCTTAAATGAAATTGATCGGTTTTCTCCCCTGGCACAGTCGGTTTACAGCGATTTGAGAGCCATTTTCCCGAAATTTGTGGAAGATTCTCCGAAACACGGGGATATAAATCGAATTAAGCAACATTTATTGAATTCCACTCAAAATTGGCTGGACGAGAAAATGGACTTTACTTATCATCCGGAATGATTTAAAAATAGGAAAATGTTATGAAATGCGCTTTAGTCACCGGTGGATCAAGAGGTATAGGCAGAGCAGTCTGTGTAAAGCTGGCAAGTCAGGGATATCACATTTTGATCAATTATAAAGAAAATCTGGAAGCCGCACAGGAAACACTTTCTCTGGTAAAAGCAGAAGGATCAGATGGAACCTTGTTGCGATTTGACGTTAGCAACTTACAGGAAATCGAATCTACACTCGGAGTTTGGTTGGAAGAAAACAAGGAAAATCCCATCGAAGTCCTGGTCAATAATGCCGGCATCCGGCAGGATACTCTTTTATTTCAAATGAGCAATGAGCAATGGTCAGGAGTGCTCGATGCCAGTCTTAATGGGTTCTTTTATGTTACCAGAATGGTAATTACGGGTATGCTGCTCAAACGATATGGCAGAATCATCAATATGGTTTCCCTTTCAGGACTCAAGGGAACTGCAGGTCAGGTTAATTATAGTGCTGCAAAAGCAGGTGTCATTGGTGCAACTAAAGCCCTTGCCCAGGAAGTTGCCAAACGCAATGTAACAGTGAATGCCATAGCCCCGGGATTTA
Source organism: Saprospiraceae bacterium (assembly GCA_022841345.1). Lineage (GTDB taxonomy): Bacteria > Bacteroidota > Bacteroidia > Chitinophagales > Saprospiraceae > SLDF01. The sequence continues at coordinate 46,112 of JALHRR010000008.1, forward strand.
TCACTACTGACATGACAGAAGGCTTGCCTGTGAAGGAATTATCAGCGATGGTTCCTATGCAGCGATTCGGAACACCTGAAGAAGTAGCTGAAGCGGTTGGTTTCTTTGCTTCTAAAGGTGCATCTTACATCACAGGAGAAATATTAAATATAAACGGAGGATTATATTCTTAATTTTGCATTCATTATTCACACAATTAATCAGTATTCCAAAGGCTTTTGTCCATGAATAGAGTTGTGATCACAGGTTTGGGAATATATTCCTGCATAGGCAGCAATCTGGACGAAGTCCTTGATTCTTTGTTCAATGGACGTTCCGGAATTATTCTGGATCAGGAAAGGAAGGAATTCGGATTCAGGTCGGGTCTGACCGGTCAGGTGCCAAAACCGGACATCAAAAATCTGCTCGACCGCAGGGCACGTCTTATGATGCCCGAACAAGCTGAATATGCTTATATGTCCACGCGCGAAGCATTGTTAAATGCAGGAATCGATCAGGATTACCTGAATGATCATGAGGTGGGTATTTTATTCGGAAATGACAGTTCGGCCAAACCCATCATAGAAGCCACTGATATCATCCGCGAAAAAAAAGATACTATGCTGGTAGGTTCCGGCTCTGTGTTCAAAACCATGAATTCGACGGTTAATATGAATTTGGCCACCATTTTCAGATTAAAAGGAATCAACTTCAGTGTTAGTGCAGCTTGTGCCAGCGGATCACATGCTATCGGATTGGGATATATGTTTATCCGTAATGGGATGCAGGAAATGGTGATTTGTGGAGGTGCTCAGGAAATCAATTTATATGCTATGGGCAACTTTGATGCGATTGCCGCTTTTTCTACACGCGAGAATGACCCTACCAGAGCTTCACGACCTTTTGACAGAGACAGAGACGGACTGGTGCCTAGCGGTGGTGCCGCTACTGTCATTCTTGAAAGTCTGGAATCTGCTCAGAAGAGAGGAGCAAAAATTCTGGGAGAAGTGGTGGGTTATGGATTCTCCAGCAACGGTGGACATATCAGTAATCCAAGTGTGGATGGACCTATCCGGTCTCTGAGCATTGCGCTCAAAGATGCAGGATACAGTGCTGCGGAAATTGACTATATCAATGCTCACGCTACATCTACTCCGGCAGGTGATGCAAGTGAAGCGCAAGCTATAGATGCAATCTTTGGAAGCGCTAAAACTCCTGTGAGCTCTACAAAAGGTATGACAGGACATGAATGCTGGATGGCAGGCGCCAGTGAAATTGTTTATTCCATGCTGATGATGCAAAATGATTTCATTGCCCCGAATATTAATTTTGAAAATCCTGATGAAGATTCTGCCCGTCTCCATATTATATCGCAAACTAAAACACAGAAAATCAACACATTCCTATCTAATTCCTTTGGTTTTGGAGGTACAAATTCTTCTATCATTGTCAGAAAATGGAAATAATGCCTTCATCAGAATATTTTCTAATATATCAGCTTCTTATGGATTTTGTATAACTTTGCGCTCGCAAACCGTCAAAGATTCTAAGCACTATTGAACATTCGGAGAATAAAAATTGAAATACAAGATTCATGGAAACAGCTGATATCATCTCAAAAACTAATGCTTTTCTTGTTGAGGAGTTTGAGGTGGAGCATGAAAAGATACACCCGGCAGCAAATTTAAAAGCTACATTGGAGTTGGACAGTTTGGACTACATTGATTTGGTAGTTGTCATTGAGAGCAACTTTGGCTTCAAGGTCAAACCGGAAGATTTCCAAAGCATCGTTACATTTCAGGACTTTTATGATTATGTAATTGCAAGAGTCAACGAAAAAGAATCGGTATAATGTCCGAATGGGAAGGAAAATCAAAAGGCAATAAGCTTGGTTACCAGATATTTATATATGCAATCAGAAAAGGTGGATTAAAAGTAGCTTATACTCTTTTATATCTGGTTGCACTCAATTTTTTCCTCTTTTCCCGAAAATCTTCCAAAGCCAGTTTTTATTTTCAGCGTTATAAAATGGGTTTCAGCTGGTGGAGATCCATTAAAAATGTTTACTGGAATTATTACGCGTTCGGTCAAAGTATTATTGACAAAATCGTCACAATGGCCGGCCTTCCCAACAAATTCAGCTTTGAATTCAATGGAGAACAGTACCTTCTGGACATGGTTGCTGATGCAAAAGGCGGTATTCTTCTGAGTGCTCACCTTGGAAACTGGGAAATTGCAGGCCATTTATTTACCAGACTTAATACCCGGATCCATATTGTGATGTTTGATGGAGAGCATGCCTGGGTAAAGCAAATTATGGAAGATGCCACAGGAACCAAAAAAATGAATGTCATCCTGATCAAACCGGATCTCTCGCATATATATGCCATTCAGGCAGCCCTGGACAACAAAGAACTGGTGTGTATGCATGCAGACCGCTTTCTGCCAGGCAATCCAACCAGAGAGATTTCCTTTTTGAATGAACCAGCTCCATTTCCAATGGGCCCTTTTCTTTTGAGCAGCACCTTTCAAGTTCCGGTATCTTTTGTATTCGCTTTCAAAACCAGCAATTCGCATTTCAAATTATCCGCTACTCCTCCGAAAATTTATGCCAAAAAAAATGAGGGCGGGGTAGAATTAGCCATGAAGGATTTCGTTTCGGTTATGGAAGAGAAAGTAAAACAATATCCACTTCAGTGGTACAATTATTACTATTTTTGGTCTAAAGTAGGATCCTAAAATTTCAAGCTTTTGATCGAAGAAACAGATATCATAACATATATTCCCCAGCGTTATCCAATGGTAATGTTGGGCAGTTTGTTATTTGCAGATCAGCAGGAAGTTCGCACACGATTCAATATTAAAGAGGACAATATTTTTGTTGAAAATGGCTGCCTTATGGCTCCGGGCATTGTAGAAAACATAGCACAATCAGTAGCTGCAAGAGCAGGATATCTGGCGAGACTTCAAAATGCTGAAGTGCCTACCGGATTTATTGGCGCTGTTCAAAACCTTGAAATATTGGAATTGCCCAAAGTTGGCGATGTGATTGAAACAACAGTGGTTCTTGGGCATGAAATCTTCAATGCCACAATTGTAACAGGAACTGTGCGGCTGAATGAAAAAATTATTGCACATTGCAAAATGAAAATATTTGTAAGCTCATAAATTATATCAAACCATGAAAAATTTAATTGCAGTATTCATTTTTGGAGTCTTTGCTTTCGCAGAGGTTCAGGCACAATCTGTAAAAGATGTCTTCAATAAAGAGAGTAAAATTGTCTTTTTAGGATTGGACTTCACAAAGGTTAAAATCATAGGTGAACCACTCTCCAAAACAGATGATATAGTAGCGAAGCAGTTTACATTAATCAATCAAAAATTTGTCAACGAGCGCAAAAAATTTGACCTGAATAAAGTTTTCAATAAGCCTAATCTATCGACTGCGATAGGCATGGTCAACAAAAGAAATGAAGCCATAGACCCGGACCAACTCTTATCAGAAGACTCCGATGATTATCAGCGTCTGAATAAGAATGATATTGAAACGCTTGTTAAGAATTTTGATTATGACGGTAAAACAGGAACAGGATTATTATTTGTGGTGGAAGGTTACAATAAGACACTCAAGGAAATCTCCGTATGGGTGACATATATAAATTTGGATACGAAAACTGTGATTCTGACCGAACGTACTACAGGTGCCTTAACTTCAGGATTTACTTATGCCAACTACTGGCTATCCGGTTTCAAATCATTAATGGATAAAATTGACAAGAAAGAATTCAAAGCCTGGAAATCAAAATACAAGGCTTGATTTATCATTTGGTTAAGACAGCGTATGCAAAAAACATTGAGTGAAGAGGTAGAGGTTTCAGTGAAATTTAGTGAAGTAGATGCGCTGGGAATTGTGTGGCATGGCCATTATATCCGATATTTTGAAGATGGAAGGGAGGCTTTTGGGAAAAAGTATCAATTAGGATATCTCGATGTTTATGAAAAAGGATTTACCACTCCTTTAATTCATATCGATTGTAAGTACAAACGCTCTCTCAAATATGGAGACAAGGCAATTGTACAAATAAAATATTGTCCTTTAAATGTGCCCAAAATACGGTTTGAATACACCATGATCCATGCAGAAACACGTGAGATCATCTGCACAGGTACTTCAGAACAAGTTTTTTTGGATTCAAAAAATGCAATGCTTCAGTTGATTGATCCGGTTTTTTATGCTGAATGGAAGGAAAAGTGGAGTATTGTATGAAACGCATCTGTATCCATTCAACAAATGTTTTGTCCGCACTTGGTAAAACAACTTCGGAGAACTTTGCTTCCGTTTTAAATGGCGATACAGGAATCACCCGGCAGGAAGATGGATCATTTTCCTCCATTATCCCTCCGGAAATTCTGGATGAAATAGCATTCTCAAATCCATTTACAGCATATTCCCGATTTGAGAAAATGGCCATTCACAGTATCAAAGAAGCATTGCAAGCCTCTGAAATCAGAATGGACGACCCAAGAACTATCTTTATACTATCTACCACAAAAGGAAATATCGACCTGTTAAAAACAGAGGGAAACGTGTATCCTTCTGATTTATCTCTTCACGCTACAGCTGAGAAAATTACCCTTTACTTCCAGGCAGAGAACCGGCCACTTGTGGTGAGCACTGCCTGTATCTCAGGCCTTATGGCATTAATAGTCGGGCAAAGATTAATTAGATCCGGAAAGTACGATCACGCTGTAGTGTGTGGAGTAGACTTAGTGTCGGATTTTGTAACTTCAGGATTCAGATCATTCCTTGCCCTGAGTGACCGCCAGTGTAAACCATTTGATGCCACCAGGAATGGAATTAATTTGGGTGAGGCTGCTGCAACGGTGATTCTCAGCAACGATAAAAATTTGACTGAAAATTCAGACAATATAATGCTTGGTGAAGGCGCCTCCAGTAATGACGCTAATCATATTTCAGGACCTTCCAGGACAGGAGAGGAACTTTCTTTGGCAATCAAAAATGTTCTGCGGAAAAGTAAGATTAAGCCTGAAGAAATCGGATTCATTTCAGCTCACGGAACAGCGACCATTTACAATGATGAGATGGAGGCCAAAGCTTTTCAGCTTAGTAATATTACCCAATCACCTGTGAATAGTCTCAAAGGCTACTTTGGCCATACGCTCGGGGCTGCCGGCTTGCTGGAAACTATTATCAGTGCTGAAGCCCTGAAAAATGACCTGGTCTTGCCTACAATGGGCTGGGAAGTTTCAGGCGTAAGTGTACCCCTGAAACTCAGCCGTGAAGTTACCTATCAACCTATGCGGCATTTCATTAAGACATCCTCAGGTTTCGGAGGATGCAATGCCGCTATGATATTCAGCAAACAAAATTGACCAAAATTCAATAAAGATATACCCCATGAATTTTTTCACCAAAGAAACTAAAACCGCTTTGCAGGCCAAGGAACAGGCATTATGGCTGGCTTTTGCTCCCATTGCATTTCAGGCGACTATTGCATTGAGGGATATGGGAATTCTGGATATTGTTTCCAAAAGTGGTTCGGGTGGAATCACTCAACAAGGAATCCAGGAGCAGGTAAAACTTTCCCGATATGCAGTAAGAGTGTTACTGGAGGCAGGACTCGGTCTGGAACTCCTGATCATTCAGGATAAAAATTATATTCTGACCAAAACAGGTTATTTCATATTGCACGATAAATTAACGCGCATCAATATGGACTTTTCACGAGATGTGTGCTACAAAGCCATGACACATCTTCAGGATAGTCTGGTGGATGGCAAACCAAGAGGCTTAAAGGAATTGGGACCCTGGAGTACAATTTATGAAGGTCTGGCCCATTTGCCTGAGCCTGCCAATACCAGCTGGTTCAATTTTGACCACTACTATTCAGACCTGGCTTTTCCCGATGTGCTTCCCATCGTTTTCAGCGAGAAACCGAAAAAACTACTGGATATAGGAGGCAATACAGGAAAGTGGTCTATGGTATGTGCTCAATATGACTCAGAGGTCCATGTGACATTATTGGATTTGGGGATTCAAATCGAACTGGCAGAAAAAAATATAACGGAATCCGGACTGGCAGACAGAGTTGATTTTTATGTAACCGATATTTTGAATGACGAGTTGCCTTTCCCGGTAGGATTTGACGTCATCTGGATGAGTCAGTTTCTGGATTGTTTTTCAGAAGAAGAAATCGTCAATATTCTTTTAAAATGCAGAATGGCCCTCAATGAAGGGGGGAGCATTTTCATTTTGGAGCCCTTCTGGGATAAGCAAATGTTCAAGTCCGCTGCTTTTTGCCTTCAGCAAACTTCTTTATATTTTACGGCCATTGCCAATGGAAACAGCCAAATGTACTTCAGTGAAAATTTCTTTGACCTGATCAAAAGAGCAGGACTGCAAGTGGTCATGGAAAATAATAAAATTGGCCTGAATTATACATTATTGAAATGTATACCTCTAAATTAACAGCCCAATTACAAACTATGAAAACAGAAAAAGTAGATGTGCTGGTTATCGGAGCAGGTCCATCAGGCACAGTGGCAGCTTCCATTATCAATCAGGCCGGATATTCGGTTAAAATTGTAGAAAAGTTAAAATTTCCCCGCTTTGTCATTGGTGAAAGTTTGCTTCCACGCTGCATGGATGCACTGGATGAAGCAGGATTTCTACCGGCTCTGCAGAAATGGGGATTTCAAAAAAAGTTTGGGGCGAAATTTGTCAAATCAGGATCACTTTGTGATTTTACTTTTGAGGAGCAGCATACTCCCGGATGGAATTGGACCTGGCAAGTGCAAAGAGCTGATTTTGACAAATTGTTAGCTGACACCGTTGAATCCATGGGAGTACCAGTGCAATACGAATCAACTGTCACCAATATTCAGTTTGAAGGGGAAAATTCAACAACCACTATTATAGATAAAGACGGCAATGAGTCATACATAGAAGCCAGATTCATTGTAGATGGAAGCGGATATGGACGTGTTATTCCAAAACTTTTTGGGCTGGACAAACCCTCAACTATGCAGCCCAGGAAAGCACTTTTTGCTCATATTAAAGATGATAGAAGAACCCAATTTGATGAACCCAACCGTATCACAGCAATTGTACATAAGCCGGGGATTTGGATATGGGTGATTCCTTTCGCAGATGGAACTACCTCCGTAGGATTTGTCGGTGAACATGCTTTCTTCTCTTCTTTGAGCGGATCCAATGAAGAACAGTTTCGCACTTTACTGGATGCGGAACCCTATATACAGCAACGATTCAAGGATTCAGAGCTTGTTTTCGATCCCAAAATCCTGGAATCATGGTCTTCTACAACGGATAAGTTTTATGGCAATGGTTTTGTGTTAACCGGAAATGTGACGGAATTTCTGGACCCCATATTTTCTTCCGGTGTTACTTTGGCTACTGTTTCCAGTCAAACCGCTGCTAATCTTGTCATCAAAAAGCTCCGCGGAGAAGAAGTTGACTGGGAAATGGAATATATGGAACCCACTATGCAGGGTGTTAATGTCTTCCGCTCTTATGTAAATGCCTGGTATAGTGGTACATTGGACACTATTTTCTTCAGCAAAAATCCGGATACTCAAATCAAAAATCAGATTTGTTCTGTTCTGGCCGGATATGTTTGGGATCAATCCAATCCTTACGTCAAAAACCATCACAATGGACTGGAAAGATTAGCAAGATTTATTGAATTTTCTGAAAAGTCAAACCAATAATCTTTGAGTCTTTATATTACATCTGCAGTCATCATACGAAATCAAACAGTCCGAAAGAACGGGTCTGTAGCATTTCAATCCTCTGAAACAAACGTACATTTATTTTTGAGAGCAATCTATGATTATCTTGAAGTTTCTTATACCAGGTTTCATAAGATGGATGCATTGAATAAACTGGGCTGGGCTGCAGCAGAATTTCTTCTTCAGGAAATAGAATCAGGCTTTGTGGATAAAGAATCAGCAGGTATTGTTCTGGCAAATAAAAGTTCCAGTTTGGATACTGATGAGCGGTTTCTCGAAAGTACAAAATCAGTGGCCAGTCCGGCATTGTTTGTTTATACCTTGCCAAATATCGTTTTGGGTGAAATATGTATCAGACATGGTCTGAAAGGTGAGAATACTTTTTTTGTCACTCCTAATTTCGACATTACATTTATGCATGACTACACTGAACAATTATTTGAATCAGAAGCAGTAAATGCATGTATAATTGGCTGGGCCGAACAATATCACGAACAATATGAGGCAGCTTTTTATTTAGTTCAAAAGAGTTCAATGGGACTTCAGGAACCATTTACCATCAAAGCATTAGAAAAATTATATGAATAATAACATGGACAATTTAATGGCGGAGCTAAAAGCTCAGATCATAGAACAATTAAATTTACAGGAAGTACAACCCGGAGACATTGATAATGATCAGCCTTTGTTCAGGGAAGGACTGGGATTGGATTCCATTGATGCTTTGGAATTGATCGTTTTATTGCAGCAACATTACAATATCAAACTGAGCAATCCTGCTGATGGTCCTGAAGTATTCTATTCTGTGCGTTCACTTGCAGAATTTATCACAGCAGAAAGGGAAAAAGCAGGATGAGTTCAGGCGTATGGATAGCAGGCGGTGGGGTGATAAGTGGCATTGGGATGAATTTATCGGAATGCATCACAGCATTCGAAAAAATGCAGCCTGGAATGCAAGAGATGAAATACCTGGAATCCATACACCGCAAAACATACCCTGTTGCCGAGGTGAAAGCAGGAAATGATTTACTCGCTTCCATCGCTGCAGAATCTATCTACTGGAGTCGAACAGCATTACTGAGCAAGATTGCTGCCAAAGAAGCATGGCAAAATTCTGGTTTAAGTGAAATTTCAGCATACAAAGTCGGATTCGTTTCTGCCTCAACAGTGGGAGGTATGGATAGGACTGAGTACTTCATGGAGGAATATCTTCATGATAATTCCAGGGGCAGACTTCGAAATGCCATTTATCACGATTGTGGAAGCATTACTGATCTGGTCGCAGAATCGCTGGGAATAGAGGACTTTATATCGACCATTTCTACAGCTTGTTCCTCAGGGGCTAATGCCTTGATGTATGCATCCAGGTTAATTCAAAGTAAGATGTTGGATGTGGTCATTGCAGGAGGTGCCGATTCATTGACAAGATTTACATTGAATGGGTTCAATGCTCTTATGATTCTGGACCAGGAACCCTGTAAACCCTTTGATGAAAACAGGAAGGGATTGAATCTGGGCGAAGGGGCTGCTTATCTGGTATTAGTTTCTGACAGACTCGCTGAAAAACTACAACCCTGGTGCAGACTGAGCGGATTTGCAAATGCGAATGATGCTTTCCACCAGACCGCTTCCTCACCGGAAGGTATAGGTAATTTTATGGCAATGAAGAGAGCGCTGGAAAAAGCAGGCATAAAACCGGAAGATATTGATTACATCAATCTGCACGGTACCGGTACAGCAAATAATGATAGTTCAGAAGCGCAGGCAATCCTGAATTTATTTGGCAACACTCCACCACCGCTCAGCTCCACCAAGAGCTTTACCGGACATACCCTGGCAGCCAGTGGGGCACTGGAGGCAGTCTTTTCCGCATATGCCATAAAGGAAGGTATTATTTTCCCCAATGCCCATTTCGCGACTCCGATGAGTAATTTCGCAATTTCACCGGTCACCAGTTTTCTGAAAGGAAAAAATCTGGAGCATGTGATGTCCAATTCATTTGGTTTTGGTGGCAATTGCTCGAGTTTGATTTTTTCGAAGGATTATTGATTTTTAACTATTTTCGTCTGATGTCAGATGAAGTACATAATATTCACGATGCCTTTAGCAAGGAAGTGTTCTCTAACCCTGATAGAGCTATTGCCTTTTTTGAGCAATTCTTGCCTCCTTCTCTTTTAAAAGCTATTGATCTGTCTACTCTCAAAGTTTCCAAAGAATCTTACATCCCAAAGTCGCTGAAAGAGTATTTTTCTGATTTAGTTTTTACAGTGAATCTGAAAAAGGAATCAAAAGCAGTTACCCAACTCGCTTTGCTTTTCGAGCATAAATCTGAACCAGACAAAAATGTTTTGTTGCAAGTCGGACATTACATGTTCTCTCATTGGATGACTTGTATCCGGAAGAAAAAACCGGCTTACCCTATCATTCCCATTATCTATTATCAGGGAAGTAAAAGATGGGAAATACCCGGCATCAAAACTCTGTTTGCAGCATATCCGGACACTATAAAACACTATCTTCCTGATATCCCAAATATCTTTCTTCCCTTGAAAGATATTCCTGAGGAAAAGATATTAGAAATCCGGGATGCCATAATGGTAACTGCTATTTTGGCCCAAAGAAGTAAAATCCATCCAATCGAACTGGCTGAAGAGTTTTTGCAGATTTTATCGCTGTTTCCGCATGATGCAGGAGACAGAAACTTTTTCGAAACGCTCATTGTTTACACCTATAGTGTATCAAATATCGCGGATGATCAAATGACAGAAGTGCTTCAGCAATTACCACAACCTATCAAACACAAAGTGATGACAACCTACGAAATGATTAAAAACAAAGGCAAGCAAGAAGGCAAAATTGAGGGCAAATTAGAAGGCAAAATAGAAGGCAAAATAGAAGTTATTATTCATTCTTTTAAAAATGGGTATCCTATCCCTGAAATAGCAAAAATCACGAATATGTCCATTGAGGAAGTTCAAATAATTCTCAAGGACAATGGGCTTATCTGATTTGATATAAGTCCTGGTTAAAAGCCGTAGCATGACAACCAATGAAATGATTATAAATAAGGGAAAAAAAGAAGGGTTTATAGAAGGTATTGAAGAAGGTAAAATTGAAGCCAAAGTAAAAGTTATTATGCATTCCTTTCAATTTGGCTTACCTGTCGAAATGATTTCCAGAATCACCTGCATGTCAACCAAAGAAGTCCGGAGAATTCTCGCAGAAAAAGGATTGCTTTAAGTTTGTACAAACAATACCTCTTACCTTGATATTCAATTCAATTATCATTGTATTTAAATTTTTCCATGTCAATTTTTTAAAAGGATTATTAAGTTCAGTTATATCAATGCTTACCTTGTGTCCTAATCAGATTTTTCAAGCATAATCATCAAGTGTGTACATACAAGGCATAGGCATCATTTCTCCCTGGTCGGGTCAAGGCTCTGAGCCATTGATTAAAGAGGATCATTTTGCCATCATAGATCCGGATTACAGCCAATGGATAGACTTGCAGCAAATTCGCCGAATGAGCAGGGTCATTAAAATGGGAGTAGCAGCCGCCCATATGAGCCTTTCAGAAGCAAATATTGAAGCTCCGGATGCTATCATAACCGGAACCGCATACGGATGCATGGCAGATACCGGAATATTTTTACAAAAAATGGTGACACAAAAAGAAGAAATGTTGGCCCCTACAGCCTTCATTCAAAGTACACATAATACTCTTGGAGGACAAATTGCACTCAAACTAAATTGCCACGGTTATAATAACACTTTTGTCCACGGTAACACTTCTTTTGAGAGCGCCTTACTGGATACACAATTTTATCTGGCAGAAAATCCCCATTCCAAAGTGCTCACGGGAAGTGCCGATGAAATCACTACTATCAGTCACAACATTCTTACAAGATTAAGAAGGTATAAAAAAAATTCTGTCAATCCTTCTGAACTCCTGAACACAGCGACTATCGGCAGTATGGGTGGTGAAGGAACTGCTTTTTTCGTTTTTCAAGCTTTGAAAGACAACCGCTCCATTGCCAAATTATCCGGTATGGAAATGATTTTTCGCAAGCTTACACCTGAAGAAAGTCTTAACCCAATCCTGGAATTTCTGAAGAAAAATGACATTTTACCTGCAGAACTGAGCCTTCTTATAACAGGCAAAAATGGAGATATCAGGGATGATTATCAATATGATCTGGCAGAAAATTCGATATTTCAAAATGTTCCTAAAGCTGCTTTTAAACATCTTTGCGGAGAGTATCCAACTTCTATTGCATTCGGTATGGGCATTGCTTCGAGAGCGATACAAACAGGAAAACTACCCTCAGAGATGTTGTATTCAGGCCAGCCCCCAAAAGCATTAAACAACATTCTGATCTGGAATGCACATACCAATATGAGACATTCTTTGATACTCCTGCAAAAATGTTGAAGCATTCTCTTATATGGAAATTTTGTTTGCTTGCCGGCGGTATCTTGCTCGCTATACGGTTATGGGTTATGCCTGAATTCCCTTTGCTGATCGTTTTACTACCTTTAATTTTATACCTGGTTTTAGCTGCATGGGGTTCGATCCGCGTTAAATCCAACTTTTACACTCCTGTAATATGTAAAGGTCCGGAAAACCAAAAATCTGTAGCGCTCACTTTTGATGATGGTCCATCAGGAATTAACACTCTTGAAGTACTTGAAATACTTCAACAGCACAAAATAAAAGCTGCATTTTTTTGCATTGGTAAGCATGTGGATGAGCATCCTGAAATTTTACAAAAACTACATGAGCAGGGACATCTGATAGGAAATCACAGCTATTCCCATCATCCGCTTTTTGACTTATTTACTTCTAAAAAAGTATTTAAGGACTTAATATTGGCCAATGCAAGTATTGAAAAAGTAATTCGCAAAAAACCATTGCTTTTCAGACCTCCGTATGGAGTGACCAATCCTATGCTTTCAGCCGCTTTGCAAGAACTTAAACTGATTTCCATTGGTTGGAGTATAAGATCTTTCGATACTGTCTTAGCCGATAAGGAAAAATTGCTAAAAAGGGTTACCCGCAAAGTTAAGTCAGGAGACATATTTCTGTTTCATGACAAATGTAAAGTGACTGTTCAAATTTTACCTGCACTGATCGAGTACCTTATTGCTGAAGGATTCGTCATTGAGAGGGTCGATGATCTGTTAAACATTACCGCTTATGCTTAATCTGAAAATATTTCTGTTCCTGCTGTTCTCCCTTCAACTTTCAGCACAATCTGATTTCAAGCCATTGAAGAACGAAGCTGATTTTACAAAGAGATTCACAGAGGCTTCTGCCAAAATCAATACTATTAAAAGTGACTTTATTCAGGAAAAGCATCTCAGTATGCTCGAAGAAAAAATAGTAAGCAAAGGAATTTTCTGGTTCAAAAAAGAACAGAAAGTGCGAATGGAATATTTGAGTCCAACCAAATACCTGATCGTGATGAATGATAAAACATTCAGGATCAAAGACGCATCAGGAGACAAGAAAATGGCCACCGGAGGCAATAAATTATTTCAGCAAATCTCTCAAATCACAGCCGATTGCATCAGAGGAAATGTGCTGAATAACAAAGACTTTGAAACAGAAATTATGGAAAATTCAAAGCAGTACAAGATAGAAATGAAACCTCTTTCGAAACAAATGAAAACTTATTTCAGCAGCATTCATTTGATGATCAACAAATCTGACCTCGACGTCGCAAGTATCATTATGAATGAACCTTCAGGTGATTTCACCAAACTCAGTTTTCAGAATAAGCTATTAAACTCTACCCTATCTGATGAAGTATTTTCTGTTAAGTAGTTTGGTCCTGCTCACATGCTGCCTTCCTGCATGCAAATCGGCTTATTCAGCATTGGAAAAGTCAGATCCTGCTCAATCCTGCGCTTTGAAAGTCAAACCACTTATCCACGAAACTATCAAATACAGCACTCAGGTAAATGCCCTTAAATATGAATTTTCAGGAATTCTCCTGTTCAAGCCTATGGCAGACAGCAGTCTGCGCATTGTATTTACCAATCAATTCGGCATCAAGTTTTTTGATTTTGGATTCGATAAAAATGGGAATTTTGAAAAGCATTATGTTTTACCTCAGATGGATAAGGACGCTGTGGTCAATCTATTGAGAAAAGACTTTGAAATGCTGCTGATGATGTATGATCCTGACCAGGCTGAAGTTTTGACGGATGGCACCCAAACTTTCACCACCTTTGCATTGAAAAAAGGAAAGGTATATTACGTTACTTCTCCGGATTGCAGCAATATCATCCGGATTGAAAATGGGTCAAAGAGAAAACCAGTGATTCAGATTTTCTTATCCGGAGAACAAAATGAAATGCCGGAATCATTTTTGATCGAGCACAAAAATGTGTCATTTACTATTCATTCAAAACGCCTGAATTCATAATGCTGGAAGGAGATTTTTATAAGATTATTAAGCAAATTCAAAATGAAAATGGTAAGACAGGATTCAGCATTCTTTTTAATGCAGACCACAAAATTTTTGAAGGCCACTTCCCTGGCAAACCAATCGTGCCCGGCGTATGCATGATGCAGATTATTCAGGAATTACTTGAAAAAACAATCGGTAGGAGTCTGCTGATTAGAAAAGCCTCCAATATCAAATTTCTTCATATCATCGACCCAACAATTCACCTACAGGTCAATGTGAATATTGACTATCAAATTGATAATGGAAATGTGAAAACTTCTGCCAATATTGCAGATGAATCACTTACTTTCATGAAATTTGCAGGAGAATTCAGCTGATTTATTCTTATAATGAATACAGAGCAATCATATCATAGCGTATGCTTATTGGTTCCTACATACAACAATGCAGGCACCCTCGCTAATGTTCTGAACGGAGCGCTGGCTTATATGAATAATATTATAGTCGTGAATGATGGTTCAACTGATAACACAGAAGAAATTTTAAAAAAATTCCCAATTGTAAAAGTGTTAAGCTATTCTCCCAATCAGGGAAAAGGAATAGCTCTAAGGAAAGGATTCAAATTTGCCGCAGAACAGGGATTTGATTTTGTGATCACGATGGATTCAGATGGACAGCATTTTCCTGATGATATACCTGTGTTTTTGGAAAAAATGAATGAGGACCCCAATTCCCTTTACATTGGAGCCCGTAATCTGCACCAGGAAAATATGCCAGGCAAAAGCACATTTGCCAATAAGTTTTCCAACTTTTGGTATTATGTAGAAACCGGACAAAAACTTCCTGATACCCAATCAGGATTCCGCCTCTATCCTTTACATCTTCTGAAAAACATGCGCTTTTTCAGCACTAAATATGAGTTTGAAATCGAAGTAATGGTCAGAGCTGCCTGGAAAGGAATTTCTGTGCTGCCTGTGCCCATCAAAGTATATTACTTTCCCGAAGAAACAAGAGTCAGTCATTTCAGACCATTCAAGGATTTCTCCAGGATCACTGTACTGAATACAGTGCTTGTGTTCACTGCATTGTTGTACATCTATCCCAGAAATTTTTTGCGATTCATATTTACAAAGGGGAATCTGCGCCGGGCTATTAAAAAACATCTTTTCAATAAAATGGAAAGTGCCCGACTCAAAGCTTTTTCTATCGGATTCGGAGTATTTATGGGGATCGTGCCCATCTGGGGGTTTCAAATGATAGTCGCCATTCCCGCAGCATTGCTGATGAGACTTAATCCTGCTCTGGTGACGGTAGCTGCAAATATCAGTATTCCTCCCATTCTTCCAATGATCATTTTTCTCAGCTTCTTTATGGGAAGACTATGGGTTCAGGAAGATGCAACCTGGTTGATTTTCCAAAAAGGTATCACACTGGAAGATGTGCAGCTCAATCTGTTTCAATACATCGCGGGAAGCGTTACACTGGCTATTACAGCAGGATGTTTGGCAGGCCTGATTTCTTATTTTACAGTCTTATATTTGCGCAAGAGTAAACAGGAATCAGTCTGATTCAACAATCCCGGATTCATTCATGGCAAATCTTTTCCTCAGCATTTATAATTTTTTTAAAACGCGCAGACTTGCTTTATGGTTGGTGATGCTGGCTTCCTTTGCCATTACCGGATGGATGGCTTCAAGACTGAATCTGCTGGAAGATATTACTCATGTTTTACCAGAAGATAAAAAAATCGAACATCTGCAGCAGTTCCTTCAGAACTCAAAATTTTCAGATAAACTGGTCCTGATTATCTCTCAGAAAGATCCGGTAGAGGATCCGGATCAGTTGATTTCACTAGCAGAAAATCTTACATCTTCACTCGAAGGGAATCGACATATTGCCTCAATAGAAGACAAAGTAGATGAAAGCCTGATCATGGATCAATTCAGGGCCATCAGAGAACAAATCCCTGTATTCCTTGAAGAAAAGGATTACACTGCTATCGACAGTTTGACATCCGAATCCAATATTCGGTCAAAACTACAATCCAATTATAACCTGCTCATCTCCCCTGCCGGTGCAATCATGAAAAATATTGTCATGGAAGATCCACTGGGGATCAGTATGATTGGCATCAGCAGATTGCAGGATTTGCAGGTGGATGCACAGTTTGAATTGTATGATGGATATGTGATGTCCAAAGATTTACAAAATCTGCTGTACTTCATTCTACCTGTTTACGAACCTGGAGAAACAGGCAAGAATCTCGAATTTCTGAGTGAACTGGACATAACGCTGGACTCTTTAAGGGCTGTATTTCCAGATCAGGAAATAAGATATTTTGGTACAGCAGCTGTGGCTGCCGGTAATGCCAAGCAACTTCGCCGGGATACATTATTGACTCAGGGAAGCACAGTTCTTATTTTAGTGGTGCTGATTTTCTTCTTTTTCAGAAAGAAAAGAGCTCCAGTTTTGATTATGTTACCAGTCGTTTTCGGGGCGCTTTTTTCACTTGCAGTCATATATCTGATCAAAGGAGAAATTTCAGTGATTGCATTGGCTGCAGGATGTGTCGTCCTGGGCATTGCCGTTAATTATTCACTTCATGTATACAACCACTATCGACATTCCACTTCCATCAGACAGGTAATAGAGGATCTCGCAATCCCAATGACTGTGGGAAGTATTTCTACGATTGGAGGATTTCTTTGTCTTCAATTTGTTAAATCTCCCATGCTGCAGGACATAGGTCTGGTGGCTTGTATCAGTCTTACGGGAGCGGTATTGTTCTCACTGATCATTTTGCCGCATCTTATCACCACAGGCTCAAAACCTCATATTCCTTCCGGAGAAAATGTAGTGGATATTATTTCTCAAAAAAGGTTGGAAGGTAACAAATGGCTTGTAGGCATAATGGTAATTCTGACAATAGTTTTCTTATTCAGCTCCGGCAATGTGCGGTTTGAAAGCGATATGATGAAGCTAAATTATATGGCTCCGCACTTGAAAGAAGCTGAAGAAAAGCTCAATAGCCTGAATGATTTTACTTCTCAGACTATGTACCTCATCTCTGAGGGAAAGGATCTTGATCAGGCACTTCAGAATAGAGATAAAATAAGCCCAATACTTCAAAATCTGATCGATTCAGGAGCAATTCTCAAAATCTCCGGAACAAAAGGACTTTTGATTTCAAGAGAAGAACAATCGCTCAGAATTCAACGCTGGAACAATTACTGGACAGAGGAAAAAGTGAATATTGTAATCAATACCTTACGGTTAGAAGGACAAAAATTATCATTCAAACCCGAAGCATTTGAAGGCTTCCGCAATTTGCTTTATAAAGATTATGAAGTGCTTGCTCCAGACTCAAGTACACTTATTACAAGCAATCTTTTAAGTGATTATGTGAATCAAAAAGATTCGATTACTTCGATTACCAGCTTCCTCAGGGTTGATCCTGAGCAAAGAATGAAGGTCTACGATGCGCTGGATGAGTTGCAAAATAATACTGTTTTTGATAAAGCTTATACCGTCAACCGCCTGGCAGAAATCATACGGGATGAATTCAATGCTCTTGCCTGGATGACCGGAACATTGGTCTTCCTAGTGCTGCTTATCGCCTATGGCAGAATCGAACTAGCACTAATCACATTCATTCCCATGCTTTTAAGCTGGATATGGATACTCGGTATCATGGGATTATTTGATATCCCTTTTAATCTGGTCAATATCATTCTTTCTACTTTCATATTCGGACTCGGTGATGATTACAGTATTTTTACAATGGATGGCCTTAAGCAGGAATACAAGACAGGCAGTAAGTTCCTTCCTTCCTTCAAATCATCCATTTTCTTTTCAGCAGTGACTACTATTCTGGGACTGGGAGTTCTGATATTTGCGGAACATCCCTCACTAAGATCAATAGCATTGATAGCTATTATTGGGATTTGTAGTGTAGTGCTTACTTCGCAGGTGCTGATTCCATTATTTTTCAAAATTCTTATCACGAACCGCATCCGAAAAGGCAGGAATCCGGGCACTTTCTTTGGCTGGATGGTCACCTTTATAACATTTGGGTATTTTGCTTTTGGCTCTTTACTATTGACATTGATTGGCATTCTGCTTCTGAAGATCAATCCATTTTTCAGAAAAAAGAGCAAGTACATTTACCATTGGATTTTGTCAAATTTCACTACATCATTGTTGTATTTGGCCGTCATTGTTAAAAAAGTTAAGATCAATCCTTCGGGAGAAGATTTTAAAATACCCGCCGTGATAATAGCAAATCATCAATCCTTTCTGGATATACTGATGCTTACTTCTATGCACCCAAAAGTCATTTTGCTGACCAATCATTGGGTGTACCATTCTCCCGTATTCGGATATGTGGTGAGAATGGCTGATTATTATCCTGTGATGGAAGGGGCAGAGGCCAGCGTTGACAAGTTAAGAGATAAGGTCAATGACGGATTTTCCATTGTGATTTTCCCCGAAGGTACCAGGTCCGCAGATGGCAAGCTCAAAAGATTCCACAAAGGAGCTTTCTTTATTGCCGAATCCTTACAATTGGATATCATTCCATTATTATTACACGGCACCGGACACACTTTGCCAAAAGGAGATTTCTTTGTCAAAAAGGGCAGAATTACGATGAAAATTCTCCCCAGAATCAAGCACGATGATCTTTCCTGGGGCGAAAATTACAGCACCCGCTGCAAAAAAATAAGTGCATACTTCAAACAGGAATTCAAATTATTGAGTAATGAAATTGAAACCCCAGAATACTTCAGGACCAAACTTTATTCCAACTATATCTACAAAAGCCCTATTCTTGAAAACTACCTGAAGATCAAACTAAAAATGGAAGACAACTATGCCATCTTCCACAATTTGTTGCCTGTCAAAGGCAAGATTATGGATATTGGCTGTGGTTATGGCTTTCTAAGTTATTTACTCAGCTTTTTATCTGCTGAAAGAGAGATTCTGGGACTTGATTATGATGAAGAAAAGATAGCTACCGCAGAACATGCATATTCCAAAACTGATAATATGCAATTTGTTGCAGCTGATGTCATGGACTATAAATTTCAAAATCAGGATGCATTTGTACTCATGGATGTGATCCACTATCTCGAGCCACTGGCTCAGGAACAATTACTGCAAAAATGTTTAAACCACCTGAATCCTGATGGAATTATCCTGCTTAGAGACGGGGTGACCGATATAGGAAAACAACACAAGCGAACTTTATTGAGTGAATTTTTCAGTACAAAAATATTGGGCTTCAATAAAAAAGGGAACCTGCCTTTATCCTTTACCTCTTTTGCAACTATTAAGAAAATCGTAGAGAAAGCGGGCGCTTCAATTAAAATCCACTCTGAATCACAGCTCACTTCCAACGTTTTATTCATCATCAATAAATCCACTCATGAGCACGCAGCAAGAGTATGATGTGATTGTAGCGGGAAGTGGATTAGGAGGCCTGACATGTGCAGCTATCCTTAGTAAGCACGGATTTAAAGTTTGTGTTCTCGAAAAGAATAAGCAAATAGGAGGATGTCTCCAGTCATTCAGCAGGGAAAAAACAGTATTTGATTCCGGAGTACATTATTTAGGAGGTCTGGAGCCTGGCCAAAACTTGCATCAAATATTTAAATACCTCGGCATAATAGACAAAATTAAGCTTAAGAGACTGGATCTGCATAGTTTCGACAGAGTATCATTCTACGATGATCAGAAGGAATATAAACTGGCACAAGGCTATGACAGGTTTATCCAAACCATGAAAAAAGATTTTCCTGATGAAGAAAAATCCATCAGAGAATATTGTGACATGCTCAAATATATCTGTGATAAATTTCCACTCTATAATCTTAGAATGGGCGGACTGGAAGAAAAAGCTTCCATGCTTCACATCAATGCAGCCAAATATATGGATGAATTGTCAGGTGATCCAAAATTGGGCAAGGTCCTTTCAGCTAATAATATGCTATATGCCGGAGTTCGCGGTAAAACGCCCCTGTATGTGCATGCTTTGGTGACAAACAGCTATATCGAAAGTTCATGGAAATGTCTGGATGGCGGCTCTCAAATCAGTAAATGGATCGGCCGGGTTATTTCTTCCAATGGTGGAACTGTACTCAGGTATCAGGATGTAAGAAGAATTGTTGCAGAAGAAAAAGAGGTTCAATACATAGAAACAGCAGATGGTTCACGATTTTATGGAAAAACTTTTATATCCAATATTCACCCGGCTGTTACGATGGATATGTTGGAAAGCGACCTTGTAAGACAAGCTTATCGCAACAGAATAAAAAACCTGGAAAACACCAATTCTGCTTTTATCGTTAATGCAGTGCTGAAACCAAATTGTTTTCCACACATGAATTATAATGTTTATTATCATGGTATAGAGGACACATGGGGAGGCCATTCTTATGATGCTAGTTCCTGGCCCCGAAATTATGCTATGTTTATATCTCCGGATCGCCAAAATCCCAACTTCGCCAATTCGGTTTCTGTGATGAGCTATATGAACATTCAGGAACTCTCAGTCTGGAATAATACATATAATACTGTTGCTCAACCCGGAAATAGAGGTGAAGATTATGAGGCATTTAAGAAAGAAAAAGCGCTTAAACTACTGAATATGGTTTATAAGCGTTATCCACTTCTCAAAGATTGTATCGATTCATTCACATCCAGCACACCACTTTCTTTCCGCGATTATATCGGTGCATACGATGGAACAGCCTATGGAGTTCTCAAGGATTGTTCAGATCCGTTTCGTACCTTCATATCTCCGCGCACCAAACTTAGCAATCTCTATTTGACCGGCCAAAACCTAAACATGCACGGAATCCTGGGGGTTAGTATGAGTGCTCTGGCTACTTGTGGTGAAATTATTAATATGGAACAACTGTTGCACGAAATCAAGCAAGCCTGATATGGTCACACGCAGAAAAATTTGGCGCATATTATTAAAGTCACTGTTGGGGCTTTTTCTTGTTGTTTTCATACTGCTACTAGGATTGTTTCTTTATGTACATTTTGGTATCAAAACCAACCCACCTGAACTATCCGACACATCCGCATTAGAGCAGAGCAGGACCGAACTTGACGCAAATACTTTCACCCTGGGAAATAACTGGTTCAGAAAAAGCAATTCAGGCTTATACGAAATGTATCTGGAAGGGGATGCTTTCGAGCGGGGTGTGGCTTATGGCAAATTGACGCAGGAATTGGTCAGACGGCAGGAAGATCATTTTACCGAACAATTCCTTCAGATGGTGCCATCTAAATCCTATCTGCATCTCCTGAAATATTTCATCAAATGGTTCAATAGAAATATGGCAGATAATGTGCCACTTGAGTATCAAAAAGAAATTTATGGGGTATCTTTTGCTGCCTCAGATGATCATGAAGCTATTGGCAAAAAGTATCATAGAATCCTCAATTACCATGCTGCCCATGATATCGGTCACGCTTTGCAAAGTATGGCCCTGGTGGGATGTACTTCATTTGCCACCTGGGATGAGCAATCAGAAGACAGCTCTCTCATAATTGGCCGAAATTTTGACTTTTATGTGGGCGATAAATTTGCTGAAGAAAAAATAGTAGCCTTCTACAAACCCAATGAAGGTCACCGCTTCATGATGGTCACCTGGGCAGGATTTGTGGGCGTAGTTTCCGGTATGAATGAAAAAGGACTCACAGTTACCATTAATGCGGCCAAATCTTCCATGCCCTCAGGTTCTGCTACCCCTGTTTCCATTGTTGCCCGTGAAATCCTGCAATATGCAGGAAATATTGCTGAGGCATATGAGATCGCATCCCGAAGAAAAATGTTTGTTTCTGAATCTTTTCTCATAGGATCTTTGGCTGACGGTCGTGCCGCTGTGATTGAAAAAACACCGGATCAATTAGCTATCTACGAGCCCTCAGAAAATATACTTTTATGCACCAATCATTTTCAAAGCGAACTCCTGGATAAAAGTGCTTCAAATGAAGAACAAAAAACAAATAGCGCATCGGTATATCGATATCAAAGATTGCAGGAATTGATCACTCAAAATAAGTACAACTCAGTTTTCAAAACTGTACAAATCCTGCGGGACTTGAAAGGGCTTAATGGCACTGACATTGGAATGGGAAATGAAAAAGCCATCAATCAGCTCATCGCACACCATTCTATTGTCTTTCAACCTGAGAAACTAAAAGTATGGGTTTCGACTGCTCCCTGGCAATTGGGTTCATTCATAGCCTATGATCTGAATGCTATTTTCGATCTGGAAGGCATCAAACCGGGAGTAGAAATCATGGATAAACCAGATATAATTGACGCAGATCCGGTGTTAGCTTCCACAGATTTTCAGAGATTTATGAAATACAGAGCTATGAAAGAAGCCATCAAAAATGGAGAAATAGTGGACATTCAAAAGCTGATCACCTCCAATCCAAACCACTACCACGCTTATGTTCTTGCAGGAGATTATAAATTCAAAGCAAAGGATTATAAGGAAGCTTCCCGTTTTTATTCAGAAGCACTGAGGAAAGAAATTGCAACCATCGAAGAAAAAAATTACATCCTTGATCAAATCGAAAAAAGTAAGAAGAAGGGAAATCTGAAATAACATTGTTAAAATTTAAACCTTTGATTTTACAAGTTAAAAATATTATTCTAATCAAGACCTTGCTTTTATTGGGCTGTTCAATGGCTGTTAATTTAGCGTGAATCGTGATTCGTCAATCGAAAATAATTCAGCGGGCATCGCCTCCATCCCAAATAAACGCGGGTGCAACCTATTTATAAAAACGCAACCTCGATGGTCTAAGTCTGCGACTTAGATCCAATATTTTATGAATTTGTAATTCATCTACGACATATTCATTTCTGTAAAAATAACCAACCGGCTGTTAAATGGCATATAAAATGAGTCTGTTGTGATTCCTGGATTCAAATGAAAAAATTTCCACCACTATGAAACTTAGGTTTTCTCCCCCGTAGGGGTAGAATCTTGGTAACCCCGGGGTGCAGCCCCGGGTATAAAAAACTACACCAAAGTTTTGGCGTCATTTTTGCTTCTTTTATGCAAAAATGACTTGTCCCCAAAGCTTTGGCGGATGACAAAACCCATCTTGACTACTCAATCCAAAACCCAACTCCCTTGAAAGGACTCGGAACAGATATCGTCGAAGTAGAGCGCATAGCCTCCAAACTGAAGAAAAACAAAGGCTTCAGGGAACTCGTATTTTCTCCCGCCGAGATAGAATACTGTGAAAAGCAGGGAAAAAAATACGAACACTACGCCGCACGCTTCGCAGCCAAGGAAGCTTTCCTGAAAGCCCTCGGAACAGGATGGGCCGGCAGCGGCATGGCATTCAACGAAATCGAGATCCGGAATGATGAAAATGGAAGGCCACAAATATTCCTCCTTGCTAAATCAAAGGATGCTGTACAACATCTCCACGATTCCAGCATTCTCGTATCTTTGTCCCATATTAAAACCCATGCCATCGCTACTGTGGTGATCTTATAATTTGCCCTATGTTTGTTCCTGAAATTGAATTACAATCAACAGAAGCCATTGAGCATTTCCAGGAGCAGGAATTACAAAAATTACTGACATACCTCCGGGACAATTCCCCCTTTTACCGGGAGTGGTTTCAGATTCACAAAATTGAAATTTCAAGTATACAAACACTGCATGATCTGATCTCCATTCCGACCGTTGGTAAGGACTTATTGCAACAACGAAACTGGGATTTTCTCTGCATAGACAAATCCCATATTGCAGAATATGCCACTACTTCCGGAACACTTGGAAAACCCGTTGTGATTGCACTTTCAGAGAAAGACCTCGACAGACTGGCATACAATGAGTACATTTCATTTGCATGCGCAGGAGGCAGCGATCAGGATATTTATCAGCTTATGCTCACACTTGACCGCCAGTTCATGGCAGGTATCGCATACTATCAGGGAATTAGAAGATTAGGAGCAGGCGTAATGCGCGTAGGTCCCGGAGCAGCTGCTCTTCAGTGGGAAAATATTCTTAAAATTCAGCCCACAATAGTCGTTGCAGTCCCTTCCTTTCTAATCAAGTTAATCGCATTTGCCGAAGCCCACGATATTGATATTACCAACACCTCCGTCAAATCAGCCATTTGCATCGGAGAAAACATCCGCAATCAGGACTTTTCCTACAATGTGTTGGGCAAGAAAATTACAGAAAAATGGAATATCAGGCTCTACTCCACTTACGCCTCTACAGAAATGCAGACAGCATTTACTGAATGCCCTCAGGGACATGGCGGACATCATCATCCCGAACTTCTTATTGTTGAAATCCTTGATCCTGAAGGCAACCCTGTTCCTCCCGGCATTGAAGGTGAAGTCACAATTACCACTATTGGAGTAGAAGCTATGCCATTGCTTCGCTATCGCACCGGAGACATCTGCACATACTACACTGAGCCCTGCAAATGCGGCCGTAACACCATCCGCCTTTCACCCATCACCGGCAGACATCAGCACATGATCAAGTACAAGGGCACAACACTGTATCCCCCGGCACTGTTCGATATCCTCGCTGATATGCCGGAAGTCCTTGAATCCATTATCGTGGTTTCTGCCAATGACATCGGCACAGATGAAATATTGCTCAAAATCTGCCCATCAGATTTCAGCGATGAAGTCGATCGCAGTATCAAAGCCCAGCTCCAGGCCAAGCTTCGTGTCATCCCCGACATAGAATACCTGAGTATGGAACATATTCTAAAGCTCCAACTACCTGACGGTATCCGGAAACCTATAAAATTTGTAGATATAAGATGAATTACTATTATAACGTCCCTGCTCTTGTGCACGGTTAACATCTGATTGAAACGGCTACATTTTTCTTTTTATAAAGCCTTTAGAAATATAACCTGTGTAGCCATTTATGTATACTTTACAAAATCTTTCATCCTCATTTTCAATGACATAAATAGTTGCATCAATCGGGCATCTATAAATTTCTAAAGAACTAGGCGTAGGCAATTCTCTTAAAGGTGCATCAATTAAGAAATTCTCCAACGTTGTTTTATAAATGTGTGTGCCACCAAAGTAGCTGTCTTTTGATGCATGTGACCATGGTTTACTGCTATTGATAGAAGTTTTATTTTGCTGAACAGTATTTGTCGATCCATTCTTAATTGTAAGGGTATTCTTATTATAATCAAATTGAATATTCCCTAATTTACTCAATGCCGATTGACCAAGTAGGAGTGGGGCACTTAAACTATGAACAATACTCGCTTGAATATTAAACAGTTTCAAATTTCCTATTTCAATTTCTTTAAGTATTATTTTTGTACCTTCTTGTATATCTCCATTTGCAATTCGATAATATTCAGTTCCAATTAAATCTTTCTCGCTTAAGTATCCATTTTTAAGCATAAATAAAGCTTCTGTAAGAGAGATGGATACATCACTGGCACCTGTATCAAATATAAATTTTAAAGAGAGGCCATTAATCTTACAAGGCATCACAAACACTCCGTTATATTTTTCCATTTCTATAACGGTTTGGCTTTCTCCTTTTAATACTAATAAAAGACAAATTGTAATACCTAATATTAACTTCATTTTTCAAAATTTTAGCAATAATGAGTGTGCTTAGTTTGTGGCCATCGATGTCTGGTCGAAATAAAATATAAATTTACGGTTTCTCAGTTGATAATGAAGCTTCAATTGAAAGGTTAGAGTAGAGTTGAGATTCACAACCCTGGCATATTTTCTGACCTCTTATGCAATTAAAACAAAAGAATTCATTACAGTTCGAGCACTTTATAAGATCACCAGATTCAACTGAAGGCTCCATATAAATTCCAAAACACCCACAATTACTGCAATGTTTTTCAATTTGAATCTGGTTGAAACTGGATTGATTATTCACAATATGTTGACTACCATCCTTGAATAAATTAAAATCCCCAACAAATTT
This sequence comes from Saprospiraceae bacterium, assembly GCA_022841345.1. Classification (GTDB taxonomy): domain Bacteria; phylum Bacteroidota; class Bacteroidia; order Chitinophagales; family Saprospiraceae; genus SLDF01. Next base: position 72,264 of record JALHRR010000008.1, read on the forward strand.
TACAGGAACTGCTTCTTTTGCCTTTCTATAAGCATCGCCAATTGATTCCCCATTCATAAAATAATGCAGGAGAAATGTTTGACAAAATTGTGAAGCGACAGCACTATGTATAAGAGATTCAGGGCCAATGAATGCTTCGCAATGCTTTGATTTTGAAACTTCAGTCCCAAAATCAACATTTCCAGTTTGACAACTTAGAGAAATAATTATTTTTTTCTCATTACCATCAATTGAAGAAATTAAATCAATTAATTCTTGTGATGAAAATTGTCTTTTATGCTTTCTTCCAAAAATATATCCTTCAGGACATCCATGTCCAATGAATATAATCACCTTACTAGTTTTTCCAAATTCTTCCCACAAATCTAATAGCCCTTCCTTCGTTCTGGTCTTATAATATCTGACTTGGGAATCGTCATCATGAAATAACCTGCAATATTGCAAAATTGATTTTGAAAGCTTATCTAAATTAAGAGCCTCACTTTCTATGTCACCTAAACAAATGATCAAAATTGAAGCTTCGAGAATTAATTTTCCATTTTCAATATTAATAATTGATCCAGAACGTCGTAGTTGTACTTTGCATTCCTCACCAATTACTTCAACAATTTCTCCTTTCAGAAGTGACTCAGCACATTCATCTAAGCCATCTACACAATTACAAGGAACAAAAACCTCTCTTCCAAGTATAGGGTCATTATTTTGTGAAGCAGGTATTGCAAGCGATAAATCTGGTAAAGGTTTATTCATGTTTTCAAAAAAATTAATGAAAACATCTAAAACTAATAATTTTCATATTTCGTTCCATCATATATGGATATATTTAATACATTTATTAAACTATTACGTCTGGTTTGTTTTGGGTTGGTAGCTAGCAGCTGGAAGTTTCGGAAAGCGAAGTGGACAGTTGGCAGATCGACTTTGCTTTGCTATAGATTTCTGTACAGCTCATCACTCATCGCGAGGTGCCGCTTCGCTCAATTGCGAGATCCTGTGGATAACTCAAAATTCATAACTCTCTCCCGGTTGTACAGCTAGTAGCTAGGATTTCGAGGCCAGAAGCGGCTGTTCCGGCTGCTCGCCAATAGCCAAAAGCCAATAGCCAACAGCACTCTTTCACCATCCCGGAATAATATTCACCCCAAAACTTCCCTTCTGAAACGCCCCATTGATAATCGGAAATGCATAAAAAGGCTCCAGAATCAATGCCCCAAAAACATTCAGCCTCAGCGATAATCCGGTACTTGCCAATATTGCTGGTTTTGCCAGATTTTCATCACTGAACGACTTAAAATCTGACCATGCTAATCCTGCATCCACAAACCAGGCCAATTCAGTGAATAAAAACTTTGAATTGACCAATGCCAGTTGCTTTGGTCCGGTAAATGGTAATCGGATTTCATAATTCGCTACCAACATTTTTGATCCCGAAATTTGATTCAGATTCAATCCGTTTTCCACCTCAAACTGATCCAGCGTATATCTGTTGAATCCTCTCACCATCATAGGATCTATCGGGAATAGTCTGAATAAGTTATCCGCGTCCTTTCCATACCTTGAAAAATGAAGTATTCTGTAACTCATATTTACAGGCTTCCAGAAATGATACTTTCTCACATCTACCAATGCAGTCATGAAATTCAGATCACCCGCAAATGCCTCTACTCCTACCCTGTATCTGTGCCCCAGCATCGGCGAAGCAATACCAAAATAAGAATTGTCTCCTACAAATGCAGCATTGGCGCTGAACATATTCAAACCTGCAGGAGCTTCTAATCGCTCTCTTTCCTGATGTATCAACCTGCCAAATAAATCATAATAATTTTTCGTCAAATCCCTCCTTTGATAATACATCGCATATCCTCCACCAAACTCAATCCGCTTTGTCACTGACAATGGCAACTGGAAAATCAAATTCAGCTGATCCTGATAAATCCGGTCCTGATACAAATCGAATTGCTGCGTCAATATTTGATTTCCGGCATTGTCTTCAAGTATTACCTCTCCGCGCGGCACAAAATATCCGGAACGGAACGGAATATGCGAGACACTAGCTCCCCAACCCAGTTTTCTTTTCCTGTTTTGGTACATGACCTGTCCCCCGATATCATAAATTTCGCCATTCATAGACAGACCCGTGTACACAAAATTGTTTCCTAAAATATCACTGAACAACATATCCACTCCACCGGCTAACCCGGTGTTTGCTCCAAATGCATTGGCTGACCCCATACCAAGGCCAGTACCACCTCCTACATAATCCAGTTTGAATTTAGAACGATAAGGCTTGTCAGCATGGGCTTCAGATTCCATTTTATTGGCATTACCTACATAGGCAATACCCGGCACTACTTTATCAGCTTTGGCTGGTCTTCCGGGAGGAAGCATAGCTGCATCCATATTCACAGTGGGATCTATTGGTTTACCATCCAGAGCTTCACCTGCTATCCCATGAATATTGTAAGATCTGTTGAAGAAATGAGAGTACACAAGTCTGGATCTCTTAGCTGCCAATGATATTGCCGGGGAGAATTTTGTAATACCGGATACTCCTGTCAGCAATTCTGTAATCTGATAAAGTTGCTTTTCATGCTGACTATATCTGTAGATATTTCTGAAGCCATCTCTGTCGGACAAGAAAAATATATTACCGGCTTCATCCACAATTGGATTTAAATTATCCGCTCCGAATAACCATTCGAATATTCTCGTTTCTCCGGACTCCATTTTAATGGAAGCAATATTAAAAGTGAAATTCCCTCTGCTCCTTAAGCCATCATAGCTCAATTGATCGGTGGAGAAATAGATTTCTTTACTATCCGGGGACCAGGAAGGATGCAATTCTGAATACACATCATTTGTCAATTGTTTCACCTTTTTATTCCGGAAAGTGTAAAGAAACAAATCCGTCTGTCCGTTTACCATACCGGAAACAATGATACTATTGCCATCAGGCGACCAGGCAGGATTGGAGAAAGCAGTTACACCCGGTATACTGATTTCCTCATCAGTTTTTCCTCTGTCTACATTTTTTACGATGAGGACATTTTGACCCTTTTTGAAAGCGACAAAAGCAAATTTCTTGCTATCAGGAGACCAGGTTCCGGCAGATTCCAGATAATTGAAATCATCAATATCACTCTCCCTGGAAGTACTGGCAATACTTCTGATGATTTCTCCATTGCGCGCATCGGCCAGATACAAGTCTGTTGTGAATACATTTTTCTGGGTGAGATAGATCATGAATTGCCCGTTCGGGCTGATCACAGGTGATACATTCATACCACCATCTTTATCAGAAATAAGCGCTTTCCCTGGAGCTCTTTCTTTTTTGCCCTCCAGCCACGGTGCATAACCCTGCTTGATCGACTGAACCCATAATTCCGACAGGTCTTTTGTTTTTACACCCAATACCCGCTCGAATGCTGCATCCAGCCCATATTTACCGGCTTCGACATAAAGCGGCTTGATGATATCGTCTCCGTAAGTACCCGTTAAAAATGCTAAAAATGCCTGACCAAACCGATATGGAAAATATTTACCATAATCACTGAGATCCCTGATAGCCGGAATATCATTATTCAAAACAGCATCCCTCATCCACATCGATGTATGGGGATCTAAGCGCCCAATGGACATGTATTCGGCCATCCCCTCAATAAACCAAAGAGGAACATTCTGAATATTTGCCAGATTGGTACTATCCCCATTGATCATGATATTATAATGAAATGCATGCACCAGTTCATGCCCGAGGACATGATGCGTCTGTTGATTGGACAATGCAAGAGGCATAATGACTCTGTTCTTTAGTCCCTCAGTTACACCTCCGGTTCCTGCACCGATTAAACCGGAAATAGTATTCGTCTGCTGGAAGTCCGCATGATTATTATAAAAAATTAGCGGATTTTTCGTTTTGATAGTGTCTTTGAGCACTAAGGAATGAAGATCATACCAGCGTTCTGCCTGAACTGCAAGTTTATCCAGCAGTGGCTTATTATTATCCAGATAATGGTAGATTTCAAAGTGCTCAGTCTCATAAACTTTGAAATCAAAGGTCTCATATCTGGGTTTGTTCCTGCCAAAATATTGCGCATTTAGAGTCGAAGCTCCTGTAACTACTATTAAAATAGCAGTGATAAATATATTTATACCTTTATACATGGGAATTGAATTTAAATTGTGATACCTAATTAATGAAATTATATACTAACTTGTTGCATTAGTGGATGTTATGATTATCTTAATGCGATCAGGCTTTTTATTAACATTATGTTTACCTATCATTTTCTTTTATGCAAAGACGTACCTTATCATCTCTTTTGTTTGCCACCATTTTTACTTCAATTCTGAACGGATATTTTCTAATGGCACAATTTCCTCATATGAAGACCAATGACATGACACTCCCTTTTGAGAAGGACCTTAACCAGACTGTAACTTATTCAGAAGCCATTGATTTTCTATTGAAATTGGAAAAAATGGATTCCCGGCTTCAGGTGAACACGAAAGGTATGACGGACGCTGAATTACCGCTGCATGTAGCGGTTTTATCCAGTAACAATTGTAGAAATGGAGATCAGGCCAGAGCCTCAGGAAAAATTGTGGTTTTCATCAATAATGGAATTCATCCGGGAGAGCCGGAAGGTATTGACGCCACGCTGGCTTTCTTCAGAGATCTGATTAACAGACCTGACCTCGATGGCTTGCTAAAAGATGTTGTGCTGGTGATGATTCCGGTTTACAATATTGAAGGATGTCTTAACAGGAACGGCTATTCAAGAGCGAATCAAAACGGTCCGGAATCGTACGGTTTTAGAGGGAATGGTCAAAATTATGATCTCAATCGTGATTTTATCAAAGCTGACAGCAGAAATTCCAGGACATTTGCTTCCATTTTTCAGGACTGGCAACCGGACATTTTTATTGACAATCATACATCCAATGGAGCTGACTATACATATACGATGACTTTGCTGGCTACCCAGCACAACAAGCTGGGAGGAACAAAAGGTGACTTTTTGCATGATACTTTTCTGCCCGAAATCTATAAAAACATGGAAGCTGCTAAATGGCCCATGTGTCCTTATGTTAATACTCAGGGAGGACTTGACAACGGCATTTATGGATTCAATGATGGCGCCCGCTATTCTTCCGGATATGCTTCATTATTTGGGGCCATTTCATTTTTACCGGAGACCCACATGTTGAAACCTTTCAAAGATCGCTTACTGAGCAATTATGCGCTCATGGATGAGATGATCAAACTGGCAGTTAAATCTAAATCTCAATTGATCCTGCTGCGAAGTTTACATCTCAAACATTTTCAGACGCTGGAGAAGTATCCACTCAACTGGAAAACAGACAAATCCCGCAAGGACAGCTTCCAGTTCAAAGGCTATACTGCCGAGAAAATTCCCAGCACATTTACCGGAAAAGATCGCACCTTCTACAATCAGGACAAACCATTTGAAAAAAATCTTCCATTCTATACTTATTCCACTGCATCTGTCGAAGTGGACATTCCTGAATATTATGTCATTCCTGCTGCCTGGTTTGAAGTGCTGGAAAGATTTGCAGAAAATAATGTTGAATTGTACCGTCTGAAGGAAGATACTGAAACGGATGTTATTCAGTATAAAATCGATGATTTCAAAACCGTCTCTCAGCCCTACGAAGGACACTATCTGCATCATGATATACTGGTAAGTCCCATATCTCTGAAAAAAGAGATTCCTGGCGGCTCTTACTTTGTACCCACAAAACAATTTGCTATCAGATATATCATGGAAACACTGGAACCTCAGGCGGATGATTCCTTTTTTGCGTGGAATTATTTTGATGCGATATTATCCAGAAAAGAATGGTTCTCTGATTATGTGTTTGAAGATGTCGCTGCTGAATTGCTGGAAAAAAATCCGGATCTCAAAAAGCGCTTCGATGAAAAGAAGGCCTCAGACCCCAAGTTTGCGGATAGCGCATACGCCCAACTACAATTCATTTATGAAAACTCAGAATATGCTGAAAAGGACTTCCGAATGTACCCGGTCCTGAAATTGATGCAAAAACTACCCTCAGAGAACCTTGAAAAAGTCTCACTTGATTAGATGACTTACTGGCCACACTCCACGCCCACACTCCGCTTTAACGCTTACACGCTTTAACGCTTTAACGAACCACACTCCATACTCTCTGCCCCCTCCCACTCAACGCTTAACCGCCTTAACGCATCAACGAACCACACTCTGCACTTCCACTCCCCACCCACACCCCGCTTAAACGCTTACACGCTTTAACGCTTTAACGAACCACACTCCAAACTCTCAACCCTAACCCACACTTCGCTTAACCGATACAACGGCTGTTCCATGGATCTACTTCTCATTTTCGCCTTCATTGGAGCTTCTATATTACTGACCCTCATGCCGGGGCCGGATATTTTATATGTGCTGACTGAAAGCCTGACAAGAGGAAGAAAAACAGGCATTAGTATCGGAACTGGTCTTTCCCTGGGCGTTTTTGTGCATACAATTTTAGCTGCTTCCGGAATCTCGTTGCTGCTCAGTCAATCTCCGTTGGCTTTTGATATTGTTAAATATGCAGGAGCCTTGTACTTATTCTATCTGGCATATCAGGCATATCATGAAAAGCCTTCGACGGTAGACCTAAGTTTAGGTCAGGAAAAAGCTTCTCAGTTGCAATGGCCACTTATTCGTAAAGGTTTTTTGATGAATGTTCTGAACCCGAAAGTATCCATCTTTTTTATAGCTTTCTTACCGCAATTTGTCAGTTCAGATGGCTGGGCTCCTATGTATCAGATGATTGTACTGGGATTGATATTTATGCTGCAAGCCTGGATCATCTTTAGTTTAGTGGCTTCTACCGGTGGACTCTTCGCTTCCTGGCTGAATCAGCCCCGTTTTTGGTCTATAGCTAAATGGAGTAAAATTGGGGTTTTGCTTATATTAGGTATTACACTTGTGTTTTCAGCGAATGGGTAAAAGATTTTGCAAATAATATATTCAATCTTGCTAATGAATGTTTTTATTAAGGTGGACTTTTAACACTTCAATCATTTCATCTATATATTTTTGAATGATTTCCCACACAATTTTGTAATCAATTCCAAAGTATTCATGAACTATTCGATTTCTAAATCCTCTGATTCTCTTCCATTCAATCTCTATGTTCTTCTCTCTAAAATCAGTATCTATGCGATTTGCAGCTTCACCAATAATTTCAAAGTTTCTAACAACTGCATCTATTGTCTTTTCATCTGCCATAAATGAATGATAATCAAGATTTGCTGTGTACCTTTTAATTTTCAAAGCAGACTGCAGCATATCGTCCAACAATAACAGATTATCACGCTTAAACATATATTAAGTCTGAATCTATTGACGATAAATATTTTTCCTTAATGCCATTTTTAGAGACTAAATCCACTTTAAGCCCTACAATATCTTCTAATTCTTCGGCCAGATCAATAAACCTGATTCCAATGCTGTCTGAAAACTCCACAACTATGTCCAGATCACTTTTCTCACCCTGTTCTTTTCGGGAGTATGACCCAAAAATTGCCATTGATTTCAATGGGTAAGATTGAAACAATCTCCCTTTCTGGCTTTTTAATGATTTTTGTATTTCCTGCAAGGATCTCATTATTCAAAATTACTACTTTTTTTGAGATCAATTATCATCAGTTCGTTATTCCTGATGATAAAGGCGGGTCAGGACTTACTCTTGCTTTCTTTCCAATCAATCGAAATCGTTCCCTGATTATTGACTTCATCTGAGATGTGCAATAATAACCCATTCTTCTTCAACCATTCATCCAGCACTTCCGGATAAATAGCATGCAATAAATCCGGCCTTTCAAACCCTTTCAATTCAAGGGCTTTTGGAATATCCACTGAAAGGTTGAGCTTGTCTTGGGTTTGGGCGTGAAATACTTTGTATTTTTTAAAATTCTCTGCAAGATATTCCTGTTCCGTCTGACCGGGAGTGGGGATAAACAATGCTTTTTTATTCAGGTAGACAAGATCCAGCACGGTAGTATATCCCGATCTGCTGATCACCAGCTCACTTTGGGAGATAGCTTCATTCAATTCTTCCGATGTCATAAATGATACCATCTCCAGTTTTGAAGAACAAACGACTCTTTGCTGAATCTCCGGAAGACCCCTGACCATCAGGCATTTGTAGGGCAAAGTCGCTAATTGTCTTAAAATGATATGCTCCAGATTAGTTCTCTGTGGTTCCGGCCCAGAGAGGACGACAATAATATCAAATTTCTTAGTGGATGATATCTGCTTCATTCTGGAGATGACGCCCAGATAAGTAAGCTTGTCATCTATTGGCGTCTGATGTGACATATTTCCACTAAGGCTGGCAGGTCCTGCAATATCGGGCACCCAGATGTCATTGTATTTACCCAGCAACCATTGATTGATCCGATTTCCTAACCAATACAGCATCCATCCCGGAATGGGTATATTGATTTGATGGCTGATCACTGCAGAGGGTATAGCTTGATGATACAATCCAAAACGATTGTCTGAAATGACCGCATCAATTCCATTTGATTTCACAAAATTTTTCAACCATTTGTGTTCCTGATAAATAGTTCTGATGATGTTAGGGGCACGTAATCCAATATTGAACAGCATGTTGTCGGTCTTATATGTGACATTGTAAGATGGAATTTCATGTGATTCCAGTTCCGGAAATTCTCTTCTTAGCAGAGCCAGCGCACTCCCATCAGTAGCCAGAATAACTGTACAACCCCTGGCTACAAGATGCTTGATAACCGGAATACAACGAGTCGCATGACCAAGCCCCCAGTTTAATGGAGCAACTAATATTCTGACAGCTTGTGAAGCCATAATTTACAATTTATGCTATTCTGACAAAACTAAGTCAATCTGAAGAATGCTCAGTATGATGGTACATTATATTACTATTAATTTTATGTGAAGTATTCTTTCAACTAAATAATGAGTGCTGAACCAAAGTTATTGCATTCAATGTCTCTACCTTGTTGCTGCATGTTCAAAAAAAGTTAACTTTGCAGACCATTTTGAGAAATAAAACATACATAAAATGAGTACAGAAAGAGTAATTCCACTGGTTGATTTGTCCAGTTTTGTTCATGGAAATGAAGCCCACAGAATTGATTTTGTAAAAAAATTGGGTGATGCTTTTCATGAAGTAGGCTTTGTGGGGGTCATCAATCACGGTATTCCCAAAAGTTTGGTGAATGGATTTTATGATTCAGCCAAGGAATTTTTTGCTCTTCCTTATGAAATAAAATCAAGGTATGAGGTTCCGGGCTTAGCCGGACAGAGAGGTTATACTTCTTTTGGTAAAGAACATGCCAAGCAATCAAATGTAGGTGACTTGAAAGAGTTTTTCCAGATAGGTCAGACTGTCACTGATGGAGATCAAATCAAGTCACAATATCCTGACAATGTACAGGTTGATGAAATTCCTCATTTTCCAAAGTTGGGAGACGATCTTTATAAAGCTTTCGAAAAAGCAGGATCGGCATTACTGGAGGCGATTGCGATTCATTTGGACCTGAGTGAAAGATATTTCACTGACAAAATTCACAATGGAAACAGTATTCTGAGAGCAATTCATTATCCTCCGATTACTGAGGAGCCGAAGAGTGCCATCCGCGCCGAACAACATGAAGACATCAATCTGATTACCCTTCTTGTAGGAGCTTCTGCCGGAGGACTGCAATTACTGAGTAAGCAAAATGAATGGCTGGACATTAATCCGGGAGAAGATGAAATAGTAGTCAATGTAGGAGATATGCTTCAGCGATTAACCAATAATTATTTGAAATCGACAACTCACAGAGTGGTCAATCCTCCCCGTGAACAATGGCATACACCGAGACTTTCTATTCCATTCTTTCTGCACCCCAGAAGCACAATGGATTTGAGCTGTCTGGACATTTGCATCACAGATGATAATCCATTGGCCTATGAACCTATAACAGCCGGTGAGTATTTAGATGAAAGATTGAGAGAAATAGGATTAAAAAAATAACATTAAACCAAAGGAACGATCAATCGTCAGAAAACATTAGTTGAGATAATTAATCATACCTTTGCAAAAATTTCATTCGATGAGTACTTTATTTTTATTTGGAATGCCCGGAGGAACAGAATTGATCGTTATCATTTTTGTTGTATTACTTCTCTTTGGAGGAAGAAAAATTCCTGAATTGATGAGAGGATTGGGACAAGGGATCAGAGAATTCAATCGCGCAAGAGCTTCTGTGGAACATGAGATCAAACAGGGGATTAAAGAAGAGGATCGCAAAAAGATTGAAGAAGAGCCTAAAGAGATCACCCAGTAATATATTAAGGGTATTTAGCGACTACTTTTTTTTAATTTAAGAGGTAGGTCTTCTCTCCATTTGGTAATGTCACTTTTGTGGGTGCCGTTCAACAGCGGTAGAAAACAAATTGTTTACGGCATGAAATTATTTCATTTTTATATATGCCCGTAACCTTTATCTTTGCGCTTCGTTTTGAAAAAAAGACACTAATACTATGTTAAAAGCAATCGGTACCATCATTTTGAGCTTAACTTATTTAATCTCAACAGCGCAGGATGCATCCCAAAAATACGGCCATGTCAATTCAGGCAACTTACTTACTCAATTGCCTGAAGTGAAGCAAGCAGATGAGGCTTTGAAAATCGTTCAGGACAGTTTCCAGACAATCGAAAAAGGTTTATTGGAAATTTTTGAAAAAGAATATGTAGCATTTGTAAAGCAAGCCAATGCAGGTGAGCTACCGAAATTACAGATCCAGAAAAAACAGCAGGAATTTCAAGCTAAAGAAGAAGAAATTAAAACCCTTCGCAACAAGGCTCAATTGGAAATGATCAGCAGACGTCAGGTCTTACTGGATCCAATTCTTAAAAAAATGCAGGACGCAGTAAATGACGTAGCTAAAGAAAAAGGATTTACTTACATTTTTGATATTTCTTCCGGTGCACTCTTATTCGCTAATGAGAGCGAGGATATTGAGGCTCTTGTAAAGGCTAAGCTGGGAATTTAATCCCCAATAATTTAGAAATATTTTTAAACGGTTTGAGCCTGGTGGTTCAAACCGTTTTTTTGTAATTCTTTTGGTCTTGCTAATTTATTAGCAAGTTCTTGTAATTTCAAGGATCTCCACGATACTGTTCAACTTCTAAGATGCCAATAAATTGGCAATACCAATTATTCTGCTTCCAGTCTTGCTATTTTAATATCAAGATCTGAGTTAAACCTCAAGTTCCTGTGCTGCCTTCCAACTTCATAGTTCTATTTGGTCTTGCTAATTTATTAGCAAGTACTAATAATTTCAAGGATCTCTACGATACTGTCCAACTTTTAAGCTGCCAATTAATTGGCAGTACCAATTATTCTGCTTCCAGTCTTGCTATTTTAATATCAAGATCTGAGTTAAACCTCAAGTTCCTGTGCTGCCTTCCAACTTCATAGTTCTATTTGGTCTTGCTAATTTATTAGCAAG
>JALHRR010000008.1:83903-96983 GCA_022841345.1 Saprospiraceae bacterium
TACCAATTATTCTGCTTCCAGTCTTGCTATTTTAATATCAAGATCTGAGTTAAACCTCAAGTTCCTGTGCTGCCTTCCAACTTCATAGTTCTATTTGGTCTTGCTAATTTATTAGCAAGCAATTGCACTCTCTATTCTGTCTATAAACCTACTTCATCCACAGCCAGTAAAAAAACTAAAAGCCCTACTCCCAATTCGCAGCTATGTATGAATGCTCATAATTAGTCCAATCCTGAACAATCTTAGCCTTCACAGGATTATTCAAAATGTAAGAAACAACCTCATTTAGCATCCTTTCATTGTGAATCAATTTATCAAAACTTTCTTTTGCCCAAAATCTCCCTTGTTTCTTAAGAATTCTGTTTGAATAAATCGCTGTCGGTCCTTTGATTTTTTTCATAATTTGGTCTAATGGTGTATATTTAACTCCATCTAAATCCTCATGAATATCATAGTCAACCTGAATCTGAGTAGAGATCACCATATGTACATGATTAGACATTATTGTAAAACATATTAACTCATACAGACTGCCGTCATATTTATGAAGTTGTTCCTTTACAATATTGGCAATAATTGGATTCTCTAAATGCACGGGCCCAGACTTTGCTGCATTTAATTTGTCGTCATACTCTTCATAATATTTATTTTGAAGGTCAATTATCTTCCTTTTGCGATCCTCAATGTTTTTGACCCTGACAGTATTTGCAATTAATTCATCATATTTATTTCTGAGTACAGTCAATTCATCATACGGTATTGAATCAAACAGTCTGAATGTCACAAAAAAGATAGCCCCGACTGGCTGAAAATGTGGTAATCTTTGTTTGTAGTAGGTTTTCATTTGAGTTCCAATTTCATCAGCAAATCCGATTCTTCATCTGCAAATCTCATTTCTATCTCCATTTGGGTCTTGCTAATTTATTAGCAAGTACTTATAATTTCAAGGATCTCCACGATACTGTCCAACTTCTAAGACTGCCAATAAATTGGCAGTACCAACTTGTGCTTCTTCCGGTTTTTCTATCTTAATAACAAGATCTGAGTTGAAATCTCAAGTTCATGTACTACTATTCAACTTCATAGTTCTATTTGGTCTTGTTAATTTATCAGCAAGTTCTTTACTTTTTTACTCCTACTTCCAGTTACCGCCCAACTTCTAACACTGCCAATAAATTGGCAGCACCAAAAGAGCTCAGTCCTCCTCCCTTCTCACAAGCGTATAAAAATCTGCATCAATTGCCAAATAGCCCTGCTCGTAACAGAAATAATAAATAGTGCCTTTCTTAGTTCGATAAATGTGCGTGAAATAATCAAAATCAAATCCCAGATCCCGCATCTTTTTGCCGGGCACAGAAGCTTTACCCTCCGGATTCAGTTTCTCCAGTATCTTTCTGTTCTTTCTCAGAATATGATTGATTCTTTTGATCGTATTATTGGTGTAATTATTCTCACGGTTATTGAAGGCATTCCGGCAAGCATCCGAACAAAATTTTTTGTCAGATCTTCCTTTAAAGGAATCTCCGCATTCAGCACAAGTATTTTGCATGATTAAGGCATTTTTACAGGAATGAATAAACACAATATAACTCTTTGAACTAACACATTATCAGAGCAATAACGTACTAATTCCAATGATCTCTGCAGAAGTTCCGGTTGTTTATATATTGCAATATAAGACCCGACAACCAAAAATACAAGTCCCGGACAATCTGCAGAAAATTATCAGCTAAAGGTTGTCTGCATAACATACAAATCCAATCATGATAATTAATTGAATTCTTGATACTTATATTTTATTTTCGTCGATATCCATTCACTTTTCCCTGTTGTCAACAGTAAAAAAGCAGGGCAAATACTCAAAAAAGTCTGTTCAAACCTTGATAGTCTGAGTCAAATAATGTATTTTAGTTCTTTCATCAAATTGTTGATGAAGCCGTGCAAGCTCTGAACTTTTGTGTTTTTGGCTCAACATTATAAACGTTGGAAGAATCTGATAGAGGAGTAGGGCGGGCCTCAATTTCGCCAGAAATTCTATTTACACAGACAAGAGGATTACTGAATCATCTATAGGCTTCCATCCATGATTTCAGGGGCCCCAATTACGCCCTCGGGGTTTGCGCGGCATTTTTATTTACCACAGGCTATCGAATTTAGTAAAATGCCCTGCTTCGCTGACCATATATCTCCATAAATTCTATACATTCTTTTCCACGTTTCATCAAATAATACCCGCTATTCATTAGTTCTTTTAAATGTAATGGAAAAGAAATTCCTATATTTCTCTTTTAATTCCGCATGCCTAATTTTCAATCCAAACATCTCAAACAACCCTTATGAACCTCAGATCGTCTCTTCCAATTTTTACTTTGATCGGAATTGTATGCATATGGGCGGCTAGCTCCTGTAATAAGATCTCTGATTCGGCCATTGGACTTACACCGGCTCTGGCTAAATATATTGCAGCTTATCCATCCGGAATGCTGTCCAAAGCCAGCTCCATTAGAATTCGTTTCAATGACCCCCATACCACAGATGAACTTACCGGTCAGGAAATCAAGGAAAAATATTTTTCGTTTGAACCAGCTATAAAAGGCTCAAGCTTTTGGGAAGATACACACACCCTTGTTTTTCAACCCACTGAACATTTACCCTCAGGCAAAAAATATCAGGTTACACTGGACATGAAAGCAATCATCCCTGATATTGAAAAAGAAGCCAGAAATTTCATTTTTGATATAGAAGTCCGACCTCAGCATATGAATGTAGAGATCAACAATCTTTCGCCGGAGGACCCTGCTGATTATAGCAAAGTTACGCTTCAGGGAACTCTATATTCTTCAGACATCCTTACTCCTGATGAAGTGAGTACGCTTTTGAACATAAATGGGAGTGAAGCTGAAACCATCCAATGGTCTCATGAAAGCAATATGACTGCGCATCATTTTACTGTAGAAAACCTGGATCGAAACAATTCATCCTCATCTTTAAAAGTAGAATGGGATGGCTCTAAAGCCGGTTCCGAAAGCAAGGGCGAATTGGACCTTACCATTGCACCTGTTCAGGAATTTAGTCTCAGGGATGCTAAAGTAGTTTATGGAGATGAACCATATGCCTTACTTAGTTTCACCGATCCTTTACTTGATAATCAGAACCTGAATGGGATGATAAGTCTGAATGGATATGAGGGTACTCTCAGATATCTTATTGAAGGAAATCAGGTTAGAGTTTATCCATCTGTAAATCTTAGCGGTGTATTCAGATTGAATATCAGCGATAATATCAAAAATAGTAAACAAGCCAATTTAAGCAAACAGGTAATTTTTGATCTGGAATTTGCTGAAGCAAAACCAAAAGTCAGGATTGTAGGCAGAGGTAATATTATTCCTCAAAAAGACAATCAAATTATACTTCCCATTGAGGTTATTGGATTGAATGCTGTGGACATAGAGATATTTCAAATCCATGCAAACAATATTCTACAATATCTGCAGACAAGTGATTTTACTGATTCCTACGAAATGAACCGGGTAGGAACTATCATACACCACCAAAAAGTAGATCTGGGTGAAATCGGAAATGCTTCAGGTCAACTCTGGAAAAGATATGGGATTGACATCAGTGAAATGGTTAAATTGGATCCTAATGCATTCTATCAGGTGCGCATCGGATTCAAACCCGAATATTTTTCTGCAACCTGCGAAAATGATCTAAAATCCAAAATTGAAGAAATCAAAGCCTCCTGGGAAAATTATGAATATTATGATGCGGAGGAATACCAAAGTTTTTATGATGATAATTATTATGGTGTTTATGGATATTATGATGGTTACGATTGGGAAAAAAGAGAAGATCCCTGCTATTTAGAATATTACAGCAGAGATAAATTTGTTGCCCGGGTAGTCTATCCTTCAGATCTTGGTTTAGTAGCCAAACAAGGTTCAGATGATACCTGGACAGTAATTGCAACAGACTTACATACTGCCAAACCAACCAGCGGTGTGAAATTGCGCTTCTATAATTATCAAAATCAGATCATTGAAGAAGCAACTACAGATGCCAATGGTATTGCCAGCCTTAAAACCAACAAGATCCCATTTGTAGTGATTGGCGAGAAAAACAGCAAACAAGCATATTTAAAATTGAGTGAATCAGCTTCACTGCAACTGAGCCGCTTTAAAGTGGACGGTGTTGCACCTAAAAAAGGACTCAAAGGTTTTATATATGGGGAAAGAGATGTTTGGCGTCCCGGAGATTCACTCATGTTGAATTTTATAGTGGAATCAACTCCTGCTCAGGCTGCAGAAATAGCAGGTATTCCGGTCAAGGCAGAACTTCTTGATGCCAGAGGCAAAATATATAGCACCACATTCGCGCGAAAGCAAAGCGGGCCGGTTTATTCTATTCCCTTTGTCACTGATCCGGAGGCAGAAACCGGCAACTGGATGGTGAGAGTCAAAATAGGAGGTGCCATTTTTACCAGAAATGTCAAAATTGAAACAATCAAACCCAATCGTTTAAGAATTGATTTCAATCCGGGAGTAAAAGCAATTACAAGCACTCAAAAATCAGTTAATGGGGTTTTCAAATCTGAATGGCTGCACGGTGCGCCTGCAGCCAATCTCAGAGCGACCATAGAAATGTCGGTTAAAAATACAGCCACAGAATTTGATAATTATAAATTATATGCTTTTTCTGATCCTGCCAGAAAATTCTATTCCGAACCAAAAATGGTTTTTGATCAGCAATTATCAGCCCAGGGAACAGCAGATGCCCTGATTCCAATTCAGATAGCTTCTCCTCCACCGGGTAAATTGAAGATAGAATTCAAATCCCGGGTTTTTGAACAAGGTGGTGATTTTAGTATTGATCAGTTTAGTATGGACTATTCTCCATTCATGAGCTATACCGGTGTAGGATTACCCAAAGACCGTTATGAACAAAATCGCATTGACCTGAACACTCCCGCTAATGTTAAATTTGTTATTGTCAATGAAACGGGAAAACCAATTGCCAACAGAAAATTGAATATAGGATTGTACAAGGTGAGCTGGAGATGGTGGTGGGACACTTATGAGGATTATGTGGAGAGCTTTAATTCAACTGACCACAACGCTGCTATCGAAACGTTTGAGCTTACTACCAACGCTCAGGGCCTCGCAACACTTCCACTCGAGATAGCTGAATGGGGAAGGTATATGATTCGTGCTTGTGATGCAGTATCCGGACATTGTTCAGGAGACTTTTTCTACTCAGGATATCCATGGTATGAAGGCGAAGAACAGCAATATGATGAATCATCTATCCTCGCACTCAGCAGCAAAAAGAGCACCTACAAGGTCGGCGAAACTATTGAATTAAGTGTACCTGCTACTGCCGGATCAAGTATTCTTGTAAGTATGGAAAATGGCAGTGGAGTCATATCTACTCGCTGGTTCGATGCGACTGAAGGTGATAATTTGTTAAAAATTGAAGCCGATAAAACCATGTTGCCTAATATTTATGCAAATGTCATGGTGATTCAGCCTCATGAAAAAATGAGCAAGTCCTTACCACTCAGAATGTATGGTTTGGTACCTATCACTATCGAAGATCCACAATCAAAACTGGAACCGGTAATTTCCATGCCTGAATCACTGCAGGCAAATCAGGAGTTTGCTGTCGAAATCAGTGAAAAGTCCGGCAGAGCTATGCACTATACTGTTTCGATTGTCGATGAAGGTTTACTGGATATTACCCGTTTCAAAACACCTGATCCACATAAATCCTTCTTTGCAAAAGAAGCATTGGGCGTTAGAACCTGGGATCTCTTTGACAGAGTTCTGGGAGCTTATGTGGGGGAAGCAGGCAGATTACTAAAAATAGGTGGTGATAGTGATGTAAGGGTCGAAGGCGCACCTAAAGCGACACGTTTCAAACCCGTCGTAATGCACATCGGTCCAATGAGTATTGAAAAAGGCAAAAAAGCTAAGCATACTTTCAAAATGCCCAATTACGCCGGTTCTGTGAGGGTAATGGTAGTAGCTGCAGCTGAGAAACAATATGGTAATGCCCAGAAAGCAGTCAAGGTTCAGCAACCACTCATGGTTCTGGCTACATTGCCCCGAGTGATCGGACCTGGTGAGTCATTTGATCTGCCGGTGAATTTATTCTCTCTGGAGAAAAAGGTAAAAAATGCTGAAATCACGGTTAGCGAAGCCAATGGCATGGCTGAATTTCCACAGGGATCAAAGAAATCAGTATCATTCAATAATGAAGCTGAACTCATTTCTACCATTCCGGTAAAAATGAAGAACGTTTCCGGGATTGCAAAATTCAGAATCGATGTAAGTGGCTCAGGCCACAAAGCATTCTATGAAGTTGAAATGGATGTCAGAAATCCTAACCCAATCGTCTCTGAAAGATTTAAAAAAGACATTCCTAAATCCGGAACAGCAAGCGTTCCGGTTGAATTGGCAGGAATCACCGGCACAAATTCCGGAATACTGGAAGTCTCTTCAGTTCCACCTTTGAATTTCAGTACCAGACTAAGCTATTTGCTGGAGTATCCTCATGGATGTCTGGAGCAATTTACCTCCGCAGCATTTCCGCAATTAGTCATTGGGGATCTGATTGAGCTCAGTGATCGCCAAAAGAATTCAGTTCAGATAAATATTAAGTCTGTGATTTCGAGACTTAAAAACCATACCCATTCCACAGGAGGTTTCACTTATTGGACCGGATCAAGAGAAGCCGACCCATGGGTCAGTAATTATGTGGGTCATTTTATTATTACTGCTCAGCAAAAAGGATTCTCTGTACCGGAACAGATGGTAAGTAATTGGGTGAATTATCAATTGAAGCTTGCCAAAAACTGGGATCCAAAGTTGAGTAACACAGGATTCTATGGCAGCCAATCACAATTGGATCAGGCATACAGATTATACACGCTTGCATTGGCAGGCAAACCGGAATTGGGCGCTATGAACAGATTCAAAGAGCTTGGGTCCAAAAATGCAACCACTCAGTGGATGCTGGCTGCGAGCTATGCAATATCCGGAAGAGAACAAATTGCTAAAGAAATGGTGCAGAGCTTAAGTACACAGACAGAAGTTTATCCGGATGCAGGATTCACTTATGGCTCAGCCCTGAGAGATAAAGCCCTAATTCTCGAAGCAGCAGTACTCAGCGATATGACAGCAAAAGCAGGTGAATTAGCGCGTGATATTGCCACAGAATTGAACAGTAATAACTGGTACAGTACCCAAACAACTGCCTTCGCACTCATCGCAATGAGCAGATATGCTTTGGAAAACCAATCCAAAGCAGGGATGAAATTTACATATCAACTTGGTTCTGATAAAGCGATACAAGCAGGTTCCTCCAAATCATTTATGTATATACAGCTCACTGAAAAAGAATTGCAAAAGGGTGCCATTAAAATCCAAAATCTCTCTGATGCTCAGTTATTTGTGAATGTCTATGTATCAGGCAGGCCTGCTGTAGGGACTGAAAAGGCAGCTAACTCCGCTTTACTATTAGATATCAGCTATAAAGACCGGAATGGACAAAATCTGAACCCATCCAGCATCGTTCAGGGAACAGATTTCGTCGCGGAAATAAAAATCACAAATCCGGGTGGAAATTTGAAAGATCTTGATAACCTGGCATTGACACAGGTATTTCCATCAGGTTGGGAAATCAGGAATTCCAGATTAGAAAATATCAAGGATACCTACAACAAAGTTCCGGACTTTCAGGATATAAGGGATGACAGAGTTTTAACCTATTTTCCGCTCAGCAGAGGAGCTGTGCAGATAGTAAGGGTTCATTTGACTGCTGCGTATGCCGGAAGATATTATCTGCCCGCTCATAGTTGTGAGGCCATGTATGATAATCAGGTATTTGCCCGGAATGCAGGTCAATGGGTCGAAGTAGTGAAATCGAATGGATCTATGTAAAAGATTCCTGCCGGAATAAAAAAGAAAAGGCTCCCGATTTCTGCTGAATCAGGGGCCTTTTCCTTTTATCTGATGTACTACTTTGAATTGTGTATTTCCAATACTACATGATCAGGGTATTTAGAGTCAAATGAATTTGTTTTTTTACATATATCATTCAATTCAATATATCATTGTTATCTTTGATTCATTCTAATACATGGAGTTTTAAAATACGGTTAAACATCAAATGGGTATGTCTGAGCCTTTCAAGATCAGGGTAGGTTCCAAGTCAAATAAAGGAACACTCAAAAGTGAAAATGATGACCGTATCCTGATCGGTATGGATCCTTCTGCCAATGACTGGCTGTTTTCGCCTGATCCGGTTCAGGTGGGAGAGTTTGGAACTGTTCTTTTATTGGCTGATGGTTTAGGGGATAATGAGAATGGTGGGTTTGCTGCAAATTCCATTTGTAAAACTATCAAAAAGCTTTTTGATGAAACGCTTGAGCTACCGCCTCAGGATGATGAGAAGCTGCGCTTGCTTATAAAATTCTTTCAAATTGCTCAAAAACAACTACATACCCATGGCATTGAGCATCATGCTTATAAAAATATCGGCGCTTCTGCATCACTAGTTTTATTACTGGAAAATAAGGCTTTTATTGTTTGGCTGGGGAATTGCAGGGCCTATCGCTACAATTCAAAAGGGGTAAAAAAATCATTTTTTACCGATTTTCCAGAGTTGGAATTGCTTACTGTTGATCATACTTTTGAAACCGAAAAAGCCCTTTTTGATGAGTTTAGGGAACATAAATATTACTACCCTCCGGGAATTTCCAAGTATATATCAAGCGAAAGTACCGCCAATGAAATTAGTTCTACCATTGTTTCACTCAAGAAACTGGATAGAATCCTGATATGCTCGGAAGGGTTATTTACTGCTTTGACTGAGGATGATATGCTGGACATCCTCGCATCCTTTGATGATCCTGAAATTACTGCAGATGAACTGATATCGCGTTCCTTTAACAGTGGGACAGAAAAAAATATAAGTGCTATTGTTACAGATATTTTGGAATTGGAGCCAGGAATTCCTGCAGAAGAAAGCCCTAATCTGGAACTTATTGAAAAAGCACGCTTGCTTTATGGAGTACCAATGGCAACTGAAGTATTACCAGCCGCACCAACAGAATCTTTTGTTGCTCCTTCTAAAAAAGAAAAACCCACTACAGAATCCGAAGATTTGATTCCGGTCAAATTGAGAACAGTCATGCCTGAACCTGAGTTAAATAATGAGTCTAATGAAGAATCTCCGGAAATAGATGACAATAAAGAACCTGGCCTGGAATCCTCCGGTCAAATATCCCTCGAATGGCCTGTCGAAAGTCAGGCAGATCCCATTCACATTCTTCCCGGGGAAGATGAAAGTGAAGAAGCAAATGAAGATGAAGCTGAATCGGATGAAGAAAGCGATGAATCAGCATCTGTAAATGAAGAACCTGATCCATCTTTTGTTTCACCTTTAAACCCTGAAACCCCTGCTTCTCAAATTCAGGGTGAGATGGCAGAGCGCCTGGCGAGGCTAAAAATAAAAATGACTGTCTATCCCGATCCGGAAGATAAGGAAATTGAAAAAAAAGATCATTCTGAAACGAATACCGGTACCCTGCTTATCGTGGGTAAAGATGCCGGGATGCCGACAATCTTTTCAACAGATTTAAATAACGAAGAAGACGCCGAAGATAATGATGCTGCAGATCCAACTAAAAATCCGGAAGAGACAGACCTGATAGAACAGGAATCTGAGCAACAATTTTTTGAAGAAGATGATGTTGAAGCCGAAAATGACAAGAGCATTGAGTTTGAGGATGAGGAGGAAAATGAAATTGAAATTCCGGAGCCATTTGAAAGTGCTATAATGCCCGAGTCTGAAGCATTCATTATAGATGAAGATGAAGATGAAGATGTCAACGAAGATGAGGATGAGGTTCCGGAATACGAAGCTGAAGATCTTGAAGAAGAACAGGAACAGGTCCCGGAGGATAAAGAAATAGAATTGGAACCAGTAATTGCAGTTTCTGAAAGGTTTACAACGGCAATTCCGGCGGAATATACTCCGGTTCAGGCGAATCAGGCGAGTGCGTCAGTACAAAAACCGATAGCACACCTAATAGGCTCAGACCAGGAAAATAAGAGCGCCGAACATGTTGAAAAGAAATCCAAATTATGGCCATATTTCGCCATATTGGGATTACTGATTTTGATTCCAATCTGGATTTGCAGAGATAGTTCAGAGCTAAATTCTGATAATAATATGAATGGAGCATCCGCTGCCATATCTATTGAAGAAGAAAAACCTACTGAACCATCCACAGAATCAATTCCGCCGACTTCTATCCCGGATTCAGAATCTGACCAGGAGCCGGAAATTGAGGATGAAGATGAGGCAATAATAGTGAATCCCCCTGTAGCTTCAGTTCCGGATCCCGAAAGTGAAAAGCCAAAAGAAAAAAAGAAAGAAGAAGCTAAACCGAAAACAAATTCAAAAGAGCCAAAGTATGATCCTGAAGTGGAAAAGAACAAACACCAACTTTTAGGTGAAGTTCAGGCACTTCTGCAACGGAAAAATCAATTGTGTAAGCAAATAAGCACTTATGGCAAAAATGCACCTGAAAGTAAATCAGAGTCAATAAAACAAATTCAAAATAAATGTGATCAGCTGGGACAAAAGTTCAGCTCCATTTACGATCAGAAAAGTGGATTCTTCAAAACTGTAAGATATGACTTCATGAGCGGTACTATCAAAAGTATCCGGGTTTCCATGGATCAAATTGATAAACAGTTTGAAGCGATCAGGGGAGAATAGATTTCTAGTCTGTTAAACGAAAGATGTCTTCTCATCGTTATCCACTGGGTGGAGATGTGGGTTAGTTCAAATTAGCAAATCAACTCCAAATCCTTTACAGTCAGAGGAATTTTATGAATCAATGTTAATTTAGATAGATTTACCAAAGCCTGAATGAAATTTAAATCCCTCAGTACGATTATTACGCTAGCTATTTTATCTATACTGGGCATCGGTGTAGTGCAATTTACATGGTTTAAGAAAGCTTTTGATTTAAAAGATAACCAGTTTAATCATCATGTCAATTTATCTCTGCAATCAGTAGCAGAATACATTTTGAATTACAATCAGATTGAAATACCGGATGTCAATCTTGTAGAGCAAATCTCAAGCAATTACTTCATTGTGCATACCAATGCTGAAATAGATGTCAACATCCTTGAGCATCTTATCAGCGGAGAATTTGAAAAAAGAAATATTCAAATGGATTTTGAATATGGTGTGTATGACTGCTTCAATGATAAACTGGTGTATGGAAACTATGTCAGTAATGAAATCGGCACTGAATCTACCGGACCCAGCCGCACTTTTCCCAAACTAGCCAATGATGCCCAGTATTTTGGAGTGTATTTCCCTACAAAGGAAAATACATTACTTTCCCAAATGGGAATTTGGCTGTTCTCAACCATTGTATTAATAGTTGTTTTTGCTTTCTACGGAGTATCGATTTTTATCCTTTTCAGACAGAAAAAATTGTCAGATATGCAGAAGGATTTTATCAATAATCTAACCCATGAATTCAAAACTCCATTATACACGATAATGGTTACCTCTGACTTACTTAAACAGCCCGAAATAACTGAAAATAAGGCTGTAAGCGAAAATTATCTCAACATCATTGGACAAGAAGCCAACCGGCTCAAGACACAGATTGAACGAATCCTTCAAATAGCATCTACCGATAAGCATAAGGATAAATATGAAACGGAACCTGTCAATATGCACGATGTGGTAAAAAAAGCATCTGATGCTGCTTCATCACTCCTGAGCACAAAAAGTGGAAGTATTAGTTTCCAGTTGGATGCAACTTATCCCGTGGTGATTGGAGATCAGATGCACCTTGAAAATGTAATGTACAATCTTATTGAAAATGCAATAAAGTATTGTAAAAGAAATCCTGAGATCTATATCAAATCCACAAATGATGATAAATATTTAATTCTTACGGTAAAGGACAATGGCGTAGGAATCGATCAGGGACAGTTCAGGAAAATATTCAGTAAGTTTTACAGAATTCCTTCCGGCAATCAGCACGATGTCAAAGGATTTGGAATGGGTCTGAGTTATGTGAAAGATATTGTCAATATTCACAGAGGAAAAATCGATGTCAATAGCGAGCCCGGACAGGGCAGTACATTTGAAATAAAATTACCTTATGCAACCAATTGAAAATAATGAACTGGCAAAGCCGGAAATTCTGTTTGTTGAAGATGACCAAAACCTGGGCATAGTCATACGGGATTTCCTGAGGCTGAAAGGATTCAATATCACACTGGCACTGGATGGATTGGAAGGATTGGAAAAGTATCAAAGCCAGGTGTATGATCTCTGCATTCTGGATGTCAACTTGCCAAAGATGGACGGATTTCAGCTTGCACGTGAAATCAGAAAAATGAACCAGGAAATACCCATTCTTTTTCTCACCGCAAAAACAATGGATGAAGACAAAGTAGAAGGCTTCAATATCGGTGCGGATGATTATATTTCAAAGCCCTTTAATATTGAAGAACTTGTCCTGCGTATTAAAGTGTTTTTGAGACGAAATAAAATGCTACAGCCTGCAGATCGGGATATTTTCAAAATAGGAGAATACGAGTTTAACCACAAAAATCTTAGCCTGCATTACAAAGATGAAGAAAAAAATCTCACTCAGAGAGAGGCTGATATTCTAAAATTACTTTGTCAAAATATAGGAAGTGTTTTACGCAGGGAAGACATCCTTCTCAAAATCTGGGGCCAGGATGATTATTTCGTAGGCAGAAGCCTGGATGTCTTTCTTTCAAAGCTCAGAAAATACCTTAAAAATGACCCGAATGTTGAAATCCAAAACTATCACTCTGTGGGTTTCAAATTGATCATCCAAGAGTAATAGTATTGGTAATTATCTATTTCCATGAGTGCATAGCTGAAGATAGCCATTCTTTAAATGATTTATATAACCCCGAAGGTGGTTAACCAACGATTAGTCCCGGATGAAAATCCTGGGTAAAATCAAATAAATGAATCGTTTTGGCGGCATTTTTTCTATGTATC
>JALHRR010000008.1:96993-147109 GCA_022841345.1 Saprospiraceae bacterium
AATTTAATCTTTTGGGCGGATTTTTTGAATTGAAGCAAAAATGCCGCCAAAACGAGTAACTTCGGAATCACACAAAATCAATTAGATTCTCAATTCTCCCAATCCGTATCTTCCAGTTCAAATATCTGATCAATACTTGTCTCAAGAACTGCTGCAATTTTCAATGCCAGTACAGCTGAAGGAGCATAGTTACCCTGCTCAATAGCATAAATAGTTTGCCTGCTCACTCCCACCCTCCTTCCTAGTTCCTCCTGCGACCATTCATGCATCTGTCGGTTGATCTTCACTTTATTTTTCATGAGCAATAGATCTGTTTATTGAAAGGAATGAAAAACGAAACACCGCATAAACCAGGATTAGAGGAGAAAATAAATGAAATATAGCTGCATAAAAGAAGTACTCCTGATAGAAAAACAAAAAACTGAGAATCATCAAAATAGTGTTCACAGCCATTCCTCTCTGCCAGCTTTTCAGACGAAGTAATCTGGTAAATTCGTCTTCCTCCTTTAATCTTGCCAGACAAATCATCAAAAGCCCTGTTAGAATTCCAATGCCTAAAATCTCATTCGTGAAGTTTTCATACTGGGGCTTGAGAAAAGAAGCCTCCTCCCGCACCTGAATTTGCAGCACATCAATTTGCCATTCATAAAACAAACTGGCGATCCCAAATGGAATGAAAATGATCAATATGATCCAGCCGATCATATGATATTTTACCGGTAACTCAAAGTAGGTTTTCATGGTATTTAATTTTAAACAAATGTAAACTAAACTTTACAATTTGACAAATTTATTTTACATTTTATTTTAATTTTTTTCACTGCCATATTAGCCCTATTTTCACTTCCATATTTATATCTTTATTTATGGCATACCGATTACTCTCATTGTGCATATTTATTATCGTTTCCGCTTCATCAGCAGCACAGGACAAGGCTTCTATCCTAACGATGGGAATAGAAAGAGGATTTGAAAAAAGTAATACCAAGGCTTTTTTAATAACAGAGAATGGAGTTGAAAATTTTCTGCCAAAAACACCACATACCTATTGGAGAGTGTATCTGGGGATTCCATTCCAAATTTCAAACCTAAAAATGGAGGCGGGATTGGGAATTTCCCAGAATCAATTCAAGCAGCATGTTAGTAAATTTTTTGAAGCGCCGGGTACTATTCTGACGGAGCAGTATTCAGTTAGCGGATTTGATTTGTTCTTCAAAATTCCTATTGGTATAGGGGAAGACCGATTTGATATGGGCCCCGAATTCAGACAGCAAATCATGATTACAGATCGCCAGGATACCAGCGAACCAATATTTCCAACATCTTTAAGCGGAGCACCCGGCAAGGTGAAAGCTTCATACTTTAACATGGGTGTGTTTGCGAATTATATACTATTTCGAAAACCTCGATTTGAAATGGGACTAAATACTTCATTCGGCTATTCCATTTCAAAATATAGATTTGAATTCCTCACAACTGATAATTTATCATTGTATATGTATCTCGGTCTCAACATCACACTATACAGGTCAGAAAAAAATAAATGAACAGGCCATTTCCCTCACTCTCAGAATTCTGATACCGATTCAATTATTGAATACCTGTTCATAATTATTAACTTTATTATTGTGGCTTACCATCCATCACAAAACCCGGCCATTCATCCCTGAGCCTTTACCATCGGGCACATTGCTCGTTTTGAAAAACAGATTGACTTCATATTTGTGGCAGAAAAAAACACAATATGGAATCGCTTCTTAAGATCGCTCTCATTCTTCACATTATCGCCGGTATGTCTGCCTTAGTTTGCGGACTCATTGCATTGTTGCTTCGCAAAGGGAGTTCCGGGCACAAATTGAATGGAAACATATTCTTCTACTCGATGATGGGAGTTGCCATTACAGCTTTATTTATTTCAGCATTCAAATCCAATGATTTCCTTTTCTACATTGGACTGTTTTCCTTGTTCATGACCCTAAGTGGGAAAAGAGCCATTCAAAATAAAACTTCAACTCCGGGCAAAATTGATATTCTGATTTTAATACTTGGCTTAGGAACAGGAATCTGGATGCTTGCTGAGGCTAATATTGTTTTGCGGGTATTCGGAGGACTTTCGCTTTTACTGGCTCTGGGAGATCTCAATGTTTATTATAAAGTGTACAGGAAAATTTCCATTCATGGAAACACCTGGCTAATAAGACATATCAGACACATGGTGGGTTCCTATATTTCTACAGCTACTGCATTTCTGGTGGTTAATATTCAGTTCGATCCTGTCTGGATTATGTGGCTCATTCCCACCGCCGTTGGAACGCCTGTAATAATTTATTGGATCAGAAAAATCACTCCACAACCAAAAAAGCAATTATCATGAAGACAGTAATATACAGTACATTACTATTTACGATGATGTCTTTTTCCCCGACTGCATGGTCCCAATTGTATGTTGATGGAGGAAAAACCCGTCACAGATTTGCACAAATGCATATCGGAATGGAAATGAAAACATTTTCTATTCAAGGTCAAAATCAATCTCTATCTCTAAATGGTGAATGGACAGAATCAAGATTTACAGGACCTGCAGAAGCCAAAATTATTATGGGAGGCACTCACTTCTGGGGACATGCAGATTTCTATATTTCCTTTCCGGTTTTTCGGATCGGCAACAAGCAATTTACTTCAGGAGTAGAGACTGCAGCACGAATTTTTCCATGGGCTATCAAAAAGGATAAAATCAGGCCCTTTGCAGGTTTTGGACATCTGCCTGTTAGGTTTAAACAAGGTGGTGGAGCAAATGCAATCCGGCAAAAACTATTCATTACTACAGGTCTTTCATACCAAAAAGGAAATCACCTCATTGACCTTAATGTGAGTTATTTAACTGGTCCATCTCTGGAATATTACTACGCAACCAATTACAAAACAAACACTCAATTACCCCCGATTTCAGTAGGGATTGGATACAGATATTTATTTGATACTACCATTAGTGCTGAAGAAACCTGGCAATCCGGAAGAACAAAAATAGTAACAGACACTTTGGCAAAAAGAAAAAAATTAGATGGTTTTACTGTATCTGCAGGACCATCAGTAGCATTCCATCTCACTCGATCAGATCGTATGAAAAAGGAATTTGCATATTTGGACAGACATGGGACTTCACAAGTGTTTGCGGATCTTGGATTGGGTTATTACTGGCATAAGCCGGACCTACAGGTTAACTTAGCCTATCGGAGTACAAAAGCAGAACAATCAGCATTTGACTATTCGCAATCAATCAAACGCAAATCTCTGGCACTTGAGTCCTATATTTTCTTCGCTGATTACCACGGATTTGCCCCATTTGCAGGACTAGCCGCAGGACTTGAATGGCTTAATGTAGCAGAAAAATCAAAAGGAACAGAAGTCGCTTCGGGACAATTCAGAGGGATAAAGCCCGGGCTTATCTTTGGATGGGATATTCGCCCCAATCGCATCCAAAGCTTTTATCTCCGCACCAATCTGCGCTGGTTCCCCAATTTGAAAGTCAATATGCCTGATGGAGGAAATGTTAATCTGGATCAGCTGGAAGTAAATTTTATTCAGCTCGTTGTTTTCCCCGGAAGAATGTTTTAGGCAATTTTAATTTACCTTTGCGGCCAAAATATAACAAGAAAATGGCCTACAGAATAGAACACGATACAATGGGTGAAGTGCAGGTACCTGCTGACAAATATTGGGGAGCTCAGACACAAAGATCGAAACAAAACTTCACTATCGGTGGTCAGTTAATGCCGGTTGAGGTTATTCATGCTTTTGCATATTTGAAAAAAGCAGCGGCAATTACTAATCATGAGGCCGGAATATTATCAGAAGAAAAAACAAAACTGATAAGCAGAGTCTGTGAAGAAATCATTCAAAATCAGTGGATGGATCAATTTCCTCTTGTGGTGTGGCAAACCGGCTCAGGAACTCAATCCAATATGAACCTGAATGAAGTCATTGCCAACCGCGCACATGTTTTGAATGGTGGGCAATTATCCGATGACAAAAAATTCATTCATCCCAATGATGATGTCAACAAATCACAATCTTCCAATGACACCTTTCCTACCGCCATGCATATCGCTGCATATATAAGTGTAGTTGAAAAAGTAATTCCAAATGTCACCCAACTCAGAAATACACTTGAGAGGGTTGCAAATGAAAATATGGGAGTGGTCAAAATCGGTCGTACGCACCTGATGGATGCTACACCACTGACACTGGGTCAGGAATTTTCTGGTTATGTTTCACAGTTGGATCATGCTTTGAGAGCTATCCGTCATACTTTGGATCACCTGAGCGAACTGGCATTGGGTGGGACAGCTGTAGGAACAGGCCTCAATACTCCTCCGGGGTACTCAGAAAACGTAGCAAAACATATAGCTGCACTTACCGGGCATCCATTCAAAACTGCAGAAAATAAATTTGAAGCACTTGCATCACATGACGCTATTGTTGAAGCTCATGGAGCGCTCAAAACACTGGCTGTCAGCCTGATGAAAATTGCAAATGACATCAGATTGCTCGCTTCCGGTCCCCGTTGTGGTATCGGAGAAATCATGATCCCTGAAAATGAGCCGGGTTCTTCTATTATGCCCGGCAAAGTCAATCCCACTCAGGCGGAAGCTATGACTATGGTTTGCGCACAAGTTCTGGGAAATGATGTAGCTATCAGTGTGGGTGGCATGAACGGACATTTTGAATTGAATGTCTTCAAACCAGTCATGATATACAATTTCCTTGTTTCAGCAAATTTGTTGGCCGATGCCTGTGATTCATTTGATAAGCATTGTGCTGTCGGAATACAGCCCAATCATGCCGCTATTCGCGAAAACCTGGAGAACTCTCTGATGCTTGTGACTGCACTGAACCCGCACATCGGATATGAAAATGCAGCGAAAATTGCCAAGAAAGCCCATAAAGAGAACTTGACATTAAGAGAAGCTGCTTTGAAACTTGAATTACTGACAAATGAGCAGTTTGATCAATGGGTCAAACCTGAAGACATGGTCAGCGGATTGAAATAAAATTCAGCAATAATGGTAACTTTGGAAAATGTGTGAAATAAAACAAACACAAGACTTGTATTTCCAACAGATGATATTATCTTTGCAGTCCTTTTGAAAGAAACGCGTATAATGGATCCATTGATGGAATATAACATACCGATCCAAGGGCTCAATAGTGGGCTCCACAGGTTTGAATTCCGCATAGGAGCTCAGTTCTTTAATCATTTTGAAAATAGTCTTGTAGATCAGGGAAATTTTGAGGTGATTGTGGAAATGGACAAACGTCCTGACATGTTGGAATGCATATTTACCATAGAAGGTAGCATACCCACAAATTGCGACAGATGCTTAGCTCCGATATCCATGCCGATCAGTGGAGAACAGACGCTGTTGTTTAAGTACACGGATGATGCACTGGAAGAAGAGGATGAAATTGTTTTTATCCCTTATGGAACCAGCATCCTGGATTTAAGTCAGTATATCTACGAAGCAATATCGCTTTCCATTCCACTGGTCAAAATGTATGACTGTGATAATGAGGAAGTTGTACCTTGCAACAAAGAAATGCTGGAGATTTTGAAAGGAAAAGAAAATGATGAAAATACTGATGGGCCGAATCCAATTTGGGATGCTCTGAAAGGTTTCAACGATAATTAGATAGAAAAAATAAATTGACAAGTAATGGCACATCCTAAGACCAGAATATCCAAACAGCGTAAAAGAAAGCGTCGCACGCACTATAAAGCAGTTGCACCTAATGTAGCTACATGTGCTACAACAGGTACAGCTCATATGTTTCACAGAGCTTATCAGGTAGACGGCGATCTTTACTACAAAGGCCGTGTATTGGTAAAAGGCGAGATCGAAGAAGTATAGTTTCGATCCGGAAAAGATAAACAAAGAGCTCCCATAAGTAATTATGCGGGGCTTTTTGTGTTTTGATACGGCTTTCAACTATTTTCAATCAGTATTCAATACCATTTCTGATTTCTCAGAATTTTCCAATAAGTTTGCACACTTCTTACTAAAGAAAAGATATAAGTAACCCCGGTATCCGGATTTTTTATACTTGTTTAAGTTTATATTCTTGTAAAAATCAACAATAAAACCATGAAAAAAATAATCCAAACTGCAAATGCTCCGGCACCAATTGGCCCTTATAATCAGGCTGTTTTATTTGGCAACATCCTGTTTGTTTCTGGTCAAATTGCTATCGATCCGGCTACCGGAAATCTAATCACTGATAATATTGAGGATGAAGCACATCAGGTTCTTAAGAATGTTGGAGCAATATTGAAAGAAGCAGGTTTGAGTTATGATGATGTATTAAAAGCTTCTGTATTTGTGAAGGACATGGGACTTTTCGCCAGAATCAATGCTATCTATACTCAATACTTTGGAGAAGAAAATGCACCTGCCAGGGAATTGGTAGAAGTGACAGCCCTCCCCAAATATGTCAATCTTGAAATTTCTGTTATCGCAGGTAAAGCATAATTTTCATTTATGGAAAACAAGAAAAAGAACGTTCTTTCAGCCATTCAGCCTACGGGCGATCTTCATTTGGGTAACTACTTTGGAGCAGTTAAAAACTGGGTGGCTATTCAGGAAGAATATAATGCTGTCTATGGAGTTGTGAATTATCATACTATGACGATGCCCTATAAATCAGCACAGTTGCAGGAAGCTACCTGGAAAATGATTTTTATGGTGATGGCTTGCGGAGTTAAAGCTGAGAATTTGTTTATTCAATCTTTGATTCCGGAACATGCAGAACTGGCCTGGATATTTGGATGTACCTGTTCATATGGTGAATTATCCCGCATGACTCAGTTCAAAGACAAGGGCGAACAATTGAAAGAAGGAGATAAAGAAGCATTTGTATCTGCTGGTTTATTCTACTACCCTGTTTTGCAGGCAGCAGATATCTTAATTTATCATGCAGATCTTGTTCCTGTAGGTAAAGATCAGGAACAGCATCTCGAACTCTCAAGAAATATCGCCGCCAGATTCAACAGACAATTTAACAAAGAATATTTTGTGCACCCCGAGCCTTTGTACACTGAAACTCCAAAAGTATTATCCCTCGCAGATCCTTCCCGCAAAATGAGCAAGAGTCTCGGTGAAAAGCATTACGTGAATCTATTCGGGGATGCAGACAGAATCAGAAAACAAGTTCGCTCAGCTGTGACAGATACCGGAGAAAGAACAGATACTATGAGTGCAGGAGTCAGCAACTTGTTTGAGCTCCTCAAAGCCTGTGAAAAGCACGATGTGAGAAAATCACTCCTGGATGACTACAGCAGCGGCGCATTGAAATATGCAGATTTAAAAGAAGCAGTTGCGGAGGCACTTGTAGAACTAACAAAGCCTCTAAAAGAAAATCTAGCTGCCATTCAGGCTGACAAAAAGAATGTAAAATCCCAGATACAAGATAGTTCAGCTGAAATCAGAAAACGGGCTATTCAAACTTTAAAAGATGTGAAGGAATTGACTGGGTTGGCGATTCAGAGAGGGTATTGAAGTGATGGGTTATGAATGCTGAATTATGAGTTATGAGTGAAACAGCCGTTTATGAGAGATAAGGTGTTAAGAAATAAATTTATGTTATGATTGGCAGGTTGAAAAAACGTTTGTTTAGTGTTCTTTGAAAATCGGATCAGATAATAAATAACTTCTTCAAATTCAGCTAAACTATTTATAATGGAAGCAATCACAAATAAGGACTAACTTGATGCTTATCTTCGCAGAGCTTATGAGCTGATGCAGAAAGATTTAAAGCCAAATTCAAAAGAATCTGATGAATTATAACAACTGAGTATAAGCATTGAAAAATATGAGAGAGAAAACCTGGACATGCGATGATAATTCGATTAAAATTGATGTATAAGTTTCCGAATTTATCATCAAATATATATTTTAGGTTTTGAAAGGAAAAGATAAGTCTGAATACTAATATTAAAGCCAATTTTATGGGAAATTCAATATTAGTAAAAAAATCCTTTCAGTTCGCAATTCTCACGATTAATACTTATAAAGTACTCGTTTCTGTTTCAAAAGAGTATGTCATGAGCAGACAATTACTCAAATCCGGAACATCAGTTGGGGCAAATGTTAGAGAGGCTCAAAATGCAGAAAGTAAGTTGGACTTTATTCATAAATTAGCAATAGCACAGAAAGAATGTGACGAGACCTTATATTGGCTGGAACTTTTATTTGAAACAGATTTTATCCATGAAGATATTTATCATAATTTACACACTGATGCTGAAGAGTTAATCAAAATGATTAAAAGTGCCATTATAACTACGAAGCAAAACTATTTAAAATGAAATTCAAATAAACAGCTATAGTCCACACCGATAACTCCAACCGGATGTTCACTCATCATCCATAACTCCTAACTCATAACTCCAACTGGCTGTTAATTCATAACTCATAACTCGTAACTCATAACTCCCACCCGGCTGTTCACTCATCATTCATAACTCATAACTCATAACTCATAACTCATAACTCGTAACTCGTAACTCCAACTGGCTGTTCACTCATCATTCATAACTCATAATTCATAACTCCACAACGTGAAAATTTTTTGTATCGGTCGAAATTACGCTGAGCACGCAAAGGAATTAAACAATGAAGTCCCGGATGAACCGGTCATATTCATGAAGCCGGCGACAGCTTTATTGCTGGAAAATAAACCATTTTTCATGCCTGAATTTTCTAAGGATATTCACCATGAAATCGAGGTGGTCATTCGCATCAGCAAGAAAGGGAAGCATATTCAGGAGGAATTTGCCGACAGATATTTTGAGCAATTCAGTTTAGGAATTGATTTTACAGCAAGAGATTTGCAATCACATCTAAAGTCAAAAGGACTCCCCTGGGAGAAAGCTAAAGCATTTGATCATTCAGCTGTACTCGGAAAATGGCTGGACAAAAATGATTATGACCTGAATAAGCTCAAGTTTGAACTTTACAAAAATGAAACTATCGTCCAGACAGGTGACACAAGCGATATGATATTTTCATTCCATAATTTGATTGCCCAGGTATCAAAATACTTTACTCTGGAGCAGGGTGATCTCATCTACTCAGGGACACCTTCGGGTGTAAGTGCTGTTGCAATCGGTGATGTTCTGGTTGGCAGGATTGGGGAGCTGAGAGTGTTTTCAACAGAGATTAAGTAAATTATATTATCCTATAACTTCATACAGCATCATGGGTTGAATCTTATTTTTAAGCTGTGTTTCACCTACCTTCTTACAATCAAAATTTTCTTTTATTTTTTCATAGGCAACTTCATTAATAAGAATCTGGCCCGGAGCAGCTGCTGCCTGCAATCGCTGTGCAGTATTGACAGCATCGCCAATTACCGTGTAATCCAGCCTTCTTAAGCTTACAGAGCCTATATTTCCTGAAATCATCTCTCCACAATTGATCCCGATGGAAACATTGGGTTTAAATGTAAATGATTCTGATAATACCGGAAGCTGGTCAATTTTCGATCTGAGTTCAAGGCTGGCATCTAATGCCCGGTCCAGATGATAATCTCCCCTGAAAACTGCCATCACCGCGTCTCCTATAAATTTATCTACATATCCATTGTGTGCAATGATCACTTTGACCATTGTATCAAAATAGTTGTTTAACAATTGAACAACATTCTCAGGTGATTCATTTTCGCTAATGGTTGTGAACGAACAGATGTCTACAAACATAACAGTCGCTTCTACCATCTCAGTTGCATTAACTGAAGATTCAAATTCGCGGCCACCCATAAAATTCAAAACCGTCTCATCCACATACATCTTGAGTATGTTATTTTCTTTGATCGCAGCCAAAGTCTTGCGCAATTGGAGCACATGATCAGCAGTTTTGTTGATTGTCAATTCCAGGTCCTGAAAATTAACCGGCTTGGTAATGAAGTCAAATGCCCCTCTATTCATTGCTGTACGTATATTTTCCATATCGCCATAGGCAGAAACAACCACTGCTTTTAAAATAGAATTCAGTTCAGCTACATGAGACAATAATGTGAGCCCATCAATCACCGGCATATTAATGTCGCTCAGCACTACATCTACATCCAGATGCTGTTCTAAAAGTTCTAATGCGATTTTTCCATTTGCCGCAAAAATAAAATCGTACTCGTTCTCTCTGATTTTCTTTCTGAATTTCTGCTTGATCAGCATTTCCAGATCAGATTCATCATCGACTACTAATATTTTCGTCATGTTAAAGTGCTTTTAACTTTTCTTTCAATTGAGTGAAATCAAGCGGCTTGGTCAGAAAATCGTCCGCTCCAAGACGCATTGCTGTGTTGTAATTTTCCTCATCCCCATAAGCTGTAATCATTACAACCTTAGGCGGTGGGCTGGCTTCCTTTTCTTTTATCTTCTTCAGCAGGTCCAGACCACTCATACCCGGCATATTAATATCTGAAAGAATCAACACGGCTTCCTGTTGATGTTGTGTCAAATATTGCAGAGCTGCTTCACCTGAAAATGCAAATGCAAATTGAATTTCTTCATTTTTTATTTCCTTCCTGAATCGCTGCTCAAACAACAATTTCACATCCTCTTCATCATCAACAACCAATACATTCATGACTCTGATTTTTATAATTTTTGTTTTAAACTCCTGAAGCTGGCAGAATGACAGTGAATTCAGAGCCTTCCCCTTCTTTTGTTTCAACTTTCAATTCACCGCCATGTGCCTGGATGATATCATAACTCATAGAAAGCCCTAATCCAGTGCCCTGACCGGTGGGCTTAGTTGTAAAAAAAGGCTGGAAAATCTTATCCAATACTGTCTGCGGAATGCCAGAGCCATTGTCCTTCACTGAAATCCGGAGCTGCTCTTCCTCCTCTCCCGTAGCAGCAATTCTTTTAGTGCTTACAGTTACTGCTGGTTCATATCCTTCCACACCGGACTTTCTCTTCTCATCCACTGCATAAAATGCATTAGTGATGAGGTTGAGAATTACCCTCCCGATATCCTGCGCAATGACATTAATGCTACCGGCATTTTCATCAAATTCTGAGTTCAGTATGGCATTAAATGATTTGTCCTTAGCTCTCAAACCATGATAAGCCAATCGAAAATATTCATCCGCCAACACATTGATATCAGTCATTTCCTTATGCAAACCACTGCTTCTGCTATGTTGCAGCATTCCTTTCACTATAGCATCCGCGCGCTTTCCATGATGATTGATTTTCTGTAAATTTTGCTCTATATCTGCTGCAATTGCCTTCACCTCTTCCATATCACCCTTGTCCAGTTCTTCTTTCAATTCCAGAAACAATTCATTGTTGACTTCAGAGAAGTTATTGACAAAATTGAGCGGGTTTTGGATTTCATGTGCAATGCCGGCTGTTAATTCTCCCAGCGAAGCCATTTTTTCAGAATGAATCAACTGTGTCTGGGTTGCCCTCAGATCTTCCAGGGCTTTTTCGAGAGATTCTTTCTGACCCATTAACTCTTTGGTGCGCTCTGCAACCTGGACTTCAAGCGCTGCCTTCATGGACTCAGATATCTGTAAGCGTTTCTTATCTTCCAATGCTTTCTGACGCTCTTTCTCCAGTGCCTTTCTTTGCTTATTATTGACAAATAACATGGCTATCATCCATATAAAAGCAAAGAAAGATGCAGATTCAAATACAAATTCCCAATCTTCATAAAATGGCTTGTTTATAGCATCTGTCAAGTCAGACACAAATTCAATCAGTATAAAGGGAATCACCGCATTGACAAGGGGCTTTACCGGTTTAAATGCCGGATTCTTCAGACTGAGATAAATTAAATAAAAAATTGCCACATAAGACAACCAGTTAAGGACTACACCTAAGGCGGGTAGCGTGTATTGCAATCCAAAGAGAATGAAGGAGACAATCATTCCTCTCACAAAAATTTTGTCCCATTCCGGCAGCAGTGTTTTACTCTCCAGATTCCTTCGGAGGTAATACAATATGGCAATCAGCAGCAAAAGATTCATAACGCGGGGGTAAGGTGGAATTATTTATACCGGCAAATTAATAATAAAATTTGCACCATGGCCTTCAATTGATTCTATTTTTATATCATACCCATATGCTTCTATAAAATTTCTCCCCACACAAATTTTGAATTGAAATACTTAAACAGTTTGATTTCCTGCCGGGAAACTACCTGAAATACAAGATATTGTGTATTTGAATTATAATCATTCACCTTGTAACTGTGATTAAAGAGGGTTTAAGCAGGCGAATTAATTAAAAAATGTGGGTAGTCAAAATTTAAAAAAAGCCAGTTCAAAAAAAATTGAACCGGCTTTTTAATTTAAACTGACTTCTTTTATTTACTCCTTCTCTTCTTCCTTCTTCGTCGTCTCCTCTGCCCTGCTCCCCAAATACTTCGGCAGATCCATACCTGCCATATTGAACAAGTCATTCATTGGAGGAATACTTTTATACATTCCGGAGATAAATTTGGACGTTGAATTGCCCTCTCCTTCCTGGCTATTTCCTCCTTCCCATACAGTAACCTTATCAATTTTGATATTCTTGATGGCTTCCACCTGAGTCTTGACCAGCTCTTCCAGTTTGTCAGCTACCATCATCAAAACAGCATCCTTAGTATTTCCACCGGCTGAAGCGACGATCTTTTGAAAACCCTGGGCTTGCTTCTCCAGGATCTCGAATAAACCTTTTGCTTCAGCAGATTGCTTCATGAAAATGGCATCAGCTTCACCTTTTGCAAGACGGCGTGTTTTTTCCGCTGTAGCTTCTGCTTCAATCTCAAGCTTACGCTTGGCAACTTCTGCGTTGATGATTTCATCTGCTTCACGGGAAGCCAATTCACGCTTTGCTCTTGCTTCTTCCGCTCCGGCTTCAGCTGTGTATGCTTCTTCCAAAGCTTTAGCTGAAGCAATTTTCTCGGCAGCTATCGCGAATCTGTTAGCTTCTGCTTCCTTCACACGTCGGGAGGCTTCTGATTCCGCAATTAAAACTTTAGATTCGTTTTCACCTTCAGTAGCACGTGCCTGAGCTGTGGCTTCACCAATTTGAGCCGAAGCTTCAGCTTCAGATACCTGAATACGCTGATCCCGTTTTGCCATGGCTTCACCTATCGATCCGTCTCTATTGCGCTCTGCTACAATTTTCTTGGCATCATTGATCGCTTTAGCTGCTGCTTCCTTACCCAATGCTTCAATATAGCCTGATTCATCCTGTATATCTGTTACGTTTACATTGATCAGCGTAAGGCCGATTTTTTTCAATTCACTTCCCACATTTCCAGCAACATTCGCAAGGAATTTATCTCTGTCCGCATTGATCTCTTCAATGTCCATCGTAGCTACGCTTAGACGAAGCTGACCAAAAATAATATCCTTTGCAATATCTCTTATCTCGTCCATGGTTCGTCCCAGCAAACGTTCTGCAGCATTCAGTGTGACTCCTTCTTCATTGGATATCGCTACTGTAAATCGGGATGGTACACTAACCCTGATATTCTGGCGGCTCAATGCTCCCCGCAGATCAACATCAATGGAAATGGGAGATAGATCGAGATAGGCATAATCCTGAATGACCGGCCAAACAAACGCTGCACCCCCGGCAAGTGTTTTCGCCGATCCCCGACCCGTGCGTCCATAAATGACCAGAATCTTATCAGATGGGCATCTCTTATAGCGTGATACCAGCCAGGTCAACATTAAAAAAGCAAGAAGTACTAATCCGGCAACAATAAATATAAATGAATCCATAGTTTGAATGAGGTTTTAAAGTGAAATGAATCGGTATTAAGATGCAAAATCATCGTATGATGAAGGTATTTCATATGTTTCAATCGGTATAACAACAAATGTATTACCATCCAGGATTTCTACTATTTTAACTTTTTGTCCAGTCTGAATAGATTCTCCTTCTGTTACTGCTTCCATCTCTCTGATGGAGCCACCTAATTTAATCAAAACTTTCCCGACACCCTTTCTTCTCTCTGGTATGGGCAAATACACATCTGCAGTAGTAAATAGTGCCTCGTATACATCCGCATTTCCGGATTGTGTAAGTTTTCCAAATATGTACATAAGATAGGCGACCAGCAGCATAGCGGCAGAACCAGACAAGAAAGCCATCACTACAGTGAAAAAGGTTCCATTTCCTTTGCTCAAAAGCAAAACACCTGTCCACCCAAAGAAAGTAAAGAATGCAATAATACTCCTGACAGAAAGCAGAGCAAATTCTTTGTCCAGGCCAAACCCATGATCATCAATGTCATGTCCGGCATCATCATCTCCAAATCCTACTCCGAACAAGCTAAGTACAAATTGAATAAAAAACAATACACTGAAAATAATGGAAATGCTCCAAAAAATCTTTTCAGGATTGCTCATTACTTCCCACCATTCACTCATGAAAATATACATACAAGGTGTTTTATACCAAAGTAAACATTTTTAATCATCAATTGACTCCCTGATCTTGTTTAATTCGACCAGATTCAGGAAATAATCGGTCAAAAGAAAGATATGTACAGTCAGAAACTGCTGTAACATCAGTGTTGAAGTTTGTAATTCAACTATTTAGTGAATACAACTCGGTGATATCAGTCGCAACAACCAAATATATTAAATAAATAAATAAATCACTTTTCAATAATGTTAACTTTGTGTCACTAACTCAAACAAAAGGCTAACATGGTAGATGTAAAACTCTTCTCCGGGACAAACTCCAGATATCTTGCAGAAAGAATTGCAGATTATTATGGACAAGGACTGGGAGATCAGACAGTATTAAAATTTTCTGATGGCGAAATGCAGCCCATTATAAATGAATCGGTTCGCGGCGCTTATGTATTCCTGATCCAATCTACCTTTGCACCTGCGGAGAATCTGATGGAATTATTATTGACTATAGATACGGTAAGAAGAGCTTCCGCAGGCTATATTACTGCCGTTATTCCTTTTTATGGGTATGCCCGCCAGGACAGAAAAGATAAACCCAGAGTGCCTATTTCCGCCAAGCTTATCGCTAATTTATTACAAGCTGCCGGAGCCAACCGGATCATGACCATGGACTTCCATGCTGATCAGATTCAGGGATTCTTTGACATTCCTGTAGACCACTTAAAGTCTGAGGCTATTTATATGCCTTATTTGCAGGATCAAAGTATGGAAAATGTAATTTTTGCTTCCCCGGACGTGGGGGGTGTAAAAAGAGCCCGTACTTATGCCAAGTATTTCAAAACTGACCTTGTTATTTGTGATAAATATCGTAAAAAAGCAAATGAAGTAGCGGGTATGACTGTCATAGGGGAGGTTACTGGCAGAGATGTGATTCTGATGGACGATATTGTAGATACTGCAGGCACACTATGTAAAGCGGCCGATGCATTGATGGAGAAAGGCGCTAAGTCGGTGCAAGCTTTTTGCACACATCCTGTTTTATCTGGCAATGCATATGAAAATATTGAAAAATCTGCATTGACTCAGCTTGTAGTAACCGATACTTTGCCTGTAAAGCAAAAATCAGGCAAAATAAAAGTACTGTCTACCGCAAAACTTTTTGCCCGTGCAATTCGCAATACTCACGAACACAGATCGATTAGTGCGCTCTTCGTTGAAGAATGATTAGTTTTTTTTAGAATTATTATTTGGTAGTCTAAAAGCATAAATCTATCTTTGCGAGCATTTTAAAAAAAAAGGGCCAAAAATAACTGTACAATGGAAATCATAGATATCAAAGGGCACGAGAGAAAAGACCTTGGCAAATCAGCTGCCAAGCGTACCCGCACTGAGGGATTAGTGCCATGTGTTTTATATTCAGGAAATACTGCACTGCACTTCAGCGCGCACCCTCTTGAACTGAGACATATCATATATACCGGAGAATTCAAGCAAGCTGATATAGATATAAATGGCGAAAAACACCGCTGTATCCTTAAAGCTATGCAGTTTAATCCGGTAACTGACGTGGTTACTCATGTCGATTTCCTTAAATTGGTTCCGGGCAACTCTATTAAAGTTGAAGTTCCTGTTAAATTCCTGGGAATAGCTCAGGGAGTGAAGGAAGGTGGTAAGCTTCAGCAAATGTTACGCAAAATTAAGATCAAAACTACTCCTGAGAAAGTACTTAGTGAGATGCAACTGGATGTTACGCATCTTAAACTTGGCCAATCAGTTCGTGTTCGTGATATAAAAGTAGAAGAGGGAATTGAAATCCTCAATGCACCAAGCATACCTGTGGCTATCATTGAGATTCCACGTGCACTTCGTGGTGCCAAGGCTGCTGAGAAAAAATAATTCTATTTAGAATCATACCTATTTGGGGTGTATCTTTACCGGATACACCCTTTTTATTTATATGAAAATTGGCATGTTACAATGGGATCTTACCTGGCAAGATCCATCAGCAAACAGAGATCATATTTCAGAATTTCTGAAAAACAATCCCGCGCCGGAACTTCTGATCTTACCGGAAATGTTTAGTACAGGTTTCAGCATGAATGCTGCATCTTTGGCAGAATCAATGTCCGGACCGACCGTGGCCTTTTTAAGTGAAAACGCGGCCCGTTACAGTACTATTATTGCAGGCAGTCTTATCATTGAGGAAAATAATTCTTACTTCAATCGCTTCATTTTTGCATTTCCGGATGGTTCCATACAGCATTATAGCAAACACCACCTTTTTACATTATCCGGAGAAGATCAATCCTATACACCCGGTTCAGAAATACCGCAGCTTTCTGTTCATTCCTGGAAAGTATGTCCTCAAATATGTTATGACCTCAGATTTCCTGAATGGGCACGCGCAGCATTACCATTTGACTTATTAATATATACAGCCTCCTGGCCGGAAAAGCGTGTGGAAGCCTGGTCAGCCCTTCTCAA
The DNA here is from genome assembly GCA_022841345.1 of Saprospiraceae bacterium. Taxonomy (GTDB): domain Bacteria; phylum Bacteroidota; class Bacteroidia; order Chitinophagales; family Saprospiraceae; genus SLDF01. The sequence continues at coordinate 113,902 of JALHRR010000008.1, forward strand.
AGCAAGAGCTATTGAAAATCAATGTTATGTAATAGGTGTTAATCGTGTGGGTCAGGATGGAAATGGACTCCTTTATAATGGGAGATCTGCAGTTATTCAGTTTGATGGGGAGCCCATCATACAGGCAAGCGCAGAGGCCGGATATTTCGAATTGACCCTTGATAAACTGGCACAGGACTCTTTCAGAAAATCTTTACCTTTTCTGCAAGACAGAGACCCAATAACATTTGGTTAACAAAGTTTCACAGTGTGAATCCCTCTTTGCTTAGTTATTTTTCTAAATTTGCCAACTGCAACTCGTATTTAACGAATCTACCTATTTATGACGTTAGTTAAAAGCAAGCAATTATCTATATTTACGATAATACTGGTGACTTTAGTTTTCTCCGCCTTTACCAATGCAAATCACTCCATACCATCACCGGTAATCTCAGGTACAAAATTTGCTTCAGATAATAAACCGGTTTCTATTCTGAATGAAAAAAGAATAGAGTTAATTAATAAAGCTAAAGAATTTGTTGGGCTAAGATACCGGTACAATGGCACCACCCCAAAAGGATTTGATTGCTCCGGATTTACTTCTTTTCTATATAACAAACAACTGGGAATATATCTGGATCACAGCTCCTCAGGTCAGTCAAAGTTTGGAAAAAGAGTACCCCTGGCAGATGCTAAAGAAGGAGATTTATTATTTTTCGGGGTAAATGGAAGAATTCATCATGTAGGCATGGTGTATTCTAATGAGGATGATAAATTGTTGATGATTCATAGCTCTACCAGCAGAGGTGTTATTATTGAAAATGTCTGGACCTCAGCCTACTGGAGAAAAAGACTTATGTTTGTACGTGATGTTATTTCTTCAGAATTAAAGGAAGAAGTAATAGAGGCAGTAGAAACATTTTAAAGGAATCAATCAACAACATGCTTAATCTTATACTTTTTGGACCTCCCGGATCTGGAAAAGGCACACAAGCGGAATCACTCGTTAAAAAATATGGCTTACTGCATATCTCCACTGGAGATCTGTTCAGATATGAAATGTCTAATGACACTCCTTTAGGATTAGAAGCCAAATCTTACATGGCAAAAGGTGAGTTGGTTCCCGACAGCATTACTATCGGCATGCTGAAAAATAAAGTAGATGCATTTCCTGATGTGAATGGCTACATTTTCGATGGATTTCCAAGAACTATTATCCAGGCAGAAGCATTGGACAATCTGTTAGCAGAAAAGGATCAGTCCATCAGTGGATTAATCGCCCTGAAGGTGGACGAAGAAGAAATCGTTCAGCGTATCAAAAAAAGAGGTGCAGTCTCCGGTAGAGCAGATGATAATGACGAAAATATTATCAGGAATAGAATTCAGGTGTACCAATCTGAAACCACTCCAGTCTATGATTATTATAATGCAAAAGGACTTTCACATAGCATTGAAGGAGTAGGATCGATCGAAGAAATCTTCAGGTCCATAACACAAACAGTAGATTCGCTGTTATAAAGCCACAATTTTGTCTATATTTAATGCAGGACCTTATTAAATTCGGTTCTGTTTTCTCATTTATTTTAACTTATGGCTGATCAAAACTTTGTCGATTACGTAAAAATCTGTTGCCGTTCAGGTGCAGGTGGTGCAGGTTCTTTACACTTTCACAGAGCCAAATATATTCCGAAGGGTGGCCCTGATGGAGGGAATGGAGGTAAAGGCGGTAGTATTTATATTCGTGGCAACAGAAATGTATGGACTTTGCTTCCATTGAAATATCGCAAACATGTGATAGCAGGTGAAGGCAAAAATGGTATGTATGATAATATGACCGGGGCCGACGGCGAGGATGTGATTCTGGATGTTCCATTGGGAACTGTTGCAAGAGATGCTGAATCGGGTGAAGTTCATTTTGAGATTACGGAAGATGGAGAAACGCGCATCCTTGTTGAAGGAGGACGTGGTGGCAAAGGAAATGCTCATTTTAAATCTTCAACTCACCAAACTCCCCGTTTTGCACAACCCGGAGAAGAAGGAAAAGAAGAGTGGAAAATTTTGGAATTGAAAGTATTGGCAGATGTTGGCCTGGTCGGATTTCCCAATGCAGGAAAATCTACACTGCTTGCAGCAGTCACATCAGCAAAGCCTGAGATTGCCGATTATGCTTTCACCACAATTACTCCCAATCTCGGAGTGGTCGAATACAGAGAGAGCAGGACATTTATCATTGCTGATATTCCGGGAATTATCGAAGGCGCACATACCGGTAAAGGGCTCGGACATCGCTTTCTGAAGCACATAGAAAGAAATGCAACACTTCTATTTATGGTACCGTGCAATGCTGATAATATACAGGATGCATATCAAATTCTCTTAGAAGAACTCAAACTTTATAATGAGGAATTACTGGATAAACCCAGAATTCTTGCCATCACTAAGTGCGATTTGATCGATAAAGAAATGGAGGAAATGATCACATCAGATCTGAAAATTGATATTCCTATCATATTCATCTCTGCTGTAACCCAATACCATTTATTGCAACTGAAAGATCTTTTGTGGAAAACAATTGATCGTCAAAAATCCCTTGAATCATTCGAGTAAACTCTGGTGTAATGCTGACTTAAGGCTTTTTACATCAGATGATAATATGGGCTTATAATCACCAAATTGCCCCCCGGCATTCAAAGGTTTTCTGAGAGATGCGTGATAAGCAAGCAGATTTGTATGCTTTGCAATATGGCCAATATTGTTCTGATGAATTCCTCCGCCGGCTATGATTTCTATTTGTCCGCCAAAGCGTTCTTTCCAGATACTTAAATTATCAATGCCATCGGTTGCATTTTTTGTTGCGCCGGATGTAAGAATACTGGTACAACCGGCAGAAATAAGCTGTTCAATGGATTGAATAGGATCTCTGGTTAGGTCTATTGCTCTATGAAACGTGACAGGTAATGGTGAAGCTAATTCAATGATCATTTGCATTCTTTTCATGTCAATTTCATTGTCATTTGTTAGGATACCAGTCACTATGCCGTCCATATCCAGTTCTTTGCATTGTAGAATGTCAGCTTGCATAGCGAGAAATTCGATGTCTGAGTACACAAAATCTCCTCCTCTTGGTCTGATAATTGCTCTAACCTGCATAGCAAGTAAATTCCTTGCCATTTTTAATATTCCATAACTGGGCGTGGTGCCACCCTCCAATGGATTAGCACATAGCTCTGCACGATCAGCTCCTCCCATCTGGGCAGCGGTGCAGTCAGCCAGTGAGTAACAGCAAATTTCAATAATCGGTTTTTTTGCCATTTCAATTAATTAGTCCGGTCCACACATACATTTTCTCAAATTGGATATATCATCCATTCAATCTTCCGGCCATTTATCAAACCAGGAATCTGATTTGAATACTTCAGGGGGCTTCCCTGATTGCTGTACTGCATATGAAAATTCAGGCAATGTTGAATAAGCTCCTATTTTACCCGCTTTATTCAAAGCTATGAAGCCCACTTGTAATCGGTTAGCCTTATCCCCATTGTGTTTTATAATCCTGCTTATTGCTTCTTTACATGCATCCTCAGGGGATTTTCCACCACGCATTTGCTCTACTATCGTATGAGCGCCACAGATTCGTACTACTTCCTCTCCTACTCCGGTTCCCGTTGCGGCGCCTACTTCATTGTCAACAAATAAGCCAGCTCCTATAATTGGCGAATCACCCACTCTGCCACTTAATTTAAATGCCATTCCGCTGGTACTGCAAGCTCCGCTTATATCTGAATTTTGGTCCATCGCAAGCATTCCAATAGTATCATGATTTTCTTTAATTCTCTGCATAATTTTTTCCGGGGTGATAGAGGGATCATATTCAGATTCTTCCAGCCACTCAACCCAGGCTTTTTCACTGCCAGGTGTTAACAGATTCACTTTTTCAAATCCGTTTTCCAGGGCAAATTTCAAAGCGCCTGAGCCGGCCAACATTACATGCGCTGTCTTTTCCATGACCAATCTTGCTACTGCAATAGGATGGAGTATATGCTCCAGCGCTAATACAGCACCACAATTGCCCCTGTGGTCCATAATACATGCATCCAGTGTAACATTGCCATCCCTATCCGGCAAACCCCCTAATCCGACACTGGTATCTTCAGGATCAGCCTCCGGTAGAAAAACACCCCGTTCCACAGCATCTAAAGCTGAACCACCCGAGGAAAGAACTTCCCATGCCGCAGCGTTTGCCTTCACATTCGGTGCCCATGTTGAAATTACTAGTGGACCTGATACAGTATCTGCTTTAGCAGTCAAAGAAGATGCCTCCCCTTCACAGGCACTTTGCGTTAATAGTAATCCTGCTGCCGCCAATGTTGTAGATGCAAGGAATTGTCTTCGGTCCAGACTATGAGGTTTTTCGTCTTTCATTCGCCCCGAAGATAATCTACTTCTGTATCTTTTTTTAAAAGTTTTGACCAATTATTTAACATTAGTTGACCTGACAAAGTAAGTATGGATTCCGGATGAAATTGAATGCCGGTTACTAACAAATTAGGGTCGCTGATTCCCATAATTAATTGATCGTGAAGCGTCGAAGAAATCACTTGTAAATTAGTGTTTGCGACGGGCTTTAGCACCAAAGAATGATAACGCATTACTTCTAAAGGGTTGGGAAGCCCTTCAAAAATACCGGTTTCATTATGAATAATCTGGCTTGTTTTTCCATGAATGGGTATTGGAGCGTGAATAAGCTCCCAACCATATAGTTCACCTATTGCCTGCATTCCCAGACATACACCCAAAATGGGAATTTTGCCAATGAATTCCTCCAATGCCCTCAGCATACCCGGATGGTCAGATGGACGCATAGGGCCGGGAGAGATGATTACCCCGTCGAATTGCAAGCTTCCATCCAGTATTTCATCAAACGGAATTTCTGTATTGCGGAAAGTCGTCACCTGTAAACCTGCAAGCAATAAATAATGCTCCAGATTGTAAGTGAAGGAGTCAAAATTGTCAATTAATAGTACTCTCATAATCGGGATAAAGATACAGTTTGCGATGAGAAAAGGTAGAAGTCAGAAGGTGGAAGGTGGATGGTGGAAGGTGGATAAGAAAATTATAGAAAATAAAAAACCGGTTGCTTTGATTTCGCAAAACAACCAGTCGCTATTAAGAAGGAGACAAACTACACAATTCCTTCCTTCAAATGCAGGAGCTGAGTGTCATTGCCCACTTGCTGCAGCTGCACCTCCTATCATAAGCAATTCATTCAGTACGATTTCAGTAATGTAGCATTTTTTTCCTGTTTTGTCCTCATATGTTCTGTGGACCAGTTTACCTTCTACAGCGATTTCTTTGCCCTTCTCGATGTACTTTTCGATGATGGCTGCTTGTTGGCCCCATGCAATCAGGTTGTGCCATTGAGTTTCTTTGATACGCTCGCCCTGTGCATTTTTGTAGGTTTCAGATGTGGCCATTACCAGTTGAGCTTTCTTTTTTCCATTGTCAAATACTACAATTTTAGGATCATTACCTACATTGCCTACAAGTCTGACGGAATTTCTTAAGTTGTTCATAACGCGAAAAATTTAAATGATTAAAAAGTAAAAAATTTGTTTGTCACCGATCTGTGGTTGACGATGCAAAGATGTAGGGACCGGTCCGGGGAACTCGGTTATTAATCATTTAAGTCTCGCTTATAGTCGTTTGTAGTCGTTTAAAAACGAATATATATTCAATTAATTACAATTATAATATATTAATAATTGTTAATCAATGTATTTCATATTGCAATTATATACAATATAAAAAAATGATTTTTCATTCTTTTTCAAAAAAAAATACCTGAAATGCGATTGAAGTTTTCAATCGTTCGAATTTCGGATATGTGAGTACAGATTTGCCAAATTTTTGAAATTTGCCAAATCTATCTCCCTCTCTTCTCCCCCTCAAACACCTCCCCTGATAATCCCTTTAACTTTTCATTCCACTCCGCACTGCCTTTCACGGCATGGATGGTTTTTTCGGCTGTGACGAGAAGTGGTTTTGCAAGGAAGGAATGATCCAGCGTATCTGATGGAATCAACTTTGTATTGTCTACAAAAACTAACAAGCAAGCAAAGGAAACGGTAAAACTAATGGCCCCTAATAATCCCGTAAATAATGGACTAATCCAACCTGTGTCTTTTTTGACAAAATATGGCTCAAGGAAATTCCAGATGTACCAGCCAATAAAAAGCCAGATTCCAAGAACTAAAAATATTGCAGGAACGATCAGCCATTCAGACCTTACTTCCATTGACTGATCCAAACTATTCAATAAAAATGCAGATCCCTTTAGCGTCACCCAGACCGAGGCCAGAATGGATACTAAATACAGGAGCCATTTACTGACTCCAAATTGATACCCAAAATATACTCCACAGAAAATAATCAGCAACAAAACTACATCAATCAGCATACACCTCCATTTGAAGGCAAAAGTAACATATTATAATTATTTATAATAAGAATTTTTGTCTTCCTGGAACCATCCCATTCAATACTTTATGAATTTGTAATTAATCCGCGTCTATAAAACAATCGGCTGCTTTTCCGGCTGTTTTGAATTCTAAATTCTGCCTTCTAACTTCTCAAATCTCCCTTTCTTCGATGGTCGTCCCCAAAGCTTTGGGGATGACTTCGATCCAATATTTCATGAATTTGTAATTCATTTACGACTAATCCACTTCAACAAACAAATCGGCTGCTTTCCGGCTGTTCCAAATCTGAAAACTGAAACCTGAAATCTGAAATCTCCTATATAACACTTTTGCAGAACATTGATATTCAATGATTTAAAAAATTCTAAATTCTACCTTCTAAATTCTAAATTTCAGGCCCCGCCGTGTTATCCTTCATCGAATGGTCCCCAAAGCTTTGGGGACGGGGACTGAAATCTGAAATCAGGACACTGGGAGTGAATGACCTCTCAATGCTCGTCAGATAAATGGAAATTAATCTTGGGATGTGCCTCCTGTACTGTCCTCAAGCTCCATGCAGTTTCTGCAAGGTAGACCAGGCGGTCATGCTTGTCTCTGGCAAGATCTTTTTTTCTACGGCTGATGAATTCACGCATAGCTTCTGCATCGGTGGATGTTACCCAGCATGCTTTATGCAAATGCACCGGTTCATAGCGGCAGGAAGCTCCATATTCATGCTCCAGTCTATATTGAATCACATCAAACTGCAGCGCACCTACTGTGCCGATGATCTTACGGTTGTTGTCCTCTTTGGTAAACAACTGCGCCAGGCCTTCATCCATCAGCTCAAATAATCCTTTATTTAGCTGCTTGGTTTTCATCGGATCAGCATTATTGACATACCTGAACTGTTCAGGTGAGAAACTTGGAATTCCTTTGAAGTGAAGGATTTCTCCTTCTGTCAATGTATCGCCTATTTTAAAATTACCGGAATCATACAGACCGATCACATCACCCGGATAAGCATCGTCGATAACTGATTTTTTGGAAGCCATGAAGCTGGTGGGGTTGGAAAACTTCATGTTTTTTCCCTGTCTCACATGGTAGTAATTCGTATTTCTCTCGAACTGACCGGACACTATGCGGCAAAATGCAATTCTGTCCCTGTGCTTTGGATCCATATTTGCGTGAATCTTGAAGATAAATCCTGAGAATTTTTCCTCTTCAGGCTTTACTACTCTTTCTTCTGTCTCGCGCTCTTTCGGAGTTGGCGCAATTTCTATAAAGCAATCCAGCAATTCTTTGACCCCGAAATTATTCACAGCACTCCCGAAGAAAACCGGGCTTAATTCTCCCGATCGGTATTTCTCCACCGTGAATTCAGGATAAACAGTTTCGATGATTTCTACCTCGCCTCTAAGTTCATCAGCAGGCTTTTCGCCAATTTTTTTATCCAGTTCAGGATCAGAAAGATCATTAAATTCGAGGATATCTTCCTCTGTTTGTTTTCCGTGAGGAGAAAACAGGCAAAGTTTTTTCTCATACATATTATACACACCCTGAAATCGCGACCCCATGCCGATAGGCCAGGAAAGCGGTCTGACTTTAAGACCCAGTTTGGTTTCTACTTCATCGAGCAAATCCATTGCGTCAAGACCTTCCCTGTCCATTTTATTGATGAATACAATAATGGGTGTGCTTCTCATTCTGCAGACTTCCACCAGCTTCTCAGTTTGCTCTTCCACGCCTTTTGCAACGTCAATCACAACAATTACACTATCCACAGCAGTCAGCGTACGGAATGTATCCTCTGCAAAGTCCTTGTGACCCGGCGTATCCAGGATATTGATTTGCAGATTTTCATATTCAAATCCCATCACAGAAGTAGCCACAGAGATCCCCCTTTGCTTCTCGATTTCCATGAAGTCAGAGGTCGCGTGTTTCTTAATCTTATTGGATTTTACCGCACCTGCAGTTTGAATGGCACCACCAAACAGAAGCAATTTTTCTGTCAGGGTAGTCTTACCCGCATCGGGGTGACTGACGATCCCAAATGTGCGTCTGCGCGCTATTTCCTGTAGTCTGTCCATGAGTATATTGAGCTGGATTTTTAAAACGGGTGCAAAGATAGGGATTTAGGAAGGAATATATTTACTGAGAAAAATACTGTTATATTTCAATTTGTTTTAGGCATCACCCCAAGGTTCAGAAATGGGATGATTGTATATCCAATCTTCACATTTCTGCATTCGCGGCTTGTCCCCAACGCCTTGGTGGATCGCTACGTTGCACCACTCGCTTTTCGCTCGGTACCCATTTACAACTCCACCACAATGCATTGGCGAAAGGCATGGGGACTGCCTCCCTTTGGACGGCATGGTTTCACATCTAAAGGCTGATGCAATCCCAACTTAAAAGCAACTATTAGAAAATAGAAATCCTTTGTGAAGTTGCTACAATCCCGCCTTAGAGAATAATCCGTAAAAAATGGTTTTGAGTGAAGCGACCAAGGCTGTCACTGTGTGAGCAATATGTGAAGCCGGGCAGATATAGAGATGACCTGTGAAAAATAAGCAGGAACAAGTAAGGCCAAAAGCGAGTTTGACAGACTTAGCGAAAGGAAAACGCATTTTTAGGATTAGGCTCTACAGCGGGAATGGTTTTTGTTTACTTTTTGCCATTTCAAAAAGTAAAAGCCCAGCCGGCTTGAGGCGAATTAGAAGTGCTAAATTCCAAAGTATTTTCAAATGAAGAACTGAATACATTTTTTTGAAATAAGATTATCTAACAATATAATAGCCATCTTTCATGACTCTCAAGCTGTTCTTCAAAGCTTAAATATTCGGCCTCGAAGAAAATAATTCTAAGATATTTTGCTCCAGCTATTGTTTTATTCACAAAAGTGATTTAATCTTGCCACATGAAAACAAATCAATCTATGACATGTTGTTGTTGTCGTACTGCTCAGAGAGCGGTCGGGACTATGATGTGATATAGATTAATACAATAAAATCCAGTTTCACAGAAAGCCCTTCCGCCAAAATGGAAGGGCTTTTTTTTGATCCGATTGAATATAAAAAATGAAAATGTTACATAAATCTTCTTGCTGTTGTCGCTGCTGTTGCCCTGACTGGCACACGGACCCTGGAGGTAAGAGACATGTAATATTTATCGAATAATAGAATAGGTAAATTACATAGAACAAAACCCTTCCGGTCCTCCCGGAGGGGTTTTTTATTTTTCACACCATCACAAATCAAAATTATCATGAGCGACTTACTTCAAAATTCAACTTCACTTCCAAAAATCGGCGATCCGGCACCGGATTTCACAGCCCAAACCACAAAAGGAACATTTAAATTCAGTGAATGGCGGGCCGACAAATGGACAATCTTCTTTTCCCATCCTGCAGATTTTACTCCGGTTTGCACAACTGAATTAATAGAATTTGCCAGAGAATCTGACTGGTTTGCCGCCAGAAATACTCAGTTAATTGGTCTCAGTATTGACAGCATTCACGCACATCTTGCCTGGGTTCTTAATGTCAAAGAGAAAACTGGAGTACTACTTGATTTTCCTTTGATTGCTGATCTCGATGGTTCCGTAGCAAATGCTTATGGCATGCTTCATCCGGGTGCCAGCTCCACTGCAACTGTACGTGCGGTTTTCATCATTGATCCGAAAGGCATTGTAAGATTATTGATCTATTATCCATTGAATATAGGACGTGGAATAGAAGAAATCAAAAGAGTGATGGAAGCTTTACAAACCGCAGATCAATACAGTGTAGCGCTTCCTGTCAACTGGAAGAAAGGTGAAAATGTAGTGGTTCCTGCACCTAAGACACTCGCAGAAATTGAGAAAAATGAGGCAGCAGGCTATGAAGAAAGAATTGATTTTTATTTGCAAAAAAGAAGTCTCTAAAGACACAAATCATGGTAGCACAGCAAACAAATCAGGGGCAATATCAGCTGCTTAAACAGCTCAATCAATTGCAAAAATTTATTGGCAATACACCATTGTATCCCATTTCAAGGGTCTGGTCCAAGCCCGGGGTGCAGGTGTATGCCAAGTTGGAGTGGTATCAGCTGGGCGGGAGTATAAAGTCCCGCCCGGCTTTCCACATCATCAAGGCTGCATTGACTGATATCAACTGGACGAGTGGAAAGCGCTTACTGGACGCCACTAGTGGGAATACCGGAATAGCTTATGCAGCCATTAGTTCCGCACTGGGATTGCCTCTGACGCTGTGTATACCCGAAAATGCATCCAAAGAGCGCATAGATATATTGCGTTCACACCAGACGGATCTGGTTTTTACTTCCAGATTTGAAGGGACAGATGGAGCACAGGAAGTAGCCAAAAGAATGCAGCTTGAAAAACCTGAGGAATATATCTTGCTGGATCAATATAGCAATTGCGCTAACTGGCAGGCACATATCAGGACTACTGCTCCTGAGATTTGGGCACAGACACAGGGCCAGGTTACGCACTTTGTAGCAGGGCTGGGCACCACCGGGACTGTGACAGGAACTTCAAAAGGATTGAAGGCATTCAATTCACGCATCAAAGTAATTGGTCTTCAGCCTGATTCTCCGATGCACGGATTGGAAGGCTGGAAGCATTTGGAGACTGCAATTATACCTCCGATTTATAAGCCACAGGCACATGACGAGCTTTTGGAAATCAATACAGAAGAGGCCATTGATCTAATGAAAAAAGTAGCTATCAAGGAAGGTTTGCAAATCAGTCCTTCCAGTGCTGCCAATCTCCTTGGAGCCATCAAAGTAGCAGAAAAATTAAGTTCAGGAACGGTCGTCACCACATTTGCAGACGACGCATCCAAGTATCGTGAAATCTGGAATTAAACAACAAACAACATGAGCACACACATTAAAACATCGACCTTGCAATTATCAGCTTCCGGACTGGAGGTGGTCAGAAAAGACGCCGTCAAAGCCTATCCGGATGAATGCTGCGGATTTCTTTTTGGCACCGAAACAGAAGGACGCAAAATCACATTAGCGGTCCCGGTGACTAATCACAAGGATGGAGATAAAAGAAGAAGATTTGAAATTCATCCTCAGGATTATTTGAGAGCTGAACGACTTGCTGCTGAAATCGGACTGGATCTTTTGGGAGTGTACCACTCACATCCGGAACATCCTGCACTTCCTTCATTGACCGATCTCGAAATGGCACTACCTTACTTTTCGTATGTAATCGTTTCGGTAAAATCAGGTAAAGTAGTGGACGAGCGCTCCTGGAAACTCAATGAATCTCTGGGACTTTTTGAAGAAGAATTTATTATGCAACCTATACATTTATCGTAATCATGGCAACTATTATCATACCAACACCGCTCAGAAAATTTACCGGAAATCAATCCACTTTCAAAGTGAATGATGCCGGAACAATCTCCGAAGCGATACATTCCCTGACAGATCAGTACACAGATTTAAAGAAACACGTGATAGACGAGGAGGGAAAAATCCGTTCATTCGTCAGATTGTATCTCGGCGATGAAGATGTCTCAGCATTGGATCAAAAAGCTGAAACCCGCATCAAAGAATCAGATGTGATTTCAATAGTACCTGCCATTGCGGGAGGTAAAATCTAAAGACTTAAAAAACAAAAGTATGTCAGACATCAAATTTTCTCCTGAAGAACTCTCCCGATACAGCCGGCATATCATCATTCCGGAATTTAATCTGGAAGGCCAGAAAAAGTTGAAGGCAGCTAAAGTTCTGGTAATCGGAAGCGGGGGGCTGGGAAGTCCTTTATTGCTTTATTTGGCAGCAGCCGGCGTTGGAACTATCGGAATTGTTGACTTTGATACTATCGATGACAGCAACTTGCAAAGGCAGATTCTCTTCACAACAGATGATGTGGGAAAATTAAAAGCAAGCACTGCAGCGGAACGGATCAAAGCATTGAATCCATTCATACAGGTGAATGTGCACAACACACATTTAACAAGTCAAAACGCTCTGGAAATCATCAAAGACTACGATGTCGTAGCAGATGGAACTGATAATTTTCCGACAAGATATTTGGTTAATGACGCTTGTGTTTTGCTGGATAAGGTAAATGTATATGCCTCCATATATCGGTTTGAAGGGCAATTGTCCGTTTTCAATCTTCCGCTCCCGGATGGCAGGAGAGGGCCGAACTATCGGGACTTATTTCCTGAACCGCCACCTCCGGGATTAGTGCCCAGTTGTGCAGAGGGAGGAGTTTTGGGAGTGCTTCCGGGAATACTGGGCTCACTTCAGGCTGCGGAGGTCATCAAAGTAATCAGCAAAGTGGGTGAGCCATTGAGTGGAAAATTATTCACAATAGATGTGGCAGATTTTCAAACCCGAACTTTGAAAATTCACAAGCAGGAGAGTACCAAAATTGAGAAACTAATAGATTATGAATTATTCTGTGGACTAAAAAATGAAAATATGAGCAGCGAAGTAAAAGAAATAACGGTTGGACAACTGGCAGAATGGATTGAATCAGGCAAAGATTTTCAGTTGATCGATGTCAGAGAACCCCATGAATATGAGATTGCGGAGATAGGCGGATTACTCATCCCATTGGCGCAAGTAATAGAAAATGCAGACAAAATATCGCAGGAAAAGCCGGTGGTCATCCACTGCAGAAGTGGTGTAAGAAGTGCAAAGGCGATCAGAGAATTGCAGGAATTGCATGGATGGGATCATCTGTACAATCTGAAAGGCGGCATTCTTGCCTGGGCTGATGAGATTGATCAGCTGGTTACGAAATATTGAATAATGTAAGTTGACAATAATTAACAAGTAAATATAACCCCGAACGGGGTTTACCAATCGTTAGCCCCGGATGAAAATCAGGGTTCAATAAATAACAGCATCTGTTTTGGCGGCATTTTTGCCCGATGCAAAAATGACATGTCCCCAAAGCTTTGGTGGATGACAAAACAAAGTTGATGTAAGGAAAGAGTTTGTTCAAAGAAACTAATCCGTTAGGGTCGGAGTAGATAAGTATTTTTTATAAAGTTATGTTGATCTGTGAATTTTTGGTAGAAGGAGTTCTTCAATGGAAGGGCTCCTTTTTAAGAAGGCAAGAATGGGTTAAGGTTGATTAGAATTAAAAGGTTTAAGCCAAGCTAAATAGAAAGCATTTTTCATAAATAACTGAAGATGTTTTGTAACAATAAATAATGTTTCTATATTTGGAAACCCATTGCAAGAATATGGCAAATATGGAAAAACCTATTGAAGTAATATTCCTGAAACAGGCAGAAGAATTTACAGAGTCTATTGAAGAAAATCCCAAAAAGAAACTATTTCAGGCAATCCGAAAAACCAAAGAACGATTATTCGGACAATGGTTTACTAAATTGAAAAGTAGTGACGGTATATTTGAGTTTCGAGTGGATGACAGTGGAAAATTTTATCGGCTTTTTGCATTTTGGGATACAGAAGAAGACGAAGAGACCTTGGTTGTGGCTACTCATGGCCTAATCAAAAAGACCAATAAAACACCACAATCGGAAATTCGGAAAGCAGAGCAGATAAAACGGGACTACTTCGAAGAAAAGAAAAATGATAAAAAGAATAAATCAAAGTAAATAGCAATGGCAACAAAAAAATATAAAACATTAGGTGAACTGGAAGATAGATTTTTCGGTGAACGTGGCACTTCTGTGAGAGAACAATATGAATTTGAACTCAGCATGGAGATATTGGGAGAAAAACTCAAGCAAATCCGGAAAGAAAAGCAATTGACCCAGGATGAGTTGGGGAAATTAATAGGAGTTCAAAAAGCCCAGATTTCAAAACTGGAGAACGGAGCAAGCAGTGCGACAGTTTCGACCATTTTGAAAGTGTTCAAAGCATTAAATGCCAAAGTGAAATTCCAGATTGAGATAGAAGATGGATACCAATTGGCCGTTTCATGAGTAAGGAAGTAAGCAAGTAATATCTTAACAAGCAATTCGAATGTAAATTGGGAATCGCGAATACTAAATGACAAAATTATGAGCAAATTGAAAGATAAGAACTTGATGACACTTGAGGAGTTCATAGTAAAAAACTACGGCAAAAATGGGATAAAACAGCGTGACGAATTAGAAGCAGGTTATGAAGCATTCAAAATCGGGGCGTTGATCCACGACCTCGTATCGACATGGGGATGACACAAGAACAACTTGCACAAAAAGTGGGAACAACCAAATCTTACATTTCTAAAATCGAGAACGATATAAAAGAAGCACGCATTTCGACCCTTCAAAAAATCATTGAACTTGGGTTTGGTGGGCGACTTGAATTGAATATAAAACTCTGATGCGGTCGGCTTGAATAAAACCTTCTGTAGCGACATTTACAGGTAAGCAGATAATAGTAAAGCGTTCGCATATTCAATCCACTTGAAAATATTCTCTTGCGGTGAAAAAATCAAATATTCACCGCAATTATGCGGTAAATAAATTGTATATTTGCCGCATAGTTGATTTTGAACCATGGCAAAATACATTTACGAACATAAAAACTGGCCAGACTTTACCTGGGATGATAAAGTCATCAATTCGGTATTTGGTGAAGTTCGCTTAATGCAGGGCAAAATCATTGGACAAATGAACGCTCTTGGGTTTTCTGCTAAAGAGGAAGCGACACTGAACGCTTTGACCTTAGACATCGTCAAATCATCTGAAATAGAAGGCGAATTGCTCAACTATGATCAGGTACGTTCATCCATTGCAAGACGCCTAGGAATCAACACTGCAGGGCTTGTACCGGGTAGCCGGCACATAGAAGGCATTGTAGAAATGATGCTGGATGCTACTCAACGCTACAAATTACCTATAACCGAAAAACGTTTGTGTGGTTGGCACGCAGCACTTTTTCCCACAGGATATAGCGGGCCTTACAAGATAGAAGTGGGTAGATATCGTACAGGTGAAATGCAGGTAGTTTCCGGAGCCATGGGTAAAGAAAAAGTACATTACGAAGCAGTAAAACCTGCACTTGTAAAAGCGGAAATGGACAAATTAATAAATTGGTTCAACAATGACACTACACTTGATCCTGTGCTAAAAGCTGCCATCGCTCACTTTTGGTTTATCATCATCCACCCCTTTGATGACGGAAACGGCCGGATTGCCAGGGCTATAAGCGATATGTTGCTTGCCCGTTCCGAAAATAGTGGCGAACGATTTTACAGTATGTCTAACCAAATTTTAGCAGAACGCAAACGCTATTACGAAATATTGCAAAAAGTACAACACAGCTCAGGCGACATTACCGGATGGATCGAATGGTTTTTACATTGCCTGAAAAACGCAATACTTGCCACCGAACAAACGACACAAAAAATATTGCGTAAAGCTGAATTTTGGAAGCGGCATGAACAGACATCCATCAACGAACGACAGCGCATTATGCTCAACAAACTTTTTGACGGATTTGAAGGGAAATTGCAAACCTCCAAATGGGCAAAAATCACCAAAACCTCTACTGATACCGCATTACGGGATATAAAAGACCTGATAGAAAAAGGTATTTTACAACAAACAGACGAAGGTGGGCGAAGCGTTAATTATGAATTGACAGACTTTAAACGTTAGTAATCATGAAAAATCAAAACTTCAGATTCCAAACCAATTAGCACTTTTAACGCATCATATATTAAAACTCAGTCGTATCTGGTAGATAGCTTGGGAAGTATTCCGCTTCAATCAATCATCTTATAGCACCAGAGCAATGAAAACATTAATCATCACTTCTATACTTATTCTTCTTTCCTTTGGTGGTAATGTCGTTGACTTGGAGTTTTTTACAGAAATGAATAATTGATATAAACAATGGAATACTGAAAAAATAAGTGCAGAAGATAGATGTTTTTCCCCATTTTTAAAATCTAAAATTGAACCAGAATAGGAAATATTATTACTTTCCAGGATTAATAAGTTTGGTCCTAATTCCCCTCATGTGTATTTGGTTTATTTACACTAATATTGGCTTTATGCAAGAGAGAGTTATTGAGTTCAATTTGTCAAGGAGAGGACTACCGGAGAGAAATTATGAAAAGTTTGTTGTTGATAGTGATTCATCAAAAACGAACCAACAATTAGATTCTGTAAGGCAAAGAATGAAATCCATATTGGAAAAAAATGACACAATAAATGGAGTCAATCTCAACTTTTCAAGTTCAGCCAGCTATAATTCATTTATAAAATCTTTAGATATGATTTCAGAAAATGATTATAAATATTGGGCAGTTGAAGCAAACAATATTTGGATACTAGACCTCCCAAAAAATAAAGGAAAAATATCCTGAAATAGAAAATAAATTTTTTTCCTGTGGAACGGGAAGGTTTAATACAGAGCCTGAAATTAGTTTGAAGGATTTTATTCTATTAGAAGTGAGTATATACAGGGAGCATTGTTTTGTTCTTTTAGGCTACGAGATGTTGTTAATAATTTCAATATGGAAAATGATAAGAAATGCTTCCAATATTTTATAGTGTCAGTACCAGATGATTCGCTAGTAGGACATTATTCAACTTTCGAAATGCATCGCTGTAATCCCAAATTTGAAATTTAACGCATTACTTAAAACTTTCGTAGTGTGAGCAAATTCAATTGAGCTATAGTAAAATCATAACTATGCCATAAGCTCATTCAATGTTAATCTGATTCCCCAAACCCCCGTTTCACAAATTTCCCAGCCATAATTAGTGATAAACAACATATCCGCTTATATTTGGCTGGTTCAATTCCAATCCAAATAAAGTACAGACATGACACTTACTACGCTCGATCTGGTGATTTTTATCAGCTACATCATTGCGATGATGTCCATTGGTCTTTTAATGGCCCGAAGCAAGAAGACGGAGAATTCTGAAGATTATTTTCTTGCCGGTAAAGAGCTCCCCTGGTGGGCGGTGGGTGGCTCATTGATTGCATCCAATATCTCCGCAGAACAGATGATTGGTATGGCAGGATCCGGGTTTGTGATCGGGATGGCTATTTCATCTTATGAGCTGATGGCAGCTGCGACATTGCTGGTGGTGGCCAAGTTTTTTCTTCCCGCATTTGTCAAAAATAAAATCACAACCATGCCTCAGTTTGTCGAGCGCAGGTTCGATGGTCGCGTCCGGACAGGGCTGGCAGTGTTCTGGGTGATGCTTTTCATATTTGTAAACATTACTTCTTTGTTTTATTTGGGTGGTCTGGCTATTTCAAAAATCATGGATGTTCCATTGACTTTTGCTATTGTCGGTCTTGCCATTTATTCAGCTTCATTCTCCATTTTCGGTGGCTTAAGAGTTGTGGTTTGGACGGATGTGATTCAGGTGATCGTACTGGTTCTAGGAGGGACAATGGCATCTTATATGGCGCTCAATGCGCTCAGCGGAGGAGAGGGTGTCATGGCAGGAATGCAGGAACTGTTCCAGAGAGCGCCGGAAAAATTCAACATGATCTTTGAAAAGGACGATACCTATGTGGACATTCAGACAGGAAAAACGGAATCTTCCTATGCCTTGCTTCCCGGTATTGCGGTACTGATAGGCGGTATGTGGATTGCCAATTTATACTATTGGGGGATCAATCAATACATTATTCAAAGAGCATTAGCGGCCAAGAGTATTCAGGAAGCACAAAAGGGATTGGTATTTGCTGCATTTATAAAAGTTTTTATGCCATTCATTGTGGTACTTCCGGGTATTGTGGCATTTGTCATGCAGGCAGATATTCAAAAAGCTGATGAAGCTTATCCATGGATTCTGAGTAATTATGTGACGAGTGGATTCAGGGGAATTGCATTGGCGGCATTGGTTGCGGCTATCGGTTCATCTATCAGTTCTATGGCCAATAGTGCATCGACAATCTATACTTTAGATATCCACAGAGTTTTGATCAGAAGAAATGTGAGTGAAAAATCTCTGGTGAAAATCGGACAAATTACTGCGGGCGCAACTCTGGTAATCGGTGTATTAATGACTCCATTGCTGGAGAATTTTGGACAAGTATTCCAGTTTATTCAGGAGTATACTGGATTTGTGAGCCCGGGTATTCTGTGCATTTTCATGTTTGGTTTGTTCTGGAAACGGACCACTACCAATGCCGCATTAGTTGTACTGACAATCTCCATTCCATTGTCGTTGGCCCTTAAGTTTTTCTTCCCGGAATGGGCATTCCTGAACAGAATGGGCGTTTCCTTCCTGCTTCTTTCATTCCTTATGATTGTGATTTCATACATGGGTAAGCCACCGTCCGAACAACAAAAAGAGATGGTAACTGATCCTTCATATTATAAGACCACCAATAGTTTCAACATCTTAAGCATCATTTTATTAAGTATCCTGGCTGCCATTTATGCTATTTTGTGGTAGTCAAATGATATACTGAACACAAAGTATCAGTATCTTTTCCAAACAGAACTGACTCATGGATCTTGTGTTCATTCTTATACTATCGGTCATTGCAGGCTTCTATGTTATCATGCAGGCTGTCTATGCATGGGCCTGGCTGACTTATCCTCGTCAGAATTCAAAGTCTTTGGAAGAGTATCCGGCAGTTACTGTTCTCATTGCTTTTAGAAATGAGGCAAAGCATTTGGGAGTATGCATTCAGGGGATTTTGAATCAAAACTATCCTGCTGAAAAACTGAATATCCTACTTTTGAATGACCATTCTGCTGATGATTCAGTCAAATCTATCTCAGTTTATTTGCAATATCCGAATGTCAGGTTGATTGATATGCCACCTCAAATTCAGGGGAAAAAGCAGAGTATTGCCTTTGGATTAAGTGAAGTGCAAACAGCCTATGTGTTATTCACAGATGCTGATTGTGTGGGGGGGCCAGGGTGGATCAATCATATGATGGAAGCAATGATTTCCTCCAATGCGCATGCCATTTGTGGGCCTGTGGAGGTGCGCAATGAGTCAAATTTGCTGGAACAATTTCAGGCACTGGATTTCGCCGGGATGATGGCCATCACCGCAGTATCCATGAGGTATAAATGGTTTTACCTCGCGAATGGCGCAAACATGCTGATTCGAAGGGAAGCATTGGATATGGCTAATATATCCTGGCAGGAAGCATATGCTTCGGGAGATGATATGTCTCTTATTTCTCATCTTCAAAAAAAGCACTCAACGATTCAATTTGCCAAAGATAAATCTGCCATTGTGCGTACTGCTGCTCAATCCAATTTGCCGGACTTCTTTCATCAAAGGTTACGCTGGGGCACAAAAAACAAAAGCAGCACAAGCAAGTTTATGTTGATTCAGCTTGGACTGGCTTATATAGTATCGGTAATTTCACTCGCTTCGCTCACAGCTCTGATTTTCGAACCTTTCCTTATCTTCATTATCTTACTCAAGCTTACAGGTGATTTGATACTATTAACCGCAGTGTCTCCTTTCTTCAGAAAACAGGCACATTTGATAAAAATACCTGTTTTCTCTATCATGCATAGTACGTATATTGCTGTGATTGGGACACTCAGTTTGCTGCCTCTGCGTTATCAGTGGAAGGGTAGAATTGTGAAATGATGTTTAATTAATAATGAAATCCGGATGATCACACTGTTTGATATAAAAATAGAAACTCCTATCGGCATGCTGGAAGCCAGCACTACTGATAATGGAATTTACCGGATTCATTTTTTGGACGACACACCTGACGAAGAAGTTAATCCGATCATCCTCACCAAAAAAGCGGAATCCAGGCATCATGTGCATCCATATCTCCATGAACTTCAAATTCAAATGGAAGCCTACTTTTCCAGAAAGCAAACGAGTTTTAATCTTCCCCTAGACTTTCAGGGAACTCCTTTCCAGAAAAAAGTTTGGAATGAGTTATTAAAGATTCCATACGGTAAAACCCGGTCTTATCTTGAACAAACTAAGGCTCTGGGTGATCCACTTGCGATCAGAGCAGTAGCAAGTGCAAATGGTAAAAATCCTATTGCCATTGTGGTGCCTTGCCACCGGGTAATTGGTTCTGATGGAAGCCTCACAGGATATGCTGGTGGATTGCAGAGGAAGAGGTGGTTGCTGGATTTTGAGTTTGGACAGATGAGTATGTTGTGATAAATTCAGCTAGTCCTACTGTTCTTAAGTCGACAACTTTGCAGTATCGCTTTGATATAAGCTTCTTTTACTTTTGTCTTGATACAAAAGTAACAATCCCCTCCCCAAAGCTTTGGGGATTGGGGACAAGGCTGTTTAAACTTTCCTTGTTTTCTACGCTGATCTCCACCCAGCGCATGCAAAGCCGCTCGCCTATTAGTTTCTGTTGTGGATTTAAGAAGTTTTTATCAGAACAAAATCTGGCGAGGGACGAAACTCTCTCCTTAGCTCGACTTCTGTGCCTGCTTGCTAGAGTAATCAGTGTTGCCTCCTCAGAGCGCTCGAGAGACCGAGCTTCTTCGTCGGTTCGCTTCCTTGTAAAGTACATTTAGTACTTTCCTGCGTCGCTCATGGAAATTTTAAAAGGCCAAATAAAACCGCCCTCAAAAGCCGATGGTCTAAGTCTGTGACTTAGATCCCATAAATCATGAATTTGTAATTCATCTACGACACATCCACCTCTTAAAACAAAATGGCTGTTAACTCATCATTCATAACTCCCCCAGCTGTTCACTTAGACCTGATCCTTTATACCTTATGCCTTCTTTGAAATCTTAATACTCCGATGGTCGTCCCCAAAGCTTTGGGGAGCGACTTCGATCCAATATCTCATGAATTTGCAATTCATCTACGACACATCCACTTCTACATACCCATCGGCTGTTATTGGCTGTTGCCGGCTGATTACTAAACTTCTAATCTTCTAAACTCCTCGACTAATCTCCCCCATAACTCCCACTGGCTGTTCACTTATGCCTAATGCCTTACACCTTATTCCAGTAGTTCTCATCTCTCATATCTGGCTGTGTTTCACTCATCATTCACCGCGAGGTTCCGCTTTGCTTCACTACGAGGTCCTGCGGATAACTCATCATTCATAACTCCGCCCCGTCTGTCATCTCATCTCTTATCTCTCATCTCTAAATACCTCTTCTGAATTACTATTTTCTACATTTGCATCCATGAAACCACAGCTTCCAGAGGAAAAGAGTTTGAGTACGTTTGCTGCATGGCTGGCATTGCTGGCAATAGGTGCAACATGGGGGAGCAGTTATTATGTTATTAAGAAGGCATTGCTGGCGTTCGAGCCCTCGCAGATAGCGGCGATGAGGGTGAGTATTGCTTTTATATGTTTCCTGCCTATGCTGTTTCTCAACCGAAAGAAAATTCAAAGAAAGCATATCAAGTATCTTATAATCGTTGGCGTTTGTGGAAGCGGGCTTCCCGCCATTTTATTTCCGCTGGCACAGACGCAGTTGACCAGCAGTTTTACGGGGATCTTGAGTTCAAGTACTCCGATTTTTACATTGAGTATTGGGGCTTTATTTTTCGGATTGATGCTTTCCAGGAGCAAATTAATTGGCGTACTTATAGGATTTGCTGGTGCAATTATGTTAGCTATTTTTTCTGGAAGCGGCGAAATCAGTGGAAATCCGTGGTATGCTTTGCTTGTATTACTTGCTACTGCATTTTACGGAATCAGCACAAACACCATCAATACATTTCTGAAGGAACTGGACACATTTACGATCAGTTCTTTTGCATTTATGGTTATAGGAATTCCATCAATAATATATCTGTTCTCGGGTGATTTTGTGCATACTTTGACCACACATCCACAAGGTTGGTATTCATTTACACATGTTGCGATATTGGCGGTGGCAGGTACTTTTTTAGCTACTTTGTTTTTCTTTCAATTGATCAAATCCGCCGGAGTTGTATTTGCCTCAACCGTGAGTTATATCATACCATGTGTAGCAGTTTTGCTGGGATTCCTGGATGGAGAGACGCTCAGTTTCTGGCATTTGATTGGAATGAGTTTGATTATTTGGGGAGTTTATATGACGAGCAGAAGAACCTAAGATTTTAGGTTTCAGTTTTCAGATTTTAGATTTTAGATTTTAGATTTGAAACAGCCGTATTTAATTGAAAGTTGAAAGTTGAGAGCTGACTTCAATAAGAATTTTATTTTTCACAAATTACACAAAGGGACACGAATAGATTTAAATAAATCCCGGGTGATTAATGGAGTTGTTTCCCTACCTCTATACAGATATCTAAATAGTCATCTACTGCCTCCTCAAAAGCTGTTTTTAATAAATCTGATGAGTTAGCTTCATAGGTTATCAAGTCATTTATTCCTTCAATTTTCCCATAAAAGACTCCATCTTCTTCAGAAAAATTTACCGACCCGATAAATTCCTTGTAATTGATTGTGTCGTTCATATTTTCTCTATTTAATTCTACTCTTCATTATTTTCAATAAGACAAGCACTTAATCTGCTCTCACGCACTCACTCGCGTATGTAAAATTGGCTGTTGCATAGGCTGCTGGCTGTTTCATTCGCCAATTCGCCAATTCACCAATTCGCTAATTTGTTAATCGTAATTTTTTCACCCTCTACCTGCTCTGTCAATCTCAACTCTTCTTCCCGATCCAACCCAGATGTGTATGCTTAAAATCGTCTTTGTATTTTAGTCCGTATCCCAGGATTCTATCCATAGCGCTATGGCTGAAAAGAATAATACCTGCCAGATACATCCAGGGAGTGAAGCTCATAAAGCCCAAAACTGCTATTGCAATTCCGAATGCTTTGTGATGGACAAAATTGTATGTGAATGCGCCTATTGCAGGATTGATCAAATATCCAATCATTGAAAGATCAGGCAGTAAAATTAATGCCGGAAAATACCACCAGGGATTTCCGGTATCGCTGAACAAATATATTCCCAAAGCAAATTGTGCTATTTCCTCTAATTGAAGCAATAATTTCATAGACATATCTGATATTATTTTGCCTCAAGATAAGACACTGAAGCAAATACCTCCCAGAGATTCAGTAAAATCAACTCAAAAATCAGTATTTTCTGATTATTGCCCTACTATGAGCTTTGTTGTTGCAGACTTTGCACCGGAAGTAGCCTGCATAATATATATTCCGGGAATCCATACTGAAACATCGGTTGTAAGGATCTCTCCGGGACTCAGCACTTTTTGTAGAATGACAGCTCCCATCATATTATAAAATGTGAGATGAATTTTTTCATTGATCCCACTATACTCGACAATATATTGATCTTTGGCAGGATTGGGGTAAGTTCTGATATTTACTTTTGCCAGCTCGGTGGTACTGAGAGTTATACATTCAAAGTCAAACTCAACAATTGGAAAATCCTGAACCTCATAACTTAGTAATGGACCTGTACCCGGATCGCAAACCGGACTCATTGGAAAGAAACACCTTGTTGAACCAAAATCTTCAATCATAATTTCTCCCCATTCCGCCCAGTGCTCATTATTCTCTGATGCAATTGTATTGATATATTGAATTATTTTGTCTTCTCCATTGAAGTTGATAATTCCGACTGAGTCAATCCCTACATAAATTGTGTCAAATTCATTTCTAACAACTTTTAAGGTATCGCCTGCCTGTAATGAAAAGTCATAAAGCAAATACTTGACATCATCCCTGTAATAGTAAATCTTATCCTCCTCCTTTCTGATATAACGGGGAGATATATCTCCACATGTGCAATCCCCTGCAATGACAAAAGCTTGTTCACCATTAATCAGAGTATCGCCTGTGATTTGAATTGTCTTTAATGTGTTGAAAGGAAAGCCAATATGTATCTGACAATAAGTCCATTCTGTCCCTAAGCCCAATTCAAATGATTGTGCGTTTACATTGTAATTAAAGAATAAAAATGCAGCAAAAATTAAGGGTAAAATTTGTCTCATAAGGCAGGTTTTTAGAAAAAGGATTGAAGTATGTGTATCTAAAATACTCCATTAATTCTAAATCTGCTGCGTAAAAACAAATTAAAATAAAAAATTTAACATTTTCCTCAACCTTAACCCTCCATCCTTACAACCACTTTCGGAATTCTGACGCTTTTTCTTTGCTGACGGTGACAGATGGGAGCAAATCGTCTTTTACAAATACTTCCAGTTTACCGCTTTCCAGCGTTTTAAAGCCGTGAATGAATGGCAAATGTAAAATGCTTTGCCTGTTTGTTCTGAAGAATTTAGCAGGATCCAAAATATCATCCAATTCATCCAGTGATCTGTAATCAGTACTATATTTTTGGCCATTTACATCTACGAGAAAAATGATTTCCTGCTTCACAAATCCAACCACATCCACCAAAGGAATCAGTAACATTTTCAAGCCCTGATGGACCATGAAACGCTCCTTGAATAATTTACCGGAATGCCCGGTTTGCAGCATTTGTTTTACCTGTCCCCAGTATTCAGAGTTCTCATATTTGGATACTACTTTTGAATATTTCTCCATGGCCTGTTGCAGGTCTTCTATGCTGACAGGCTTCAATAAATAGTCGATACTGAATACTTTAAATGCCTTCAAAGCATATTCATCAAAGGCAGTGATAAATATTATCGGACAAGCCTGGGCCATTTCTGAAAGCGCATCAAAACTAACTCCATCGGATAACTGAATATCTGAGAAAATCAGATCAGGCAAATCATTTTTCTGAAACCATTCGCGGATTTCCCGATTGCTGGACAATGGACCTGCAATGGTCGCATCAGGATTTAAAGACCTCAGGTCATGCATCAATCCTGCCGCGATCAGAGATTCATCTTCTATGACCAGTAGTCTCATAGTAAGGGAATTTTGACCCTGAAAATGTCTTCTGTTTCCTCCACCAACAAAGGTTCCTGACTAAGAAAATGATACAATTGAGTCAATTGAGCAAGGCCTTGCTGATTGGAATCCTGTATACTTTGTTTCAATTGCTTATTATTTTCTATAATCAAATATTCGCCTTCATCAAAGATACGAATGCTCAATGGTTTTGATAAATGGACTTCATTGTGCTTAATAGCATTGTCAATCATAGTTTGAAGTGTAATCATCACAATTCCCTTGTCAAGTGAATCATCTTTCACATTTATATTAATGCTGAGGGCATTTCCAAATCGTATTTTCTGCAGCTCGACATATTCATTTATAAATTCCAGCTCTGTTTCCAGATTGACGACTTCATTCTCTTTATGCTGCAGCACGTAGCGGTACACTTTTGACATGTGTTTGACGAATCGGGAAGCCAGGGCCGGATCTGTCCTGATCAAATTATCCAGAGAGCTCAGGGAGTTGAATAACAGATGCGGATTAACCTGATTCTTCAGCTGCTGATATTTCAAAGTGGCCTGTTCCCTTTGAAGCCTTTCAGCTTTCAGAGCATTTTCCTGCCATCGTTTGATAAAATATGAACTGATAAAGCCAAGGTTAATGGCAAAGGAAGCAAAAATGTCTGCCACAATCAGAAATACATAATGCTGCTTATTAAATTGAAATCCAAATGTTTCTCCAAAATAGTAAAGAGCTGTCTGTCTGCTTATCAGGAAAATCAAAGATCCTATTATTAGCTGAACTGTAATCCGGATGGCGATGCTCTTCTCAAAAGGTAATTTATTGTTTAGAAATTGATGGATTCGAATGAATAATTCCCAGTAAAGATAAATTGCGACTATAGAGAATAATGTAAGTGGTAACTCCCAATTGGCGGGCATTCTGAAGCCTACAACTTTCCTTGCAAAAATTCCCCCAAATGAAATGCAGAGAATGATGATTAATTTCATTCTCCAATACACGGGGACGGGAATTCCAAGGACTTTTTCTTTCATGTCATGCTGATAATTTTTCCATCCATCATTTCTATTACATTATCACTTTGAGCTGCAATATCCAGATCATGCGTTACAGTGATTATTGTCTGCCCATTTTCATGGGCCAATTTCATGAAAATATCGACAATACTGCGACTATTATTTTGGTCAAGATTTCCGGTGGGTTCGTCTCCCATGATAATGGACGGATCATTGATCAATGCTCTTGCAATTGCGACTCTCTGTTGCTGTCCTCCGGATAATTTGGAAGCTGGTTTCAGAGCGTGTTCTGCCATATCAACAAGTTTAAGTTTGGCATAAGCTCTGTCCTCTATTTCTGAACCGGAATATTTTCCCAATCTCATTGCAGGAAGCATGATGTTTTTCAGCACAGAAAATTCAGGCAAAAGAAAGTGAAATTGAAACACAAATCCCAGGTGTTCATTTCTGAATCTTGCCAGTTCATTCTGACTTTGTCCGGTGACCACTTTTCCATTGAGCTCCAGTGTTCCCTGGTAGTCGGTGTCCATTGTAGACAAGATATACAACAAGGTAGATTTGCCACATCCTGACTTGCCGATGATGCTGTAAAACTTTGATTTCTCTATTTCAAATGAAATGTCCTTCAGAACTTCGAAAGTTACAGGATCATGAAATGACTTGGTGATATGATTGGCCTTGAGTGCTAAAGTTGACATGTTTAATATTTTTTACCCGCGAATAATTTCTACAGGATCCACCTTCGCCGCCTTTCTTGAAGGAAACCAACCTGCAAACAGCGTAGTAACCACTCCGAAAACGATCCCAAGTGTATAATGGAAGGGTTTAAAATTAACAGGGAATGTGTCAATATTGATAAAATCATTTTGCGGAAATGGCACCTGATTAATACCTGAACTAAAAATAAATCCCAGTAATAAACCCAGTATTCCACCAAGGCATCCAATGATCATGGATTGATACAGGAAAATCTTGCTCACATCTGAACCTTCGAAACCCGTCGCTTTCAAAATGGCAATATCCCTCATCTTATTGATGATATTCATATTCATGATATTATAAATCCCAAAACCTGCAACGATCAACATAGTAATGGACACCACATAAGTCATAGTATTCCTTATGATTTCTCCCACCAAAACTGCTTCGTTTGCGGTCTCCCAATCCTCCGCTTTGTAGCCGTAAGATTCTTCCAGTCTGACTCCCAGATTCTTCGCTTCATTGTAATCCTTCATCTTGATATGAATATCCGTGATATAGGAAGGATCAACCTGCAATAACTTTTGAACTGTTGAAATAGAGGCATAGCTTCGGGAATCATCAATCGCTCCCATTCCGAAAGCAAAAATCCCCATCACTCTGAAAAAAAATGTCTGCCCTTCAGGTGTAGTAAGCGATACTCTGTCACCGACTGATGCTCCTAATTTTTTCGCCAGGCCCAGACCCATTAGTATTCCATCCTGATATGTCAGGAGATCTGTAATATTTCCTTCAATCATTTTCTCTGTCAGATTGTATAGTTCATTTTCTTTCAGAATATCTGTACCTACAACCATACCGGGGAATTTCACAGGCCCATTGTTGTAAAACACTTGAGAAGAGACTTGAGAAAGCGCTCCTGATACTTCCGGCAATGAACTGATTTCTTCCAGAATTATATGGCCATCTTTCAGTTTAGGCAGTTCGTTTTTGGGCTTCGGATGATGCAGAACCGTCATCCGGGCACTTGCAGCAAATGAATCCATTGCTACAGTCTTATTCTCAATCGGATGATAAATCTTGACATGGGGTGAACCGTCCAGTGTCAGTTCCATCATAAACTCATTGACTCCGGTCATGAAGCTGATCATCGTAATGAACATAGAAATTCCGAATGTCACACCCATCATGGCGACAAATGTCTGCTTCTTTTTGGACAGCAAATGCGTCAAAGCAATATCCAGATTGACTGATTTTTTAAATAGTCGCATACGGAATTATTTTAATATGATTTCATCATCTTCCAGCAAGCCTTCTACGATCTCAACTCTGTCCACATTCCGGATGCCGGTGACAACGTGGATAGTTGTGTCCGTTCCTTTTCTTTTTATCTTCAGGCTGTCTCCATTTTGCAATGCCTGACGTGGAATGGTGAGCACAGAAGGTTTTGAATCGATGAGAATATTTGCCTCCAGATTCAGACCATAGATACCTTTCTGCAAAGGTTCATCAAAAACAGCTTCAGCATAAAATGATTGCTCGGCGCGATTCAACTTGGGTAATATTCGTGATATTTTTCCTTTAAATGTTTTGCCCGGAAACGCATCCAGCTGAATGAAGACTGATTGTCCTTCAGTGACTCTGCTGAAATCTCTCTCATCAATTGTCAGGCGGGCTATCCAGTTGTCTTTCAATCCTCCCAGAGCAATGGGTTCATTTACATTGACACGTTCACCATTTTTCTTATAGATTTCAAAAATCACCCCATCCATAGCTCCTTTCACTTGTCCGTCAATATTCTGTGCCTGTAAGGTACGGTATTGATTCTCCGCTTGCTGAGATTCCATTTTGGTCTGAAGGAGAATGTTTTGTTTTTGTGTTTGCAATCCCATCCATTCATTTTTGGAGGCATCCCATTGAAGTTTTGCTCTTTCCCATTCAGACTTAGCCACTGCATCTTTTGCAAGTAATGCGTCAAGGCGTGAGAATTGCAGACTGTCGTTTGCTTTTTTCGAGGCAGCCGTTTTTATTCTGATATCCAATTCCTGCAGGGCAGGTGATTCTGACCCGGCTCTTGTACGGGCAGTTTCATAGATATTTCCCAGTAAACCTTCCTGTACTTTGCGGGTATTGGTTTCTATTCTAAACAACGGCTGACCTTTGCGGAAAGAATCATTTTCAATGACAAGCGACTGCACCAGGATGCCGTCGGTATTGGCAAAGATTTT
The DNA here is from genome assembly GCA_022841345.1 of Saprospiraceae bacterium. Taxonomy (GTDB): domain Bacteria; phylum Bacteroidota; class Bacteroidia; order Chitinophagales; family Saprospiraceae; genus SLDF01. The sequence continues at coordinate 143,009 of JALHRR010000008.1, forward strand.
GTATTCCTGCCCGGGAATAAGCATACCTGAAGCATAAACAGCCTCAGCTATTTCAGTGCGTTCGGGTAAAATTGTTTCCTGTTTTGTTCCGCAGCTGAATAATAGTAATGGCATCAAAAATGCCGGGATAAGAAGTTTACAATTGAAGTAATGCATGATACAAATGCAAGTTTAGTCGGTTTTGAAAAAATGCCTGAGCGGCAGAGCTATAGTCCTGATAGACCTGAAAATATTCATCCAATGGGCTGTAACCTTCATTGAGTCTTAGCAATGCAAGTTCGAGGTTATTTTGAGTCAACTCAAATCTGCGGGTAGTAATTTCATAATTGGCCTGAGCTTCATTCAGAGATGAGGACCACTGAGCAATTTGAGAACCAGCTTCCCGAATGGTGTTGTCATATTGATATTGAGATTGCTTTAATTGGATGTTGGCTTTCTCCATCTGACGATGTTTCAAACCTCCGGAGAAAATTTGCCATTGTAAACTAAGCCCTACTGTTCCATAATCGAATCCTATATACTGGCTACCATCAAACAGATCGCCGCTCTGCCATTGAAACTGGTAGCGGCCAACTGCGGAGAGCGTAGGATACAAGCCGGCTTTACGGGCATTTACTTTTGAAATCGACCAGTCTTTTTGTGCCTGAGCGAGCAATACAGCGGGTCTTCGTGAAGCTTCGGTTTGAGACGGATCAGTCAACAGCATTTGATTCAGGCTATCAGTGATGATGATTTGCTGATCTTCCGGAATTTGAAGGCTTGCTTTCAATTGCAAATAAGCCATTTCCTTTTGGTGGGTTGCATCTACAATTTGCTGATAAATTTGCTGACGAAGCGCCTCTACTCTGTTCAAGTCAAATGCTGAGATGATAGATTGTTCTTTTTTATCCTCAGCCACTCTGTAAAGTGAATCCGCCTGAGAGCGAAGTTCAGTCAGGTATGGCAGATAAGCTTCCCAAAATAAAGCCTGATAATATCTCTGCAACACCGTGCTTTTCAATTGTTCCAGCTCCAATTTTTCTCTTAAAGGACCTTGAGTGGCTGCAATGCGTGCGGATTGAATGTCTCTCCATTTTTCAATCTGAATGAGAGGCCATTGAATATCAATGCCGGCTCCCAATACCCATGGCTGGCCAAACTGAACTCTTTGAAAGGTTCCCGGAGGACCTCCAAAAATCTCTGCCGGAATTAGCTGAACCGGTAGATTGAGATTATAATCAGCATTGCTGTTGAGTCTCACTGTGGGCCACATACCGGCTTTTTGAATGCCAATCTCATTGTTCAATTCTTCAGATTGAGAAGCAACAAGTTTGACTTTCGAATGCTGGGTTTCCAACAATCGGTAAGCATCATCCAGTGACTGGAATGTCACCTGAGCACTCAGATTATGCTGAATCAAAAAACACAATGCAATTAATGTCCAAATCTTCATCGCAGTAAATTTTAATAAGTGGTTCAGACCACTCTAATTGTGAGCCAAAGTTATCATCGTGTAAGCTATAAAAATCGGTGGAAATATGGAAGCCGCGGAAATGAGCGCTGAAGCGGAGAAAAATGCAGGGAAGCGGAGAGAGGGGTGGTAATAATCGTAATGTGGAATCAATTTTTTTCGCTCCTCCACAGGAAAGCAAAGATTTGAGATTTCAGTCCCCAAAGCTTTGGGGATCAGTAGTTTCAGATTTCAGATTGAACAGCCGAATAGCAGCCGATTTTTTTGTACGGATCAGATATTTCGTAGATGAATTTAAAATTCATGAAATATGGGATCGAAGTTATAAACTTCGACCATCGGGGGCCGCGGAAATGAGAGCTGAAGCGGAAGAAAATGCAGGGAAACGGTGGGAATCTAGGTAGTAATTGTATTATTAAAGGAACTTGTTGCTCTTCAACAGGAAAGCAATGATCAGATTTCAGGTTTCAGTCCTAAAAGCTTTGGGGATCAGATTTCAGATTGAACAGCCGAATAGCAGCCGATTTTTTTGTATGGATCGGATATTTCGGAGATGAATTAAAAATTCATGAAATATGGGATCGAAGTTATAAACTTCGACCTTCGGGGACCTCAGGCAATGGCAGTAGAAGTGGAAAATAAGGGTAGGGAGCAGAGCAAAGATCATCTTATATTCGCCTTTCCGAACACGATTCGAAAAATTAAGACTTATTCAAATATGAATGTCGTATGTTAGAAGGGGTTACTATAAACCAGCTTATTGATTTATTATATCTTTATCAGCTTCATTGAATGAAGAACATGAAAATCAAATTATAAGGTAATCTAAATTCAGAAAATGAAGTTTTGAATTACCCCACCAATAGTTTTTAATCCATCATAGAATCTCAGCTTATGAGTATACATCAACCATTTTCAAGGCGCTTCTTCCTCAAGACCACTTCCTTCACTGCTGCACTGGCATTTATACCCAAAGGTGTCAGGTCGATATATGAAGAGGTGAAGAGATTTATCGTCCCTGCTAAAGACGTGATTCCTTTAAAGGTTTCTATCAATAAAAAAGAGTACTCCATCCAGGCGGATACACGTACGACTTTGCTGGATCTGCTTAGAGAAGATTTGCAACTTACGGGCACCAAGAAAGGATGTGATCACGGGCAATGTGGCGCTTGCACAGTGCATATAGATGGCGAAAGAGCATTGAGCTGTTTGACGCTGGCAGCTATGATTCCCGGCAAAGAAATTACCACTATAGAAGGACTTGCAGATGGAGACAAATTACATCCCATGCAGGAAGCATTTCTCGAGTGTGATGGCTTTCAGTGTGGGTATTGTACGCCCGGACAGATCATGTCTGCTGTATCCTGTGTGAAGGAAGGTCATACAGGATCAGTCTCCGAAATCAAAGAATTCATGAGCGGTAATTTGTGTCGTTGCGGAGCTTACAACGGCATTGTTGAATCCATTCAAAAAGTAGCAAAATGAGACCATTTACATTTAACAAAGCCGAAAGCATTCATAAAGCATTGTCGGGAAGAAAGGTAACTGCTCAGTATATCGCAGGCGGAACGAACCTGCTGGACCTGATGAAAAAACATATTTCCCAGCCGGAATCATTGGTGGATGTCACATCAGTGCTTTCAAATAAAATTGAAACTGATAAAAAGGGTATCAGCATAGGTGCTATGGTACGCAACAGTGCACTGACTCTTGACAAAAACATATTAGATGATTTCCCTCTGCTGGCAAAAGCAATTCTGGCCGGAGCTTCTCCGCAGATCAGAAACATGGCTTCTACCGGAGGCAATATATTGCAACGGACTCGTTGTCCCTACTTTTATGATGTCACGACGCCCTGCAATAAGAGAAATCCCGGAAGTGGCTGCAGCGCAATTAAAGGTGAAAATCGAATGAGTGCCATTGTAGGATACAGTGAACAATGCGTTGCTGTACATCCATCAGATATGAGTGTGGCATTGGCGGCATTGGATGCAAATGTGCTCATCATTGATAAAAATCAAAAAGAGCAAATTATCCCCTTCAAAGACTTTCACAGATTGCCGGGAGACAGGCCGGAACTGGACAATAATCTTCCGCCAGGAGCGCTGATACAGTCGATCGAAATACCCCGAAACGCATTCGCAAAAAACTGTGCATATCTCAAGGTCAGAGACAGGGATTCGTATGCATTTGCATTGGTATCGGTAGCGGCAGCTTTGGAATTATCGGGAGGAAAAATCAGAGCGGCAAGACTGGCATCCGGTGGAGTGGCCCACAAACCCTGGCGATGGTATGAAGCGGAGGAGTTTTTAAAAGGCAAGGAAGCGAATATTAAGAATTTTGAAGAGGCAGCTGAAATAGCGTTGAAAGGAGTTAAGCCTTTGTCGGGGAATGGATTTAAGGGGCCGATGCTGAAGGGGGCGATTGTGACGGGGTTGAAACAGTGCGTAGAAATGCAATAGATTTCAGTTTTCAGATGTCAGTTTTCAGATTTTAGATTTGGAACAGCCGTAGCAGCCGATATTTTGTAAAGGGTGAATTTGTCGTAGACTTCGTTTGTAGGGAGTCGTTTGGTGGAGGTGTTTAGAAGTTTAGGATACAGCCTGATAGCAGCCGAATGGTTTATAGAAGTGAATATGTCGTAGATTAAT
>JALHRR010000009.1:0-75562 GCA_022841345.1 Saprospiraceae bacterium
GATACAGATCATATAATTGATAAAAGAAAATATTGGGCATAAGATCGTACCACCAGTCTCCCCCGCTTTTACCACCCGGATTATTCAGGTAAATATTTTCCCCATTTCTTTTATTGAAAAAATCCTGCGCCATGAGGATATAGTTATCCCCGTTTTGATCCGACTTGTCAATGCCTGCAAGAGTTGAACCAACCAATGTAGGCAACACATTTATCCCTTCATTACCCATTGGACTAAAGGTTCCTACATATGTAACCAGCCCGAAAGTTTCATTCTCAGGATAATTGAATCCCGCAGGTTTTTTATAAGATAATGGCAGATATTGTCCTGATGCATTCATGTCGAACACCAGAGAGTCATACTGTCTGGCCACCAATTTCCAGTCTCTTACATTGTATGGACTGGGCAAATTCGGCATAGCCTGGATTCTTGGAATCGCGATTTGACCGGGTTGAGCCTGCACAAATGAGACAATCAACACCAGCAATAGTGTACTGAGAAAATTATATTTAGAAAAAAATAAACGCATTAAAATGATAGGTTCGTTGCTTTAATAATTAATAACCGGGATTCTGAATCAAACTGGAATTCAAATCCATTTCAATTTGTGGCAGCGGAAATACCTCATGTTTTCCGGGAATAAATCCATCGATTCTGTCAGCTGCCAGGCCCCAGCGAATCAGGTCAAAGAAATGATGCATCTCAAAGCCCAGCTCCACACTGCGCTCATGTCTGATGGCATTAATTAATTCTGTTTTATCCGTGGTTGTTACCGGTGGAAGTGCTGTTGCAGGATTTACAGCTTGTGCTCTGGCTCTTGCTCTAACTTCTTCAAGCGGAACCAATGCTTCTGCAGTACGGCCTAATTCAGCCATTGCCTCAGCTTCCCAAAGCAATACTTCTGCATATCTGATTGCTGTGTAATTGATGTCACCATCTGCCTTTTGAGAAGCTTCCTGATCTGATTGCAAATACTTCACAGGTCCATAGCCGGTTGAAGAAAACGATGGCTTCCATATCAATCCGAAGTAAGGATCATTATTGATAGCAATTGTGAATTTCCTTCTGGGGTCTCCAGCTTCAAACTCATCGAGATATTCTCTGGTCACTTCTGCAAAACCATATCCGAAACCAAATTTTTTGGATGCCCACCATTGATTCAGCGAATTACCTACTCCCAACTCAAGATTTGTATGTTGGATTTCCCAAACCGACTCTGAATTGTTTTGAGTCTCTTTTCGGAAATTGTCCTGGTAATCAGCCATCAACTGGTATACTCCCAATCCTTTCACCTGAGCAATGTAGTCCAGCGTCTTCTGATAATTTTTCTGATATAAAGAAGTCTTTGCTGCAAGGCTCAGAGCTGCACCTTTGGTCGCCCTTCCTGCATCTAATGCTGAATAGCTGGCGGGTAGCAGAGAAGCAGCTTGCTCACAATCCAAAATGATTTGATCCCAGATAACTGATTTAGAAGTTCTTGGAAGTTTTAATTCATCCGGTGATAGCAAAGTCAGCATCATAGGAACATCTCCGTATACCTGAGTTAACAAAAAATAATAGTATGCTCTCAGAAAAAGTGCTTCTCCCAAATACTGATTGCGCAATGTGACATCCATATTCACCTGAGGGACTTTTTCGATCAATAAATTACACTGTACAATTCCTTTATAATTCAATTTCCAGAAATCGTTGAATTCCTGCGTCCTCGGAGTATGCGTCATAAAATCAATTTCCGTCAGACCTGGTCTTGACCCATCGCCTCCCACCACAGCATGATCGCTTGCCAGCACTCCAAATGCCCAGTAAAAATTACTATTAGCACTATTGAACATCAGCGGGCCATAAGCTGCATTCACTGCCTGTACAGCATCTTCCTTCGTCTGCAGAAATAAATCAGCATCCAAGCGGCCCAGTGGCTCCTTATCCAAAATATTAGTACAAGCACTTGAAAGCAAGCTGCAAATACCCATGATTATTAATAACTGTCTCATATTTCCTGTTCTTTTAGAATTCAATTCTTAATCCTGCCAACATCATTCTTGGAGCCGGTACTGTACCCCAGTCAATACCTACTGCCAAATCCGAAGATACATTGAAACCTCTCGTGTCATTTGTATTGGCCTGAATCTCAGGATCCAGTCCTGAGTATTTTGTAAATGTGAAAAAATTCTGAAGAGTGGCGTACACTCTGATCAGAGCTATATCTCTCATCCAGGCCTTATTCTTAAGATTATAGCCCAGGGTGATATTTCTGATTCTGAAGTATGACCCATCTTCCAGAAATCTGGTAGAAATTCTTCTGTTGCCATTTCTATCATCTATGCTTACTCTTGGAATATCTGTATTTGGATTTTCAGGGGTCCAGCGATTGAGGATATCTGCATATGCATTGAAGCCCCGGGCTTGTGTTTCATATGCAAAATTTCCAAAAAGGAAATACACATCATTTCCCTGAACACCCTGACCCAGAACTGAGAGATCCCAGTTTTTATAATTCATTGTTAAATTAAAACCATAAATGAAATCAGGAAATGGACTGCCCAGGTGTGCTCTGTCTTTATCATCTATGATCCCATCTCCATTGAGGTCTGAAAATCTCACATCACCCGGACGTGTATCCACATTTTGAAATGCGTGTGCATCAATTTCAGCCTGAGACTGGAATAAACCATCTGCCTGATATATATAAAATGAACCGATGGGATACCCAACTTCAGTTCTTGTTATTGGACCGTCTGAAAGACCGAATCCCCCGAGTATGGGCTCTCCGCCTGCCAAAGAAAGCACTTTATTGGTTGCAGTAGAAATATTGGCACTTAAACTATACTGAAAATCTTTGTAAGCATTTCTAAAAACAAGGGCGAAATCCCAACCTTTATTTTCTACCATACCTGCATTGACGAATGGCGGAAAAGCTGAACCACCAGCTTGTGGTACCGGGACCCGAACAAGCACATCGCTGGTAGTTTTCCTAAAATAATCTGCCATAAAAGAGATACGATCTTTCCACAAACTAAATTCGATGCCGACATCTTCCTGAGTGGTGGTTTCCCATTTGATATTTTCGTTTCCTGTCTCGACGATATTAGCACCTGTCACGGGAACTCCGCCAAATGTGTACACTCTGTCACCTGTATTCACCAGTGAACTGAACGGATACAGTCCAATTTCCTGATTACCCAACCGGCCCCAGCTGGCTCTTAATTTTAAATGAGATAAGTAAGGAACATTTTCAAAAAATGGCTCATTGGATACATTCCATGCTACTGCCAGTGAAGGAAAATTACCATATCTGTTTTGACGTCCAAACCGGGATGATCCATCTCTGCGGATAGCGGCATTAACGATATACCTGCTCTTGTAGTTGTAGTTGATCCTTCCAAAATAGGACAAAAGTCCCCATTCAGTAACAATACCTGAAGCGCCCAGATTACTGATTTCTTCGGGAATGCTGGTATTAATATATCTGAATTGAGTTGATGTCCTAAGGAAATTATTGGCGGAAGCTCCCAGATAATCTGTTTTATTTTGAATGGCCTCCATCCCCAAAATGGCAGAAAACTTATGCGCCTCACCTTTTCCAAAAGATCTTTGAAAATCTATAATATTACTCCAAACAAGATTCCTGTCAAAGACTCTTCCTTCAGTCAGAGATGACGGATCATAAATGGCCGGGGATAATCTCTCTTTGAATATTTTTTCATTTTGGAAAAGAAAATCTCCGCCCAGATTTGTGCGGATTGATAATCCCTCCATCAATCCAAGCTCTGCATACACACTTCCAAATACTCTGGAGCGATTGATATTCCAGTCTGTAGCATCGATGAATGCAAGTGGGTTAGCATTTCCATCTCCATATAATTGAGGATCACCCAATTCCTGAGAAGTATTTACGTAAGTGCCATCGGGATATCTGATTCTGAATACCGGTGCTGCGATCAGGGCATAACGAATACCATTCAGTTCGTTGCCGGGACCCGCTCCATCACCTGAACTTCCTATAACATCCCTGTCAGTAACAGCAAATGAAATATTATTTCCAATTTTAAACCGCTTACTACCGGCTTCTCCATTGAAACGAATCATATATTTTTCAAATCCCTGTCCGCGAAATACTCCTTCCTGATTCATGTATTCTCCCATTATGTAATAGGAGCCAAATTCGTTACCACCTGAGGCACTCAGGTTATATCTTTGAATCGGAGCAGGATTGAAGACTTCATCCAGCCAGTTTACATTGGGCAGTGTATCCAGAACTGCAGGATCAATTGGATCCAGTAATCTTCTTGGATCTCTTAGAGCATTGGTGTTGGCAATCGCTTCATTCCTGATCATCACATAATCAGCAGAGTTCAACATTTCAGGAAGATTATAAGCTTCCTGAAAGCCTCTGTAAGCATCAAATGCAAATTTAGGTTTGCCGGATTTCCCTTTTTTAGTTGTAATAATTATAACTCCATTTGCAGCTCTTGCACCATAAATTGCCGCAGCGGCTCCATCTTTAAGGACATCGATACTTTCAATATCATTAGTAGAAAACATATTAATATTACCGGTAGTTGGAATTCCATCCACAATGAAAAGCGGATTATTATTCCCAAGAGTACCCACACCCCTGATACGAATGACTATATCATCACCCGGCGCTCCGGTAGCTTGTGTAACCTGCAATCCTGCCACCTGACCCTGCAAAGCCTGATCAATTCCCAGGACCGGAAGCTTGTCAATATCCTTTGATTTAAGTGATGTAATAGGTGTGGCAACATCAGACTTGATTTCCTTTCTATAACCTACCACCACAACATCCTGCAGCACTTGTTGATTGGGACTCATGGCTATGGTCAGAAAACTATTATTCAGCACCAGAATTTCTTTTGTTTCGTAGCCGATGTAGCTAATCACCAATATGGCTCCGGAAGTAATGGCAATAGAAAAATTTCCATCCAAATCCGTAGTCGTACCATTAGTAGTTCCTTTCTCTTCGATATTTACACCTACAAGAGATTGACGGTCTTCGTCAGAATATACCTTTCCGCTGATTGTCATTTTTGTACCCGATACAGGATCTTGGGCAGATACCCTTTCCGGTGAGATAAAACAACATACCGACAGAATGCCGGCTACAATTAATACTTTAATTGGAAACCAAGTTTGTAAATTTTTAATGCTCACTGTACTTTCTACTTTAATATTTCAAAAAGAACAAAATTTCTGTCTCCTCCGACTTGCAAATACCTGAAAACTATTAAATTAAACTTTCCGGATCAGGAAAGGTACTGCATTTGTCTGAGCCAAATGTATTTCATTCTCAAGATCAACTATGATACTTTACTGCGAATAATTTGTACTTTCGTGAAATATAATATTTAAAAGGCCTTCGAAGACAAACAATAATTTTAACATGCAAGTATATCGCGAAATAACACCCTTAAAAGATGCAGATGTATTCGTTCTGCTTGATTCTGTAAATAAAGGCTTTGACTATCCCATTCACAACCATCCTGAATTTGAATTGAACCTGGTCATGGGAATCTCAGGAACCAGAATAGTAGGTGATTCTACTGAGAGATATTACGAAGAAGATCTTGTTCTGTTAGGACCCTATTTATATCATAAGTGGGATGCAGATCCAGAACAACTCAATTCTAACGTAAAATACAGAGTTATCACCATCCAGTTTGCACCTGATTTATTGGATTCGAAACTCCTGCAAAAAGAGCTCTTTTATCATATAAGACAACTTCTGCAACAATCAGGCAGAGGCATTCGTGTGTACGGAAAGACACTCCAAATTCTAAAAGCGAAGCTGATCAAAATGGCAGAAACCAAAGGATTCAATACCGTGATTGAATTTCTCAGTATCCTGGATATCATGTCGCAATCCGGTGAAATTGAATATTTGGCAAGTACCGGTTTCAATCCTAAAGAAATGAAATCAGAAAGCCGGCGAATTCAAAAAACTTATCAATATATCCTAAGAAAATTTCACGAGCAAGATTTAAAATTACTGGATGTAGCCAATCAGGTCAATATGAGTGAATCAGCCTTCAGCCATTTTTTCAGAAAATATACTAATAAGAGTTTTACGCAATTCCTTATAGATATCAGAATTGGATACGCCTGCAAGTTGCTTTTGGATACAGATGATACAGTTAATAAAATCAGCTATGATTGCGGATTCAACAATATAGCCAACTTCAACAGATTATTCAAGAAATATAGAAGCTGCACCCCCGGAGATTACAGACAGCAGTATAAGGAGAAAATTGAATTTGACTGGACGCATCAGGTAACCCCATATCAATTTGTCCCACAGGACTCTGATGTTCATATTCAACTGAAACCGGAGACTTATGCTACGAATTTGGTGCATTCTTAAATATTGAAATTGTTCAGCTTGCTAAGGGGGATTGTAACATATTCAAAAAGATCTTTTCTAAAATAAATAATTAACATTCAATATCACCATTTCAAGATTTCTAAAAATGAAACTAGCTGTAAATGCTGTTTAAACCGGCCTTTTAAAATTTCCGTAGCTTTTCAAGCTGTTCATGAGCGACCGCAGGAAAGTACTAAATGTACTTTACAAGGAAGCGAACCGATCCCCAAAGCATTGGGGACGAGGCCTCTCGAGCGCCCTGAGGAGGCTACACTAAATACCTTAGCAAGCATACACAGAAGTCGAGCTGAGTCATGGCTTCAGTCCTTTACACAGCTAATTCATGTAAAGATACAAGCTTGTTTCCGCCCAAGACTTATTAAGCGAGCGGCTTTGCATGCGCGGAGTGGAGAGCAACGTAGAAAACAAGGAAAGTTTAAACAGCCTTGTCCCCAATCCCCAAAGCTTTGGGGAGGGGATTGTTACTTTTGGATCAAGCCAAAAGTAAATGAAGGATAAATAAAAGCGCTAAAGCAAATTCAACCGATCGAATATTTATTCTAATGATTAATCTTTCAGTTAAATTCTTCTTTATTATAAAAAACCATTGATATAAATAATAGAAGCTCTTATATTTACATCCATATCCTGATGTATAGCTATAATAATTTCGCGTCAAATTTCGTAAGCCTTCTTTTAAATTGAGTAAGTATCAGGATTAGAATGACATAGCTGTCATTTCTTACATTTTATCAATTTAAAATCAAGCCTTATGACCACAAGCATCTCATTGGAAAGACCTATTCAGTCTGTACTCAAACAATATTTTGGTTACGACACCTTCAGAAATCTTCAGTCAGAAATAATTGAAACTGTCCTTAGTGGCAAAAATACCATTGTATTGATGCCCACAGGTGGTGGAAAATCGCTTTGTTTTCAAATACCTGCCATAGCCATGAAAGGGACCGGAGTAGTGATTTCACCCCTCATCGCACTAATGAAGGATCAGGTGGAAGCCTTGAAAGCAAACGGCGTAAAAGCTGAGTTTATTAATTCATCTCAAAGTATATCTTCCCAAAATCATATCATCCGCAGAGCAATAGCCGGGGACCTCGACTTATTATACCTCTCACCAGAGCGTATTTTATCCCAGGATATGGTTCATCTTTTGAAGCAAATGTCTATCAATCTGATTGCTGTTGATGAGGCACATTGTATTTCTCAGTGGGGTCATGATTTCAGACCGGAATATGCTCTTTTGAAAAGCCTAAAGGCACATTTACCCGCCGGCATACCCTGGATGGCTCTGACTGCCACCGCAGATAAGGTGACAAGGGATGATATTTTGGAAAGGCTGGATATGAAAGATGCCAGTTCCTTTATTTCTTCTTTTGACAGACCCAACCTTCATCTTCAGGTGCACTCAGGTCCCGGGAGAATGAAAGTACTGGAGAATTTCCTTTCTGAGAGAATTGGAGAATCAGGCATTATATATTGTTTGTCCCGTAAAATGACAGAAAAGGTAGCCGCTGATCTGAGTAAAAAAGGCTATAAAGCTTCCGCATATCATGCCGGTATGGACAATAAAAGCCGGTCGGATGTGCAGGAAAAATTTTTGAAAGACGATATACGAATTATCTGTGCGACCATCGCGTTCGGGATGGGAATCGATAAGCCCAATGTTAGATTTGTGGTGCATTTCAGTCCCCCTCAATCTATGGAACATTTTTATCAGGAGATTGGCAGGGCTGGCAGGGATGGTTTGGCTGCTTCTACATTCATGTTTTTCAATTGGGGCGATTTTATCATGTATAAGGAGATGTTTGAAGAGAGCGAAAACAGAGAGATCAAACTTGAAAAACTCAATAGAATAGCGGAATATGCCCAATCTCCGGTCTGCAGAAGAAAGATAATTTTACATTATTTCAATGAAGATTTGGACAAAGATTGTGGGAACTGTGATATCTGCGAGAATCCTCCCCGGAGATTTGACGGAACTGTCATTGCTCAGAAAGCACTGTCGGCGGTTTCCAGATTGCGACAGAAGGAACCGGTCGGAACAGTCATTGATGTACTCAGAGGTGCCGCCAAAAGATATATTTTAGATAAACATTATCACGAAATCAAAACTTTCGGAGCCGGTAAGGATATTACTTATGATGACTGGAAATATTATTTTCAACAATTAGTAGCTATGGGGTTTCTGGAACCGGATATCCGAAATAACAATCATTTACTCTTGACTCAGAAGGCATCCAGGATTTTGTTTGAAAATGAAAAAGTACAATTATCTGCTTATGTTGTTCCTGAAGTAAGCGCTTCAAGGAGGTTTGAGCCTAAAATCAGCAAGCAGGAATCATTTGAAAACTGGTTATATATGCAGCTGGTTGAATTGAGAAAAGAACTGGCGGACAAACAGGGAATTCCACCTACTACTCTTTTCTCTGATGTAACGCTGATGGACATGAAGCAAAAGCAGCCCATTTGTCTTTATCATATGAAACATATCTCAGGTATGGGTGAAGCTAAACTGGAACAGTATGGTGAAGTTTTTGCAAAAGCTATGCGACATTGGATCATTCAGGCAACACACATTAAAATCAAAAAAGTTAGCGGATCAACTTTTCTGGAGACATATGAGTATTTGATTAATGGAAAATCCATAGAGCAAGTAGCAGAGTTAAAAGGAATTCAACCCAACTCTGTCTTTATACACATGGCAAAATTGATAGAATTTGGATTTGAAATCCCCAAATCACCCTGGCTCAGCAATGAAGAGATCAAGATTATAAAAGACTTATGGGTCACCATGAATCAGCCTGAAGATGTCAAAGGAATGGTAGAATTCCTGGGCGAAGGAAAATATACTACAGGCACTGTAAAATTAGCACTGGCAGAAAGAATTGAAGACTATAAGACCGGGCTTAGCAGTGTATATGGGAAGGAAAAGTAAATTTATTGTGAGTTCGATGCAAATTTGGTACAGCCAAATTATATGCTGGTCTAAGCAAGCAGAAAATCCACGATCACACATGCTCCAAAAACCACACTTGCCATTCCATTTGTTGTGGCAAAAGCCAGATTGACACGTGAAAGATCATCGGGCTTAACCAGGGTATGCTGGTAAATCAAAAAACAAACGAACAGTGCAGCTCCTGTAAACGACAAGTATCCAACTGCTTCATATGTTGTATAAATAGAACTCATAAAGACTGCAATCAGTAGCGCGCAGATAATATGCAGAATATTAGATACCATCAGGGCTTTTCTTTTGCCAATGGCGGCAGGGATGGAATGCAGTTTTACTTCTTTATCGAATGATTCATCCTGCAGTGCGTAAATTATATCAAACCCAGATACCCAAAATAATACGATGCATCCCAATAAAACAGGAGGCCATGCAAATACTCCTGTTACAGCAATATAAGCACCTACTGGTGCTAAAGCCAATCCTAATCCCAAAATGAGGTGACATAAAGCTGTGAATCTCTTGGTATAGCTATATCCCAGGATAACCAACAACGCTATCGGACTAAGCCATCCGCATAGAGGATTGATAAGCCATGAAGCACATATAAATATAGTTGCGTTGATCAATACAAATACTAAAGCAGCTCCGGAGGAAACTGTCCCCGCCGGAATTTCTCTGATGGCAGTACGTGGATTGAGTGCATCCCAAGTACGATCTGAATAGCGATTAAAGGCCATAGCGGCGTTCCTGGCAGTAACCATACATAACAATACCAGAAAAAAAACAGTCCAGGACATAACTGCACCGGGCTGGGAAATACCCATTACAAAACCTGTGACAGCGAATGGCAGTGCGAAAATGGTATGGCTAAACTTGACCAGGGAGAGATATCGCTCGATCATAAGAAGTTAAATAACAGAGCCTGCACAGTATAACTGCACAGGCTCTTTATATTTTCAATAAATGAATATTATTGTGCTGGAGGAGGTGTGCCTTTTACATTACCTTTGATAGTAAGCAATGTTTGAGCAGGATTTGTATTAGCTGTGATAGTCACAGTTTTTGAATCCGGACCATTTTTTCCTTTAGAATCGAATTCAACCGGAATTTCACCTTCACCACCCGGAGCGATAGGCTCAGTAGGGCATTTAGGTACTGTACATCCGCAAGAACCTTTGCAATTTGAAATCACCAATGGCTCAGAACCAGTGTTTTTAAACTTGAACGTGTGCTTAACTTTAGCACCTGCATCAACTGTACCATAGTCATGTTCCATACCATTTGTGATAGTAATGCTTGTTGTAGGACCTGTTGGAACTGCTTCAGCAGCAGCAGGATCAGTAGGAGTTGCCGTGTTGGGATCCAGTGTCATTGTTGCATTTGGATCTGCATTTACAGCTGTTGCAGTTGTATCTGCTGCAGTAGTTTCTGCGTCAGCAGCACCGTCACTTTTGCAAGCAACTGTTAATGTTAGAACAAACATCATTAGAGCGCTGGCTAGTATTAGACCTTGTTTTTTCATTGATGACAATTTTTTATTTTATGAATGAATTGCAAAATTAATGTATTTAGTCACTACTGTCACAGAACCCGCTTAAAAAATATAATAATTTTTCTTAACGTAATGTTAATGAGGTCGTGAACTGAAATACTTATCAATTTCTAAGAGGCTCAAACAGCACAAACATTGATTTGGTTCAAGTCCTCCTTTTTGAGCAGCGGCTATCCCCCACTCTATATCGCTGATTCCTCCTACACTGTGTGCATCCGGATTGATGCTCAGCATGACACCTTTTTTTAACGCATATGGAATCCAGGACCAATCCAGATCCAATCTATGAGGATTGGCATTAATCTCAATAATGACATTTTTCGCAGCAGCGGCATCGATGACTTTTACGTGATCAATCGGATATCCTTTTCTGGATAAGAGTAATCGCCCTGTAGGATGTCCCAGGATGGTAGTGTATGGATTCTCAATTGCTGTGATCAGTCGTTGCGTAGCCTTTACCTCATCCATATTCAGGATGCTGTGGACTGAGGCAATGACAAAATCAAATCCTGCCAGAATAACAACATCATAATCCAATCTGCCATCGTACAGGATATCAGATTCGATTCCTTTGAAAATTTTGAATGAACCATTCCAACGTACATTGAGTGCATCAATTTCCCTCCATTGTTGCAGGACACGTTCTACCTCCAGTCCTTGTGCATAAAAAGCAGATTTGGAGTGATCTGTAATAGCGAGATATTCATACCCGTTTTGCATGCAGGCAGCAGCCATTTCTTCCAGTGTGTTCAGACCATCACTATAGGTACTATGTGCGTGTATGACACCTTTGATATCATTTTTCCCTACCAATGCCTCCTTCAGCAGAATATCCCGGTACTCCAGCAAAACAGCATTTCTTTTTGCAGGATGAATCAGCGGCAAACCAGCTGCTTTGAAAATGCTGAGTTCATCAGAAGCATCAGGATGCAGATCAAGCCCGAGTTGTGCAATAAATTCTGGTTCACAGGAATGCTGAATGGAGTGATTACCCCAGCGTGTGCTTTCTGAATAATGTATGTGCACCGGAATTCCTTCAAATTCAGGTTTGCCGGTATCTGACATAATCATTCCGGTTTCCGGATGTGCATTTATTACAATTTCATCCACACTGCAAAGCAGTTCAATTTCTGAGAGGACTTGTTCCTGCCGGACCAAAGCTCCTGTAAAACTGAATAATTCTCCTGGAAATGCTTTTTGTAAATTAGCCATCAGTTCTTTTGCTTTCAGATATAAATCCTTATAGCGGAACCATCCCTGAGAATCCAGGAAGAATTGGAGATTTTGCTCGACGGTGGCCTGTGTTTTTGCTCCAAATCCTGCCAAAAGTGTCAACCGGTTTTCCTGACAAGCATACAGTAATTCTCCGATGGATTCTATCTGCAGTTCTTTCCAGATGGCCTGCACTTTTTTTGGGCCCAGACCTTTGACCTGAAGAATTTCTCTCACACCCTCAGGAGTCATATCTCTGTATTTATCCAATGCACTAAAACTGCCTTTATCCAGCAACTCTTTAATTTTTTCCTGAATGGCGGCACCTATACCGGGAATGCTCTTCAATTCATCATCAGACAACTCATTCAATGGCGTACCCAATTTCTTAAGAGATAGGTACGCATTCTGATATGCTTTAGTCTTGAATGGGGATTCTCCGTGCAATTCCATTAATTGACCCAGTTCCAGAAAAGTATTGGCGATGGCTTTATTGTCCATTGATGAGTGATTAGTGTATGGGGTAAAGGTAATGGAAGACAGAGGGAATAATCCATTTGAATACATTAAATTTTGATATTTACTAGTACAAATTCTTGACTAAGTTGCAAATAACACCATTAAGCCACTATCCCTTCAAGAGTAAACCGCGTTGCCACTCTCCCTCTCATCGTCAAGAAAGTACTCGTATTTTGGTTTACCTCCCGGTACCAGATCATCCAGGCATATCCTAATATCTTTAGCACAACAGAATCCGATCTTCCAGGAGAGAAAGTCGGCAATGATTATGGATGGTCCAGCTTCCTCTTCCAGCTCGCCGGCAACATCAAGGATATCGCCCAGGTATCCAATCAGAATTACTCCAATGTTCTCACCTATCTCTCCTACCTCGAGGATCAGCGCAAACTGGAGGAGATCAGGAGAGCGGGGAAGAAGTAAAGCCCATTAGTTAAAGAAATCTGCCATTTGCTTAACTTAAGGATTATCTTATTTAAGGGAAAGGGGGATAAAGTAAAATAAGGACCCTTTCATAAAAACTTTGCAATTTGCCTCAAAGAAATGTACATTTGTTTGCACGCCTCTTATAACCTTTTAAGGTTATAAACGACGTTAACAACATGCAGTTGAGCCCTTGCTGACCCACTCAGTGAGGGCTTTTTGTTATTATGCTAGAAATCCCAATTGTCATTTGATCCTATATTCATATACTATTATTTTTAATTTGAATAAAGGTTTCGAAAAATTAAAAAATATCGAAATAAACAAGAGTAGAAATACTTGTTTATTAGAAGCCACAAATACGTATAAATACCTAAATACATATAGTTGTAATTATTTAATAGTTTATTTTCGAATTTGTTCATATAATGCAGTGTATTCAAGTATTATTAATTTAAATAACCAAGTGATGAAAAAATTATTTACGCTTTTATTGTGCTTTATAAGTACAATTTCGGTCTATTCACAATTAGGGGATTCAATAAAATTTACGGATTGCCACAGGTTCAATAGTTTTATGAAAGATACTAACTCTACAAATGGATTAATGACATATGCTAGAGAAATCCATCCAAACGGTACTTTAGTATTTAATTTCGATGTTTCCATTGGTCTTAATGTTGAGCAAGACTTATATCCTTTGCTTAAGCTAGACACTTTCTACACTTTTACAAAAACAATGGAAATACCGAGTAGATCAAATGATGAAAAAGTAACTGAACGATACCAGCAGTTTTATAAAGGAATTTTGGTCGAAGGAGGTGGTTATTCTTTACGAAGACCTATTGCAGATGATGCCCCAATTGACCCATGTTTTGGATTGTATAGTCTAACTCCATATTTAGGAACTAATATTGATATAGATATTATACCTAATTATGATGATGAACAAGCTATAGAGGCATTAGAGTTAGAACTGGACACAACTTTGGCGAGCGTAGATACAGTCGTATTAGTTATAAGTCCAAACTTGTAACAAGATTGTGAGTATGTCCTGGCATGGAGAATAATCTTTTCGGTCGATAAAACACAAATTGCTTGGGTTAATGCTGAAACTGGAGAGGTAATTCATATATATGAAGGAGATTCAAATTTAAAAGCTCCTGTGATTCATTATAATAGTGGAGAAGTTTTTTTATTTGATAAAACTGTTTCAGGCGTGACGTCTCTTGAATCCCCTGATGGTAAAATAATTGGATATGATTTTTCCGGTTTTGCGCCTAACGAGAGGTTGGTTCCAGGTCTTTTTACTTCTAACTTAATCCCAACCACAACTCAGTCAACAACATGGGAATATGTTTCGGATCGAAGATCAGGAGTTTATCAAGCATTTTATGTTGCCCAAGAAATTTTACCAATTATGAATGGAATTGATATGAATTTCGAAAAAGTTCACATAGGGGCAGGGCTACCTGCTTTTCGGGGTATAGCACTTTTTGGTAGCAATACGGAAAATGCATTTGTTGTTTTAGGTGAGCTGGGTAATGTTCCAATGGGGCTTGTTGATGTAGTAGCGCATGAATTAACTCATTGTTACTTTTTTGAGGTTTTAGAAGAGCCTAGAAACGCTATTGCAGCATCTATACATGAAGGACTAGCTGACATTGTAGCCGTTTATGTAGAATCTGTTTTTCAAGGCAATGTCATTGATTGGGTAATGGGCGACGACGATGATGCCATTGCAACAGAAACTGATAGAGATCTCGAAAACCCGGATCCTAATTTTGATTGTTTTGATGAGGTGAAGGAATCAAATGTTGCTACCTTCCGTGGTTTGCCCCTGTCTCACTGGTTTTTCTTAATAACTGTTGGAAGCATTGCTGACGGCATTCCTGCACTTGGAATTCAAAAAGCAATGGAAATTTTATTAGATGCAGTTAGCGATCTGGGAGGTACATCACCAGATTATCCTGAATTAGCAGCAGCAACTATTAATATTGCATTGGAGGAATATGGAAGATGTTCAGATGAATTGCTTGCTCTCGCTCTAGCTTGGGAACATATTTGTGTGCCATTACCAGCTAATATACTAATAGCAGGAGATTTTCATCCATGTTCAGAATTAACTCTTACAGGCCCACTTTATACTTGCGAAGAAAATGAATACATTAGTATTTGTATCAAAACCCCGATAACTGGAGTGAATTACCGATGGACAATTGAAGGACTTCTATCTACAGAATTTGAATCAAGTTATGGAATGGATGGAAATATACAAGCTGGAGGAAATTGTCTTACACTTACAACATTTCCAAATTATCCATATTATCCTCAAAGAGTTACAGTATATGTTTATTCAACTTTTGGGGGGACTGATATAGTTCAAACTCATAATTTTACAATTTTTGACTGCAACAAGGATGATCCTACTTGCGAAGAGTATTATGAACCTCTACCAAAGTTAGATAATTCTCATGCGGTTGATGCATTTTATCAACATGAAGATCAAGCGTTTGATTCTGTCATTAAATATCTTAAAATATATAACTTTACTGGTGAAGAAATATATAAAGGTGAATATGACTCTGGTTTAATTTTCAAATTAAAACGTGAAGGTTTATTATTCATTCAATACTTTAATGCTTCCAAACAACTGATTAAAATTGAGAAGAAGCTTGAAATCAGATAAAATGAAAATGATTAACCAGAAAATCGGATATTGGAAACTCCACTTAATCCACTTATTGATACTTGCATTTTTAATCTTGACTAATAGTTGCCCTCTTTTTGCTCAGATTAGTGTAACTCCGAGTGTTGGAATTGACTTTTCAAGCTTAAAGCATTCAAGTGACAGCCATTTTGGTTTTAATGATATAAATGGAATTAATACAACTTCCGTGCTTTTTGGCCTAAATGTTGAATATAGAATTTCACAAAAATTATCATTAGCAATTAGAAATTCATTAGCAAAACATAGATCGCCAGGGATTAATCGTTTAGAATTAGAATATGTTCCCGTTTCAGATTTGAGTTTGATTGTTTTTAGAAGCTCACTTGAAGTAACATTTTACCCATCTAAGTATTTATTTGGTTCTTTAGGCCCAGCTGTAACTATCTACAATAAGCCTAGAGTACACTATAAATTCAATGATTTCACCAGCCTTCTAGATTTTGGTGGAATAGGGATAATAGGAACAGTTGGATATTTGTATAAAGGGGTCAATATTTCATGTGGATTTTCAGGAGATTTTATTCCTTTAGGTAATTTTATAGGCCCATCATTAAAGTTAAAAAATAGTTATTGCTTTTTTTTCACTGTTGGATATACTTTTAATTTGATAGGAATATTCAATTCAGATAAAGTGGTTTGTCCAACGATTTAACTTTAATAGACTTAATAAATTGGCATCTCTGCAAAAAATGAAAGGATAGTTCCATTTCATTTTTGCGGGGATGCTTTTTTAGCCACATACCTTATTTGCTGCTTGCATCGATCCTAGCACATTAATCACTCACATTTTTCATTTATATAGTCTTTCAACTTCATTCCGACACTTTTAAAATCTGACTCACTTTTAGATTTCATAAACCTATATAAGTATTACGATTATCAACTTTGGATAACACTCTTAAAATGAAACCACAAGAAGCGAAAAATGAAAGTATCAATCATGGATGCTAGAATTGAAGAATTAAAAGATTTCATCGAATCAACAATATCGAAAAAACCACATCAGGGATTTAAGCCTGAACGCCTGCAACACTTCCGAAAAGCTGATTTAAAGAAGCCATCAAAATGGATGGCGCTTTAATTCAATTGTAGAAGATTAAGATAAAAGCCCTTGAGTATAATATTCAGGGGCTTTTTATGTGTGCCGTGCATGATAATCAACTAGGTGGTGAAAGTCCACTGTGAGGGTATGTAATCACCAACCACTAGCCAAGAGCAAGGGTGTCCATTGCGAGATGGAATCTGAAGGAAGCTGGCGGCAAAACTCTGCCCTGAGGGACACGAAGAATATTCAGATAAATAATCTTGCTTGAACTCGGCTATCTATAGCTATATAAAACACAAAAAGCCTTACATTTCTGTAAGGCTTTTTCTTTGTAGCGGAGGTAGGACTCGAACCTACGACCTTCGGGTTATGAGCCCGACGAGCTACCAACTGCTCCACCCCGCGGTATTTGGATTGCAAAAGTAATACATTTTATTGAATCTGCAAAATCTTATTTGCAAATTAGCGCATAATAAATTTACCGGATCTCAATACTGAGCTATTACTCAATAATTGGTAAGTGTACATTCCCGCCGCTAATTTAGGAATACTCAATCCTGCTTGTTCAGTCGCTCCGTATAGTCTCTCAGTGTGAACCAATTGACCTACAACATTGTACATCCTGATATGGAATTCAGAGTTTATCGCATGATCGCTTAGCAGCCGATAATATAATTCTCCCGATGTGGGATTGGGAAATAATTGAAATTGTAATGAAGATTTCAATTCTTCATCTGCGCTCAGCAACGGATCATTCACTACAATAACCCTGAAATCATCAAATGAAAAACCATCAAAATGGTCTTCTTCATCAGAGTGAAATTCAACTCTCAAATAAACCTGAGTTCCCAGATAATCCTTCAAATCAATTGTTTCAAATACCCAGTCATACTGAAACCCTTCATATACAGGCACACCAAAAGTCATTTCATTAATAGAAGATTTGCTCAATTTTCCGCATAAAGGCTGAAACTGAAACCCTGTAGTGGAAGCAGTTATTTGAGCCTTATCATACTCAGGTTCAATGACATATTTTGTTTTAAAAGTAATATAAGCAGCGCGGGCATTTCTAAGATCTAATGGCTCTCTCAATGTCATGATTGAAGTTTCATTTGACCTGTATGGCTCTGCAATGGTATTGGTGAATGAAAACGGTGGACTGTATGCATCCTCATCGTTCAGTTTCCAGTTATCGTTACCTTCCTGGGTCCAGGCATTCAGGTTCCATGCACCATCAGCAAATATTTCAAGTTGGTTAGATAAAAATGTCTTTGATATAGTATCTCTGTGAATATAAAGTCCATTATCCAGCTCTAATACAAACCTGATTTCTTCATCATCCCGGATATCATCATCCAGAAATATCCTGAACTCTCCAATCCGGGATTCAAACTGATCCAGTACAATAGTTTGTTTAGGGCTTGCAGATAATATATTTGAACTGAGTGGTTTAACAGATACATTAAATGTCCCGTCTCTCAATCCTAATCGCTTAATATTGAAGGGAAACCTGTATTCAGTATCATGTGCAAATGATGGACCGGCATCACTGATAATGCCATAATTCCCAAGCATGGCGGCAGATACTATATTAGTATGCAACATTTCTTTGCATAAGGGTACGATTCTGTTTATTTGGGGCCAAAAACCATCATTCACCACTCCGACTTCAGGTGTAAAGGCAAATATTTTATTTTTTTCCACTTCTTCACCATACATCCAGTCATCAGAGGATCCATTGGTAAAATAACCAATGGTTTTAGTGTGACTCACCAAACCAGCATACATAGAATTATCCCTCAGCATTTCCTGTCCAAATTCCCTGAATGATTTTATATCCACTGTGGGTTCTTTTGTAAATCCCCATGGATATAATAATGCATTTCCAAAAGAATGATAATTAAGTGCAATGTCAAAAGGTACTGTTTCACATAAATGCCTGACAGCACGAACTTCGGATTCAGAGCAGGCAAAAGGCCCCCTGTATTCATCATGGGCATGATCCGGAGAAGATCCAGTATTATTCAATCCCCAATTGTATTCGTAATTTCTGTTCAGATCCACCCCTTTATCAAATACATTATATGATTTGATATTTTTTCGGTGGTTACCACCGCCAGCAGGATTAATCTGCTCATTATAAATGTATCCATCCGGATTGACGATTGGAATAAAATACAATTCATAATTATCTACAATGGACCTGACCAGATCATCTTTTTCGTAGTTCTCCAGTAAATACCACATAAAGTACAAAAGCTGGGTAACAGAAATAGGTTCTCTGGCATGATGCAAACTGGTGTAAAGAATTTTGGGCTTTGGAGTCGGGGTCTGATTACCCGGATTCGATATAACAATTTGGTATATTGGCTTTCCCGTAAATGTGATAAATTGATTGA
Organism: Saprospiraceae bacterium; assembly: GCA_022841345.1. Taxonomy (GTDB): domain Bacteria; phylum Bacteroidota; class Bacteroidia; order Chitinophagales; family Saprospiraceae; genus SLDF01. The sequence continues at coordinate 19,229 of JALHRR010000009.1, forward strand.
TAGAGGCTTTTCTTGAAATAAGATGAGGGTACAATGCATTCATTCTATCCAGATGAGAAAGAATTTCTGCATATCTGTGGAATCCAATCATCGAGCCCAAATTAAAATTTACCGGCTGCTCGCCAATAATTTTGCTTCGGTTTTGATTACAATCACCACTTGAACGAGATTCAATGACTGCAAATTCATCTACAAAATCCGGATTAGTACTTCTTTCAACATAATATTTTGAAACATCATCAATCATTATCTCGTAAGGAATTCCCTTACTTTCCAACCTGCTTATTTCCGATGCGCTGAAATCACTTTCAAAATATTTTCCTTTTTCATAAAATCCATGAGACAAATCCAGACCGGATTCGAGTAATCTTTCGGGACCGGAAGCATCCAAAATAATTCTGATACGGCTGGTCTTCACTGATTGGGAATAGCCATATACATTGACTGCAATAATCAATGAGAAAATGAAAATGGCTTTTAGTCCTTTAGTAAATATTTGCATGATTCAAATGTAATGAATAAGAACTCAATCCTATTCAAAAAAGTATATAGTTTTTTTACATTTGATTGTTAACAAACCAATTACATTAGCCTGAATATTGATGTTTTTGTTAAAAGATGAATACAGAATTAATCCCTGAAACCCAATTCAGGATAGATATATTCACTAAAGAGAAGAAATCTTTGCAGATTAACGGATAATCAATTTTCCAGATTCCGAATTGCTGGATCCCTCAGCCATCACTTTATAAGTGTACAAACCACTCTGAAGTTGTGGTATATTCAATGGAGCCATAGACACTGAAGGCTCAATGGTAGTAGAAAACACCTGCTGTCCTAAAGTATTATACATGAATAGCCTTGTTGTCTTATTATTATGAAATACAGGACTCCAGTGATAGAATAATGTTGTGCTGGCAGGATTTGGATACAGTTTAAAGGAACTAAAATCTGTTACTTCCTGATCCGTAGAAGTGCGCTCCTTAAAAGCAACAATTTTGAAATCATCAAAATGAAAACCATCCATTTCAACACTCTCATCAGCGTACAATCCAAATTTCAGATGCAGCATACCTCCCACAAATTGCTCCAGATCAATTATCTCCAGAACCCATTCACTCTGGAAACCATCATAAACCGGATTGCCTTCATCCTGCAAAATGGAACCTACTTTTGTAAATTTCCCGCAGAGAGGTATATAATTAAAGCCATTGCTGGAGCCTAATAACTGTACGTAGTCATGACTGGGTTCAATAGCCCATTTTGCTCTGAAAGATAAATATGCAGCTTCTGCATCCCTAAGATCAACTGGCTCACTCAATTTGAACTCATTGTTTACACCGCTGTAATAATTTCGGTTTGGAGAATCTGAGAAACTGCTGGGAGGTGAATAGAAAACAAAATCATCTACAAACCAGCTTGTGTTTACCGGTTCAATCCAGTTGCCCATTGATAAGCCCGAATCATATAACAATTCAACATTTGCTCCTTTGAAAATTTTTGTAATGGTATCGGAATGAATAAAGAGTCCGTTATCCACTTCCAGGATATATGAAATTTCTTCACCGATATTGATATCTGATCTGATTTGATAAGGAATAGATGCTTCTTTAATTTCAAACTGGCCTAAGAACAAATTGACAGGGTTTCCGACATAAGTAAAATGATTGGTATTTGGAATCATGGATACTCTGAAATTACCTCCTCTTAGTCCCAGTCTGTCTAACTGAAACTGAGCATTGTGGTCAAATCCACCGATGTATTTAGGCGATTGATCAATAAGCTTTGAATATGAGCCCAGCATCGCCACTGAAGCAATATTGCTGTAAAGCATATTATTGCATAATCCTCTTATTTTGGAAATATGAGGCCAGAAACCTCCATCATCCGAACTCCCGATTTCAGGTGTAAATGCAAATATTTTCTTTTTCAATTGAGTTTGTTCACCGTACATCCAGTCATCAGAGGAGCCATTGGTGAAGTAACCCACAGATTCAACTTCAAATGATCTTCCTACCTGGTACAAATTATCGCGTGTCAATTCATACGCGATTGAATATAGTGCTTTCAAATCTGAGGGTGGAACACTGGAATATCCGAATGGCAATAACATAGCATCTCCATAAGCATGGAAATTCAGGGCAATTTCAAAAGGTACACTTCTGCATAGCCATTGGATAGCTTGTACTTCGGGCTCGGATGCTTCAGAAGGCCCTCTGTACAGCTCAGATCCGGGAGAAGGAGAAGATCCGATATTATCAAATCCCCAATTGTAGGAATAGTTTCTATTTAAATCAACACCGACTTCCTGACCATTAAGCTTACTTCTGTTCTTTCTGTGTAATCCCCCTCCATTTGGAAACTGTTGTTGATTCAGGAGATATCCATCCGGATTGACGATCGGAACAAAATAAATTTCATTGTTGTCAACCAATGCTTTTATAAATGGATTTTTGTAATAATTTTCAAGCATATACCACATGAAATAAATCATCTGGGAAACAGACATCGGTTCTCTTGCATGATGCAACGCTGTATGTAATATTTTAGGCTCACTGCTTTCATCAACCTCGGGATTGTCGGAAATTTTAACCATCCAGATCGGATTCCCTCTTTCGGTCCTGTAATTACTGATTTGAGTCATTGTTGAAATGATATCCGGAAACTTGCGTTGCATTTCATCTAATTGCTCAATGATCTCACTATATTGAAAAAATCCGCCCATATTTCCCAACTGAAAATTTACAGGTTCTGTGAGGTCAATCCCTAAATTCGGTGGATAGCAACCATGGCGGTTTCTTGAATGGATATGTTCATGTTCAACAGGTGGATAAAGGTTTTGAGTAGCATAAAATGCACCAAGATCTTCAATTAAGATATCTACTGTAAAACCTGCATTTTTAATAAGATCTAATTCCACAGAAGAAAACTCTGCTTCATAAAATCTGTTTTTCATCAAATGTCCATGGCTGACATCTATACCTAGTTTAAGAATATCATTCATCTCCTTACCGCGAATATCGATTCGGGCTTTGCTATAAGTATGGACTTGTTGAGCGGAGGAATGTAAGCAAAAGAATAGTACTAAGAATAAATAAATATGCTTCACAGGGGGGATAATTTAGTAGTAAACGCAGGCAAAAGTAAGCAACAATCACGTTAAAACGAAATTATCATCCTATATTTTTTTTACATATGTTTAAGTGATTAGCAGAAAATGTACACTTGCGGAATAAAACCGGAATTTTATAAAATCAGACATAAGAAAGTCCATGCATGTATTTGACTAGAAACCAATTATTTATAGCCTTATTTACCTTAATCATCAAAGTGATATGTCAATACTTATTAATTCTGATAGATAAATTAAACTAATTTTGTGCCCTGAAATACATCTTAAGGGCACAAATATTTGTCTTTCTAAGGTTCTATCATTAAATCAATTAAGTCTTATATATGAAAGAAGTATTTATTGTAGCAGCTAAAAGAACTCCTATGGGGAGTTTTGGAGGTCAGCTGGCAGGCTTTTCAGCAGTGGAGCTGGGTGTTATTGCAACTAAATCTGCCATCGAACAAAGTAAAATCAATCCGGATCTGGTAGATGAAATGTTTTATGGAAATGTTTGTTCTGCTAATCTGGGTCAGGCTCCGGCAAGACAAGTTGCACTGAAATCAGGAGTTACCAATAAAGTACCTTCTACCACTATAAATAAAGTTTGTGCTTCAGGGATGAAAGCAACTATGATCGGTGCACAATCCATCCAGGCTGGAACCAATCGTTTAGTAATTTCGGGAGGAATGGAAAGCATGTCAAATATTCCGTTCTATATGCCAAAAGCAAGATGGGGAGCCAAATATGGTCATGCTGAATTACTGGACGGATTACAAAAAGATGGATTGACAGATGCTTATGATCATCAGGCAATGGGATTCTGCGGTGATGCAACAGCTACAAAATATGACATCAGCAGAGAAGCCCAGGATGCATATGCTATCAGGTCATACGAGCGTGCAGCTGAAGCCGCTAAATCAGGCAAATTCGAAAATGAAATTGCTCCGGTATCCATTCCTCAAAAAGGAAAAGATCCATTAGTTATGGTCGAAGATGAGGAATTCAAAAATGTAAGATTTGATAAAATTCCCGGTTTAAGACCTGTATTCAGCAAGGATGGAACAGTTACAGCGGCAAATGCCTCTACTATCAATGACGGCGCTGCAACACTGATCCTGGCCAGTGCGGACTACGTAAAAGAACATCAATTAAAACCACTTGCCAAAATAGTTTCCTTCGCTGATGCTGCTCATGAACCGGAATGGTTTACAACGGCTCCTGTTGAAGCAGCACAAAAAGCACTGAAAAATGCAGGTTTGAGCATTGATAATATTGATTACTTTGAAGTGAATGAAGCATTCGCAGTCGTGGCTCAGGTTTTTGCCAAATCTCTGAATGTTGATGAAAATAAAATGAATATCAATGGAGGCGCTGTTGCTCTGGGCCATCCACTGGGTTGTTCAGGTGCAAGAATTCTGGTAACGCTGATTAATGTACTAAAAAATAATGGTGGAAATTATGGCCTGGCAGCTATCTGTAATGGAGGAGGCGGAGCTTCCGCTATGATCATTCAAAATATGGATTGATCACTCTATCTGAATTAAACATATATGATTGGGCGAAGGTGGATTACTGCTTTCGCCCATTTTTTTTTTTGCGGATAATTTGTACCAGTTGAATTACAATCTTCTACTTTCCTTTCCCTTGTAACAACACGAGTACTGTATAAAACAAGATTTTAAAATCCAGTGCCAATGACATATTCTCGATGTACAGGATATCAAATTTCAGCCGCTGAATCATTTCATCTACTGAAGAGGCATATCCGTATTTTACCTGACCCCATGAAGTGATTCCGGGGCGAACTTTTAAAAGTTGCTTATAATGAGGCGCTCTTTCCATGATGAGTGAAATGTAATACTGACGTTCAGGTCTGGGGCCTACCAAAGACATATCTCCTTTCAACACATTCCAGAATTGAGGCAATTCATCCAGTCTCCACTTTCTCATCACACCGCCAAATGGAGTGCATCTGTCATCCGTCACTGTAGATAATTGTGGTCCGTGCGCTTCAGCATCCAGATACATTGACCTGAATTTAAAGATATAAAATGGTTTGCTGTTCAATCCTATCCTTTCCTGTTTATACAAGATCGGTCCGGGTGAGGAAAATCTTACTCTGACAGCCACGTAGGCATATAAAGGGGACAGCAGCAATAGCAAAATTCCACTAACAACAATATCTATCAAGCGCTTGATCAATTTTTGCCAATGTGGCATCAGTGACTGTTCGATTTGGATCAGGACTGCTCCATATACCTGGGTCATCTTTACATTCCCCAGCATGATATCGTACATATCCGGAATAATCTTGATCAAAATTTTATTGCTGTAATCAAAGAGGATGTTAAGAATCTCCTTCAATTTATTATGCTCAGAGGTTTCGATAGCAATTATTACTTCCTCGATCTGATGTTGCACAATAATATCTTCCAGTTGAGATATTCCTCCTATTTTGCTTAGATACTGATCCAGTTCATTCGTGCTGTTACCATTGGCATCAATAAAACCTACAAATTTATATCCCAAACCTTTTTCACGGCTTGTAATCTCCTTGTACATCTCAATGGCATTTTCATTTCCACCGATGATGATAGTATTGAAAAATACTTTCCCATTTTTCAACCTTCTGTTTGCTCTGGTCAACCAAAACATCCTTGCAGTGGCTGTAATCAGAAAATGGAGCGCAAATAGCTGGAAGAATGAGGACATATAATCCCTCCCACTCCCAAAAAAATCATCCATCACAAGGGTGGAGAACAGAAAGAAAACTCCGGTAAAACTCAGAAAGAAAGTTCTTCTAAGTGTAGCGAGTCTGGAAAGTCTGTAAATATCAGTGTAATCATCAAAAATTGCATAATACAGGAACCAGGCGGTTGGAATCAACAATGAAGTTAGATAAAACTGATTCAAAACACTCTCAGACCAGGTACCAATTGAATCAAATCCACCCTGAAGCATTACAAAAAAAACAGACCAGGCTGATAAAGCAGCCAAAAAGTCCAGAAATATATAAATATAGGTGTCTAAGCGACGTTGGTTGAGCATTTATCAGAGATGAATTAACTTAACATTATCAATAAAAGCTCGTTGAGGCTGACCTTCCTTCGCAGGGTCATAAGATGTGCTGAATATGATCCTGTATCCCTTTTTTCTAAAACCCCGAACTTCTTCATTGAATCTGACATACACTTTATTCCATCCCACTCTGGGTAAAAGCTGAAGTTTAAAGTACTTCTCTGTAGGCTGACCCGGATTAAACATTTCTAAACCAATGAATAATGGTACTTCGGCATAATAATCCATTTCCAAAAAAATAGCTTCTCCTGAAACCGGAAGATCTTCATATATAAAGGTTGTTCCCACTTCATTCACCGGACTAGCCTCAGATACCTCCATTTTACCTGAGCGGGTACCTTCTTTAACAAATTCAGAACTGACTTCCAGCCTGGTATTCGTGTTATTATCGACATCATGTGTAAAGATATGATTGGATTCAAAATCTTCAATGAATTTGAAAGTAGTTTTTGAGTTGTATCTTAAGACAGGATATAAAGTGTCAGTCCTCCCGGCTTTCAATTCTTTGTTAATTACAATGCTATCGTACATTGGATAAATAGATATCAGTTCATCAATAGCATTTTCTCTGATGCCTCCGAATATCCTGAAATTTGTCAATCCTTCAGCCAACACCGGATATGCGCGACCCGGTTCGTAAACACCCAAAAAATTTAAATCTGCATACATCCAGGCTTCTGTCACCTGATGTGAATTTGAACCCTGAGCCAATGTTACTTCTTTCTGAAAGGGAGCTATGTAGACGTAGGCAGGAATTTGTTCAGGGTTATTGAAGTCTTTGCAAGACAATCCCAGGAACATAGCGCTAAATAGTAAACAAATATTAAGAGTAGTATTTTTCATATTTTATATAACGCATATTTTTAATGGATGGATATACGCTCATTTCTGGCTAAAATTTCACGCTCGATGGACTGCGCAAGTTCCAGAACCTTAATAGCTTCAGTCACAGGAACTGCCACCGGTGTACCGATCAAAACGGAATCTCTGAAAGCTCTCAGTTCTTCCAAAATGGCATTCACCTGAGGCACCGCAGGCATTTCCATGGATACTTTCTTTTTGGCTTCAGGCAGATCAAGATCAAAATAAAACTTTCCATCGACCTGCGCCTGAGATTCATCCTCCAGCTGAACTATTTGAAGTTGCTTTTCAAGAAAGTCCATAGAAATATAAGTGTCTCTTTGAAAAAGTCTGATTTTACGCATTCTTTTCAGGGCCAGTCTGCTGGCAGTGATATTAGCCACACAGCCATTTTCAAACTCAAGACGCACATTGCTAATGTCCGGGGTACTGCTGACCACACACACTCCACTTGCGCTGATCTTGCTGATTGGGGAAGGAACCATATGCAATATCAGATCCAGATCATGAATCATCAGGTCCAATACGACAGACACATCTGTACCTCTCGGATTGAATTCCGCCAATCGGTGTGCTTCTATAAATAATGGCTGAATCTCCTTACCCTTCATGGCCAGAAAGGCCGGATTGAAGCGTTCAACGTGGCCTACTTGAGCGATTACCTGATAGTCTTCAATCAAATTTTGCAATTTATATCCATCTTCCAAATCTGATACTACAGGTTTTTCGATGAAAACATGCTTGCCTCGGGAAATGACTTTCTCTGCAACCTTGAAATGTGCAGATGTGGGGGCGACAACGTCTATGGCTTCTGAGTCTTTGATTATTTCCTCAAGATCAAAATATGGTTTCACTCCAAATGCTTCTGCAACCTTTGAAGTCACGGCTGCATCCAAATCATATACGCCGGTAATATCTGCATCTTCCAATTGCTGAAGACATTTCAGATGAATTTTACCCAGGTGTCCCAGACCCACCAACCCAATCTGCAATCTTTTATTAATCATGTCTGAAATACATCAAAATGCCTCCAAATAAAGTGATTAAAAAAATCAAAACGATCGCCATATTAACGGAATACCTGATATGGCGGGCAAAGCTATCAATTTCTTTTTTGAATTGCGGGTATTTGGTATAAACTTCAGCTTCCATCTTTTTCTTGTTGAATAACTCCGTCACAGTGAATTCAACTCTGTTCTTAATCAAAAAACGATAGGACTTCAGCACTTTAACCCTGAAATAAACATTCAAAAATAGCATGGCAACAAAAAGCCCTATGACCAGAAAAATTAGAAAATTAGAAAGCATAATTAATTATTTACCAGACATGTTTAGCGCCAGAATATTTTTCCCGATCAAGGCAACAGCATGCGAAACGGTCTCTTCAATTTTGGAGATATCAGAACCTCCTGCTGTAGCATAAAATGCCTGTCCTCCACCCCCACCATTCATGACTTTCGCAGATTCCTTTACGATATTACCGGCATGGATTCCCGCTTTAACCATTGATTCACTTACCTGTACGACCAATTGAGGTTTATCGTTGTCTACCCAGCCAAAAACTATCGCATGAGCATTATGATACTGACTCAGTTGATGCGCCAAATTTTTGATGGATTTATGGTCACCAAACGGTAAGACTTTGCCCAATACTGCAATTTCTGCGTGCATTACAAACTCATTTTTCAATTCGTGCTGCAATGATGCGACCTGTGCAATCATAAGATCTTCTACCTGTTTTCTGTGTAATTTTACTTCTTCCTGCAATTTCAGAACAGCTTTCACAGGGTCTCCGGATGTCTTAAGTGCTTCTTTCAGCTCATCCAGCTGATCCAGTTGATTCTGAACCCAGTGCTCTGCTTCAAGGGCTGTAATGGCCTCAATCCTTCTCACACCTGCAGCAATTGCTCCTTCAGATATGATTTTGAAATAACCAATCTGACCTGTGCTGTTGACATGACATCCACCACATAATTCTATAGAAAATTCCGGATCGAAAGTGATCATTCGAACTTCTTCACCATATTTCTCTCCGAATAACATCATTGCCCCTGCAGCTTTCGCTTGTTCGACAGGAAGATTTCTGGCTTCTCTGCGGGGTATATCACGCCGGATAGCTTCATTCACGATATTCTCAATTTTTCTCAGGTCCGCAGGCTCCACTTTTTGAAAATGAGAAAAGTCAAACCGGAGATAGGATTCATTCACCAAAGATCCCTTCTGCTGAACATGAGTTCCCAGCACTTGTCTTAATGCCGCGTGCATCAAATGCGTTGCACTGTGATTGTATTCGATGAATGCCCTGCGATTGCTGTCAACAAAAGCCTTCACGGGAGCATCCAGGGTTTCGGGCAGTTTATCTACAAAGTGAAGTACGAGATCATTTTCTTTTACAGTATTGATCACATTGATTCTCTCTCCTGCTATTTCCAGATATCCAGAATCGCCTACCTGTCCACCACCTTCCGGGTAAAAAGGAGTAACATCCAGCACAATTTGGTAGGAGTCTTTGCCTTTTTGTTGAAGTGTTCTGGTTCTAAGAATATATGAGTTCTCAGCCTGTAAATGATCGTATCCGATAAACTGAACATCAGAACCTTCTCTCACCAGTATCCAGTCGCCATAAGATTTTTGAGCATCAGCACGACTGCGTTCTTTTTGAACCTGAAGAGCAGCATTGAACCCAGCCTCATCAATCGTCCAGCCTTTTTCAGTAGCAATTAACCGGGTGAGGTCTACAGGAAATCCGAATGTGTCATACAACTCAAAAACCAGCTGCCCTTCCAAATTCTTATCGGATGGATCCAGCTGATCCATGCGCTTCAAGCCTGAATCCAGCGTTCTCAGGAAGGATTTCTCTTCTTCTCTGATGACATTTTCGATCAAGCCAAGCTGGGCTTTGACCTCAGGGAAAATGTCTCCGAATGATTCTCCAATTATTGGAATCAACTGACAAAGTAAAGGCTCTTTGTAATCGAGGAATGAAAAATAATATCTGGCAGCTCTGCGCAAAATTCTTCTGATGACATATCCTGCGCCATTATTGGAGGGTAACTGACCATCTGCAATACAAAAAGTTACGGCTCTGATATGATCAATAACGACTCTGAAAGCAATGTCTACCTTATTATCAAGTGCATAGCTACCTGTATAGTTCTTTCCTGTAGTTTGAGAAATATAATCAAAGTAGGGCTTGAATAAATCTGAATCATAATTAGAGGCAACATTTTGAACCACCCTGCACAATCTCTCAAAACCCATTCCTGTATCGACATGCTTAGCAGGAAGCTCAACCAGCTTTCCATCAGCTTTGCGGTTAAACTGTATAAAAACCAGATTCCAGATTTCTATCACATTCGGATCATCGGCATTAACCAGTGTGGCTCCTTCCTTTTGAGCACGTTCTGGGTCCGGTCTCAGATCGACATGTATTTCTGAACATGGACCACAGGGACCGGTATCGCCCATCTCCCAGAAATTATCCTTTTTGTTAAAGTACAGGACTCTTTCCGGAGCAATCCATTTCTTCCACAAGTCAGCTGCTTCTTCGTCTGCCTCCAACCCTTCTGCTTCATCACCACCAAATACAGAAACATAAATTCTGGACTTATCCACCTTATATACCTCAGTAATCAATTCCCATGCCCATGCGATGGCTTCTTCCTTGAAGTAGCCTGCGCCGGGATTCCCGGGATCACCAAAAGACCAGTTGCCCAACATTTCAAACATTGTATGGTGATAGCCATCAATACCTACATCTTCGAGGTCATTGTGCTTTCCTGAAACTCTAAGGCATTTTTGTGTATCTGCAACTCTGTGATATTGGATCGTTTTATTGCCCAGAAATAAGTCTTTGAATTGATTCATACCTGCATTGGTAAACATCAATGTAGGGTCATTCTTATTAACAATGGGGGCAGAAGGAACAATCTTATGCAACTTGCTTTCGAAAAATTCAAGAAAAGTCGAACGGATTTCTTTAGAATTCATTTTATTTTAATATGTATAGTATTTAAATACAATAGATTATTTATTATGTTTTTCTATTATATTATTTTTATTGTTATTTGTTAGGAATTGCAGGCAGTATGCTATATTTTGTGATCGGCTTAGATGTAACCATACGTTAAAGTCTGTTAAGATAAAGTGAAGAGCGATGTGTAAAGGACAATATATCCCTACCTTCGTTCTTTTATTGAATCGAAAGCGCGAAATTAGGTATTTGTGAGAAGATAAACTTTATGAAGCAAGAAAAATTCATTTTCAATCATAAAACGCTAAGCTATGATAGGTTTAGCCAGTCCGCCAGAGTTAAGATCATCAAGATTTTCAGTTTTTTTTCCTCAGCACTATTTACAGCATTTATTTTGTTTGTGCTGGCACAGCAATTCTTCCCTTCTCCAAAAGAGAAGATGTTAATGCGTGAATTGGAGCAACTGAAGACTCAATATGAAGCTGTAAACAACCAGGTTGATGAAATGACGTCCATGTTGACTGACCTGCATGAGAAAGATGCAGCAGTATACAGAGTAATTTTCGGAATTGATCCTATAGAAGATGAGGTTTGGACAGCAGGTGTGGGTGGTTCTGACAGAATGACCAACCTTACTATGTACAAAAATTCAGGTGCAACCCTAAAGAATACCATTGAGAAAACTGATTTATTGGAAAGACAATTATCACTGCAGTCAAAATCACTGGATTCTCTCTTAAACCTGGCAAAAGACCGCGAAAACTACCTGGCATCTATTCCTTCTATAAAGCCTGTACAAGCAGGTCATCGCGATAAAAATATTCCATTGCTCTCGGGATTCGGTCACAGGATGCATCCGCTGCACAAAATAATGAAAATGCACTCAGGCATTGACTTTGGTGGCCCTGTAGGCACTCCAGTTCGTGCAACAGGAAATGGTAAAGTCATCAAAGCTGAAAATGAAGGCAACGGCTATGGACTTCAGGTAATCATAGATCATGGATATGGTTATAAGACAGTGTATGCTCACTTAAGCAAATCAGATGTCAAAGTTGGCCAAATAGTCACCAAAGGTCAAAAAATCGGAGGAATCGGAAATTCGGGAACTTCTACAGCCCCCCACCTCCACTATGAAGTACATATCAAAGACAAACCCGTAGATCCGGTTAAATACTGTATCGATGGTCTTACACCTGCTGAATATCAGGATTTGATCAAAATGGCATCGCTTCCAAATAAATCTTTCGACTAGGTAGGTTTGATTCCCGCTGATTCAGCTGTTTCTTAATCTTACTTCAATAGCCTTTGCCAGTAGTCTTTCTATTAGCTCAAAGTATGGTTGGGCTCAATTTCTTTATGCCTGTTCTAACTCAGCTGTAAATCAATAAGTAACAACATTTCGCCTCATTCTCCTGTTCAATGCAGGATTTAAAGCCTATTTCAATTTTATTCATTTTTTATACTTAGCAGTAAAATGCATTTATTAATGAATTAAATATTAAAATATCCTTCATATAAAAAAATGTTGATTATATTTGTTTAATTGAAAGTGATAATATGCCTACACTCGAAAAAGAAGAACTATCAAAATTATACTATACCATCGGAGAAGTAGCTGATATGTTTGGTGTATCCACTTCTTTAATCAGGTTTTGGGAAAGCGAATTTCAGTTTCTGAAGCCTCACAAGAACAGCAAGGGCGACCGCCGTTTCACAAAGCAAAATATTGAACAAGTACAACTTATCTATCATTTGGTGAAGGAAAAAGGCTTTACGCTGGACGGCGCCAAAAAAGAGATCAAGGAAAACAGAGCAAAGTTGCTGGCTAAAACGCATTTGATAAAAACACTCACTGATTTAAGATCAAAGCTCCTGGATCTAAAAAATAGAGCGGAGTAATTACACCCCGCTCATATTTTACAATCAATTATTTTCTTTCTTTTTGATCAGTTCAAAATCAACTTTTGAACCATCGTGCTTCTGCCTGATGCAGATATGCATTCCATAAACACAGGACCTCTAGGTATTTGACTGATATTGATAGATTGATGTTGCGAAGTGTGCGGAATATCCATCAGCAACTTGCCACTATCATCAGTAAGCCAGATCCTTGCCCCGTGTTGAACCAAATTTTCAGACTCAACAGTGATTATATCTGATGAAGGATTGGGATATACTTTAACAGTTGCCTGATTGCTCAGTTCATTATTGGAAGAAAGTATGCTTATACCAGAAGCCAGTGCATATTCTCCGGCTTTTACATTGAATATTCTTACCTGCCCTGCTCCATCATTTGCCACGAATTTTCTTTGCTGGTAATCAGGATATTCTTCCCAATCAGCATTAATATCAGGTCTGTATAACAGGACCAGACTATCTTCGGAAACTGAAAATAAATCATCATCTGAACCAAATGATTTTTCATAAGCTATAGTAGCAATAGCACTGAAGTCATCCGGAATAAAACCAAAGACCTTCCAATGCCTGTTGCTGCTGATCCTGAAACCATGAGGATTAAAAATGATTGGATCCGGCGCCGTGAAATGATGCTCGACATGCAGCCATGCAGGCTCACTCACAGCTTCTACATTAAAATTCATCAACCCGTGCGGAAGATTAACGGTTCCTGTTTTATCTATAACCACTGTATTAGCCAGTGAACCCAGATTAAGCGTATTATCTGCATTGATCAAAACAAGTACCGGCTCAAAATCAATATATGTTTGAATCGTGGTGTACTGCCCACTTATCATGTGTTGCTGTTCGACGAAAGTCTTATCCTCTTTATAGAATCTAAACTTCACAGGTATATTATTGCAGTAGCTGGCTTTGTATCTCAATTTTTGTTCAATATCCATAATCACTTCAAATTGATCCAAAGCTGGTTTCGTCACCATTCCATCCAATTCAAATGTTGGATAACCACCTTCGAAAACCCAGTCCCTGAAATAGTCTTCCATATTTACACCGGTAATAGCAGTAATCTGATCTCTGTATGTTTGAGCCGTCAGATTGCCATATAGATTATTTTCAAGAATGGATCTCTGGCTCAGAGCAAACAAACTATCTCCGAGATAAGCCCTCATATTGTGAATCACAAAAGCTCCTTTGTAATAAGTATGGGTATTATAAGTCTTGTCTTCCGGCATGGGACTCAATGGTAAAAAGCCTGCATCATCATCCAGGTGCAACCTTCGTACAACTCTCATTCCATTTGTTTTAACCTGGGCTTTGAATGCTTCCTCTCCTTCCGCAAATTCAGTATATAGATGAGCACCATACTCAGCGTTGCCTTCTTTGATCCACATATCATGGGATGTCTTCAAGGTTAACATGTTACCCCACCAATGATGGCAAAGTTCATGGGCCATCAGTCTGTTGTCCTGAGTGCCTCCTGAAACTGAACCCACCGGATAAGCTGTGTTTGTCGGATGTTCCATCGCCCCGCGTGGAGTAATGACATATCCTACCCGCTCCCAGTGATAGGGGCCATACCATTTTTCAAAGGCCTCGACAGCTTTTCCGATATTTTGCAATGAAGTTTCTGCGGAATTAATGTCGTTGGGTCTTGCGACAATCTGGATATTAACAGGTCCAAACAAACTTTCATGAACGATGTCCCTATGAACATAATTGCTCACTGCTACGCTGGTCAAATAAGTTGGAATAGGTTGATCCATCACATATTTATTGGATAGCAGACCTTCACCTATTGAATCCCGGGAGATCAGGGTGCCTACGCAGTAAGCTACATTTCCATTGGAAGTAATTAAATCAAAATCATAAGTTGCCCGCTCCACGAAATTATCAAAACAGGGAAACCAGGCCCTGCCAAAATTATGTGGATTGTCATTCAGACCAATTCCAAGATTATAGGCATACCCATTTTCAAAATAAAAACCTCCAAACCCTGAGGCGCTGGTGATTGGAATTCCTCCATAGTATACTGTAACATCTGTAGTATCACCCAGCTCCAGTATCGCAGGAGTAGTAACTTTCAATAATGTCCCTTCATGCACAAAATCCAGCCTGGTATCACCGGAATAAACAGAGTCCACTATCAGTGCTTCCAGATCGAGATTAATATAATCCAGTTCATCTATCAAAGTTCTGAATGTCACTGTGCAAACTCCCTTCAGTCTTCGTGCAGCGAAAGCTGTGACATCCAGGCGAATATTATAATGAAGAATGTCGAATGTATCACTTCTTTCCAATGCTGCTCTGCCTTGTGCAATTTGCTCCGGAGTCCATCGGATACCTGCTACCCTATTCCTTACCTGATGACAACCGTGATGATCGTACTCAACAGGTTGTGCGAAGACCTGTGAAAAAAATACGATTGAAAAAACTACTGACAGCAATAAGTCCCTTTTCTTCATTTACAATTATGGTTTTTGCACATTGACATATTTCTCCGGTACTACAATGGACTGAAGAATATTACTTTGAGTAAAATATTTTGATACAGATTCCTGAATGGATTTTGGACTCAATTTTTCTAATTGTTTCTCCAGCAATTCCATTTTATGCCAGCCTGGTTTCAAACCATAAAACTGATCATTTGTCATTCTTCCCAACCAGAAATTATTTTTTTCCAGATCCACAATTCTGCTTTGTCTTTGTGTTTCAGAGACTTTTGTGATATCCAGTTCTGTAGGGCCTTCAGCTTTTAGTTTTTCAATCACATCATAGGCAGCTTTGGTTAACTCCTCTGTCCTGTCCGGGTCTGCATTAAATGAAATGGTAATAGAATAGGTATTTGTAATTCTACTGGCGCCCCCAAATAATGAAACGCCATAAACTCCTCCCAAATCTTCTCTCATGGATTCTCTTAACTTGATCCTTGCAACATCCAGCATGGATTGAAACATATATTCATTATCTCCATCAAATTTAAAATCACCGTGATATGTGATATCTACATTTGATCTGGGAGCTTCACCTTTCTTAATGTCCATTTGTTGTTTTCCTGAAATGTACTTAATGCCCAGATCTTTGTAATTTTCAGTAGTCGCACTGGTAGGCAGATTTGCCAGGTAAGTATGGATTAGATTACCATGCTTCTCAAAATCTATATTTCCCACAAAGAAAAAAGTGAAGTCAGCTGCATTTGAAAACCTTTCCCTGAAAATTTTAAAAGCGGCATCACCATTGACCTTATCCAGATCTTCCATTACTGTTGGCATTCTTCTTGGGTGATTGCCGAATTTGAATTTTTGCATTTCTCTTGAGAAATAAGCATTAGGATTCGCATCTACATTTTGCAAAAATGCTCTTTCTTTATTCAGCACAGAAGTTAAGCCATCAGGAGTATATCTGGGTTCAGTGAAATACAGATAGAGCAACTGTAGTAATGTTTCCAGATCATCAGGTGAACTTGTTCCATTGAATCCTTCGGAAGTTTCAGATAAGTAAGGATTGAGTCTTACATTTTTGTCACTAAGCTTTTTGTCCAGCTGAGTAGTATTAAAGTTTCCCAGTCCACTATTTGTAACTGCAGATACAGCATACCGGGCAGAAAGAAGTTCAGCTTCAGAGTACAGTGAAGTGCCACCCTTACTCTGTGCACTAAACAAGATTTCGTCATTTTTGAATGCTGTAGATTTAAGGATAACTTTTACACCATTTTTATAGGTCAATTCTAGTGTATTTGTTTCATCTACCTCCCGTATAGTAGCTGGCGGTTGAGATACCAGTTTCTTGTTTAAAAGCGGCTCATCAAGTGCATCATCAGCATAGCCGGCAGGTTTAGATTTTTTTACATTTGATATAAGTGTGTTGATATCATTTTCAGTTGGCAGCACTAAACCCTCTTTTTCCGGAGCAGTTACAATCACAACTCTGTCCGAATCTTTAAGCCATTTAGCTGCAAGCATATTAACTTCATTCAGCTTGATTTCTTTCAAATATAAGTTCAGCATATCCAGTCTCTGCTGTGCAGACAATAGCGGGCTATCTTCTAAAAAGTGATAAACTGCAGCCATTGCAAATCTTGTAGACTCAGTTTTATCTTCTTCAAGAACAGCACTTTCAGCAATTTTAATCAAGCTGGCTTTAACTCTTTCCAATTCAGACTCTAAAAAACCATGAATTTTTACCCTTTCATTTTCTGTTAGAATGGTTTCAAGTCCTTTCATAAGGGCTGTCTCCTTTACTGCTGCATACGAAGTATAGGTAGCCAGATCTCCTACATCTTCGCCATATCCGCTATATGCAAATATAAACGGAGGATCTGGCAGACGTTGCAATTCACTCAATCGCTGATTCAACATTGAATTGTATAGTTGTTCGACCAATTTAGACCGGTAATCAGCTTTAGTGAGTGTTTTTGTATTCTTGTGCTTGTACATTACCCTTACAGTTGATAAACCGGCTTCTTTATCAGAAACAACAGATACTGCATTTTCTCCGGTAAGTGGTACATTATATTGTTTTCTTGGTCTGGGATTTGGTGGATTAATAAGTTTGGAAAATCTGGTTTTCACCTCTTTTTCCATGGCATTGAGGTCGATATCACCGACAACTATAATTGCCATCAAATCCGGCCTGTACCAATCTGTATAAAAGCGCTTAACAGTAGAATAAGGCGCATTTTCTATTATTTCCGGTTTTCCAATTGGAAGTCTGTTCGCGTATTGGGAGCCTTTATACATGACAGGGTAATATTTGTTGGACATTCTCTGATCGGCGCTCAACCTTGAACGCCATTCTGAAACCACCACTCCCCTTTCTTTATCAATTTCGTCGCCGTCAAAAGCAACACCACCTGCCCAGTCTTCCATCACTGTAAGACCTTTGGATAATTTCTCCGCATCATCGGTTCGCACTTCAAGCATGTAAACTGTCTCATCAAAACTGGTATATGCATTAAGATCAGGACCAAATCTGGTACCCACTGATTCCAGATAATTGATCATCTCATTTTTTGTAAAATTCTTCGTGCCATTGAAACACATATGCTCCACAAAGTGAGCGAGACCCTGCTGATCTTCATCTTCCACGATAGATCCGGCTTTCAAAGCAATTCTGAGTGCTGCCTTGTTTTCTGGTTTCTTGTTTACTTTAAGATAATATGTCAAACCATTTTCCAGTTTGCCAATACGGATGCTGGGATCCAAAGGCAATGGCTGAGCATAGATAAATCCGGTAAGGAAGACACAAATGAATGTTAATAATAAATTCCGCAGGCCGGAGATGCCGGGATGTATCAAAGTTGTCAGACGTGTTGACATAAAATAGGTTATTGTGTGAATAAACATTGTCGCAATAAAGATATAGAAATTTAAAAAATTACTATAAATTTTATATAGCTGAAATGCGTCAAAAGTAAAGCCCCGAACAGCTATACTGCCGGGGCTTTGGAGACAACGTTTTTCACACGACCTTGATCAAGGATAAATTTAACGTTTCTTTAACTAAACGTCCAAACTTTTTTACAATTATTTTTCAGATTTAATTTGGACGGATGCCTTTCATCCCTCCGACCATGTTTGCCATACCTTTTCCTTTACTCATGGTATGCATCATTTTGGCCATCTGATCAAATTGTTTTAGAAACATATTAATTTCATGAATATCACGGCCACAGCCTTTAGAGATTCTTTTTTTGCGATTCATATTGATCAGCTCAGGATTGCTTCTTTCCTGAGGAGTCATGGAATGAATGATCGATTCTACTTTTAAAAATGCCTTATCATCTATGTCCAGGTCTTTGGTCATCTTACTCATACCCGGGATCATATTCAGCAAACTCTTGATGTCCCCCATCTTTTTAATCTGGCTTAATTGACTCAGGAAGTCATTGAAATCAAATTTATTCTTGCGAATTTTCTTTTCAATTCTTTTTGCTTCCTCTTCATCAAATTGCTCCTGAGCTTTTTCTACGAAGGAGACAATATCCCCCATTCCGAGGATTCTCTGCGCCATTCTTTCAGGGAAGAACACATCCAGTGTATCCATTTTCTCCCCGGTGGACACGAACTTGATGGGTTTACCTACCGTATATTTGATGGATAAGGCTGCACCACCTCTGGTATCACCATCCAGTTTTGTGAGAACTACACCGTCAAAATTAATTGTATCGTTAAAGGTTTTTGCAGTATTGACAGCATCCTGACCCGTCATGGAATCCACTACGAAAAGTGTTTCCTGTGGAGCCAGTCCTTCCTTTAATCCACTGATCTCTTTCATCATCGCTTCATCGATGGCCAAACGACCGGCAGTATCCACGATTACTACATCATGACTGTTTGCTTTGGCAAATGCAATGGCTTTTAATGCAATTTCAAGAGGATTTTTGCTTTCCTCATCCTTGAATACCGGGACTCCGATTTGTTCGCCGAGTACAGTCAACTGATTAATCGCCGCAGGACGATAGACGTCACAGGCTACTAGAAGCGGTCGTTGATTCTTCTTGTAACGAAGGAAATTTGCCAGCTTACCGGAGAATGTTGTCTTTCCCGAACCCTGAAGGCCTGCAATCAGGATCACTGCGGGATTGCCTTTAGTGTTGATTCCTACTGAATGACCACCCATCAGATTGACCAACTCATCCATGACTATCTTGACCATGAGCTCACCGGGCTTAACGGCTTTCAGCACGTTACTTTTACCAAGCGCTTCGTCTTTGACTTTGTCGGTGAATTCCTTGGCAATTTTGTAGTTCACATCCGCTGCAACAAGGGCACGGCGAATTTCTTTGATGGAGGCAGCAATATTCAGCTCCGTAAGCTTACTATCTCCGCTAAGGGTCTTAAATACACCTTCTAATTTATCTGATAAACTCTGAAACATATGTTGTGATTACTATTCTGAAATGTTGAATAAAATTTCAAGGCTGCAAAGGTAAGGAATTAAGGGAAATTGAGAAAAGGAAAGAAATAACTAGTTTCTTTATCAGCTTGAAATTGAAATTCTCAAACTGAACATTTGATTGCCTAGCATGGTTCTGGTCACTGCAGATTTCAGGTTTCAGATTTCAGTCCCCAAAGCTTTGGGGATCAGGTTTCAGAATTGTCAACAGCCAAATAGCAGCCTTTTTATACAGTTTTGAAAGATAGCAATTAATTTTGACTGCATTAAGAGCTATGTATTTGCTATTTCATTTGAATCAAAATATCTTTACCAATTAATAAATCTTTACCTGTTGAAAACCAAACTTACATTAACCCTCAGTAAGTCTGCAATCGAAGCGGCAAAATCTTATGCTAAGATAACAGGAAGAAGTCTTTCTGAAATTATAGAGAACTACCTGATATCCTTAACACAGGAGCACTCTATGAAGCCTTTGTCAACTAAGCTGAGCAAAATAGTTGGTGTCATAACGCTCCCTCAAGATTATGATGAGGAATATGAACGCAAAACGAACCTTGAAAAGAAACATTTATAATCCCCAATACGAAAGATTTTAAAGTGAGTGAGATTCCGGCACTCAATCCGGATGAAGTACTTTTAGACCTATGAATGGTTTAAAAATAAAATTGCTTTATGTCCTAACTTCTTTCTCAAAGCAAACGCTGGTTTCGATGTTTTGATATTGGCCATAATTTGGAATAATCCTGTAGCCATTCTTTTTATATAATGCTATGGCTTCAGGTTGTTTGATTCCAGTTTCCAGAATGCATTTTTTATACCCCAATGATACGGCCCATTTTTCCAGTTCTTTCAGGATTAAACTGGCGATTCCCTTTCCTCTATGATTTTCAGGGACATACATTCTCTTGACTTCCATGGTGTTTGAATCATATTTTTTAAATGCTCCACAACCCACAGGAGTATCAGCTTCATAGGCCACTATAGCGTGCTTGATGGCATCGATTTTATTGAATTGATTGTAAAAAGCATGATCTTCTCCGTCTCTGATGCTGAGATCTTTGTCCAGTAAATTGACTAGATGGATGAAGTCGGGATTTTGTGAATTTGTACGAATGAGTTCTATCATATTAGAATAAAAATTTACCATTCAAAATTATCGTTTATAAATTCTTTCGTCCCTTTAGGTCCGGTCAATTTTAACCAGATTTCATTTTCATTATTCGTCACAAATAATCTGAATACAAAAAGGAACAACATTCTCTTTCGGATTTGATAAATGCTGTCAAATCATCCAGCATCTGATCATTTCCCGGGAATCGGAAAGCATAACCACTGTCCAGCTCCTGCTTTTCAAGAATTGATTTCTTAAGTTTTGTAAGCACCAATTCTTTACGGGCTGATTGTTCCTTTTCGCTGAGTTTACAGGCAATGGTATGATTATCGGTTTGTTCGGTCTGGCTGAAGCCACTGCATACAATGGCAAATAAAAAGAAAGTGAGATATGCAAAGTTCATGGATAGAATGTCAGGAAGCTCATTAATTAAATGCGGTTTTTATGCAGAATATTATTCTGCTAAATTTACCATTCAGAAAGCAATATGTTACAAAGTTAATATTCAGGCATAATTTTTAATGAACATATTAATAATTTACCAACTATATTTGTATGTTTCCGTGCTATTTCATTTAATAAAGCGATCATATGAATAATTCTTTCACAGACTCACATCAGACACTCAATTTTATCAACGGAGAATTTGTCAGCAGTCAGCATGATTGGCTGGAAGTGATCAGTCCGCTGGATGGATCACAAATTTCAAAAGTAGGTTTGTCCGGATACTCCGATCTTGATGCTGCAGTTCAGGCTGCATTGAAAGCATATCCTGAATGGTCAGGCAAAACATTAAAAGACAGAGTGCAGGTATTATATAAATATAGAGAGCTCCTGGTAAAATACATGGACGAGCTCACAGAGCTTTGCCACAGAGAAAATGGCAAAACCTGGTCGGAATCCCGCGCAGAAGTTGAAAAAAGTATAGAGCTAACAGAGTTTGCCTGCTCCATGCCTCAAATCATTTCCAATGAAGTGCAGGAAGTGAGCCGGGGTGTAGAAGTGCGTATCGACAGGAAACCACTCGGAGTAGTCGCTTCTATTGCTCCTTTTAATTTCCCAAATATGGTACCTCACTGGACCATTCCCAATGCAATAGCGCTGGGAAATTGCATGATCCTGAAACCTTCGGAACTGGTTCCCATGAGTTCTACAAGAATAGCTGAAATGCTCAAAGAAGCAGGACTTCCTGATGGTGTTTTCAATATCGTCAATGGAGGCAAAGAAACGGTGGAAGCCATTTGCGATCATCCGGATATCAAAGCTGTGTCGTTTGTAGGTTCTACGAAAGTAGCCAAGCTCGTATATCAACGTTCAACTGCAAATTTGAAAAGATGCGTGGCTCTGGGTGGTGCAAAGAATCACCTGATCGTACTTCCTGATGCTCATGAGGAAATGACAGCATCTAATGTAATTGCATCCATGTCAGGTTGTGCCGGTCAGCGCTGTATGGCAGCTGCTGTCATGGTCGGTGTGGACAGAATCGAACATATCATCGATCGGATGGTAACCGAAGCTAAAAAAATTGTCCCGGGTGATAATCTGGGTTCTGTGATCAGCAAGGCTGCAAAGGATAGAATTGAAAAATATATCAATAATGCTGAAGCTGCAGGTGCGAAAGTCCTTGTGGATGGCAGAAATGCTGTGGTAGCAGGGAAAGAAGGTGGATTTTATGTCGGTCCCACCATCATTGATCATGTAACTCCTGATATGGCAATAGCAAAGGAAGAAGTTTTTGGGCCTGTTATTTCCATCATCAGAGCAAAGGATCTGAATGAGGCCATTTTAATTGAAAATAGCTCCGGATATGGAAATGCCGCAGCTGTATTTACGCAAAGTGGTGGCGCAGCTCGTGAAGTGATGGAAAGAGCCAGTGCAGGTATGATCGGTGTAAATATAGGAGTTCCCGTTCCACGCGAACCTTTTCCATTCGGTGGCTGGAATGATTCAAAATTTGGGGTTTGTGATATTACAGGAAAAAGCTCCATAGAATTTTGGACACAGAATAAGAAAACCTCAGTGAAGTGGAATGCGGAAGCCAAGACGAATTGGATGAGCTAGATATGAGAGCGGAGAGCGAAGAGCGGTAAGCGGAAAGCAGAAAGAAATGAGAGAAGAGATGGAACAGTCGGTTATGAGATATAAGATATGAGATATGAGATATGAGATGAAACAGCCAGTGATGAGTGATGAGATATGAGATATGAGATATGAGATATGAAATGAAACAGCCAGTTATGAGTGATGAGTGATGAGTTATGAATTGAGAAGCCGGGGATATGGAAATCTAGGGGCGAATTACAATTCGCCCACTTATATAGGAGGTTAGCCAGTGTAGGGGCGATTCACGAATCGCCCTGCGTTGACGAATCACCCCGCAATAGCGGGATAAAACAGAAAATTACAACCATATAATAACAGAACCATTAGTGTAAACAACAAAAACAAATGAGCGACAACATTATACAACAGAATCTGGATCACACACTTTTTTCATGGTCGAAGCAGGCAGGGATTAATCCTATCAGCATTGAAAAGGCAAAAGGGGTTTATTTATATGACAGAAGTGGAAAGAAGTATATTGATTTTTCTTCCCAATTGATGAATGTTAATATCGGGCACGGAGATCAGCGGATCACAACAGCTGTTGCCCGACAAATGGAGGAAGTCAGTTATGTATTTCCGGGAATGGTCACGGAAGCGCGGGGGATCTTAGGTGCCAAGCTAGCCGAAATAGCTCCTCCTTCACTTAATAAGACCTTCTTTACACTCGGTGGGGCGGAAGCCATTGAAAATGCTATCAAGCTGGCAAGGATGTACACAGGCAGGCACAAGATCATAGCTCAATACAGATCTTATCACGGTGGATCATATGGAGCCATTTCTGCTGGTGGTGATCCCCGCAAATTTCCTATGGACAGCCAGCAGATGCCAAATATACTGCATGTAGAAAATCCTTATTTCTATCGTTGTCCCTGGAATACAAGTTCCATAGAGGAATGTGGCGAAATGGCTGCCCGTAATCTGGAGCAAATGGTCATTTATGAAAATCCGGACAGCATAGCTGGTATACTGATGGAAGGTGAATCGGGTTCATCAGGATGTATTAAATATCCTCCCAATTATTGGAAACTGGTCAGGGAGATTTGTGATAAATATGGGATCGTATTAATTGCAGACGAAGTCATGAGCGGATTTGGAAGAACCGGTAAAATGTTTGCTGTGGAGCATCATGGTGTCGAACCTGACATGATTACAATGGCTAAGGGAATTACATCCGGATATATTCCTTTGGGTGGATTAATGGTCAATGATACTATTGCAAAACATTATGATAATAATATGATGGCTATAGGACTGACTTACTCAGCTCATGCCGTGGCATGCGCGGCAGCAGTTGAGAATATTAGAATACTACAGGAGGATAAAATGGTGGAAAATGCGGCAAGTATGGGTAAATATGTAGAAGCGAAAGTGGAGGAACTAAAAGAAAAGCATCCATCCATCGGAGATTTTAGAAATACAGGATTATTGGGTTGTATTGAATATGTAAAGAACAGAAAAACAAAGGAAGCCACCACCCCATTCAATGCAAAACCTGCTGATTCTGAAGCGAGTAACAGAATGGCAGCTAAAGTCAGGGAAGCGGGAATGTTTACATTCGTTCGCTGGAATTACATTTTTGTGGCTCCACCTCTGATGGTTACTGAAGCTCAGATCGATGAGGGTTTTGAGATTATTTCTCAGGCAAGTGCTATTGCGGATGAATATTGTTATTAAATTTATTAGTTTCATTTTGCTTTAAGTATTAACCTCAACCCTGCGCAGCATATGAATGAAAACCTCTACCTCCCAACTTCCCTGGATGATTCCCCCCTGAATGGAAAGGACATGGCTCCTATTCCGCATGAAAAGCGGACCTGGTCCATGTGGAATATGACAGCGCTTTGGGTAGGAATGGCGGTTTGTATTCCAACTTACTTGCTGGCATCCAATATGATTCAATCGGGCTTAAGCTGGATGGCCGCACT
Source organism: Saprospiraceae bacterium (assembly GCA_022841345.1). Classification (GTDB taxonomy): domain Bacteria; phylum Bacteroidota; class Bacteroidia; order Chitinophagales; family Saprospiraceae; genus SLDF01. Next base: position 44,209 of record JALHRR010000009.1, read on the forward strand.
GATAATCATTGCACTCGCCAACTTGGTCATCACCTTACCCATGGTACTCAGCGGACATGCCGGTGTCAAATATGGTATACCTTTCCCTGTATTTGGTAGAGCAAGTTTTGGAATATATGGCGTTCATATCGCTTCACTTGTGAGAGGGATAGTGGCATGTGGCTGGTTTGGGATTCAGACCTGGGTAGGAGGTCTTGCATTTTATTCAATTTATAATATTGTCACCGGACAGCCGGGTTCCGCAGATTTGGATGCCGAAAAATTTATAGGATTCGGGTTATTCTGGTTGATCAATTTGTATTTCATTTGGAAAGGAACGGAATCCATCAAATGGCTGGAGAATTATTCAGCCCCGATTCTTTTATTGATAGGGATAGCTCTAATTGTTTGGGGATATCAGAAAGTAGGAAGTTTTTCTGAAGTTCTGGAACAAGGAAAACAACTGCAAATGAGAACTGCGGTCATTCAACCGGTTGAAGATGATACTACAAATTACCAGATGACTTTGAGCGTTATTTCAGATACAGACGGAAATCCAAAAGCTACTGAGGTAAATATCTGGATCCCTACAGATCAGGGGCCGGTAGAATCCGGGTGGCGGGCAGTTCAAACTCAGGTTTCAGTTGTCCCTATCCCCTATTCTCCTGATTATCACTCTGGTAAATCACCTGTGAAAGTGCAATTTCGGGATGCTGATAAAGTAATGTCATCTATCATCTCAGTGTTACCTGAGCATCATACCAATAAACCTAAACCCGGTATATTAACTTACCTGATTTGGTTTACAGCAATGGTTGGATTCTGGGCAACAATGGCTATCAGTATTTCTGATATCACCCGCTGGTCAAAGAATCAAAAGGATCAGACCAGAGGCCAGTTTTTAGGATTACCGACGACTATGACCTTTTATTCATTCGTAGCCATTTTTGTCACAAGTGCTGCTATCATCGCATTCAAAGATATTCTGATTGTTGAGGACACACCCTGGGATCCTGTCTCTTTATTAGCAAGGTTTAAAGACCCTGTAGTGGTTGTCATTGCTCAAATTGCTTTAATAATCGCAACACTGAGTACCAATATTGCTGCAAATGTCATTGCTCCCGCAAATGCCATTTCGAATGTCCTGCCTCAGAAAATAAGCTTCAGATCAGGTGGTATGATTGCGGCTATAGTAGGTATTTTGGCATGCCCATGGTGGATCATGAATGATATCGGAGCTATTCTGGTATTTGTAAGTGGATTGTTGGGGCCGGTATTGGGGATTGTTCTGTGTGATTATTTTATCATTCGAAACAAGAAACTTGCTTTAGCCGATCTTTATATGACCAATGGAATCTACGCTTATGGTGGAAGTGGCTTTAACAAAGCAGCGCTTATAGCCTTGACTTCAGGAGTCCTCGTTGCTTTAGTTGGTTACTGGGTTCCTGCTTTGAGCTTTTTGTACACATTATCCTGGTTTACCGGATTCGGGGTTGCATTTTTAATCTATTATATTTTGATGAAAGATAAATTAGAGATAAAATCTGTGCCCGATCCTGTGTCAATTTAAAAAGAAATAATATGTCCATACTGATTAAAAATGGAAGAATCGTGACTGCTGCTGAAGACTATGTAGCAGATCTATTTGTCAAAGACGGAAAAGTGCACAGCATCGGATTGAACCTGAATGTGGAAGCGGATCATGTGATAGACGCAACGGATAGATTAGTTTTGCCGGGAGGCATTGATCCTCACGTGCATCTGGACATGCCATTTATGGGCACCTATTCCAGTGATGATTACACCACCGGTACCAGAGCAGCACTATTTGGCGGCACTACAACTGTGATTGATTTTATACTTCAAACTCAGGGAGATACACTTCACAATGCGCTCAAAACCTGGCAGAAAAAATCTGAAGGCAAAGCAATCGGAGATTATTCCTATCATATGGCGGTTACTGATTTCAATGAAGAGGTTGCAAAGGAGGTGATCGAAATGATTGAAAAGGAAGGAATTACATCTTTTAAAACCTTTATGGCCTACAAAGGGGCATTGATGATAGACGACGGTCAGATGATCAGATTGATGAAAGTCGTAAAAGAACATGGTGGACTGGTCACTGTACATGCTACCAATGGAGATATGATTGATACTTTGATTGCAAAACATTTATCTGAAGGAAAAACTTCACCGCTTTATCATTATTTGTCTCAGCCGGAAGTTACTGAGGCTGAAGCTTCCGCCAGATTCTGTGATATGCTGCATTATACCGGTTGTACCGGATACATAGTACACATGACATGCGAAGGTGCATTAAATGCTGTCAGAAGAGCAGCGCTGCGTAATCAAAGAGTATTCGTAGAAACCTGTCCGCAATATTTGACTGTGGATACCTCTGTGTATGATAATGGATTTGAAAGTGCCAAATGGGTCATGAGTCCGCCTATCAGAGAAAAGAAAGATCAGGCAGCTCTATGGTCCGGACTTCAGCAGGGTCTTGTAAATGTGGTAGGAACAGATCATTGCCCTTTCTCCTGGGAACAAAAACAGATGGGTCGTGATAATTTTGCTAAAATTCCCAACGGACACCCCGCTATTGAGCACCGTATGGAAATCATGTTTTCTGAGGGAGTTGAAAAAGGTCGGATTTCATTGCAAAAATATGTGGAAGTTACTGCCACTAATCCGGCAAAAATATTCGGGATGTATCCGCAGAAAGGCACCCTTGCAGTCGGATCAGATGCGGACATAGTAATCTTCAATCCAAACACAAAGCATACCATATCGAAGGATACCCATCATATGAATGTTGATTATTCCAGTTATGAAGGCTGGAAATTGACCGGCAAAACTGAAACCGTCCTGTTGCGAGGTGAAATCGCCATCCAAAATGAAAAATGCTATCTTGAACCCGGACATGGACGCTTCGTGAGACGGGGCAAGACCTCATATACGGTATAATTCGCCTAAATTTTCTTCCTATAATATTATTGCAATATTTGATTTTCATTTTCCATTTTCAACTTTCAACTTTCAACTAAAAAAATATGCCACGAATTATCAAATCCGGTCTGATCCAAATGAGTCTTCCCATGACAGAAGGCGAAGGAAGCATCTCTGAGATCATGACAGCTATGACAGACAAACATCTCCCATATATAGAAGAAGCCGGTGAAAAAGGTGTTCAAATCCTCTGTATGCAGGAGATATTCAATACACCTTACTTCTGTCCCGGTCAGGATAAAAGCTGGTATGCATCCGCAGAAACTGTCCCTGGTCCCACAACTGAATTGATGCAGCAATATGCCAAAAAATACCAAATGGTCATTATAGTCCCAATCTATGAGCGGGAACAAGCAGGTGTGTACTACAATACTGCCGCTGTGATTGATGCAGACGGAACTTATCTCGGTAAATACCGTAAAAACCATATCCCTCACACCTCAGGATTCTGGGAAAAATTCTTTTTCAAACCCGGCAACCTGGGATATCCGGTTTTTCAAACAAAATATGCTAAAGTTGGAGTCTATATCTGTTATGACCGTCATTTCCCGGAAGGTGCCAGAATATTTGGTTTGAACGGAGCAGAAATCGTTTACAATCCTTCAGCAACGGTCGCCGGACTTTCACAATATCTCTGGAAACTGGAACAACCTGCACATGCCGCAGCTAATGGATATTTTATGGGCTGTATTAATAGGGTCGGTGAAGAAAAGCCATGGAATCTGGGTAGGTTTTATGGAACATCCTACTTTGTGGATCCGCGTGGTCAAATCATAGCTGAAGCTTCTGAATATAATGATGAACTATTAATTACATCATTTGATCTGGATATGATCGACGAAGTTCGTTCAACCTGGCAATTTTTCCGGGACCGCAGACCTGAAACATATGGCAGGATTACTGATCTCTGAATAATAATGTGTACTTTTTCAATCTCACAAATGGATTGTAGGGTGAATCTTATCCACATCCATTGTATTCATTCAAAATAGCTGACATCTTATGGCCGAATATAACAGACCCCAGTCTTCAGAAGAATTCCATCGAAATTTTGAGCAGAAGAAGCCCCTCATGAATGACACTGAGGCATATTATGAAAGCTCAAGATGTTTGTTTTGCTATGACGCCCCTTGCGTAACTGCCTGTCCTACAGGTATTGACATACCCTTGTTTATTAAACAGATTCAAACCGGGAATCTCACAGGATCGGCAAGAACCATCTATGATTCCAACTGGTTTGGAAATGCCTGTGGCAAAGTCTGCCCTACCAAAGTGCTTTGTGAAGGAGCTTGCGTCTACAATCATCAGGATATCAAACCCATAGAAATAGGCAGGCTTCAAAATTTTGCAACTATCAGGGTAATCGAAAGCAATAAATCGCTGTATTCTCCGGGGCCTAACAACGGAATGAAAATAGCAATCATCGGCGCAGGTCCGGCAGGCATTTCCTGTGCATGTGAATTGAGAACATTGGGTTATCAGGTTGATATTTTTGAGGCAAAAGATAAACCATCAGGTTTGACAGTCCATGGTACAGCCCCTTACAAGATTACAAACAAGGAAGTACTGGCAGAAATGGATTATTTGCAGGGACAGCTGGGATTTCAGGTATATTATAATACACCGGTTAGCAATGCGGAGCAATTAAGGGATATTGAAAAAGAATATGATGCAATATTTCTGGGAGTAGGATTGGGACCGACAGCTGATCTGGGTCTTCCCGGAGATGACAAGGAAAATGTCATAGGAGCCGTTGAATTTGTAGAAGCACTCAGAATGAAAGAACATTTAGTGCAAGTCCCTGATAAGGTTATAGTTCTGGGCGGAGGGAATACAGCCATGGATGCCGCTTCCGAAAGTTGCCGCATGGGCGCACAGGAAGTGACGCTGGCATACCGTCGTTCAAAAGATGAAATGGGAGCTTATGGTTTTGAGTATGAATTAGCTAAAAATGCAGGAGCAAAAGGGCTTTTTAATGTTCAGCCCCTGGAGATTCTGGGAAATGGCTCAGTAAGCGGCGTTAAGTTTATCAAAACACAATCTGTTAATGGCCAATTGCAGGTAATTGAAGGATCTGAGTTTACAATGGAATGTGATATGGTAATTAAAGCCACCGGACAAGCGAAAATGGGTAATTTATTTGCATTAATTGAAGGAATGGACCTGGACCGAAGTAAAAGGATCGTTGTAAATCCCGTGACTTTCCAGAGTACGAATCCAAAGTATTTCGCAGGTGGGGATGCTGTCAATGGTGGAGCCGAAGTGGTCAATGGTGCTCATGATGGCAAAGCGGCAGCTAAGGGAATTCACCAATGGATCAATAATCTGTAATTAACTACAATTCAACCTAATAAGATCATTTAATTCAATCATTTATTGAATATAATTCATTGAATTTCAATTAAGACTTTTCTTTTAAAATCAAATCATATGGCTGACTTATCTATCAATTTCGCGGGTATCAAAGCACCGAATCCTTTTTGGCTGGCTTCTGCCCCTCCGACCAATACCGGTTATCAAATCATGAAAGCATTTGATGCGGGTTGGGGTGGTGCTGTGTGGAAGACACTGGGCGTGCCCGTTGTGAATGTGTCCAGCAGGTATGGTTCTGTCAATTACAGAGACAGCCGGATGATGGGATTCAATAATATCGAGCTTATCTCCGATCGACCACTAGCAGATAATCTCAGAGAAATAGAAGAAGTTAAAAAGTATTTCCCGGATCATGCAGTCATTGCTTCATTGATGGTAGAAAGTCGCGCTGAATGGATTCAAATTATAAAAGACTGTGAAAATGCAGGAGCTGACGGACTCGAACTCAATTTTGGATGTCCCCACGGAATGTGCGAGAGAGGAATGGGATCCGCTGTTGGACAGGAACCGGAAGTACTAAAGACAATTGTCGGCTGGGTAATGGAAGCTGCTAATATTCCCGTAATAACAAAACTATCGCCTAATATCAGTCATATCACTGATCCCGGAAGAGCAGCAGTCGCAGGCGGAACGGACGCTATTTCACTGGTTAATACCTTTAAGAGTATTGTGGGAATCAATCTGGATACTTATGCCCCTTACCCTGAAGTGGATGGATCGGGTACCAATGGTGGTTATTGCGGCCCGGCAGTCAAGCCCATTGCATTGAACATGGTCAAAGAACTTGCTCAGGATTATATCACAAAGAACACCCCCATCAGCGGTATTGGAGGTATTGAAAATTGGCGGGATGTTGTGGAATATATTTTACTCGGATGCGGGTCTGTTCAGGTCTGTACAGCTGTGATGCATTATGGGTTTGGAATAGTGAGAGAATTGGAATCAGGAGTGCTGCAGTTTATGCGGGATAAAGGCTATAATACTATTGAAGATTTTCGCGGTAAAGCACTACCTAATGTCAAAGAATGGAAAGACTTGAATTTAAAGCACAAAGTTGTAGCAGATATAAATGTTGAAAAATGCATTGGCTGTCAGCTTTGTTATGCCGCTTGTGAAGATGGAGCGCATCAGGCCATCGCATTGTCCGGAGACCTGAATATCCGTATTCCATCCATTATTGAAGAAAATTGTGTAGGATGTAATTTGTGCTCTCTGGTATGCCCTGTTGAGGAATGTATAACTATGGTTAAGCGTGACGACGGAACTGAAAGTCTTACCTGGGCCGAACGTACTCAACGTGGAGACGTGCCTGTAACATTTAATGATCCGTTAGCAGGTGGAATCGGACATCATGTGCCGACTCCGGAGGATGCAATTAAGACTTTTAAGAATCGGAAGATTTGATTGATTGTGATGTCTTCATGTCATTTAGTTGAAAGTAGCTGAGGAAAGATTTCAGGTTTCAGTAATTTCAGGTTTCAGAAATCAGATTTGGAACAGCCTAATAGCCCAACAGCCATTTATTTTTGCCGATGGTCGTACCCAAAGCTTTGGGTATGATCTAATATTTTATGAATTTATAATTCATCACACAATAAACTTTCTATCATTTCTATCAGGCAATCAGCTCCAAAAAAATTCAATCTTCTCTCACCCAGCTTCCAGCCTGAACCTAGCCTCAGTTTTATGAAAATCAGACGCTACATTGGAGGCAATGATTACTGTAGAAGATTTTACAAATGTATCGAGAGAACGATGGTACCATTCCAGACCCTGAGCATCCAGATTAGTGCCCGGCTCGTCAAGTAGTAGTAAATCATGCGTACTTAGAATGGCGAGCGTAAGCTTCAAACGTTGTTTCATACCGGAGGAGAGTTGCCGGATGAGTTTTCCTGATGCATTTTCCAGATAACACCAATCCATAATGTCCTCAGCTCTCATCTCATTTTGAAAAGGTCTCAATTTGGCCTGCATCTGAATAATTTCCTTAACGCTGAGATCTTCGAATAACTCTATATATGGAGCGGCCATGGATATTTTCTTATATACATCATCCCGATGGATAGGACCCTCAGTTGTAAGGTACTGCACTTCACCCTTGCTGGGCGTGAGATAACCTGAAATGATTTTGAGCAAGGTAGATTTCCCTGCACCATTCCGGCCTTCCAAAGCAAGCTGCTGTCCAGAGGAGATTTCCAGGTCTAAGTTCTTAAAGATCCATTGATAATCGTATTGCTTGCCGATTTGTTGGAGGATAATTTTCATCGGGCTTATTTGCGCAAAACCACCTGAGCAGTCAGTTCTCCTTCAGTGACTAATTGCAGTCCAACGTATGCATCCGCTTTCATTTTCACAATGCCTCTTCTAATAGGCTCCATCAATTCAAGCCTCAATAACAGCGTGTCACCGGGAACAACTTTTTGTTTAAATTTTACCTGATCCATTTTCAGAAAATATGTATCGTAAGTTCCCTCATCCATCAGGTGCATAGCAAGAATCCCACCTGTCTGAGCCAATGCCTCCACAATCAAAACACCGGGCATGACGGGATTATCGGGAAAATGCCCCTGAAAGAAACCCTCATTGAAGGTGACATTCTTAACGCCCACAACTTCGTGGTTATCTAATTTTATGATTTTATCCACCAGCAAAAACGGATACCTATGCGGCAGTTTATTGCTGACAGCAACCAAATCCATGACTGGTGTTTCATTTGGATTATAAGAAGGAATCTGATTGTTCTTTATTAAGTCTTTAAGCTGTTGTTTCAAAAACGCCGCAAATCTTGTATTTCCTGTATGACTGGGTCTGTGCGCTATGATTTTTGCCTGAAATGGAATATTAACCAAGGCGAGGTCTCCAATCAGATCTAGTAACTTATGTCTGGCCTGTTCATTCGGATGTCTTAATCCTCCTCTGCCAAATATTCCGGGCTTGTCCAGCGCTAATCCATGATCCGGATAAGCTTTATTCAACAGTTCAACATCCTCAGCCGAAGGTACTTCCTCGACCAATAATACTGCTGATTCCAAATCTCCTCCCTGAATTAAACCGGCCTTGTGCAGCATCAAAACATCCCTAAGAAAAACGAAAGTGCGGCAGTCAGCAATTTCAGTTTTAAAATCTTTCATACTCTTCAATTCCGTGTACTGAGGAATCAATACATTAGATTTGAAGTCTATTGAGACAGCAAATTCAAGCTGATCTGAAGGCAGCGCAAGGTATTCAGCTCCCAATTCCTCATCCTTGAAATATATCGGAGAAATAATTTTGAAAGGTTCTATGCTGCCCTCCTGTTCGGTCACTATCCCTGATTCCAGCAAATTCAACCAGGAAGCTGCACTACCATCCAATATTGGTAACTCATCACCGGTAACTTTTACAAGCAGATTTGTGATTCCAAGACCTGTAGCTGCTGCTAATAGATGTTCTACTGTATGAATCGTTTGGTTATTTGAAGTAATGCTTGTGCAGCGGGTGCTTGATGTGACTTTACTCACATCTGCAGCTATCAAAGTAGATTCTCCGTCATGCAATTTTTCAAATCGGATGCCGGAGTTTAACTCAGCCGGGACAATTTCAACATGGGATACTTTACCTGTATGAATACCTTTACCTTCAGTCTTTATGGGTTTTGTTATGGTTTTTTGTCGCATAAACAGGATGTAAGTGGTTGAAATGTGCCGCGAAATTAATAAAAAGCCACAGAAATAGCTACATATGGGTATAAGTAGTGACAAGTGCCTTCAATAATAGTATAATAATTCAATTACCTGTTCATTTGAACCCTATAAGTTATAAGGAGGTGGAAGGATTTCTAAATTTAACCGGATTTTAATCCGGGGCTAATCTTTGGTAAACCCATTTCAGGCTTTTAGAAATCCGGGTTAATCTCTTGTTTTCTCCATCGATAGTACCTTCTTCCATAGTTCAGGGAGTTTCTTGAATATGATATGTGATTTAATATAGCTCACATAATCTATGGCAGGAGATCCAAACCATTTTTTACCTTTTTCGGTGATACTTGCACCAATTCCGGATTGAGCCTGAATTTCCGTCTGATCTGCAATCTCGATATGCCCTGCAAATCCAACCTGTCCACCTATAAGACAGCTCTCTCCTATTTTTGTCGATCCGGCCACTCCTACCTGAGCTGCCATAGCTGTATGTTTTCCAATCTGAACATTATGAGCAATATGGATCAGATTATCAAGCTTGACCCCATCATGAATCACAGTCTCACCCATTGTAGCCCTGTCAATAGTACAATTGGCCCCGATTTCAACCCTGTTTCCTATTCTCACCTTTCCTATCTGTGGAACTTTATTGAATGCACCATCCTCATCTTTTACAAATCCGAAACCATCCGAACCAATAACAGTATTTGAATGTATGATACAGTATTCACCCATATGACAATCCCTGTAAATCCTGACTCCGGGATAAATAATACTATAATCTCCGATGGTGACTTCTGCTCCGATGTACACCTGAGGATAAATATGAACATGCTTTCCTATCACTGCATTTCTATCCACATACACCTGAGCACTGATGTGAGTGCCTTCTCCAATTTTGACAGAGGGATCAACTATTGCACTCTCAGCAATACTGCTGCTTACCTGTTCCTTCACCTGAAAATGTTGCAATAACAATGCAACCGCCTGATACACATCCGGGACTCTGATAAGTGTTGATTTAACCGATTCTTTTAATTGAAAATCAGTGGGTATCAACACAATTCCTGCTTCGCTTGAGTACAAATAATGTTCATATTTCAGATTTCCCATGAATGAAATATGTTCAGCTTTTGCAGTTTCAATCCCACAAGGGCCAGAAATAGACACTTCAGGATCTCCCTCCAGTGTACCATGAACCAATCCTGCAATCAATCTGGCGTTTACCTTCATAATTTTCATTTAAATCCGGGTGAATATCAAGTATAATTCCTGCGAAAGGTATTGGTTTATTTTTAGATGGGTCGGTATCGGGGATGAATTTTCTATATTTGCGGCATATTAATACTATGACAACAGCACCCGTACGAACAATAAGGATAGGAACAAGAGGAAGTGAGCTAGCACTATGGCAGGCACATTTTCTGCAAAACGAGCTCAATAATATCGGATATACATCTGAACTGATCATCATTAAAACCAAAGGGGATCAGATTCAGCACCTGAGCTTTGATAAGATTGAAGGAAAAGGATTTTTTACTAAGGAACTGGAGGATGAGTTGCTTGCAGGCAATATTGACATGGCTGTACATAGCATGAAAGACCTGCCGACAACCCAGCCTGAAGGCCTGATTATTGCAGGATTGTCCTATCGCGAAGATCCAAGAGATGTGCTTGTCATCCGGGAAAACTCATTTGATAATACACAGGACCTCAGACTTGTCAAAAACGCCAGAGTTGGTACCTCTTCTGTTCGCAGAAAAGCGCAGCTGCTACATTTGAGACCAGACCTGATTCTGGAAGATATCAGAGGAAATGTTCCTACAAGATTACAAAAATTAAGAACACAGGATTTTGATGCGATTATGCTGGCAAGTGCAGGACTTGAAAGAATCAAGCCGGATTTGTCAGGTCTTATTGTTGTCCATCTGCATCCCAGAGAATTCGTACCGGCACCCTCACAAGGTGTCCTTGCTTATCAATGCATGGAGAGTGATGCAGAAATGCGCAGAATCATTCAAAAGCTACATCACAAGGATGTTGCGGAAATATCAAACATAGAACGCGGTATTTTAAAAGGTCTGGGCGGTGGTTGTCAGACTCCTCTGGGTGTGTATTCTGAAACAGATCCTGATGGATTTTATCATACCTGGGTTGCATATGCAACTGATATGAGCATGCCAGTTCAAAATTTCCACTATTCTTCCAATTCCGCTAAAGATACCATCAAACAAATATTGCAATTCCTGCAAAATGAACAGTAAACAATTGACTGACAAAACTTTGTTTATCAGCAGGCAGCTGGATACTTCAAGCCTTTTCCAGCAACTTAAAATCAAAGGCTGGTGCATTACAGATCAATCTTTATTGAAAATTGAATATCTTGAAATCGAAAGTATCCCCTCCAGCGATTGGATTTTCTTTTACAGTCCAAATGCTGTCAAGGCTTTCGCTGAAAATGTTACGAGATTGAAATTCTCAATGCATTCTATAAAAATTGCAGCTTATGGCCCCGGTACAGCCGATGTCGTTCACTCGTTTGGTTGGCCTGTAGATTTTATGGGAACAGGTGAACATGACGGGACCCTGAAGCAATTTAATTTGATCGCATCAGGTACGAAGGTCCTCTTCCCCCGGGCATTACACTCCAGGAATGCTATGGTCTCAAAAGGAATCCACACTTTTCATCCCATTGATCTTGTGGTGTATGAAAACTCAATGAACCCCGCAGCGATTCCTGTTTGTGATATTTACATATTTACTTCATCCTTGAATGTTGAGTCTTTTTTTATAACAAATAAAATACCACCCGGTGCAGTAGTAATTGCTATTGGTCCGCCAACAGCCAAAACACTCGCTGATTATTATAATGGAAAAATTAAAATTCCCCCTGAAGCATCTGAAATGGAATTGTATAATTTAATAAAATAATATCTTTAAACCCTGATTACCAAAGATATAATTAATTCTGATTGATGTAATTATTTAAGACTTTTTGTTTGGTTTAGCTTTTTGTAATCGCTCAAGTGATCCAAGCAGGACAATAAGATTAAATACATATGCAAAAATCATTAATAAATAAGTCAGTAATATTTACTTTTGCGACGCAAGCATCAGAAACAAACAAAACTTGAGCTATGGCTAAGAAGCAAAAAGAAAAACCCAGGGCCAGGGTATTGAAGCATCAGCAGAAAAAAGCAATTTCCACATCTTTCTGGAAACAGCCTTCAATTTGGGTGCCGGGAGTGGTAGTGATGGTACTGAGTTTTATCTTTTTCAGCCCCTCCTTAAAAAACCAATTTGTCAACTGGGATGATGATGTCAATATCCTGGAAAACAAAAACACAGCCCAACTTACAAGCGAAAATGTCAAACGAATTTTCAGTATCGAGGATGGCCATGTGATAGGAAACTACAACCCCCTTCCCATCCTGACATTTGCCATCGAAAGAAATTATGTAGGTTTGGATCCTTACCTATATCACCTTAATAATCTGATATTGCATCTTTTGTGCATTTTCATGGTGTACAGAATAGGTTTGCTGCTTGGCTTAAATATGTATGGAGCCGTTTTACTTGCTGCACTATTTGGATTTCATCCTATGCGGGTGGAATCAGTGGCATGGATTACAGAGAGAAAAGACGTTTTATTTGGATTTTTCTTTTTGGCATCCTTATTCTATTACATTAAGTATCAGACAGAAAAGAAGTCTGTGTGGAACCTGAGCCTTATTTTTATCTTTTTCATTCTCTCCTTATTTTCAAAAATTCAGGCAGTTACGCTTCCATTGACCATGCTTGCAGTGGATTATCTTTTGAAGCGCCCTTTGAAACTCAATCTGATTTGGGAAAAAATTCCTTATTTTGCTTTATCACTTACCTTTGGTTTGATAGGTATTTATTCACTGGCACTCAATGAATCTCTGGATCAGTCACAGACGAACTATAACGTACTGCAACGACTTTGTATTGGAGCCTATTCCTATGCGACCTATTTATACAAAGTTGTCATTCCACAGCCAATGGTTCCATTGTATCCATATCCAAAGCATATTCCATGGTTCTATTATGCCGCTGTGGCGCCTGTCCTCGCTGTCCTTTACGGGGTCTATCTGGCTTATAAAAAAGATCTGAGAGTGATTGTCTTTGGATGGGCTGTGTTTACATTCAATGTCATGTTCCTTTTGCAGATAGTCGGTGCGGGACAAGGCTTTATTGCAGACAGGTTTACCTATATTCCTTATATCGGCTTATTTTTCATTGCAGCTTATTATTTTCAGCAATTCCTGATCAATAAACCTGCTTCAAAGATGGTTGCGATGATAAGTGTGTCCGGGATTCTATTGGTTTATGGCATTGTTACCTGGAATCAAAACAAGATTTGGTTCAATGGTGAGACGCTCTGGACGCATGTATTGAAATACAATAAAAATATCACCCTTCCTTATGGTAATCGTGCCAATTTCAGAAGGGATAATAAAGATTTTGCACGAGCGCTGGAAGACTACAATGCATCCATTGCGCTGGATCCCAATAAAGCAACTGTTTATAATAGTCGTGGGCGTATGTATTTTGATCAGCAGCAATTTGACATGGCAAAAGCTGATTATGACAAAGCCATTTCACTTGACACTACAAAAGGAGAATTCTACACAAATCGTGCAGCGGCTTTAGCCAGCCTGAACAGATTCCAGGAGGCATTGATGGATTCCAATAAAGGTCTGGAACTCGATCCTGAATTTACAAATGGTTACATGAACAGGTTCCTGATTTTGCAGGCTTTAAATCAGTTTGAAGAATCCTTGAAAGATCTGGACTGGTTGATTGCCCGTTCGCCTGGTGAAGCCAATCTGCAATATGAAAAAGCAAGGGCACTCCGAATTTTGGGAAGAACACAGGAAGCAATGCCATGGTATGACAAAGCCATACAGTTAAATCCGAACCAGGGCTTGTTCTTTGCAGAAAGAGGGAGATCACACTTAGACCTCAATAATAAGGGAGCAGCAAAAGCAGATTTTGACAGAGCTATCCAATTAGGTCAACAAGTCGATCCGGCTTTGATAGAAAGAGCCAGATAAAAACACATTATGCTCAGGAAATTATTGATCAGAAATTATGCTATCATTCAGGATCTGGAATTGGATCTGGAAGAAGGACTGGTCATTATGACGGGAGAAACCGGTTCAGGAAAATCTATCCTGCTCGGAGCGCTCAGTCTGATCATGGGAGACAGAGCTGATACTAAGGTAGTCTTTGACCCCGCGCAAAAATGCTATGTTGAGGCATGGTTTGATATAGAAAATTACGAATTACAGGCATTTTTTAAGGAGGAAGATCTTGATTATGAGACCAGCCTTTGTATCCGCAGAGAAATCACACCTCAGGGAAAATCCAGGGCATTTATCAATGATACACCTGTCAACCTCACAACACTACAAATCCTTTGTGCTCAATTGATAGATCTGCATCAACAGTTTGATACGCATCAATTGAATCAGAAGAATTTCCAGATGCAGGTTTTGGACGCTGTGGCACAAAGCCAGTCGATTTTGGATCAATATAAAATCAGTTTTAAACAGTATCAGAAGGCATTGCAACACCTTGAGACATTGAAGTCTCAGCAGGCACAGGCAGTACGTGAAAGAGCATTTATTCAATTTCAATTTGATGAGCTCGAAGAAGCCCGTTTGAAAAAAGGTGAAAAAGCTAATTTGACGGAAGAATTGAGAATCCTGTCACATGCAGAAGATATTCAAAAAGTGGCAGCAGCAGGTACACAGATGATTAGTGAGTCGGAAAGGTCTATAGTGGACCAGCTTGGGAGTGTTCAACATCAGATCAATGCATTGTCACATGCTTATCCTGAATTCCCGTCACTGAGTGAGCGATTAAATGCAGTAACAATCGAACTGGACGATATAGCTTCCGAACTGTCAAAAATCTCAGAATCAGTAGAATACAATCCTGAACTTGCAACGGAACTTCAGGAAAGAATCGACATGCTGAACAGACTGGAACTGAAACATATGGTTCAGGATGCTGATGAGCTCATTGAAATTCGGGCTAAAATGGAAGAGCAGCTATCTGTTTTTGAAGATATTGAAAACTCCATTATCAATGCTGAAAAAGAACTCTCAGTAAAAGAATCAGCCCTGAATAAACTTGCAATAGAGCTTACTCAAAAGAGAAAATCAGTCATCTCTCCCATTGAAAAAAAGATTCAGGAAAGCCTTGCACTACTCAATATGTCACAGGCAGAATTGAAAATTCAGTGGAAAGCCGCAGATAAATATCTGGCAAGTGGCCGTGATGAGGTCGAATTTCTATTCTCAACCAACAAAGGAGGAAAATTGCTGCCGATAAAAGACATTGCCTCAGGAGGTGAATTATCCAGACTAGCCTTAAGCCTTAAGTCCCTGATAGCAAAATCTGTTTCCTTACCGACTATGATTTTTGATGAAATTGATACAGGAATATCAGGACAAGTTGCCTTGCAGATGGGAAAAATGCTGAAAGAACTGGCAAAAGGTCATCAGGTAATCGTCATCACACATACACCTCAGGTGGCATCGCAGGCTAAACAACACTTTGTAGTGTACAAGCAAATAGATAAAGACCGATCTTACACAAAAATAAAAAGACTCGATGAGCAGGATAAAATTCAGGCCATCGCTGTCATGTTGAGCACTGATCCTCCCACTGCTGCTGCAATGGAGAATGCAAAAGAATTGATTGATTTACCTTCATAACAAAAAACTATGTCACATCAACTATTGGCCGGAAAGAGAGGCATTATCTTCGGAGCATTGGACGAACAAAGTATTGCATGGAAAGTAGCTGAAAAATGCGTTGAAGCAGGCGCTTCCATCACGCTCACCAACGCTCCGGTTGCCATGAGAATGGGCAAAATCCAGGAATTAGGGGACAAGCTCCATGCTCAGATTATTCCCGCAGATGCTACCAGTCTTGAAGATCTGGAAAATCTCTTTACTCAATCTATGGATATATTGGGCGGCAAAATAGATTTCGTACTTCACTCCATCGGCATGTCGGTGAATGTTCGCAAAGGAAAAGCATACACTGATCTCAACTATGAGTGGATGCTCAAGACAATGGATATTTCAGCCATATCCTTTCACAAAGTGATGCAGACCGGTATGAAACTTGACGCTATCTCTGAGTGGGGATCTGTGGTGGGCTTGAGTTACATTGCAGCTCAGAGAATTTTTCCTGATTACAGCGAAATGGCAGAAGCCAAGTCCATGCTGGAATCTATAGGTCGAAGCTTTGGCTATCATTATGGAGTGGCGAAAAAAGTCAGGGTAAACACTATCTCTCAGTCGCCGACCGTCACCACTGCAGGAAGTGGCATTAAGGGATTTTCAGACTTTTTCAGCTATGCAGATAAAATGTCCCCACTTGGAAATGCCTCTGCTGATGCCTGCGCTGATTACTGTGTCGTCATGTTTTCAGACCTCACCAGAATGGTCACCATGCAAAATTTGTATCATGACGGTGGTTTCTCCAATATGGGCATGAGTCCGGCGTTATTGGAAGAGTAATTTATATATGATATTTTTTGAGAAGTACTATATCAGAATATGGCAGCAGCGCAAATGGATATCCTTTGCGCTGCTTTTCTATATATTGATGACTCAAAATACAGCATTTGGACAGGAACAGGATACGATTCTTGCTCCCGGACGGATCCCTCCTCCGGGCACAGCAGAGGACAGCAGCGGAAGACGGGGGATTCTGTCAGATTTCGTAGATACAGATTCTTTTCAAGTGCAGTATTACTATCCCGGTCGTGAAAAAGATCTCAAGTTGTATTCAGATACTAGTTTATACAGATATCAGCATTTTTATGATCCCGCCCGCCGGAGGACCTTCGATCAGATACATTTAGGTGTTCCCGGATCTCCATCCCGACCTATATGGTTCGAATCATCTTATATTAGAGGCAATTTGCCCGGTATACAGGCATATAGCCGGGAACACAAATCAGCATTGGATCTGCCTTTCTACAAAGATTTGACCTCTACATTTTCATCACTTTCTTTTTTGCGGGGAGGCGATCAGGATGACTATGTATTCACAGCTTTGTTTGCTCAGAATTTTAAAAATGATGTCCAGTTATCGCTGGACTACAACAGGCATGCTCAGGTAGGAGATTTCAACCGGCAAAGGCTGAAGAATACAAATTTTAATATTGGAATGAAATTCAATTCCTGGAAGTCAGTCATTGAATCCTATATCATATTTACACTCAACTCTAATTTGCAGGAAAACAATGGAGGAGTTACTGTTCCCGGCTTTTTTAATGATCCTGCGTTCGATGTACGAATTGGTATTCCTACCTATCTTGACCAGGCGCAAACATACATTTTCAACCGCACATTTGCCCTGCACAATGATATCAACACAGACAAATGGATTCCCGGTCTGAAAATGAAATATCATATCTCTCACTTTGCTGAACGATACAAATTTTTTGATAAAACCAGCCCCACTGAAAAGCTGTTGACATATTATGGCGAGCCCTGGTTAACTGAGCCCAGAGGACTCAGATCGGCCTATAATTTCAGTACACTGGAACAAAAAGCCAGCGCTGTCTGGGCTTCTCCGCCTATTGAATGGTTCAAAGTGGAACAATTGCAGGCAGACCTCATATTCAGAAACTCATTATGGGACCAGGGTTTAGGAGCTACAGCATTCAATGAACTGTTTTTCAGAGGTTCGGGCAGATTATCTTTCAGCAATGTATTGAATGGTGGACTGACTTGGGAAACAGGGCTGGGAAGTGCAGCTTTCAATAGTCAGCTCAGAGCAGACGTTTTATTTAAATGGGGTAAATTCATAGCGCTGGAAGGAGTTTATGAGAGAAACAGGAATCTGCCTTCGTTATTTGCAAGATCACTTTTGTTAAGTTTTACAGAAATATACAACAACCCCGCACTACCTGAGCAGATTAGCAATTCCTGGGAAGCCACATTGCAAGTGCCATTTACAAAGACTTCAGCCACGGCAAAACTATTGAGCCTCAACAATGCGCTATACTTTGACCAGGAATTTTATCCCCGAATATTGGATAATAATGCCACTATTGCACAGTTTGGTCTCACTCAACTGTTCAAAATATGGAGAATGAATGTTGATTTGAGTGCTACCTTACAGACGAGTTCAGCTCCTGAATTGGGCATTCCACCTATTTTTACAAAGGCAAGTATTTACTATGAAGGACCGATATTCAATGATAAATCTACTTTCAGAATGGGAGCAGATGGAAGGTATATCAAAGGATACAATGGTTTGGGCTTTATGCCAGCCCACAGCCAATTTTACTACTCCGGCTCTGTAGCCCTGGATGATTACTACGAAGTGGATGCATTTATTTCCATGAGAGTCAAGGTATTCAATGTCTCCGTGAGATATGAAAACCTGTTAAATGCTTTTACAGGAATAGTTGGATATCAGCACCTGAGATATCCTATGCAGGATGCAGGATTGAGGATTGGGATACAGTGGATATTGTTAAATTGATCGAAAATAATTTTAAAATCAATTCACATACACAGCCAAATCCAGCCAAAACTGCTCAATTTTATAAACAGCCTCATGAAAATCATCAATCTCCAGCGGTTTGTTTACAAAACTATTAGCATGGCTGCTATAGGCCTGAACAATATCTTTAGGGTTGGAGGAGGTAGTCAGGACTATAACCGGAATCATCTTAAGTATGGCATCAGATTTAATCTGTGTCAACACATCATGTCCGTTCAATAATGGCATGTTAATATCCAGTAAAATCAGATCCGGTTTTTCCGCCTGGATGTATATTTCTTTTTTGTATAAAAAATGTAAGGCTTCCATTCCATTCCGCACAACGCTGATTTTATGTTTTCCTCCCAGCTCTTCAAATGCTTCCAGAGTGAGTAAGATATCCCCTTCATTATCTTCCACCAATAATATGTGAGCTCCTCTCATATTTGTTTTTTAATTTTAGGCACGGAAAAGAAAAATTTAGAACCCTCGCCCTGAACAGATTCCAGCCATATCTTGCCACCCAGAGATTCAATATGCTTCCTGGCAATAGCCAGGCCAATCCCTGTACCGCTATATTCATTGTGATTATGCAGACGCTGGAACATGATGAATATTTTTTCAAAGTATTGTGAATCAATTCCGATTCCGTTATCTTCAATTGTAAAAAGATAATCACTTCCTACCTCTTCAGCAACAATATTTATAAGAGGTGCAACACCTTCCCTTGAATATTTAATAGCATTGTCAAGGATTCCATGAAACACATGGGTGAGTGGAGCCTTGAAAGACATAATCACTGGTAACGGATGGAAATTAATGGTAACTGATTTTTCAGCAATAATCCTTCTTCTCAGAAGTAAATAATCATTAATCAAATAATTCAGGTCTACATCCTCTGCATCTTCAACGATATTACCTGCTCTGGAATAACTCAACAAATCCAAAATTACCTGCTTCATTCTAACTGCACCATCAGAAGCAAAATGAATATATTGAAGGCCTTTTTCGTCAAAATGATGCTTGTACTCTTTATTGATCTTACCCAAAAAACTGGCCACCATTCTTAGCGGTTCCTGCAAATCGTGCGAAGCAACAAATGCAAATTGTTCCAATTCGATATTCTTCTTATTTACCTGATCAATAGAGGCCTGTAATTCTTTGTTAGAAGCAATTAATGACTCCTGTAGTTTTTTCTGATCTGCAATGGTGGATTCAAGCCTGGAGAATAAAAATGGAATTTGATTGGTAATTAAAGCAGATAAAAACAGCACATTGGCCGAAATCGCTACCCAGGTCATTACCGAAACATTCATGGATTCGTGCAGCTCCAGAACTCTGAAATGAATGATAAATCCATAAAGTATACAGAAAAGTAAGGTTAGTATAAATGGAAGTTTATCCCTCTTAGCTGGAAAGAAAATCATCATAAATACAGAAGATGCCAGCAAAAAAACCAGTCCGGGTCCGAAATTTCCTAATTCGTTTAAAAAAACGAAGGTTATCATGAAGGATAATGTGATCAAAAGAATTTTTCTCAGCTTGACAGAGAGTCCGGGTATATATCCTATTACAATTAATAGGAGGAATGCAACGAGATCAAATATCAAAATCCCATATAATCTATCGCGCAGACAAACATAAATTGCAGGAATGACTGCCAGCAGGCTTAAAGGAATTAATGCAAAAATACTTCTTGCAAACAAGACATCGCTCCAGTATTCCAGTGAATTATCTGCCCTACCTTCTACAATGCAATTTTTCATCACTATCTCACGCAGTCTCTGTATCATTCTTATTGTGCAACTTTTAAGAAATTAAACCTGACTCAATCAATTTAAATACAATCCTGAGCAATTAAGCAGTTATTTCTTGCAGGAATAATAATGCCTCCACAAAGGTACCAATGAAAGATTTCCCACAAAGGTCAATATATCTAATGGTATAGTATCAAATATAACAAATGATATTCAAATTCTCCTTCACTTAGTCTCCAAAGAGAATACATTGATATTTTCGAAAGTCACTTCATCAATAATTGCTGATGGAGTACCCTTCCCATCTTGTCAAGTATTTGAAATGTGTACATTCCCTCTCTGATTCCTGAAACATCGAGTTTTGAGAGTCCATCTGCCATAATACTTTCAAAGACTATACGTCCCAACAAATCATATATTACTATTTTACTTTCAATAGAATCCTCTAATCCTTTGATCAACAATTCATTCCTGAATGGATTTGGGTAAATTGAAATATTTGATGTACTACGAATGTTGACTCTTTGAATAGAAGAATAATAAGTAACACCATGCCTGTCTGTGATCGCCAGACGATAAAAATATTCTCCTGATGTTAGTTCCTTGTCGATATAGTTCAGCTTGGAATTGATCTCATAGCCTGAGAATGTTTTGATATTGCTCCAAGTGGATTTAGCATTTCCTTCTTCCATTTTTTGGAAAGACACATCCAAAATTGGTTTTTCAAAATCTATAGAGACACTCAGGTGTACATCTGAAGCTTTTTCTATGGCTGAAAATTGAAGGATGGAAACGTTGAGGGGAGCTTCAACCGTGAAACTTGCCTGATAATTCAATCCACCTCTACTATCAAATAGAAAAGGACTTTCATTGACTCCATTAGTTGCAACCCTCATATAAACTTCCAATGTATATGTACCTACAGCCGGGGAACCGGGTAATATATTGACACTCCACTCAGTAGGGTTACTTCCGCTGATATCCGTGCCCCATTGTTGGTCTCCGGGACTTGCCAGGTTGAATTGAAAAGCGTAATTTATTTGTGTAAAAGTACCTGATGGTGAGCCCATATAATATCTATAGAATATCGCAACTCCTGTAACGTCTGTGCCATTATTCTTAAAAGTTTTGGTTTGCCCTCCTAACCTTAATGATTGGCCTTGGATGATGGTTCCCAAATTGGCAGATAGAAAATCGGGGTTTCCCGTTGTTGCACTTAAATCATAGTAAGTATTCCCGGACCCATTGACATTAACATATGCAAATGAATCAAAAAAACCTCCGGCAGCAAATACCATCAAGTGGGAATAAAAGAATAGACAAAAGGTGAAGGTCGTTTTCATAAAATCTCATTTTAATCATTAACAATCACACCAATGAAATCATTGGTATGGATGTGCTGCATTAAAATAAGATTACATCCATTTGTAGATTTGGCAAATATATTTAATTTAGTGTAAGAAATACAAGAAGTCAGCCTTAACAATTTTGCGCACAGTTTAAATCAGTACATAAAATGTTGTTTATGAATACTTTGCGCAAAGCAATACTCATCAGCTGTGCCTTCTGCTACAGCTTTTCCCTGTTTTCTCAGGATTTTATGATGCAGGGCTGGTATTGGGATTACCCTAAAACCGGCTGCAATTCTTATGTAGGACCGACCCATGCAGCTACGCTTTCTTCACAGGTTACAGCACTTTCCAATGGAGGCTTCACTTATCTATGGTTGCCACCTGCATCCAAAGCCAGTTTTGGAGATTGCAGTAATGGATATGACCCGAAAGATCTGTATGATCTTGGACAACATACTGGGCAAACGGGTTTCGGAACCGGAACTCAGGTTATGAGCCTTATTGCAACTCTGAATGGAAGTGGAATACAACCCGTCGCTGATGTAGTGTACAATCACAGAGACGGAGGAGAATACGAGGACAACCCCGCTGCCCGCAACTACCATCAAAACTATCCCAATAGTTGTGGTACAGCTACACCTTATCCGGTTAATGGAAAAGCCAGATACAGACTACCTGTCAGCGGCACTTGTCCCGGAGGAGTATGTAATTATTATTTCAAGTTCAGTTCTGCTTCAGGTAATGCCGGATTTCATAACAGACCTTATAAGTTGTATTTTCAGACAAGTTTAGTCGGCTTTCAAAATTTGCCGGCAATTAATGAGGTGGAACCAAATGGTGGCGGAGATTGCAACCAATCCAGCCAAACTATTCCCCTGGGTGTTGATTTTCTTGCTTCTATTGATGGGTCAGGTTGTACAGTAGATGAGATTCACATTGCACTCTCAGATGGTCAGTTTAATTCTTCAGGAGACTTTATCGAATTATACATAGAAGAAATAAATGGAGGAGGAACTGGAATCGACATCCGGCCTTATGGTCTGTGGTCAACAAAAGATAATGCTAATATTATAGGCCAACTCGCCATGCAGACCCGGACAGACTTCAGCGGATTGCCCAGCGGCGACGGGGCTATGAATTATCTCAATTTCAAACCCAATGGTATCAATGCAACTTGTATGACAGGAGACGAAGACTTCCCATTCTTTTTCTTCGATGTGGAAACCCGTTATCAGAATACCAGGGATATTTATAATGAATGGTCCCGATGGCTAATCCAGGAAATGGGTTTTGGAGGCTTGAGAATGGATGCTGTAAAGCATTTTGAACCCCCTTTTGTTGGACAATTACTTGACCATCTTTCCTCCATAAATGCATCTCCTTCACTCGTGGTGGGTGAGTTCTTTGATGGAAGTCCATCTCTCCTCAAAGGTTGGGTAGATGCAGTCAATGCCAGCAAATCCAGTAATGATGTGCCTGTCAGGGTATTCGACTTTGCGATGAGGAATGCTTTGAAAGATGCTTGTGATGGATTTGGGGATAAAAGAAACCTGTTCAATTCCGGATTGGTTGATGCTGCCGGTATGAGTGGATTCAGTGTTGTTACTTTTATCAATAATCATGACTTCAGGGGCCCCGGAGAACCTGTACAGCAGGATCCTATGCTGGCTTATGCTTATATTCTGACGAATAATAAAGTAGGATTACCCTGTGTATTTTATCCGGATTATTTCGGAGTCTCCTATCCCAATGCTCCTCTGGTAAATCTTCAAACACAAATAGATGAGTTGATTGAAATTCACGCTTCCCATATTTTTGGAGGAACTGTAGATTACCTCAATAGATTCAGTTCACCATATAGCTACTTATCTCCGAATGGAACTGCAGGGAATGCTGTGGTATATCAGATCAAAGGTGGACCTGGAGGAAAAGATGTTCTGGTGGCTATCAATTTTGGAGGAAATATATTTCAGCTTAATCAACAACTGAATACATTTGGGATCAATGTGGGGGATGCGTTCACCAAAATAGCCGGAAATGCGACTACCATGCAACCTGTCATTGAAGCTATGAGCCCCAATGGTATCCCCCTTTCAGTCTTTCTGGAATTGCCTCCCCGCTCCTACGCCGTATTCTTACATCAGGGTCCTTTATCTTTGGACCTTACCGAACTGAAGGGAAATCTGGATGGCAAAGATGCACTCCTGAGCTGGAAAATTGCTTCAGACGCCAGCATTCAATCCTTTGATGTTCAACGATCTGCCAATGGGATAAAATTTGAAGAAATCGGAACTGTTCAGATGAATCATAAGGGAAAACTTGATTTTCAATTCAGGGATATGCAGTTTCCGGGAGATGCATACTATCGCATCCGGGTAAGGGGAAGAGATGGAGAAACTAAAAACAGCAATATCATTCACTTGAAGGACCCATCTATCTATCAGGGATTCCGGATTTCACCCAATCCAATCTCTTCAACAGCTGAAGGATTCAAAATCGAAGCCTTGCAAAATCAGGACGAATGGATACAGGATGCTACGATGATCCGACATGACGGGACATTGATTTTCAGAGGATTACAAGGCACGACGGAGGATCTTAGTTCTGAAATCAGCAAATTGCTTCAGCAACAACCCGGAGCTATGTACATGTTGAGTTTGAATACTAAAAAAGGTACACAGCATTTGAAATTGCTGAAGTTGTAGGCCCAAAGTGTCAAGAATTTTGCAAGAGGTTAATCCCTGAAAGTTCCTGGCCTATTTGTTGTATTCCCGTCAGAATTCTATGAACTTGTTTCTCAGATGGCTTTTTGCGTCCCTGAACATATTGCGACAGTAAAGTTTCGTTCATTCCTATTTTTTCAGCAAGGAATTTAGCGTTCAATACTTTGTAATATTTGAAAAACTGTTGAATATCAATTTCAAACTTTATATCAGTTCGTGTCAATTGAAACTCCTGATCCTCAAAATATAATTCCATAGCTTCAAAAGCATTGTTCATTAATTCAGAAACTGTTTTTCCGGTTGTGAAAACCGATTCATTTTCAGCATACGCAGAAAAACCCGTATCTGTTTTCTCGACAATCATCGAAATCTTCTTTTTTGATGCCACTTTATTAAATTTTAATTCCTGCTTTCTTTAAAATTTTCTTTTCCAGACCTTTACCAATTTCCTGACTTCCATGATTAGGAAAAATAATCTTACCCTCTCTGCTATCGTGTTTCATCTTAACATGTGATCCTCTTTGGGAAATCGGGTACCATCCATGATTACATAAAATTCGATACAGCTCAGAACATTTCATGGTTAAGAATTAAATACAATACTTCCATAAAGGTATATAATAATTTACTTTATAGTAAGATTATATTCATTATTAATACATAATAACCAACACGTTTAGTGCGGCCTAAAATTGAATAATACAATATTTAAACGGAAACGGCTTTTCGCGTGAGCTGCCTGGAATGCCGGAGCAAAGCGACGGGTCCCCAAAGCATTGGGGACGGAAACGAAGTGAGCCATGGAAGGGAGCGACCCTGCGAGGTAGCTAGCCGCTCAAGTACCTGAAATAATCCAGCAGGGGCACGCCCAAAATGCTAAAGGCCTATTCCTCCCTCGTACTTTTTAATAACTCATCCATCTCGCGAATGATATCCTGTAATTCTTTTTGCAATGCTTCTTTTTCGGCCTTGCTAAGATTGTCCCCGCTGTCCTTGTTTTCGTCAAGGTGCTTTTGCATAAGCTCCTGCTTCTCTTCCAGTTCCTTTAATTGTCTGAGTTGACCGGAATCGAGCTTGTCAGCATTTTTTTTCATACCAGTAATGAAATTGCCGACTTTATCCAGTGCCTCATCGTACTTGCCTGCATCAAACTTTTCCTTCTCAGACTTCAGGACACCTCCAAGTGACTTTCCAAGTGACTTGACCTGCGTAACAATAGCCTCAGATGTTTCTTTCTCTTCTTTGTCGCCAAAAAAGTAGTTGTATCCGATCAAAATGATCAGTGCAAAAATTAGCAGACGGATAAGCCATTTGAACATGGTAAAAGTTATGAATTATGAATGATGAGTTATGAATGATGAGTTATGAGTTATGAGTTAAACAGCAGAAAAGATATGAGATATGAGATATGAGGTATGAGTTGAACAGACAAATTATTAAAAATTGATCCGCAAAGCTTTGGGAAGAAAATAAACAGTCAACCAGATATATATATTATAAAATATTTCCTTTTTCCTTTTACCTTTTTCCTTTTTCCTTTTACCTTTTTCCTTTTGCCTTTTGCCTTTTTCCTTTTACCTTTTTCCTTTTACCTTTTTCCTTTTTCTTTTTCCTTTTTCCTTACTCCTTAATACTTACTACTTATTACTTACTACTTATTACTAATGCCTTTCACCTTCAAATGTAAAACTTTTTCCTCATATGAAACAAGGGAAGGCTTGCAAATTCTATCAGCATGGAATCGCAGTTCATAATTATGGGTACCTGAGTATAAAGGAAACAACATTTAAACTCCTTACTTTAACATTTCATAAAGAATCACTGAATTAGAAATATATATATTACAGCCTGAAATATTCAACTCCTGTATTTATAACCCATAGTATTACCATTACAATATGAACTGGAAACTGACACTTTTCCTTCTCTTTCTAAATTGTTCAATAAATGCCCAAATCAGAGGAAGGGTCACTGATGAAAACAACGAACCTCTCCCCTTCGCTTCCGTCTATTTGAAAAATACGACAATAGGCACGAGTGCCAATTCGGAAGGTGAATTTATGCTAAGCGTTCCGGGTGGCCGACATGAGGTGATTATTCAATATATGGGATATAAAGCAGCGTCCAGAGAAATAAATTATAATGGTAAGGCAATAGAAATCAATGTGTCTCTTCAACCAGATCTGTTATCCATCTCAGAAGTACAAATTATTGCCAATGCAGAGGATCCTGCATATGCTATCATCAGGAAAGCCATTGCAAAACGTAGTTATTACAGGGATCTGGTAGATACTTATACCTGCAACGTGTACATGAAAGGAATTGTGAGGCTGAATTCGGTTCCCGAACGATTCAGGTCAGATTCTGTAACCACAGCTGCAGATGCTTTTCTTGATTCTACAGGCAGGGGAATTTTGTATTTAAGTGAATCAGAAAGTGAGTATTTCTACAAAGACGGTGAAAGGAAAGAGGTCATGAAATCCTCCAAGGTCAGCGGTAATGTCGCTGATTTCAGTTTTAACCGCTTTGGAGTGCTTAATTTCTATCAAAATACCATTGATTTTACCAGGCCGATTATCAATCCTATTGCGGATAATGCGCTATCGTATTACCGGTATAAACTGATTTCAGCGTCTTATGACGAATCCGGTCGCTTGGTCAATAAGATCGAAGTGATTCCGAGAAGATCAGAGGACGCTGTTTTTGGAGGAATCATCTATATCAGCGAACCAGATTTCAGGATTTACAATATCGACTTATACCTTACTGCCGCTGCCGCGAAGTTTGACCTGATCGATACTATTCATATCAGACAACAATATATTCCGGTAGAAGCGGATAAATGGATGATTCTGAATCAGGCATTGTTTTTCAATGTCAGCATTTTTGGAATTAAAATCGGAGGTGAATTTGTCGCTATCACGAGTGAGTATAATCTCCAACCGGAGTTAAATGAGGATTTCTTCACAAAAGAGGTCATGAAAATTCTGGAAGGGGCGAATAAAAAGGACGATGAATACTGGGATGAAATGCGGCCGGTCCCACTCACCCTTGAAGAACAAAAAGATTATCAGTTGAAGGATTCCATATATGAAGTTCGAAGCAGTAAGCCTTATATGGATTCAATTGACAGGCTGAATAATAAATTTAAGTTTTCAAATATCACCTCCTATACACACCGCAGAAGTTATGATGGAAAGAGAATCACAGTAGCATTGAATACCAATTTTAACGCAGTTCAGGGCTGGGGAATCGGCATTCTGGGTTCTTACAGAAACAACTACAATCAATCCGAGGTCAAAAAATATGTTGAATGGAAAGGAGGCTATACCTACGGTTGGGCAGATCAGGGGCAGCGGGGATTTCTGGAATGGAAAAAGCAATCCAATGCAATAAACTATCAGACCTGGACTGTCAGAGCCGGCAATGAACTGATTGATATTAATCCTGAACACGCATTTCCGGAAGTTTATAATTCTCTGATGCTTCTATATGCCAGAGATGGAATGATAAGATATTTCGATAATTTGTATGGCAGGATAGGTTCAAAACGAACCCTGAATTATGGAGATGAAATTGGGGCTGAAATTCAGGTGGCCCGCAGGACACAAGTGGAGAATAATGCGACGTATTCTATTCGGAATAAAGACAAGGAATTCCCGGGCAATTTTCCTCCGGGATTAGATCCTGAACAAGTCGTCCTGGGGCAGAATACCATGGCTTCTGTTCAACTGGAATATATATGGCATCCGGGAAGGAAATACCTGAGTTACCCCAATCAGAGAACCTATATTGATGGGAACCGGCCTACAATCACTTTAGCCTGGCGGAGCGGATTTGAATTGGATGGAGTGCAAAGTTCATTCCATCAGATCAAACTGGACTTTCTTCAATCTGATGTAATTCGAAGTATTTATGGAAGCCTGGATGTGTTTGCCAGAGTGGGCCATTTTCTGCAAAGTCCCCGCTACTTCTATGATTACCAGCATTTTAATGGCGGCCGCACTATCCTGATGTCCAATAAAAATCAACTTCGCGGCTTTAAAATGTTGCCGGTATATGCTTTTTCCTCTGCAGGAACTTTCGGACAATTTCACATGGAGTGGAATGACAATAGTTATCTTTTTGATAAAATTCCCCTCATCAGAAAGCTGGGATTTGGTCTTGTTGCAGGGGCGGCACATCTCTGGACTGACGAAAAGGCACATTATTCAGAGCTAAGTATTGGAATTGATAAAATCGGGTATTCTTTATTCAGAATCCTTCGTACAGATTTCGTCTGGTCATTTAAAAATGGTGCGTATGACAATTGGGGATGGAGGTTTTATATCAATATTGGGAGGCTTTAGATGTAAGGCGTAAGTGGTAAGGAGTAAGGCATAAGTGAAAGTTGAAAGTTGAAAGTTGAAAGATGGACAGCCAGTTATGAGTGATGAGTGATGAGTGATGGGTTGAACAGCCGCTTTTAGCTTTTGGCCCTTGGCTATTGGCGAACAGCCGGCAGAAGAAAGCTTCGAGCCACGAGCTTCGGGCTTCGAGAAAACAGCCGGGCAACGGCCTCGTTGTGGCCGTGTTTACGTGTAAGCGTAAACAGCCGGCAGAAGAAAGCTTCGAGCCACGAGCTTCGGGCTTCGAGAAAACAGCCGGGCAACGGCCTCGTTGTGGTCGTGTTTACGTGTAAGCGTAAACAGCCGGCAGAAGAAAGCTTCGAGCCACGAGCTTCGGGCTTCGAGAAAACAGCCGGGCAACGGCCTCGTTGTGGTCGTGTTTACGTGTAAGCGTAAACAGCCGGGAAGAAGCTGCGAGCCTCGAGAAAACAGCCAAACATCCGCTTCTGGCTGGACAGCCCCCAGAGAGGTGCTACAAGCCCTGAAGGGGCGACATATACCAGCGAGGCGGTAAAACCCCTCGCGAAAAAGCCACGAGATATACCTCAACCAGCCGATCGGTGAAAAAAGGTTAATCGGGGAATCGGTGTAATGCGTAATGAGTGACACAGCCAGTTAACAGCCGTTATTTTTTCAAATTTAGCTTTGGAGTTGTATTGTAATGTATGGGCGAATTGCATTCACCCAGTTCTTACCATTGGCCTTTAGCTTTTGGTTAACAGCCGGGATGAACGTTTTCAACTCCCCTAGCTTCCCAAGAGAGGGGTCGGGGCTGAGTTTTGCTCCGTGAAGAAATAAGAACCACAGTTTAGAGTTGTAAAAGAATTTCTGAGTTGATTGCTGCCTGCCCGAATTGAGCGCCAGCTGTCACCTCCGAAAATATTGTCTGCTTTGCAGCCAATATTTTCGGGGATGTCACCTTTTGCCGCAGGCAAAGGATGTCACCATGCAAGCGCAGCGATGCAGGATGTCACCATCTCTACACAATAAGTCACCTAATAACCAACTTTTTATTCATTGTCCATTTGCAGATGGATAAAATTGAACCTAACTACAAATATTTCCACTCCCATCCATTTATTAAATATATAAATAATATATATTTGCTTAGTTATATGTCTGGCAATAGATGTTTTGAAATTCAGCCAGATTCAGGACAAGTAGAATTAACAATAAAAATATCCAAGCCATGCAACTCATAAAAACAGTCCAGAAATTAAAGGATGGCAGCAAAATAGCAAAGCAAATAAAACGCATCGAAGCGCTCAGAATTGAAATTGATCGGATGCTGGATGTCCTAAAATATACAACGCAACAGATTGAGACACAATTGCAAAATGAACACTTTGAATTGGATGGTTCAAAAATAAAGTTGGCAGAAGCATATTCCAGAGCTTTAAAGTGGAAATGGGGTGAAGAGGAATTGCAGTTCATTCACAATAAAATCGGAATGCTGGGTGCAGGTCTGAGCGAGCATCCTGATTTTCATAAAATAGAAAAACAGCACAAAGATTCTCTTGAATATATTATCAGGATTATGGATGCCATTACTGATGAGGATATGAACATTTTAAATTCTGAATTCTTCAATAAACAAGGTCTTGATTTTGAAACCCTTAAGAATGGAATAAGAGATCCGCAAGCAATGAAGGAAATGCTCCAGGAAAAGTTTGCACAGGAAAGAATAGATGAGCAAATGGAGCAGCATACTGCTTCAAAATCAGGAGCACATTTTTCAGATTTAGATGATGTGAATGACTTCATTAAGACCATTTATAAGAAATTATGTAAATTTTTTCACCCTGATAAAGTAATGGATCCTGCTCAGAAAAACTTACATCAGGAAAAATTGCAAATGGTCAATAGTTGGTATCAAAGTGGTGATATTGATAAACTGCTGGAATTGTTCATTATGGATCTGAAAGAAGAAAGTAAGACACTGCTTGAAAGTCAGCAAGCAGCCATTTTGAAAAAATCGATTCAGGAATTGCACGACAATCTGGAATCAAAACTAGAGACCATTAAAAAGGAAGCATTCGAAAATGATATACTTATCAGCAGCAAACTGGAGGTTCCGGGCTTGATTAAGAGTATGAAAAAAGAAATACAAATGGAAATCGCTCAGCATGAAGCTGAGGCATCAGAGCTTCAAACCAAAGCAAGGGCAAAAACCAAAATCGATGAATTGATATGGGAAGAATATATGTTAATGGAGGGCGATGATGATGATGAATTTGATGATGACTATGATGAAGATGACGAATATTATGAAGAATATGATGACGATTATGACGAAGGGGTTGATCTTGAACTGTTGAATAAAGTTTTAAATGCCATGGGTAAGAAAAACGACGAACCCTGTATGTGTGAAGAATGTGTGAAAGAAAGGAGTGTGAAGAGAAAAAGGTAGAGGTTATTTTACAGCCTCGGTGAGGCGTTGAGGCATTGAGGCATTGAGGCATTGAGGCATTGAGGCATTGAGGCATTGAGGCATTGAGGCATTGAGGCATTGAGGCATTGAGGCATTGAGGCATTGAGGCATTGAGGCATTGAGGC
>JALHRR010000009.1:75662-146361 GCA_022841345.1 Saprospiraceae bacterium
TTGAGGCATTGAGGCATTGAGGCATTGAGGCATTGAGGCATTGAGGCATTGAGGCATTGAGGCATTGAGGCATTGAGGCATTGAGGCATTGAGGCATTGAGGCATTGAGGCATTGAGGCGGAACAGCCCTTTGTGTGTATAAGTTTAGCAGTTGAAAAGTTAAGTTTAACAGCCGGGGAAGCGGTTAATCGGTTAAAGGTTTAATCGAAGTGTGGGTGTGAGTGGAGAGTATGGTGTGTGGTTCGTTGAGACCTTGGGGCGTTCAGCAGGCAATACGCCATAAAAATGTAATATAAGTGACCAGCCTGCCGATAGTTTGCGACAGCTGTCACCTCCGAATAAATTGGCTGCAAAGCAGACAATTTATTCGGAGATGTCACCATTTGCCGCAGGCAAAGGATGTCACCTTGCCAGCGCAGCGAGCAAGATGTCACCCTCTCTACACAAAAAGTCAATTATGGTAAATCTAACAAAGCGGGGATGCCCAAATGAATTGGTAAATTTTTCATATATACTTTTTCTCATTATCATAGCCGATACTCCCGGTTTTCCCAATCTTATCGCTAGATTTGAAGCCTAAAAATCATTACATCGCGATAAAGCAAAGCTATTTGCCTTTCTGCCTATGCCATTAACAATTCTATCCGCTTCTGCGGGCTCAGGAAAAACTTACCGACTCAGCCGTGAATTCGTGGCTTCCTGTCTGGAACACGAAGACCCCTCCTGGTCAGGGACTTTACTGGCTATGACTTTTACAAATAAGGCCACAGCAGAAATGAAGGAGCGCATTTTGCATCTGTTGAAAGATATTATGGATGGAAATGCCAAATTTCATCACACAGATCCGCTTTTCTACCTTTATGAAATTCATGGCACGGAAGTTATGCAATCCAGGGCTGAAAATGTGCTCAAATATTTGCTCAAGAATTACCATAACTTCAATGTCAGCACATTAGATAGTTTTTTCCAGAGTATTATCAGGCAATTTCAAAGGGAATTGAGTCTGGATAATCCATATAAAGTAGAACTTAATTACGATGAAGTGCTGCGAAACAGCATCTCTTATCTGCTCAATCAGCTTGAATCAGGCAGCCCTGAATTCAAATGGTTGCTGGATTGGATTGGTGATAACCTGAGAGATGGAAAAAACTGGGATGTGAGGCAGGAACTGGAGTCACTGGGCAGAGAACTTCTAAAGGAAGAAGTGACGGAGAGCTGGGAGCCAATTGAGATTGAAACGCTGGAAGATGCATATCAAAACATGCGGGCTTTCATTGATCAGATAGATAATCAGTTTAAAGCCAATCAAGCAGAATTGAGGAACTTGTTGCAGGCATTTGAACTAAGCCCTGAAGATTTTTCAGGCAAGAGTAAGAGCTTTGTTAGTTCCTGGTTATCAAAAAGTAATATATTTCAATTAGATGGACCTACATTTTTAATTCATGCTGATGATATTAACAGATGGTACACAAAAACTGCTCCAACAGATATCATTCAAAAGATACAATCAGCCTATGAGCCAATTTCTGTTCTCCGTGCACAAATCCTTGCTTTGCAAACAGACTACAAAGAGAAATATAAATCCTACAAAGCAGTTCTCCGATATTTCCGCAATTATGTAGCATTGAGATTTTTGCACAAAGCACTGCAGGCCTACTGCAGGCAAAATGATATTCTTCTGCTTTCAGAAGCAAACAGACTCGTTTCCAAAGTTATCTCCGGTTCAGACATGAGTTTGTTGTACGAAAAGTCAGGTCAGCGGTATTTACAATTGATGGTGGACGAATTCCAGGATACCTCTGTGAGTCAGTGGAACAATATCCGCCCATTGATCGAAAATAGTCTTGCTGAAGACAAATCATCACTGCTTGTAGGCGATATCAAACAAGCTATCTATCGTTGGAGAAATGGTGACTGGAGACTCATGCATCATCAGGTCGAAGCGGATATTTATCAGTTCCAAAGCATGATTCACAAAGAATCACTGGATAAAAACTGGAGAAGCGCGGCTGCTATCGTCCATTTTAATAACAGCCTTTTCAGCAAAGCCGTACCTCAGCTCAGTGAGGTATTTCTTGCAGATTTACAGCCGCACCCACTGATTGATGCTATTCGGGAAATATATACTGATGTGCAACAGCAGGTCACAAAATCAGACAACGAAGAAGGCTCAGTAGTGGTAACTGTCCTTCCGGCAGAAGCTGAACAAGAGGAGGATGAAGCAGATGAAAAATTTTACCAGGAAAAACAATGGTTGTTCCGGCAGCTACTTCAATTTTTTGAACAGGGCTATAAGCCTTCAGATATAGCCATTCTGGTCAGAGGACATAAGGAAGCTGCTCAAATCATGGTTTGGATGGATGAATGGGATATTGGGGATGTCCATGATGGTCGCTTCAAAGCCGTTTCTGAAAAAGGGTATTTGATGAAAAACAATGATGCTATTCAGTTTCTGGTGTATGCCCTGAGACATCGGATAGAACCCGGGCATCCTGCGCTTCGGGCCAACGTACTTTACTTCTGGCATAGATTAAAGGGAATGAAAGAGGTAAGTAAACCATTCTGGAATCCGGAAGCACCACAACTTCTGCCTTATGAGCTCAATTTGATCAGAGATAGTCAGTTGATGTCCCTTACTCAATGGATGAGTATGCTGATACGTGAATTGGATCTTCAGCCGGATGAGCCTGCATTCCTGAGTGCTTTTCTGGATTTGGTGAGGGAATTTGAATTAAAACAAGGTAATGAGCCTTATGAATTTCCTGAATGGTGGGCCTCAAGAATTGAAAATACAGGAATTCCTTCCAATCAAAGTCTGGAAGCTATTCAGGTAATGACCATTCACAAATCGAAGGGTCTTCAATTTCCGGTGGTCATCCTGCCTTTTAACAATGGAAAACTTGTTGATACTCAAAGTAAAGGGCAACTTATTTATGTCTCTCATGAAGAAGATCCCATTCTTAATATACTGGGGAAAGTTCCTGTTTCCATGAGCAAAACACAATTGGAAGAAAGTTGGTTTTTGGAAGATTGGAAGCAGGAGTATATCATGAAGGCTATTGACACAATCAATATGCTGTATGTTGCAACTACAAGGGCTGAACAACATCTTCGCATTGCGGTAAAAGAGCAAGTTCCTGATAGTAAAGGTCTGACTGAGATGAAAACTATTGGAGATCTGATCCAACATTCATGGCCGGAAAACAGTCATTGTGCAGGACAAGAAGTGATTTATGGTAATCCTTCAGCCACTCCCTGGAACAATGTTATGTCTGACAATTTTGAAGCATTTGATGTGCCCCGCTTATCAATTCGCAATACCGGATTGAGAACAGGAGTTTGGCTGGATCGGGACTTACCATCTGATCATGATGAGTCCCCTGACAATGCGAGGACAAGAGGAATATTGCTGCATGAGGCTTTGGCCAGATTAAAGGATCACACGGCAGTGGACAGGGTATTGATTGAATTGAAGGAAGAAGGAATTCTTGCTGAAAATCAATTGGATTCCACAAAACTACAATTGCAGGAATTTTTGTCCGATCCCGAAGTCTATGCATGGTTTCAGCCTTCACAGGCCTATTTTGCAGAAAGAGAAATCATCGAAGTGGACGGTAAATCCTACCGGCCGGATAGGGTGTTGGTTTTTCCTGACAAAACAATACTATTAGATTTTAAAACCGGATTACCACATTCCAAATATCACAAGCAACTGAAGCAATATGTAAACCTGCTCACCAAAATGGGGCTGCCACCGGTAGAGGCTTATCTGGCATATATTTCTCCTGTTCAAATTGAAAAACTGAAGCTATGAATCCGCATTTTTTAGAGATCGTAGCGCAGGAAGTTTATAAAAGACATTCCGGGAATCTGGAAAAAGTCCTGATGCTTTTCCCATCAAGGAGGAATATTCTTTTCTTCAGAAAATCGTTGGCATCTCATGCCGGACAGCCCATTTGGGCTCCTCAAATGTTTACGCTCGATGGCTGGATTCATTCGCTTATGAAATCCAGTATTCCGGACGAATTATCGCTTGTAATAAGGCTTCATGCAAGCTGGGAATCACTGGAAGGAGCTATTCCTTTTGAATCATTCTATGGTCTGGGTCAGGTCATTTTGCAAGATTTTGACAGGCTGGACAAGGCCTTAGTTGACAGGAAATCTTTTTTCAGGCAATTATCCGCAATTCCTGCCTGGACAGAAGAATCATTTATTGAAATGGAACCCGAGTTGGAAGCATTGGCCAAAGCCATTCAGAAAAACGATCTAAGTATCCCTATGCAGACGATTTGGAGGCATTTGGGTGACTTGTATGATGCATTCAGGGGCGGTCTGGAAGCTGATTCCTGCAGTACACCCGGTATGGCCAATCGTCATGCCTGTCTTGATTTTAAAGCTGAATATGTTGCCCCTTTTGATGCTGTGTATGCCATTGGATTCTATCAGCTGAGTCAGACAGAAAAAGGAATATTACAACAAATACAAAACGCTGAATATTTCTGGAGTGTACCCGATGAAGAATTGAGCAAAACGCTTGACTGGACGCATCCTGAAACCTTATGGATGACTGAGCTTGGCGGAAAATCGACCATGATTGAAATGCAGGCCACTCAAAAACAGTTATTCATCGGCTCCTCCTCCGGCAATCAGAACCAATTACAGGCTATCGCCAAAATATTGAGTAATCATAGTGAAGTAG
Source organism: Saprospiraceae bacterium (assembly GCA_022841345.1). Classification (GTDB taxonomy): domain Bacteria; phylum Bacteroidota; class Bacteroidia; order Chitinophagales; family Saprospiraceae; genus SLDF01. Next base: position 80,362 of record JALHRR010000009.1, read on the forward strand.
CGTTGGAGAAGACAGGTATTTTGCTTCCTGATCAGGGGTTATTGCTTCCACTTTTGCAATCGCTTCCTGAAAGCATCCGGCATATCAATGTTTCCATGGGTTTATCCGTTTTGGACACAACGGTCTATTCATTCATGCAAAGATTTGTTTCCATACTGGAAAGCTGGCAGCAAAATCAATATGTTAGCGCACAGGCTTGTGTACATTTTTTCGAGCATCCCCTCTTCTACCCTTTTGTTCAGCATATTCCAGAGACCTTCAGAAAAATTGAGTCTGACCTGTATTGGGATATAGGGAATCAATGGAAAGAACTACCGGCTCCATGGTCTGATTTATTGGCTCCCTGTGAAAACGCAGCGGAACTTTTAAAGAGATGTATGCGAATACTGGACCTTGTCTATGATAAAGCGGAAGACGATCTGGACAGAGCCGGAATATATTTTCTTTTCACAGCATTAAGGAGACTGGAAAAAGTGCTGGAGCAGAGCAATGAAGGATGGAGTCCTGCATTTTTCAGTCAAATGTTACGCAGAATTTTTCAACACAGCAGAATCATGCTTCAAGGTGAGCCACTCAAAGGATTGCAGGTTCTGGGAAGTTTTGAAATGGCAAATTTGCACTTTGATCATCTCATTGTTTTACAGACGAATGAAGGTATGTTGCCTTCTGTGGGCTATCAGAGTGTGATTCCTCATAGTTTGGCCCGGTATTTCAAATTGCCTGATATAGCCTATCAGACGGCCATACAAGAGCATCTTTTTTATTCACATATCAGTAAAGCCGGAAAAGTACATTTGTTGTACAATACAGAATCCACCGGAATCGGAAGTGCACAACCTTCAAGGTGGCTTCAGAGATTATTGCTTGATCTTCATCCTGCGTCCTGGATCAAGGAAAAGCGCGCTATTCAGCTTCATGGAGGCATGAGGGACGCAGTATTGATCCAGATCGAAGATACAAAATATGTTCAGCGCAAAATCCGGGAATGGATGGAGAGAAAACTAAGTATAACAGCCATCAGTACATGGCTGAGATGCCGATTGAAATTCTTTCTGCAGTATGCTATGCGATATGATGAGAGAAATGCAGATTCTGAGGACATGGATGCAGGAGCATTCGGAAATATTGTTCACCTGGTAATGGAGAAACTGTATGAACCTTACATTGGTAAGGAAATCACTGCTGAAACTCTGAAAGAAATCAGAACATCTGTGAATAGCATGGTTATCAGACAATATATGAGTCATTTCAAAATCCCTTCCATCATGCTGCGACGGGGCTCTCATCTGATGTTTAAAGAAACTGCCATTAAAGCCATTCACAGGTTATTGGATCTGGATGAAACCAAAATTCCATTTGTCCTTAGACAGACTGAAGAGGATTTGAAATTCAAGTTCATTTGGAATGATATTCAGTTGGCTTTCTTTGGAAAAGTGGACAGGATTGAGCAAACAGAGACACAGGTCAGGATTATTGATTACAAAACAGGATCCTACATTGCTAAAGATCTGAATCCCCCCTATGAAAAGTATTGGATCCGTGATGGTAAGTCAAAGAAGGAAGCCTTACAAACACTGTATTACACCTGGTTGTTTCATAAATCCAATGATGAGTTGCCGGTTCCGGAGGCTCATTTGCATTTTTCAAGGCAGCAAACAAGTGAAGATCGGACAATGGTTACACCCCAGGATGTTGAATCTGTAGATGAAGAAACCTTGCAGCAGTTTGAAGCAGATTTATTTCAGCAGTTAAATGAAATGCTGAGTCCTGGTTTGGTGATTGATCAAACTGAAATGGTCCGGAATTGTGTTTATTGTCCTTTTAAGGATATCTGCGCGAGGTGAAAAATGCCATATATTCCCATAAAAACAAATGAGGACTAACGATATAGTCCTCATCCTGTTCTATTAAAATGTACAGTAGCATAAAGGGATTTCTCTGAAAAGGCTTCCCGTAATCATTTGCCAATTTTACAGGAAGCTCCAACATTTATCCGAAATGTTATAATGTAAAATTATATGTATAGCTCTTAGGAAGCAATAGATAAAAGGTTATCAGGTATTAATTGAGGAAATTCGGGTATTTCTACGCAAGAAAAAAAGATAAAAAACAGGTATTTCTACGTGTAGATTAATGATAATCTTTTATATGCGTTCAAGAGGAGTTCAAGGAATACAGAATGAATTTTGACTTTTGAAATGTACAATATATTCCTAAAGTTCACTTTTAGATCAACTTGTATTTAGGATTTTTGTCCCTGATTCAGTTGAAAGTTATAATTGATTCCTATTCCGATAGAATAAGGTGTTACCATCACCGGGCCTACTATATTTCCGTCTAAATCTATTGCTCCAGAATTAAATAAATCTCTCAGAAAATAGACAAATCTGAAATGAGTTGACCAATTGTTATCAATCATATATGTAAGGCCACAAGTCGGATGTATGAAGTGCCTGTGATTTGCAAAAAAAGTTAAGTTAGCAGATCGCTTGTTAAATGTACTGATTAAGCGATCCAGATAACTATATTCTACACCACCAAAAATCTGGAATTTGTGTATGCAAAATCCTGTTTCCAATCCCAAATTAATATATTGCATTGTATTGCTGGAAGTGACATCTGAGTTTACATTTAGAATTGACAATCCGGGCTTTAGTCTGACTAAATACTTATCAGCAAATATCGTGTTAAAAAAAATATGCGCACTAATACCAATATCGGGTTTAAATGGATTAGTATATATTGTACTGAGAGAAAGCGCCTCGGTTCTAAACCGCGTTTGATTTATTTCAAAACCCAAACCTATTGAAAAATTCTGAGCATTTGCGAAGGTCATATAGCAGGAGATAAACACAAAAGTGATGATTCGTTTCATATATCATATTTATTTAAGCGGGACTGGGTATAAACATTCTGGTGAACTTGAGTCTAAAACTTAATTAAGATTTATTTATTATAAATGCCTTCATCCTCTGCCCAAGTTGACCTTATTTAAAATTCGCGTATGTTTGAATTACCCGTGCAGCTGTCCTACAACTTCATGATTTTTTTGAAAATGCTCTTATTCTCCTGATCACTTATTTTCAAAATATAGATTCCATTTTGCAGACCTGCCAAATTTATTTCACCATTTGACATAGTATAGTTAATAGCTTTGCCATTTAAATCCAGCATAGTAACATTTGATATTCTTTCAGTTCCGATAATTTTTATTGTACCATTCGTTGGATTGGGATATATAGTAATGTCATTGTTTTGCACTTCAAGAATATTAGACAAAATGGCACATTGATTATCCTGCGATTCACAAAAATCAAAAAATGTAGTGTATGGAGTATATGAAAAAGGATCATAATAAGTCATTCCAATTCCTTCAATCAGCTGCATAGGAGATAAATGTGGTAAGCCTGCATTTGAATGAGGTGCATGGAATGTCATCACTTTACGATTTTGACCGAATAGAAATTCAAAGTCACTGGTTTCAATAGCACCATAATCTTCTGAACCTGACCAATTTTTACTCATTTGATCTAAATGGCAGGAGGAAATAGAATCACCAATATTTAAGTTGAAATTGTACAGTTCAAACTGAGTGTCTATACATTCGCCGGATGAGAGCAGCTTGGGTAGATAATAAACAAGCTTACTAATAGTATCCTCTGTCACAAAACCTATTAGATCCTTACCCGTAAATTCATATGGAATGTTTGGTGTAAAACAAGGAGGAAACTGACAAGGGTGCGTTCCTTTTAAATAGGATTTATATACTTTAAGATAGTTTTCATTTGTAATAATGGTATCACCCTGAAACCATATCGCATATGCAGCTACATTAGGAGGGTTAGCTTCCGCTCCATTTGATGTCATATAAAACCAATATTTATCTGGTTTGACAAACGGGATATAATCTTGCTGAGCAAAGCTGTGCGTAATACTGAGAATGGTTATGACTGTAATTAATAGATGTTTCAACGGTATTAAATTTGGTAGTAGAATATGGAGGTGCTATTAAAAATCTCTATTTCTCCTTTTGCACTATTGGCTTTCCCATCATTGTATTATATATTTTCAGAGTAAATACCCTACTGCATCACCACAATCTCCCCTTCCTTCTGTATGATATCTCCATTTGGTAACAATACTTCAATATAATAGATGTATACTCCGGGTAAAACAGGAACAGTTTTGGACTTTCCATCCCAGGAACAATCCGAACCTTCACAATTGAATATCAAACTTCCCCATCTATCAAAGACCCTCATTTTTGAAACGAAGGTATCAGGGTCTCTGAAATATACCTGAAAATAATCATTCACGCCGTCACTATTGGGCGAAAATGCTCCGGGTATATAGATTCCATCCTTGTCTTCTACTATAATTTGGACTGAATCCTTCTCTATACAACCATGTTCATTTTCAACTACCACTCTATAAATAGTGGTGTTGGAGGGGATTGCGAGAGGCTGCTCGCATGTGTCACATGACAATCCTCCCGGGGGAGACCATTGATAACTATAAATACCAGTCCCTGTAATCTCAGGAATTAACACGATACTTTGACCCGGCGATATAGAATACTGATCCGGTAAATGCAATTCAAAAGAAGATACCTCTTCAATTATTAATATAGAATCCCAGGAACACCCTACATCATTTATTACTTGCAAATGATATGTACCGGGAAGAACATTTTCGACAACATCCGACAATAATACTGCATTATTGAGGACATAAGTGTACATCGGATTGAATGTTAAAATTCGAATTTGACCATTTATTGAGTCTCTGCATTGAGGTTGGATTAATTCTATTTTCTGTTCTTCCATTACATATTCATCCACGATGAATTCTTGAAAAAACCGGCACCCATGTGAGTCTGAAATCGTGGCATCATATCGTCCTGCAGGTAATTGATCAATGGTCAAGCTATTATCCTGTGAGTGAGACCATGTGATGTTAAATGGTCCTGTCCCTTCAGTAATAGATAATTCTATTTTACCATTTTGATCATTTCTACATGTTGGAGAAATGTCAAACTCTACATTGATTTCCTCATAGTAACTAAGTGTAACAACTTCAAGACTATCACACTCTCCGGGTACGACAATTGTATTAAAATAGACACCAGGTGAATGAATCCAATTTCCAAATAATAAGATGGAATCGCCAACACATATGGAAAGGTTCTTTTCATTGATCGCTGAATTCGTATTCAATAAAACACAAGTATCAATTTGTATCTGACATCCTGCCTCACTTTCCAACAGGAGCGTAAAGCAAGTGTCAGAAAGCAGATTTTCAAGTATTATTTTATCCCCGGTAAATGGCAAGGTATCTCCTTGTGACACCCATTGAATAAGAAATGCATCAGTATCAAATGATGCTTCGGCTGATTCACCGAGACATATTTTATCAGGCAAGTAAGTCCACTCAAAAGTAGGCATAGTCTCTTGCCTGACATTGAATGGAATAGAAATATTGCATTCACCTGATTCAGATTCAAGAATTAGTTGGTACTCACCTGGTTGATTTAATGAATAAGGTAAACTGAAGTCACGACCAATCTCAACCCCGGTGCTTGTAGCAATTGAATAGCTTTTTGCATCTGAATTAAAATCTATAATAATTGCTTCGCCTTCACAAGATACAGAATCCAATCTAAGCCATTGAAATTCAGGTGCTGAACTAACATTTACACAGAAATAAACTAAAGTATCACAGCCCAATTCCGGTGTGCTTAATCTGATCATGTAACAAGAGTCTGACTCAAATGGTCCTAAGTCAAGCGGAAATACAGGTTGAATTCTATGATATTCACCATCACTGTTAATGACTTCTATGATGGTTGCATTACTCTCAAAGTCAATTTTGGCAAGCTCCCCTTTGCAAACAGTCGTGTCTGGCTGCATCCAACGAAATGTAAGACCAGAATTTACTTTGACACAGAATTGGATTGTGGTATCACAACCAGGACCATTGAAAGCATGGACCTGATAACATTTATCTGAAAATGGATTTCCGAGATCAATCCATCCAGAATGAATAGTAGTCAGAGGGCCATCAGGCAACTCCTGTAAAATCAATTGCTCAGCATCAGAAAATACCTTCACAAAAGCCGGTTCGCCGGAACAGACTATAGTATCAGCTTCAGGAATATGTAATATAATCGGACAAGGTTCTACTCTGCAGCTATACACTAGTATTTGCAGCGTATCAGACCAGTTTCCGCATGCAGTCTCATTCGTAGCAATTAATTCTATCTCGCCTGGCTCAAAAAAAGTAAGGTAAACTGAATCGGAGCTTAACACTTGAATTTCTGCTCCTCCGGAAATGGACCAAACTAGTTCTGCTGAATTACACTCACCAAGTGTATTAAATAATACCATTTCTGAGGTATCACACACTTCTATGGGCCCAGATATTTCAGGTTCCGGGGTTTTGTAAACATCATGAAGGAGGTTGGGGACTCCTAAAAGAAATCTTTCTTGTGTAAGAATTTGATTTTCCACCAATATTGCACCTGGAATGTTTTCGTCAGGATTTAAAATTGCAGCTAATGAAAATTGGCCTGTGTTAATGTAAATAATTTGATCCGGCCCAATTATAAAACCACCGGTGTTGCTTCCTGTGATTTTTCCTAACAATTTTTCCGAATTACTTATATCTTCAATATTATAACTTGAGATGTCAAATTGAAAAATATCTCCGTAATTATGAGAATACATTTTATTACCTAAATGTGAAAATTCTATTCCATATATAAACCTTTTGTCATTCCAAATTTCGATAGATTCAGATAATAAACCAGTTGACCTGTTAAATCTGAACATCTCCAAACCTGCGTCTGCCTCAAAAATAGACCAACCTTTTGATAATGCCAATATATTTCCTGTTCGATTAGACTTGATAAATCCTCCAACTACAACTGGTGAATAATTATGAATTGTACCAATAGGTTGAATTAGAGGATTAATGCTAATTCCGTCTTTATCTAGTTTGTAAATCCTAAAATTTGAATTTCCGATTTCATGCATAATAATCCACCAATCAATGTTATTACAATTTTTGATAGCTGTAACTTTCTCCGTAGAATTTCCGAATAGCAATATATCTTTTTCAACAACTTCACCCCTTCCTCCGTCTTTAGACATGTCAATTAAAGCATAATACATTTTAAGATCAACTCTGCTTCCACTTCCATCGTAGGCTTCTGGATAAAAAAGATACCACAAAGATTTTGATCCGGGTTGCTTAACTGCTAACGCCTGCGTAGCTGACTCATCTCCTGCCAAACGATTTCCATTCAGCATGATTTCATGTTCTCTATTCCAAACACGGGCACCATTACTGTAAAACAGAACCTCTCCATTATCATCATATGCTATTGCAGCAGCTTCATAGCTACGCATTGCAGTGGGAATTTCAGTTATTGTGCCATCCTCAGAAAATCTTAGACCAACAAATCGGCCAAAATGCCATTCTCTACCACCGGCTTTTTTCTTGCAGCTGCCTACCTGAATCCATTGGGCATCGGATCGCACACAACAATAATCGTTGCATACTTCTAAATATACTCTATATGACCCTTCCTCTTCAAAAATCCTGGAAATCTCATTCTCACCATCAACTTGTTCTTTCTCTATATACCAGGTGAAAGTCAAATCTACTTGCAAAATGGACGAATTTGTAAAAATAACTTCTTCACCTGCAGATACAGATTCCGAGGATAAATTGAAAGTTGGTATTTCTAAAGGGCATCTGATCATTACATTCAGATATAAAGTGTCTGCACATTCCTGTCCAACGTTTAATGTGAATACTTTAATATTGAATTCTCCGCTTGTATCGAAAACATATGTCAGATTTGCTGATTCAAAATATTGCCCTGATACCTCCCAACCAAATGAGGAGCTCCCTGTACTTCCATTTACTATTGTAAAAGGAATTCCCGCAAGGATTTGATCTGGGATTTCAATATCCCAAATAATCGGATTCACACATGGTGGCAAACATGCTTTTGAACGTAATAAAGATGAACGTATGGAAGTGAGCGTATGTCTCATCCGATTGGATTGGCCGGGTGTAAATTCAGTGATACACACTCGTGGGGAGTAACTCATAAAATTTTCAAAAGCATCCACTTGATCAACATTAAATGGATTATTAGGATCACCCGGATTCACATCATTATTACAGGAATTAACATTGATGTCAGACATACAAGGGTGCGTAGGAAATTGATTTGAATGTGTAGCTGGAGGAGTATCGCATACTTTATCTCCATCAAGCAGACAATCATCGTTTTTACAATTGTCTGAAAAAGTGTGTAAAAGATTGAGATAATGACCTAATTCATGTAGAAAAACTTTAATATCATTGCAATCTTCATCCTGCCAAATCCAATTTTCAATAACTATTCCATCTGCCGATGTTCCATGAGCAGCAGGGTAAGAGGCATATCCTGCCACTTCACATCCTAAGGGATTACAAGGTGCACAAATTGCCTCTACTATATAAATATTCAAATAAGCAGAATCCGGAAAACTGAATCCTGAATTTCGAACCAGATTTTTAAGATTTGCATCTTGTGAACAAGCATTCAAATTGGCCAAGTCACTGGGAATGAAATTAACTGCAGTAGTTGGTTGATTATTGGATTGCCTTTTTGCTAGGCAGAGTTCAATGTTTGTATTAGTAGACTCCGGATCATTTTGGCATAAAGAATTGCCTTTCAAAATGCCATTAATGCGCTGAACTTGAGAAATGATTTTGTCCTCAGACAGAGACGGAGATGACCCAACCTGATGAATCACATGTACCGCAATTGGAATTGTCAATAATCTATCATCCCGAAGTCCCGATTGCTGACTTGCATTTTGATACTGATACTCATATTCAAGGGCTTTCGAGCTGTAACCCATAAGTCTGTTAACAGGAGTCTCATTTGTGAAGCAGAGGGATTGGGCTGACAGCTGAAATCCAGGTAAGAAGATCAAAAAAATGAACAGAGCCTTCATTTCATAAATATATATGAAATATTGACAAATATTACCACATATTTTACAATATGCTGATTTTATCAAATTATTGGAATTTAAATCACGGCGCTCCCCTCAATGCATCGTCCTTAAATACCTCACAGCATTTGTCTTTGCAATGGCTTCAAATGCTTCTTCAGACAATGCAGCTTCAACATTGGCAGTGATTTCCTTTTCACTTTTATGATTTCGGACTACATAAAAATCAGTCCCGAACAACACCTTTTTCCCTAATTGAGGATGGGCAATGGTGGATTTCAATAACGGATAAATGGCAGGATTCTGATCGATATAGCTGATGTCTGCATACACATTTTCATATTGAATCATCATACTCGAAATGATACTGTACCAATCCAGCCATGGCCAAAGTGAAGCTATTCTGCTTAGAGACAAATCAATACTTTCATTGAGTTTAACAAAATCAATACCCATGTCAGGGTCGGAGATTACTTTATTTGAAAAATTATCGCGGTCTCTGTCCATGAACTTTTGCCATTGATCATCCCCGCCATAATGTGCCATGCAGATTTTCAGTTCTGATAAATCTCTTCTCAATGGAGTGTCCAAATCAGTAAAACCATAAAGTCCTTTGACCTCATCCCCTGCTCTAGCTACTACCCTTCTCAACAATCGTTCTTCCAACAAACACAGATAATTCAAAGGATGAGTGAAATTCAAACTGAAGTCAATGTTTTTATATTCGTTCAGTTCGAGTGGCTTTCCGGGTTCTGTCTCGAAAAAAGGATGAGTATTCCAGGCTTTTTCCTTATTACCGCGATAATAGATCGTACCCGCAATACAATGTGTCATGATGGGAATCCCGTGATCCGCAGCATATTTCCAAAGAGGAAGCAAACGTTCATCGAAGGGATAATATCCCAGCGCAGGATAGATTTTGATACCACTGAATTCCTTTTCTTCCAGATATTCCTTTATGAAACAATCCTTCAATTTGACCTTATTTCCTTCCGCCACCCATTGTAGAAATGGCTTCCCTCCAGCTGTTTCTCTTCTTGGATCCACAGCTACGAACGGGAATGCCTCCGGATGCTTTAACCTGATATCATTCAGATCGTTCATCTGTGCTGCCAAATCTCCCTCAGGATTTGACTTACCCGCTCCCATAAACTCCATATCCATCGGCAAAATCACAAAACCCGTATTGGGTGCATATTGACTTTTCAGCTTGTAATAAATGTCGCAGGCATGATGATAATATGCATATCTTCCTATATTGAAATAGCGTCTTAAAAAAGTAAAAGTTGATTTATCAGGAATCGAGAAATATAAAGCACCAAGCCTTTTGATCAGACCCCAGATAATTTTTCTTCCTGATGCAATGAATATGAAAACAAACAATACAACCCACCATTTAACATAATCATTGTCAGGCACATATAAAAATCCATTATCGATCAGCCATATGATTCCGCGATGAATGCCATTCTCCGTGGCGAAAATAAACCTGTTCAGGCCATCGATAACATACACAATAGCATGGTAGCTGATCAACAGATTGAATAAGGATCGTACCATATTCAGAATCGGAAAGTTGCCGAATAAATTCCTGTAACTAATAAACAGCTTGTGCAACCACTGATGCCATTTCTGGTATTTCCAGTTCGCAGGACTGCTTTTACTTAAGAACCACCATCGACAAATGATGAGTAACAAGCGTGTATTAAAGATCGCATACAAAAGCCAGGGCATAAAAGTTTTTGCCAGATATGGAGGTACATTATCTCCAATAAAAACATGAGTGTGACAATTTATACGATGATAATCTTCAGGATTGCTGCGCATAAGACATCTGGTTTGTGGATTACTGGTTGCTGCTGAATGTCGGCTATTAGCTTCTAGCTTCTAGCTTCTAGCCTCTAGCCTCTAGCGAACAGCCTGTGTGGAGTTGTGTGTTTGAGTGTGGTGCTGCTTGCTAGTTGCTGGTTGCTGGTTGCTGGTTGCTAGTTGCTGGTTGCTGGTTGCTGGTTAAAATCATGGTAGAACAGCCTGACCCTTCATGATATAGCTTGACAGCCTTACTGCCTAATGGCCAAAAATGTGAATAACTTTCAAGTTACAATTTGGCAGAATAATCTACTTTCATTTTATCGGAGCCAAGAGGAGGCAAGCTCTGCTGGGGAGCAACTTGCCAAGCAATAACTTCGATCGGCTGAAATGTTGAATCAAGAAGGGGGGCTAAACATCTTTGGCCTCCTTTCTTTCTTTTCAATATTTTTGTCGGAGTATGGCTCCTAAAACCCAATATATCGGTTTTACATTTATTTGTCAAATTCATACAGCTTTATTTGTGGTCGGCCTTGTTTGCCGTGCCATTTTTTTTCGTATTCTGCCGGGCTTAGCCAGCCCAACTTTGCTTGCTTTCTATCCTGATTATAATAGTCTTTTATGCGCTGCATTTCTCCTTGAATATCCATCTGCGGGTAGTATGCTATCGTTGGTATAAAATGGTTTTTGATCATACTGTTTTGCTGTTCTGCATATCCATTTTCCAGACAATTATTGGCAACACTAATTATTACTTTGTGTAAGCTCAATAATCCAATATATACCTTTGAAAAATACTGGGATCCACCATCCGTATGGTGGATACACCTCTGTACTTTCTTTTTGCCTCTTAGCTCAATCCATTGTTTCAAGCACAATAATGCCTCCTCACTTCGCATTCGCTTACTAATCACCTGTCCTACAGTTCTGGCACTATATAGATCCATCAGAGTGAACACATAATACCTGTCCTTTTCTATATCCACATATGTCAAATCTCCTGCTACAACCTGGTTGATATCCGTAACTTCCATTCCTTTTATCAGATTCGAATATTGCCAGCTCTGAAATGAGGACTTGGTCGTTACTACCCTGGTGCGTAACGGTCTCATTGTCATCCCACTCTGTCTCAGTATGTGTTCAAACTTATTGATCCCTATTTGGTACTCTGATTTAATATTCAAGTTCTTGTATAAGGACCGTGATCCTGCACGAGCATCTTTATCAGACCTGTAAGCCTTAACTTTAGGTATCAATTTGATACATAACTGATTATGGATTCTATTGCGTTCTAATTGTTGAAAATACCCTTGACGACTTATTCCTGCATAGGAATAAAATCTTTCCATCGAAAGTCCAAGTACTCTCCTTCCTATTTGAATCCGATTCAGCACTTCTGCTAAACTTTTTTTTCGAAATCATATCCCAATTGTTCTTTGGCGATCTCAACCAATTTCTGGTGATATAACAACTTAACATACTGATCCCCAAGCAGCTCTTTTAATCTTTTATTCTCCTTCTCCAACTCAGACAAACGATCGTAGTCTTTTTTGGATTGAATAATGATTGGTTCAGCTAATGGCTTGTTCCCATACGCCTCCAGCCATCTTTTAATGCTGGCCGATTTTACTTCATACATCCTTGAAACTTCTCTAATCGTCACAACACCTTTCTCAATTAATGATACTTGTTCCTTGCGAAAATTGACACTAAATCTTCTACGCCTTCTTTCTTCAATGGTCATAATCTTTCAATTTATAGAAAGTTTTCCACATTTTTGTTGTCAACGTATATCATGGTAGCGAGCCTGTTTGAAGTTGTGAGTTTGAGTGTGGGGCTGGTTGCTGGTTTAAACAGTGTCCTTTTTCCATTTCCCTTTTTCCTTTTTCCTTTTTCCTTTTGACTTGGCTCTTTTTCCTTTTGCCTTTTGCCTTGGCTCTTTTTCCTTCTTCCTTCTTCCTTCTTCCTTTTTCCTTTTTCCTTGGCTCTTTTTCCTTTTTCCTTTTCGCGAGGTGCCGCTTCGCTCTACTACGCGATCCTTCGGATTCCTTTTTCCTTTTTGAACCTATTTTGCCCGCTTAATGAAATAAAACAAGACTCCTACTACCACCACATGCATGATGTTCAGTGCCATGGCATATGTCAGCGGAACATTTTCAATCATCATAAATGGATTCGTGAATGAAAAAAGCAGAATTACAATGGCCACAATTGTAAATATCCGGTAACCTCTCTGGGTGTATTTATCAAGTAAATAATAGACAAAGGAACCAACGACCGATGTAACAAAACTCGTTATAACAATCGGAGCAACAGTCATATGCTGACCCGGCTGTAATATCACATCATCAGTAATGATATCCATATTGTGAAAAAGATGGAATAGTGCAGCATTGATCAGTACGGAAATAATGCCGGCAAGCGCTCCGGCTGTAAGAGATCCTTTAAGGGTAACTTTGGTTGACATATGTTAAGGTATTTATTTGGCAGTTTTGTTTCTTAAAGATATTCATTTTATCCATATATTTAAATTCTCTGATTGTTAAAACTCCTATATATGCAAATTCCAAAATGCAGAAGCAATTAAATTTATTTACAAAGCCAATGCAGAGATCAAATTTTTGTGAAATCAAAATCAAATTACATGCAGTAAACTGCATTTATTCAGATGTTAATAGGCTGTTTAATCGCTTCTCAATCTAAAATCTTTCCCGGCTGTTAACGATTTTACACGCTTAACCGCTTTAAAGTGGCTGTTATCCGGCTGTTACAATCGTAATTCGTAATTCGTAATTCGTAATTTTCATGAATATCAAACTCAGACCTGCAACTATCAATGATCTCCCTTTCCTGGAACACTGGGATAAACAACAACATAATATAGACTCTGACCCAAACGATGACTGGGACTGGGAAACAGAGCTCATCAGAACTCCTCCCTGGCGCGAACAGTTGATGGCAGAGCTGGACGGACGCCCACTTGGATTTGTTCAGATTATAGATGCTGCAGAAGAAGAATCCCATTATTGGGGAGATGTAGATTCAGGTCTAAAAGCAATTGATATCTGGATTGGTGAAGCCGAAGATTTGGGGAAAGGCTACGGAACCATCATGATGAAATTAGCAATATCCCGATGTTTTGAGAGTGCCGGAGTGAAAGGAATTCTAATAGATCCTCTGGAATCCAATCTGAAAGCCCGAAGATTTTACGAGAAGCTGGGATTCAAATTTGTGGAGAATAAAAGATTTGGAGAAGATGATACTGCTGTTTATTTCCTTAGTAGAAAAGATTGGGAAGCACATTTGAAATTGTAAAAGAATTGTTGATATTTGGCCTTCTTTTGAAATTCATATTCCATGGCAAAATCTCAAAAACTAAGCCCCGAACAAGAAGTACAGGATTTCTTTAGTAAACTTAATCACCCGTTGAAAGAAGCCCTGCAATTAATCAGAAAACTGATCCTTGAATCAGATGCTGACGTGGCAGAACATATCAAGTGGAACTCCCCTTCTTTTTACTATTCCGGAGAAATGAAAGATTTTGATCCAAAAGAATATAAACGTGACATTGTCGTGAGCAATCTTCATAAAAATGATTCTATTTTGCTCATATTTCCAACAGGCAATGTCATTGAAGATTCCTCCGGTTTACTGGGAGGTAAGTTCAAGGATACCCGCAAGTCTATCACATTTACTTCTCTGGATGAGGTACAGAACAGAGCTGAGGATTTGCAAAATATAATCAGGAACTGGTTAGGTAAGATTGAGAAAGATTGAGGGAGATTGTGGTTGGGAGTGTGAGTATTTTGTGATGAGTTTGGGAAGATTGATGAGTGTGAGTGGATTGTAATGGGTGAAGGGTATGGGGTGAGATTGAAGGGATTGGTGTGTGAGTTATGGGCCGGTTGTTGGAGTTTGGGAAGATTGAGAGGATTGATAAGATTGAATGAGATTGAAAAGTGGAGGTGTTGAATCATAAACAGCCGGATGGGACACAACCGCAGGAGCGAATCGCAATTCGCCCTGGCTCTGCACAAACAATCTGTTGAAGGAACCGGTTAAGCGATTAAGGGTTTAATCGGAGTGCGAGTTCAGTGTTTTGGGTTGGTGCGGGAAGATTGAAGGAGATTGAACTTTATTGATTGATTGTTTATGAAAGATGATAAATCAGGTCCGGTGAACATTAATGAATATATAGCAGGCTTTCCGGCCGAAGTGCAAGGCAAACTTCAACAAATAAGAGCAGTCATTGCAACTGCAGCACCGGCGGCAACGGAAACCATCAATTATGGAATACCGACATTCACATTGGAAGGAAATCTGGTACATTTTGCAGGATTTAAAAGTCATATTGGTTTTTACCCAACCCCGAGTGGTATAATAGCATTTGCTGAAGAATTGAACGCGTATGAATCTGCCAAAGGATCGGTGCAATTTCCTTTGGATCGGGATTTACCATTGGAATTAATTGGCAAAATTGTGGAATTCCGGGTTACTGAAAATCTTGAAAAGGCAAAGCTCAAAAAACAAAAAAGGAAGTGCATTAATGGGCACACATTTTATAAAACAAGTGATTGTCCTACTTGCCCTTTTTGTGAAGAAGCCAATAAACCTAATGATGGTTTTTTGAAAGCATTTTCAGCACCGGCCAGAAGAGCATTAGAAAATGCAGGTATATTCACTGCTCAGCAGCTTTCTGAGCATACGCAAAAATCAATTCTATCCTTACATGGGTTGGGGCCGGCATCACTGCCTTCCTTGAAGAAAGCCCTGGATGAGGAAGGATTAAGTTTTAAAAAAATCTGACATGCATCCTCAAAAATTCATTCTTACAATTGCCCTACTTCTATCCACACTCTACGGACATGCACAAGAAACAGATCCCTGGACTAAATATATGATGCCGGGCGATATTCATAAAAAACTGGAGCAATATATTGGAAATTTTGAAATGGAAATCACCATGAATATGGCAGAAGGAGTAGATCCTGTCATTATCAAAGTTTACTCCGTTCACAAAATGATACTGGGAGGTCGATTTCTGGAAATGACCCAATCCGGAGACATGATGGGAATGCCCTATCATTCCATTACAACCATGGGCTTCAATAATAGCGACAACAACTACAGTCTGACAACAATTACGAATATGGGTACCGGTACCCTGTATGTTAGCGGCTTACAGGAAAAAGGCACACAATCAGTTCAATTACAAGGTAAACTTAGCAATCCAATAAATGGCCAATCAATTGCAATCAGACAGGCAGTACATTTTATCGATGCAGATAATATGCTGATTGAAAATTTCGATAAGGAATCAGGATCTGAAGAAAAGAAAACTGTTGCGTATCGATATACCCGGATTAAATGAATAAATTGACGCATTCTCCACCCTGCTTTGTCGTTTTAATACAAGGTACTTTGGACTTTATCTGCTAAATTTGTGAACAAAATTTACTTAAAGTGCACATCGAAGTTTATTCTACAAATATCTCAAGAAAGCAAGATGCTGCCCGGATTTTAAAATCTTTCAGATCGCAATTTCCTGATTCCTCTCTTTTCTTTGATCTTGAAGATTGCGACAAAATCATGAAAGTAGTAGCCTCTATTGATATTATCACACTGATCCCTGATTGGTTAAAGAATTTAGGTTTTGAATGCGCTGTTTTACCGGATTAGAATTTTTTAAGGGTAATTACTTTGTAAGATAATGTATGATGTGAACTTCTCAGCCAATGAGCTCTTCACGAGGTGATGTCTTTCTAAACCTTCGGCTTGAAAGGTGATGTTTTTTCAGGGAACAAGCCCTGAAAAAGTGATGTCTTACAACTTTTCACAGCTTCGCTTCAAAAGTTGTAAGGTGATGGCTGACGCAAAATCAAGGTGGCAGCATCTTCGTCCAATATTCTGTGTTTGAAGCAACTAACAATGAGCCTTAATAGTAACACGATGACATTTTTCATACTTCACAAAGAAATTGTGACTTTTTGCCGTCGCAAGAAAGTTAGGTCTCTGAAATAAATAGATCCAATTTATTTCAGAGCTGAGGTCAAGACATCTTTATCGGCTGCTACACGCCAGGCAGCTTGCGCTCAATACAAGCAGGAAGATGACAAGCAATACATCCCGCAACTTTTTCCCTGTAATTCTTTTGTAGGTTTATTCCCCGCTGTTTCCATTTGGCTAAATTCTTTTAGTTATTGAAGGGAAAGGACTGGAATAAAAATCACATTCACCCACAAAACTCGCATGGGCTGTTTAGCTAGAGCCAGAGGCCAGTCCCAAATCATTGGGTCACAGCGGCTGTTCTCCATCAGCCAAAAGCCAAAAACCAGCAAAGGCTTTCACTTTCAACTTTCAACTTTAAACTTTCAACTGGCTGTTCCACTCATCACTCATCACTCATAACACTCATAACACTCACGTCCCCCAAATAAACAAACATTATTTTTAAAACTCTGCACCCTTTTACTCTTTTGGATCGTTAAAGAACCTGTCCTGCATCATTAAGGATATTTTCCTTATTTTCGGGCCACCAAAAGAAAATACATTCATGGAAGCTTTAAAACCCTACCTGGAAACCCACAAAGAGAGGTTTTTGGAAGAATTGCTGGAGTTCTTGCGTATACCTTCTGTTAGTGCAGACTCCAGGCACAACGGTGATGTTCGCAAAGCCGCAGAATTTGTGGCTGAAAAATTGAAAACTGCAGGTGCAGACAAAGTTGAAGTCTGTGAAACAGCAGGTCATCCCATCGTTTATGGTGAAAAAATATTGGATCCTACCAAGCCGACTGTGCTGGTATATGGGCACTATGATGTTCAGCCACCGGACCCTTTGGATCTTTGGCACTCCCCTCCTTTCGAACCGGTTATCAAAGTAACGGAAGAACATCCCGAAGGAGCTATCTATGCACGCGGCGCCTGCGATGATAAGGGACAAATGTATATGCACATTAAGGCATTCGAAATGATGATGCAACACAATCGTCTGGATTGCAACGTGAAGTTTATGCTGGAAGGTGAAGAGGAAGTTGGATCCAACAATCTGGGCACATTTGTTACCCAAAATAAGCAAAGACTAGCTGCAGATGTGGTTCTGATCTCTGATACTTCCATGATCGGAAATGACACGCCTTCCCTGGAAACAGGTTTAAGAGGTCTGGCATATATGGAAGTTGAAGTTCAGGGACCAAACAGAGACTTGCATAGCGGTGTGTATGGAGGTGCAGTAGCAAATCCTGCAACTATACTTGCTCAAATGATTGCCTCACTTCATGATGAAAATAATCATATTACTATTCCCGGATTCTATGACGATGTCCTGATTGTGACTGAGGCAGAGCGTGCTGAAATGGCAAAAGCTCCTTTTGATCTGAATCATTACAAAAAGGATCTTGGTGTCAATGAGGTATGGGGTGAAAAAGGATATTCTTCACTGGAAAGAACTTCTATAAGACCTACATTGGAAGTGAATGGAATCTGGAGCGGATATATTGGAGAAGGCGCTAAAACAGTATTACCTGCAAAAGCAAACGCCAAAATCTCAATGAGGCTGGTACCAAATCAAAACTCAATTAAAATTGCGGATCTGTTTAAAGCACATTTTGAATCCATTGCTCCACCTTATGTAACCGTAAAGGTAAGCAGTCATCATGGCGGAGAACCCGTAGTTACTCCTACTGATAGTGTACCATTCAAAGCAGCTGTTAAAGCAATAGAAGCAACATATGGAAAATCTCCTATCCCTACCAGAGGCGGAGGCAGTATTCCGATCGTTGCATTATTTGAAAAAGAATTGGGATTGAAGTCAATATTGATGGGCTTTGGACTTGATTCTGACAATTTGCATTCACCAAATGAAAAGTATGGTTTGTTCAATTTTTATAAGGGAATAGAGACCATTCCATATTTTTATCAGTATCTGGCTGAACTTTCCAACAGTTCTGCGCATTAGGCATTTCACATTTTAATCATATCATAATGAAAATCACTAATTTAATCATCGCTGCCGGTATATTGATAACACAGTTTCAAATTGCCGGAGCACAAACCAAATCGAAACCAATGGATTCATTGAGTTATAGTGTCGGCATTCTTGTCGGACAAAATCTAAAAAGGCAGGGACTGGATAAAGTTCAACCTGCTGATGTGAGCGCGGGTCTGGCTGATGCTATCAGTGGAGCTACTCCAAAAATTAGTATCGAGGAGGCAAATCAAATATTGGAAAAATTTATGAAAGAACAAGCAACTAAAGGTTCTGAAGGTAATATCGAAGCCGGAGCCGCTTTCCTTGCTGAAAATGCAAAGAGACCAGGTGTAGTAACGCTACCCAGCGGTCTGCAGTACGAGATCATGAAGGCAGGAACCGGTCCGCAGCCAAAAGCTACTGACAAGGTAACTACACACTATCATGGAACACTGATTGACGGAACTGTTTTTGATAGTTCAGTGGAAAGAGGTCAGCCGGCAACTTTCCCGGTAAATGGAGTTATTCAGGGCTGGGTGGAAGCACTGCAGCTGATGCCGGTAGGTTCTAAGTGGAAATTATTTATCCCTTACAATCTTGCATATGGCGAAAGAGGTGCAGGAGCACAGATCAAACCTTTCTCTACTCTTGTATTCGAAGTAGAATTGCTTTCTATCAATTAATCTTGAATGAAGTAGAAATACCAGCGCTTCTCCGTGATTTGCGGAGAAGCGTTTTTAGTTTTACGCAATAATCAAAACCATAGAATGATTCACTTCGACATCATCAGCATCCAGCCCGGACTTTTGGAAAGCCCTTTTCAGCATTCCATACTCAAAAGAGGCATTGACAAAGGATTGATAAGCATCCATGTTGAGGACCTGCGACCATACGGTTTAGGCAAACACAAACAAGTGGATGATTATCAGTACGGAGGTGGAGCCGGAATGGTGATGATGTGCGAACCTATGATGAATTGCATAGAAAAACTTCAGACTGGTAAAAAGTATGATGAAATCATTTTCCTGACACCGGATGGTGCACGGATGGATCAAAAAATGGCAAACAAACTCTCCCTCTCAGGCAATCTTCTTCTCATCTGCGGACATTATAAAGGGCTGGATGAAAGAATCCGGGAAAATGTTGTCACTCTGGAGATCAGCATAGGAGATTATGTTCTTTCAGGTGGTGAACTCGCTGCAGCAGTGCTGGTAGATAGCATCGGCAGATTAATACCGGGCGTGCTGAATGACGAGACATCAGCCTTAACAGATTCTTTTCAGGATGATTTACTGGCACCTCCTGTCTATACCAGACCTTCTAATTTCAGAGGCTGGACTATTCCTGACATTTTACTCTCCGGAGATGATTCAAAAATAGATAATTGGCGCTACGAACAACAATTGCAAAGAACGAAGGAAAGAAGACCGGATCTTTTAGAGAATGAAGACTGAATAGAATTTAGAATTTAGAATTTAGAATTTAGAATTTAGAATTAACTTTCTGGACACTCACTCCTGTTCACTCATTATCTTATATCTTATATCTTATATCTCATATCTCATATCTCATATCTAAACCGGCTGTTCGGCTGCTCAACTCATAATTCATCACCCATAACCCATAACTCATCACTCATCTCTTATCTCTCAAATCGTAACCTTTGTACATTGCGGGCCTGCAATTTCCCGGCTCCCCATGCCAGAGCACCATTCACCCAGGTCTGATCAACAGTACCTTTGAAAGTTCTGCCTTCCAGGGGAGACCACCCACATTTGTACAAAATATTTTCTCTTGAAACTGTCGCTGATTCATTGGGATCAATTACGACCAAATCTGCCCAATATCCTTCTCTCAAATAACCTCTTTCTGCTAGCCGAAAACATTCTGCAGGTGCATGACACATTTTTTCCACTATTCTTTCCAATGATATTTTGCCTTCCTGCATCGCGTGAAGCATCATCAACAAAGTATGCTGAATCAAAGGTAATCCGGAGGGCGCTTCAAAATAGGGTTTCGATTTCTCCTCCCAGGTATGTGGTGCATGGTCAGTAGCAATAATATCCAGTCTGTTATCCAGTAAAGCTTCCCAGATAGCTGCCCGGTCTGCAGGAGATTTAATAGCCGGATTGCATTTGATCTGATTACCCAAACTTGCATAATCTCTGTCATCAAAGCTTAAATGATGAACACAAACTTCGGATGTTATCAGCTTATCTTTCAAGGGTTTATCATTGCTGAATAACTCCAATTCTTTAGCAGTGGAAATATGCAGAATATGTAGTCTGGTATCATATCTTTTGGCCAAACTTACAGCCAATGAAGAAGACAAATAGCAAGCTTCTACAGAGCGGATAAGGGGGTGTAAATTTGCTGTAGCATTCGACCCATATTGTGCTTCGTATATAGCCATATTATGCCTTACGGTCGCCTCATCTTCACAATGTGTGGCAATCAATGTAGGAGCCTGAGCAAACAGCTGTTCCAGCGTTTTTTCATTATCAACAAGCATATTACCGGTACTGGAGCCCATAAAAGCCTTTATACCACAAACATTTTGAATATCAGTGCGTAATACTTCATCCAGGTTATCATTAGATGCTCCCATGAAAAAGGAATAATTGGCATGGGAAGTCTTTGCTGCAATGCTGAATTTATCTTCCAGCAGCGTCCGGGTAAGGGCTGGTGGAGAAGTATTTGGCATTTCCATGAAAGAAGTCACTCCTCCTGCTACAGCTGCCGCTGATTCTGATTGAATATTTGCTTTATGGGTCAGTCCCGGTTCCCGGAAATGCACCTGATCATCAATGATTCCAGGAATTAACCATTTACCATTCAATCTTACTTCTTCAACATTCGAATCAGGAGTTTTAACCTGACCGATAGCCACGATCCTCCCATCCTTTACCAACAAGTCCCCTTCTGTTATTTTCCCTTCATTTACAAGACTTGCATCACGAAATAAGATACCAGACATATTTTTATGATTCTTTCTTACAAATATGGCAATTCCTTTAGTTGAAATACTATAGTTTTGACCTGAATATCTTAAAACATTCATTTTGGAGAGATTAAAGATAGGAATTCTGGGAGCTGGCCAGCTGGGCCGTATGATTATGATGGAAGCCCTGAAGTGGGATATTGATTTATTTTTCCTGGACGAAGAATCCGATATGCCCGCTGCACGTATCAGCAACAACTTCCACAAAGGCAGTTTCAAAAGCTACGATGATGTTATTAATTTTGGGAAACAGCTGGATGTCATAGGTATTGAGATAGAGCATGTCAACACAGATGCCCTTCGTGTTTTAAAGTCTATGGGAAAACGAATCATTCCTGATCCGGATTTACTGGATATCATCAAAGACAAGGGACTACAAAAACAATTTTATTTTACTCAGGATCTGCCTACTCTTCCGGCATTATTTTTCAATGATAAGTCTGAACTCCTCCATGCTTACACTAGTGGAAAATTATCACTTCCATTTGTTCAAAAAAGCAGAACAGCAGGATATGATGGAAAAGGTGTTGTGATCATAAGACACGAGAATGACTTTGCTTTATTGTTAGAGGGGACCTGTATAATTGAACCGCTGGTGGATCTTGACAAGGAACTCGCAATTACCGTAGCCAGAAATGAAAAAGGTGAGGTAAAAACTTATCCGGTAGTTGAAATGCTTTTCAATCCTGCTGCCAATCTTGTAGAGAATTTGAGATGCCCTGCAAATGTGGATGAATCTGTACTGGTAAGAATGGAAATTCTTGCACTTAAAACCATCGAAGCCTTTAATATCACCGGGCTTCTCGCGATAGAGTGTTTTCTGGATAAGAATGGTACAATTTACATCAATGAGGTAGCCCCCAGAACGCACAATAGCGGACATCATACTATTGAAGCATGCTACACCAGCCAGTTTGAGCAACATCTGAGAATACTGATGGATGTTTCACTTGGTGATACAAGCCTCAGACAGCCGGCCATGATGATTAATCTTTTAGGGTCTCCGGGATATGAAGGCACTCCATTTTATCAGGGTCTGGATCAGGTGCTGGAACTTGACAATACTTATGTTCACATTTATGGCAAGAAAAAAACCAAACCTTTTCGAAAAATGGGGCACGTTACACTTCTGGGCGAGGATATGTATGCCCTTGATAAAAAATCAGGATTTGTACAATCAACATTAAAAGTAATTTCAAATGGATAAAGTATTGGTGAGTATTATAATGGGATCTGATAGCGACTGGTTGGTCATGCAGGCAGCAGCTGACATAATCAAACAACTTGAAATATCATTTGAAACTGATATAGTGTCGGCCCACAGAACTCCGGAAAAGATGTTTGAATTTGCACAAAATGCCCACCAGAGAGGCATAAAAGTCATCATTGCAGGAGCAGGCGGCGCAGCACATTTACCGGGTATGGTAGCAGCATTGAGTCCACTTCCGGTGATTGGAGTACCGGTTAAATCTAGTAATTCTATTGATGGCTGGGATTCACTTTTATCTATTGTTCAAATGCCAAATGGCGTTCCCGTTGCAACTGTAGCGGTAAATGCTTCTCAAAATGCAGGCATTCTCGCAGCCCAAATAATTGGCACCGGCGATCAGGCGGTGATGGAGCGAATCATTGCATTCAAAAATCAATTGCGGAAAGGAGTTGAAGCAAAATCAACAAATTTCAAAAATAGAGAGCATAGCCATTAAACTAATTTATTTTTTTAGTCTCCAACAAACTGTTAATAGATAGCGTATACGCTATTAACAGATCATTTGTTCCTTTTAAGTACCCTTTACAACTCCTTTAAAGATGAAAAGAGCGGACTTCCTCAAAAGTATTCTTAGCAATAAAGATACCATTCAACAGAAAGAGCCTGTTGAGAAAAAATTTCAAAACAAAGAAATCCCTGAATTCAGCAGATTACGAACTGGTTTAACTGAATATTCTGGCCCCTGGGAAGATTTGCAAAGATGGCATTTACTAAAAAGGACCATTACCGGCCCGACTATTGAAAATCTAAAGAGTATAAGATCTTTAAGCCTGGATCAAACTCTGGATCTTCTGTTAAATGAAATTGATCTGAATCCTGCGCCACCATTGAATTACTATCAGGAAGAAGTTGCTGATCCGGATGTACCGTATGGTGAAACCTGGGTAAATGCCCCACAATCAGGAGATCCTGGAATTAATGGCCGCAGAACTACCTCATTCAGAGCATGGCTTTTTAGTCTCCACTTTAAACAACCATTGAGCATTCTTGAAAATATGTGCTTTTTCTGGCACAATCATTTTCCAATTGAAAGAGCCTCCGTCAATGACCCTGGGATGCTTTATCTGAATTACATGACCATGCGTGCACACGCATTGGGTAATTTCAGAGAGTTAGTAAAAGCAGTGACTATCGATCCTGCTATGTTGATTTACCTGAATGGACAACGTAATACAAAAGCAGCTCCCGATGAAAACTATGCCCGTGAATTGCAGGAGCTGTTCATGCTGGGCAAAGGTCCGGAATCTCAGTACACTGAAGAAGATATTCATCTGGCTGCGAAGGTGTTGACAGGATGGCGCGTAAACAGACAAACCAGAGCTCCGCAATTTGTTCCCAATCAACACGATACTACGAACAAGCAATTCTCAGCTTTTTACAATAATCATATCATTCAGGGAAAGACAGGTCCGGATGGGGCCGGCGAAACAGATGAATTGATTGATATGATACTTCAGCAAAATGAAGCAGCGCTGTTTATCTGCAGAAAATTATATAAACATTTCATTTATTACACCATTGATCAACAGGCTGAACAGGAAATAATTGTGCCGCTTGCAGACCTGTTCAGAGCTAATAACTACGAGATCAAGCCAGTCGTCAAAGCATTGCTGTTTAGTGATCACTTTCACGATCCACTCAACCACGGTTGTTATATTAAAACTCCATTGCAAGCCACTACAGGTATTACCAGACAGATTCATGTGACATTTCCGGATAGAGTAGATCTGTTGAGACCTGTTTACAGAATCTGGAATGTATTTTTTACAAGAATGCAGGATCAGCAACTGGAGCTCTATAATCCGCCTAATGTGGCAGGATGGCCGGCATTTTACCAGGCCCCTCAATTTTATCAGCTATGGATCAATGCCACTACCCTTCCATTTAGAAGTGATTTTCTTCAACAATTAACTGATCGGGGAGTAACTCAGCTTGGATTGAATGTCAGAGGAGATGCTATTGCTATGATTGAATCACTGGATAATCCATTCGACCCTAATTTACTTGTAAAAGACATCTGTGATATGTTGCTCGGAGTGCCGATTAGCCCTGAACATCAGACTTATGTGAAATCTCTTCTCCTATCCGGTCAGGATGATGATTCTTACTGGACAGAAGCCTGGATTGCATATGTAAATAGTCCTGGTACTGATACTTTGAATGCTGTCACTATCAGATTAAAATCTATGGTTCAATATCTGATAAGACTTCCGGAATTCCACCTTTGTTGATTTCAAAATAAAGCAAAATGAAAAGAAGATCATTCCTCAAATACGGACTTTCAAGTGTCGTTGTACCTAATTTGCTCTCAGGCAAGCAATCCATGCCCTTTATGCCTTTCTTAAATCCGAAGAATTGCAATCCGGAAAGAAAATTAATTATTATTCAACTAAATGGCGGTAATGACGGACTGAACACTGTAATGCCTCTTGACCAGTACGACTTATTGCAATCATACAGACCGGGATTGTTAATGCCTTCCAGCAGCTATATGCCGCTTCAGGGTCATGACAGTATGGGCTTCCACCCTGCCATGGAAAAAATGCATAATTTGCAGTCAGAAGGTAAATGCGCCGTGGTTCAAAATGTAGGTTATCCCATGCCCAACCTTTCACATTTCAGATCCACAGATATATGGACTTCAGGATCGGACTCCAACCAGTTTCTATACTCAGGAATTTTAGGTAGAAGCCTGTATCAGGATCATCAGGGTTTTCCTGACGGATATCCGAATGAAGATTTTACGGACCCTTTAGCTTTGCAAATTGGTTCAACTGCTTCCCTGCTTTATCAGGGTCCTACGACAAACATGGGAATTTCAATATCCAATCCTGATAATTTCTATCAACTGGTAAGCGGAACTGTAGATCCGGCTCCATCCACAAAGGCAGGACATGAACTTACTTATATCAGGCTGGTTGCACAACAAACAGAACGATATACCGGACAAATCAGGGATGCAGCCAATAACGCAGTCAATCTTTCCAATGAATATCCAGATGACAATGGATTAGCCCAACAATTGAAGATAGTGGCAAGAATGATTGCCGGCGGTTTAAAAACTCAGTTTTATCTGGTTCAATTAGGTGGATTTGATACACATTCTGATCAGGTGGATGATAATCCTGCTCTGGGAACGCATAGTACTCTGTTAAATAGATTATCTGTCGGAGTAAACGCATTTCTGGATGATTTAAAACTGATGGGAAAAGATGAAGACGTTCTGGTAATGACATTCTCAGAATTTGGAAGAAGAATAAGATCCAATGCCAGCTTGGGGACTGACCATGGTGAAGCTGCGCCTATGTTTCTATTTGGCAATAACTTTAAAAATACTGTAATAGGAGAAAATCCTGTAATTCCTGGTGATGCCGGCCCGCAAACAAATGTGGAAGCCACCATTGACTTCAGATCAGTTTATGCGACCATCCTGAAGGACTGGTTCTGTTATACAGAGGATGATCTGGATGATATTTTGCTCAAACAATTCGGGCAACTTCCTATATTCAATGATCTGTCTACTGCAGTTGCTCCTGTCAAAGACGAACAAAGAGTTTCGCTGTTTCCAAATCCTTGTCACGATGAAACCAATCTCACCTTTTACAGCCAGGGAGAAAAGATATCCATAAGAATGTTGAACTCAAATGGTCGTGAGATGATGCGCTTACCTGCCACTTATTATCCTACGGGGTCTCAGAATATTCACCTCAATGTTGATAAATTGCAGAGTGGAGTGTATTTCTGTCATGTCCAGGGTGAATCATTTAAAATGACATTGCCACTTGTGAAGGATCATTAGAAGTTAGAAGGATTAAGTCGTAAGGCATAAGGAGTAAGGCATCATTGGTAAGGTGCAAGTTGTAAGGTAATATTCTCAGCCACCACTTAAAGTTTTAGCCTTTTAATGGTTGACATTTTGATGTCGCAAAAAACTGGGGGCACATTCTTCACGGCTGTTCGATAACAGCTGGCTGTTAAACCTTTCACTATAGCTGTTAATTTATCAGGAATCATTACTTTGGAGGATAAATTCAGCAACCACTATGAATATTCAATTTCTCTCCTGTTTTAAGACATCCATGTTTGCTTTGATTCTGTTGTTCATCAGTGTAATTACAAGCACTGCTCAGGAAAAAATCACATATCTGCATTGCGGTAAACTATTGGATATGAACAGCTCACAAGTCCAGTCAGAAGTAACCATCGTCATTAAAAATAACCTGATAGATAAAATCGAGAAAGGATATAAGCAGGCTCCTGCTAATGCTGTTTTAATAGATTTGAAAAATAAGACTGTCATGCCCGGCTTCATGGATATGCATGTTCATATTGAAAGTGAATCTAATCCAAATTCTTACCTTGAAAAATATACTTTGAACGAAGCTGACAGAGCATTCAGAGCTCAAAATTTTGGGTTAAAAACACTAATGGCGGGCTTTACGACTGTCAGAGATCTTGGAGGAACAGGAGTAAATGTAGCTTACAGGAATGCCATCAATCAGGGTCTTGTGACTGGTCCCAGAATATTTACCGCTGAAAAATCAATAGCTACTACCGGTGGGCATGCAGATCCTACAAATGGTGGAAGAAGAGATCTTTTGGGAGACCCGGGACCTGATCTGGGTGTTATCAATTCACCGGAAGAGGGACGCAAAGCGGTCAGACAGCGATATAAGAATGGTGCAGACTGTATTAAGATTACAGCTACCGGAGGAGTGCTGAGTGTAGCCGCCAGTGGATTGAATCCTCAGTTTTTTGACGATGAACTGGAAGCTATCATCCAAACTGCAAAAGATTATGGATTCCATACAGCAGCTCATGCTCATGGGGCTGAAGGTATGAAAAGGGCAGTAATTGCTGGTATCACAAGTATTGAGCACGGAACATATATGACTGAAGAAATCATGCAATTGATGAAAGAGAAAGGAACTTACTATGTTCCCACTATCTCTGCCGGTCAATTTGTTGGTCAAAAAGCAAAAATTGCCGGATTCTACCCAAAAGTGGTTGCTCTGAAAGCAGCTGCAATCGGCCCTCAAATCCAAAGCACATTTGCTAAAGCTTATAAAGCAGGTGTAAAAATTGCTTTCGGAACAGACTCAGGAGTTAGTTTGCATGGAGATAATGCCGATGAATTTATTCTGATGGCAGAAGCAGGAATGCCGGCATATGAGGCAATAAAATCAGCGACAGTTACCACCGCACAGCTTTTGGATCTCAGTGATAAATTGGGGACAATTTCCGCTGGAAAATGGGCAGATATCGTTGCTGTGGAAGGCGATCCATTGCAGAATATTTCCATACTCAAAAATGTCAGATTTGTCATGAAGGATGGAGTAGTATATAAAAATGAATAGCAGCTATCTCCTGTATCAAGCTGGATTTTATTTTTTTTTCATTTTTTGATCAGCGAAAGTGGTCAAATTCTCATGAAAAAGATATATTTGAAAATCAAAAGTCATTTTTAAGTTCTTTTGATTGTCAGCATACTTAAAGCTGATACATTAAACAACCTCACCTTACAGATTTTAATCCGAAAATCACATTCGGATCATGTCAGACTTGCTTTGAGCTAATACTGATAGCATTAAGTCAATCATTCCGGACATGGCATAGAATTAAGTATTTACAGATAAATGCAGTGGCTCAGCGCATTTTATTCAACTTTAAATACTAAATCATGAAAATTTATTTGAAAACCATAATACCAATTACAGCAATTTTATTTGCAATTTCTGCATGTAATGTTGAAGGTTCCAAGGAACATCTTCTGACAAGTGAAAGCTGGAAATTGATCGCATCTGAAACAGTAGATTTTTTTGATACCATTGATAATTTCGCACGACTAAAAGCTTGTGAAAGGGATAATTTATACAATTTTCTGCCGGACCAAAATCTGGAAATAGATGAAGGACCGACTAAGTGTAAACAGAGTGACCCTCAGACCTATATTGAAGGGACATGGACATTTTCTAATCTTGAAACCCAAATAACTATAAATGAAATTGAGTATTTCGTTCAGGAGTTCACAGAAAAAAGGTTCAGAATATTAGCTGACATTCAGGAGAATGGTCGGACGGCTACCATTGAATTGACTTATGGAAGGTGAGTTTTCCGAATTGTCTGTTATCCAAATCTTTATAATTTAAAAATCACCATTATGAAATTCAAATTTAAAATTGCAATTAATATATTGATATGTTTCCTCATTGCGTCATCGTGCAAGAAAGAAGTTTCCAGAACTGAATTATTAACAAGCGGTAGTTGGCAGCTAATAGCTTTGCAGACTGACTTCTTTGGCGTGCCTGCAGATTCCTATGCTGATATGGAGGATTGTGAGAAAGACAATTTATTCACCTTTAAAACCGATAATACAATAGATTTGGATGAAGGACCCACAAAATGTGACCCTAATGATCCCCAAACGCGCAATGAAGGCCCATGGACTTTGTTTGATAATGATACCAAAATCAACATGGATAGTATTGATTTTGATATATTGGAGTTGACCGAAAGCCATTTTAAGATAAATGGAACAACATTGGCATTGGGTTTAGTCGTTAATGTTGAATTGACCTTTGGTAAATAGTCCATATAAATCAGACATAAAAAAATACTATGCCCGGGGTCAAACTCACATAAGTAATAAAAAATATCAATTAAATTTAAAAAAAGAGTCTATATATATAGAGTTTCTTATATATTAGCGTCGTGAAATTAATTACATACTTTGAAATAAAGTGTGATTTCAATTTCCTCTCAATAAACAACCACTTCAAATTGCATCCTCTCAGCTTCTGCAAGCTGAAGTGATGGAAATTCAGACTTAAAGTCAGTCAAGACTTTTTAATTCTCCTATTATCCATTTCTTTAGAAATTGTGACTACTTAAGACTCAATTCTTTTGTTTTGCTCAACATGCATTTGCTGAACCGGGATGTTGAAATAACATGTGCAGCCATTATCCGGCTTTATTTTTTAATTATTTAAATATCAACACATGAAAAACAATTTGAATTTTGCACTACTGCTGATATCATTTGTACTGGCTGTTTCAGCTTGTAAAAAAGATGTTCCCAGAGAAGAATTATTAACTTCAGGAAGTTGGAAGGGTGAATCCATTATTGTCACAATACTTGGTCAAAGTACAAATGTCCACGATCAGCTGGAACCTTGTGCAAAAGATGATCTCACCAGATTCAAAACAGACAAAACTGTTGAAATCGATGAAGGACCAAGCAAATGTGACCCTGCAGATCCGCAGACCTATTCAGAAGGCCCATGGAGTTTATCAGAAAATGATTCTAAGCTGACCTTTAGTGGAGTAACATATGATATCCAGGAACTGACTGACAACAGACTAAAACTGAAAGGTTCATTTAGTGAGTTGGGTATTACCGGTACAGCAGAATTGACCTTTGTAAAGTAAAATCTTCAATGAACGGGTGAAAGCGAAGTCTTTTGGATTTGTTTCACCCGTTTTTTTTCCTAATGATTTACAAAAGGAGTAAGCAGAAATGTCTAAATTTATGTTTGCACTTAGAGTGCATTCTATATTTGGCACAATTTCTCTATTTAAGCAGCAACACATGAAATGCAATTTCAATTCGATTTTTATTCTAATCATTTTAGTGCTTGGCATCGTAGCTTGTCAAAAGGATTCTGCCACTGAAACGCTACTCACTCAAGGCAGTTGGAAAGTAGAGAGCAAATTGGCTATTATTCAGGGAAGCACCATTAACTTAAATGATTCCATCCATCCATGTGTTCAGGATGACCTGACCAGATTTTTGACAGATGGCAGCGTTGAAATTGATGATGGACCTTTAAAATGCCACGACTCAGACCCTCAGACATTTTCACTTGGTCCATGGACTCTATCAGAAAATGATACCAGGTTATTTTATGGAGGTACAACTTATGATGTTGAGGAATTAACAGAGAGCAGATTAAGGTTATTGGGGCCCTATTCCAATCTGGCAATATCCGGCGTTATAGACATAACTTTTGGAAAATAAATACGCTGATTATCTGGCTATTATATATGAATTACAGTGTAATTGCATTACTCACTTTCAATTTCTCCGTATATATAGTGAGAAATTGAGTAACTCAAGAGGTAAATTTTTATATTTTTACAACCTTGAGAAATTACATTAGAATTAAGACAACGAATATTACTTTACTGAAAAAAAAATTATGAACCGGATACCAAAAATTTTCATGGCCTTACTTTTACTAGTATTATTGAATGCTTCATGCAAAAAGGAATTTGCTCCTGAAGAAGCTATTTTAGGAAACTGGAAATTGACTGCACTAGAATCTGACTACCTTGGAGGAATAATGATTAATGCTTTTCCATTTTTACAGCCTTGTTTTACAGATAATGTACTTATGTTCTTCGCAGATGGTACTTTTATTATGGATGAAGGAGAAACCAAATGCGCACCTCATCATAATCAAATATACGAGCAGGGATCATGGATATTTATGGACAATGCCAAAAAGATAAAGTACGGTACATATGAAGTAGAAATATTAGAATTTACTGAGACTAAATTGAAATCCACTTATCAGCTTCAAGACACCGTGCAAAACAAAACAAGTACATTTATTCAAACCTTCACTAAAATTTAAGAATTTTTAATATTAATAAAGGCCAATTTCTTTGAAGTTGGCCTTTTTTATTGTCTATGATAAAATTGGAGATTAACTTTGAATGCAACTAAAGGAATGAATAATGACAAGTGACGCCGTGACTCCAGAACAATATATCCTGGAACTTCCGGAGGATAGAAAGTCCGCCATATTGTCTTTGCGTAAAGCCATCAGGGATAATATTCCTCCGGGGTTTGAAGAACAAATGGGCTATGGTATGATGGGGTATGTTGTCCCCCACTCTATTTATCCAGCCGGGTATCATTGCAATCCCAAACAAGCCCTCCCTTTTCTTGGAATAGCCTCCCAAAAGAACTTCATAGCTGTCTACCATATGGGGATTTATGCCTATAAACCCTTGATGGACTGGTTTCTTCAAGAATACCCTAAACACTCAAGTCGTAAACTTGATATGGGAAAGAGTTGTATCCGATTCAAAAAGACAGACGAAATTCCGCTACAACTAATAGGAGAACTGGCATCCAAAATGACCGTCAATCAATGGATTGAATTGTATGAAAGTAATCTGAAAAAATAAATCAGGCTACTCTAAAGATTTACGAATTTAAGTTGCAATCCATTGTTCAGCTTTTTAAACTTTTGATTGATTCTGCGTCTAAAAAACTATGAATGCAAAATATACATACTTCTTAATTATCCTTGGTTGCCTTATAGCAATTAAAGACATTAGATCGCAATCGCTATATTTTCCTCCCATCACAGGCAATGAATGGGCAACTTTGTCTCCTGATTCCCTGGACTGGTGTCCGGATAAAATTGCCGCGCTTTATGATTATTTAAATGAAAAGAATTCAAAGGCTTTCATTTTATTAAAGGATGGCAAAATTGTTCTGGAGAAATATTTTGGAACATTTACAGCAGATAGCTCCTGGTATTGGGCATCAGCAGGAAAATCACTTACAGGGTTTTTAGTAGGGATTGCCCAGCAGGAAGGTGCACTGGATATAGAAGATGCTACTTCGGTGTATCTTGGACAGGGGTGGACAACATTGACTCCTGAGAAAGAACAGCTGATCAAAGTAAAAAATCAATTGAGTATGAATTCCGGCCTGGATGATCTTACACCGGATCGTGATTGTACCTTACCTGAGTGCCTTCTCTACAGAACCGATGCCGGACAAAGATGGGCTTACCATAATGCTCCTTACACATTGCTGGATCAGGTGATTGAGAGTGCCACTCAAAGAAACCTCAATCAGTATGTTTTTCAGAAATTAACTGT
This sequence comes from Saprospiraceae bacterium, assembly GCA_022841345.1. Classification (GTDB taxonomy): domain Bacteria; phylum Bacteroidota; class Bacteroidia; order Chitinophagales; family Saprospiraceae; genus SLDF01. The sequence goes on from JALHRR010000009.1 coordinate 113,325, forward strand.
GCCCACGGGAATCTCAGGCTTATATTTCCAACTTGAATATAATAATGTATTCTTTAGCAAAGCCAGATCCATGGCCAGATTTGGATTGTTGATGCTGAATGATGGAAAATGGAATACTACTCCGATATTGACTGATTCTGCTTATCTGCATGATATGACGAACAGCAGCCAGGAACTCAATCCTGCTTATGGATATCTCTGGTGGTTAAATGGCAAAAATTTCTTTAAAGTCCCTCAGTTACAAATTAACTTCCCCGGGTTTCTCAGCCCAAATGCACCCCCGGATATGTATGCAGCCCTTGGGAAAAACGGGCAATTCCTGAATGTCGTACCCTCTCAAAACCTGGTATTTGTAAGAATGGGTAATTCCCCCGGGGATGATGTTCCATTTTTATACAATGATTCAATATGGCAGTATATCAATGATTTAGAATGTACGGTTTCAACAAAAATTACAATTGAACCAGGCATAGATATGAAGATATATCCGCAACCGGCAACAGATGTACTGAATCTCGAAATGACAGGTTCTATTGGTATAGAATCTTATAAAATACTGGATTTGAAAGGCAAAATTTTACTTTCAGATGCTCATTCTGTAGTTGATGTCAAAGGCTTACCTGCAGGAATGTATATTATTGAAATACAGTCCGGGAATAGCAGGTTCCGAAAACGCTGGGTAAAGAATTAAATAGAATAGGTTGTCCTTACTGAAAATTTAAATCCCTTGTAATAGCTCCATTTTTAAGTGTATCCAGAGATTGAGGGGTCAAATCATGGTTGGGTGAATAAGCCCGTGCTCTTGATGAGAAAATCCCCAGACCTTCTGAAATATTGCTATAATTGGGAACCTCTTCCGAGCTGGTTATTCCTGAGTTTGCAATAATGACATTTACATAATCAAAGAATTCAGGACCTCCCGCTACTACTGTAACATCCACTCCTATTAATTCTCTGTTAATCGCCTCATTTTTTTCAAGGTTATCTCTGAGGAATCGCAGATAATTTTCACCTAAAAAGCTTACCTGATTAGCGGTAACTCTATCTGCGACTTTCCAGCGGATACTTTTAAGAATTGTATCATTAGGATTATTAAACGGTGCTTCAGTAAAATGAGTGGTGACATATACATCATAAAATGCGGCATTGTCACTGGGTAACCATCTAACAAGGGTCTGTGATGTATTTACAATCTGCATTCTCGCTGTAGGCGAAGGAGTCGTAATATTGAAATCTTCAACCAAAGTTGTCGTAGCAGTAACAACCGGGCTTCCATCACCCCTGTTTATGTGCAACTTATATGTTCCTTCCGGTCTTAATGGCAGTTCTGCTGCTGTCAGTTTATACATAATATTGGGAAACTGAGCAAATGGACCCGGTTTGCGCGGATATCCTTCATTTGTTCCATCGACTTCTCTCATGGTATAAAATTTACCATCATTAAGGTCTTCGATTTTCACATCAAGATTCTGATAATAAAAAGAATCTGGAATTTGCGCCAGGTCAAAAGCACTTCTTTTGGGATCAAGGAATGCTCTTTCTACCTTAATGTAATGTGCTGTATCTTGTCTTGAGAGCAATCCATAGACAACAGGAATGTCTTTTCTTTCAGCTGCAATGTCAAAATCCTCTTTGCAACCGGTCATAAACACAGATAAAACAGCTACTAATAATAAAATCCTCATACTATATTTCAATTAAGTGCGCAAAGATATAATTATAATATCATTTAAAGATTGCAATGATCTTATCTAACGTTTCTTTAACTAAGATTCTTGCTCAAAAGGACGTGCGTTATGACGAACAGGTTTGGATCCATTTGAAGATATCTGCTCTAAGCTGATTTTATTCTTTATTATTTAAAGAGTGGCCCACAAGTAAAGCTCACAAATCCCAATTTATTAATAACTTTCGCCCTCGATTGCAGTAACAATACAACTGCGATCATCTCATGAACTACCTCAATACATCTGAATGTCATTGCACAAAGAAATAAAAAAAATAACGACGCACACCCTGCAATCTCTGAAAGTGCAGTCTATTCCTATCACAATGCTTACTGCCTATGATTTTTCCATGGCGAAAATTCTGGATGCTGCTGGTATTGAAGTTTTACTTGTGGGGGATTCAGCTTCAAATGTAATGGCTGGTCATGAGACCACTCTTCCGATCACATTAGATCAGATGATCTATCATGCTCAATCAGTTGTAAGAGGAGTACAACGAGCATTGGTAGTAGTAGATCTTCCGTTCGGAACTTATCAGGGAAATTCAAGGAGAGCATTAAACTCCGCCATCCGCATCATGAAAGAATCCGGAGCACATGCTGTCAAACTGGAAGGTGGAAGCGAGATTGAAGAATCCGTCCGCAGAATCGTCAAGTCAGGTATCCCGGTAATGGGACATCTGGGTCTGACGCCACAATCTATATACCAGTTTGGCACTTATACAGTCAGAGCTAAAGAAGAATTAGAAGCTGAAAAATTAAGGTCAGATGCTCTTTTACTTGAGAAAATAGGTTGTTTTTCTATTGTGCTCGAAAAAATACCCGCTATCCTGGCCGGAGAAGTTACCAAAACACTCCAAATTCCGACAATAGGAATTGGTGCAGGAAACCATACAGATGGGCAGGTTTTAGTAACTCATGATCTTTTAGGTATCACTAAAGAATTTAAACCAAGGTTCCTGAGACGATACAGAGAATTATTTACTGATATACACGAAGCTGTTCAGGAATACATTTCTGATGTAAAGGAACGTTCATTCCCAAATAGCGAAGAACAATACTAAAATAAGACCGGAAATAACGAACTGATGAAAAGGAGAATTTTTCAATTGATCTTTGTTGTAATCCTTATCGGACTTCTGATTTACGCAGGCATGAAGATTAGTGATATCATGTCATCTAAAGTCCCTGAATCATCTGAGCTAACATATTTATATATTCCTTCAGGTTCATCCCTGGAAGATCTGGAGCAACAAATTGAACAACATGAATACTTTGGAGATTTGGCCACATTCAGATTGACGACTAAACTTCTTGGATTCACAAATGCATCTGTAAGACCGGGTAAATATGCTATCCGGCCGGGAACTTCATATTTAAATCTGGTAAGACAAATCAAATCAGGTCAACAAACTCCGGTGAATGTAGTTCTCAATAATGAACGAACTTTGCCGGAAGTTGCAGCTAAATTATCCCGATATCTGGAACCGGATTCATTAACTTTTCTTACTTCATTTCATACAGACAGTATCCTTAACAACCTTGGCTATAACGATGATAACCTGATGAGTCTTTTCATTCCAAATACTTATCAGTTCATGTGGAATACAGATGTGGAATCATTCCTTGAGCGGATGAAAAAAGAGCATGAGAAATTTTGGGCAAAAGAAAACAGAAAAGCCAAAGCAGATAGACTTGGAATGACACCTGAACAGATATATACACTCGCTTCTATAGTTGAAAAAGAAAGTCAGTGGAAAGCAGAAAGACCTGTCATCGCCGGTTTGTATCTGAATCGTTTGAAAATCGGTGAGAAATTACAGGCCGACCCGACCGTAGTTTTTGCTTTACAGGATTTTACTATTACCAGAGTATTGTACAACCAGCTGTTGTACGACTCCCCTTTCAATACATATTTATATGAAGGATTACCTCCCGGTCCTATTTGCATGGCTTCAATCAACAGCATTGATGCCGTATTGAATGCTGAAAATCATGAGTATTTATTCATGTGTGCTGCCCCGGATACCTCTGGCAAACATGTTTTTGCTGAAACATATCAAGAACATCTCAAAAATGCAGCATTGTACAGAAAGTGGCTGGATAAAATGGGATTTTAATCAGGAGAATATTGCCTGACTATTTTTCTTCCAGGTCGACTTCACCCTGAAAAAGGCGGATCTGTGTACCCTTGTTCTTGAATCTTTCAGTACTGGCCCACAACAGAGAATTACCCAGCATACTTACCTTCCATTCAGAAGGATCCCCTTGAGAGGGCTTTATCACTAAAAGCTCTCTGGTCCGGTTGTACTCAAATTTGCCGCTTTCAACAATCTTTCCCTTTTGAGTAACCTGATAAGTAAAATTGTCTTTCAATTCTATGACATTTCCTCTCTTAGTTTTATTAGCTTCTTCTCCAAGAACATCCACGCTGATATCAAAAGTCCACTTTCCGAGCAAAAATCCATCAAATACACCTTCAGAAAGATAAATTCCGGTATCCTTTTCCTGGACAGGATCGGCAGGTGGAATGGGAGGAGTTGGAGATTGTGCGGGTTCAGGGGCCACAGGTTCTGCAGTGTCCTCTGAAGCACATGCACCGAACAACATACTAATAAATACAACCAAAATGAGTAATCTTGTATTCATGATCTATTTTTCATCAAAAATAGGATTTCAATATTGATAATGGACCAATCCTTCAAACGCTTTTTACAGAAACTTCAACAAAACATGTTGAAACTGGGAGTCCGGGCAGAAAATGCTAATATCCTGGTGGCTTGTAGCGGAGGGGTGGATTCTACATGCCTGGTGCATTCACTTCACATTGCAGGTTTTAAAATTCAGGTAGCTCATGTCAATTATAAATTGAGAGCAGAAGAATCCGATCAAAATGAAAATTTTGTCGCTGAGTTATGCAGCGCCCTGAATATCCCACTGCATCATACTTCATTTGAAACAAAGGCGATGTTAAAATCTGATCCCGGAAACCTTCATGAATTAGCCCGGGAATTAAGATATGATTGGTTTAGTAAATTAATGAAAGACCACCATCTGGATTATCTGGCAACTGCGCACCATTCTGATGATCAGGCAGAAACCTTAATGTATCACTTTATAAGAGGAAGCGGACTAAATGGATTAAGTGGAATTGCAGTCCAAAAAAATCAAATCATCAGGCCCTTTATAAATTTTACAAAAGAAGAAATTCTAAAGGCTTGTCAGTCACAGGGTTGGGCCTATTCGCCGGACAGCTCCAATGAAAAAAATGACTATACGAGAAATTTCATTCGAAATCGGATCATGCCTCTGGTTCAGGAAATCAATCCGGGAATCTCGGAAACACTGGGAAATCAAGCCTGGCTCTACAGTGAAATGAATAAATTTTTAATGTGGTCAGCTCAAAAATATTTACAAGATCTCAAAGTAAATGAAGAAGAATTTTCGACGGATTTGGATATTGATTCACTGAAGTCAATTCCAGGTTATATAGTCCTGTTATATGATTATCTAAGGCCTTTAGGATTTACAAAAGATCAGATTCAGCAAATTGCTGCAGCAATTGATTCAAATGAGACTGGCCTGTTACTTCAAAGCAAGAGTCATAAATTATTGGTGGACAGATCTGAATTGAAACTATCAATGGAGAATAACGAGATTAATCAACAAACAATAATGTGGCTTCCGGACTCAGACAGACTTAAATTACCAGATGGAATGACTTTAGTTAAGTCAAATTTAAGTCCGGATAATGTTCTGCCTCAAAACAAAATTCAAATTAAGCCTCAATTCCAAAGGCAAAACTTGTACCTGCGACATTGGCAAAAAGGTGATAATTTTCAACCATTGGGAATGAATGGCAAAAGCAAAAAAGTTAGTGATTACTTTATCGACTCCAAGCTAAACCGATTTCAAAAAGATAAAATATGGTTACTTGTAAATGACAAAGATGAAATCATATGGATAACCGGAATGCGTGCCGATCATAGATTTGCAGCCCACGCAATGAGTGAAGCACTTACTATTTATATCGATTCGAAAAACTGAGGTCTTCTTTCAATGCCATACAATTAATCTCCAATCACCAGTTTGGTTTGATGACGAGATCCATTCTCCAGAGTAGCCTGAACCAAATATAAACCCGGAGGGTGATTATTTAATGACAGTTCTGTTTTGTCCCCATTGAAGCGCCATGATTGAACAACTCTGCCTTCTATATCAAATAATTCAACTTCTGTGATATAATTCAGCGATGATATGGTGAAGGATTGTTTTGCAGGTGAAGGAAAGATACTAATTCCATCCAGGGGACAATTCAGATATTTGACCGGAGAAAATGAAACCTCACCATAAATATTCTCTGAAAGGATTCTGACATAAGATTCTCCTGATCGTGGAAATTCAAGTTTCCAGTATTCCAGTTCCGGATTCGCTTTTAATTCCTGAATATCCAACCAGGTCTTTTGATCTGAGCTTATCTGAATCACCATTCTATCCAATTGAGCATCTTTTGCCCAGGACAAATTAGAGATAACGCCCCGAGATTCACAGTTTAATTGCCAATCCAAAATGTTCAGATCCAGTATGGTAACGTCAACAAATAGTTCAGCACTGGCAATTTCGCAGTCTTCCGTATTGTGGGTTACCTGCACATAGTAATCTCCATCAACAACAGGAATATAAATAGCGGTAGTGGCATTAGGAATCGGTATGCCATCGAGGTACCATTGAATAGTAACATCTGTAGGACTGACGTCCCCATAAAAATCTATAGATAATTCTCCCTCATCGAATATGGCAGTTGGTATGTAGTCCGAGCAAAATTCAACTATCTTATAAATATTTCCATTGCCCAATCCTGCCACATACATATTTCCTTGAGCATCCTGACCAAATGTTGCCCACTGAAATGCCGCGTGAACTTCATTGGCCGCACCTACCCATGTACCTTCATCATCTTGTACAGTAAAGAATCTGCCTGAAATATAATCTGCGCAGACATAGACTCCACTTAGCAGCGGATATTCTGTTCCTGCATATTGATAACCACCCGTGATAGATGATCCCAATGAGTGAGTGTATTCATAAACAGGAAAGGTATAATTGGAAGCTGGACCACAACCCGCAGTATTATATGTAGCATTACCTTCATAACATCTCCAGCCATAATTGACCCCTCCAAGGTTGGAAGGCTGAAGATTTACTTCTTCTCTTGCACTCTGTCCTACATCAGCAATCCATATACCTGAAGCACCAAAAGAAAATCGCCATGGATTCCTTAATCCGTAAGCCCAAATGGAAGGGTCGGTATCAGGGATCCCTACGAAAGGATTATTGGCTGGAATCGTAAACGAAGTACCATCACCTACATCATATCGGAGAATTTTACCAAGCTTATTATTGCGGTTTTGACTATTGTTCTGCGGATCTCCTCCGCTACCTCCATCCCCACTGGCTATATACAGCATTCCATCCGGACCAAATTTTATATCACCTCCATTGTGATTTTCAAATGGCTGTGCTATAGTGCTGAGTATCAAAGCAGATCCGGGATCTGCTTGAAAAGGATCTGACATGGATCGTGAATACCTTGCTAAAATAGTTGAATTTGTCCCTGTCTGACTATAGTTTACATAGAAATATCCATTATTCACATAGTCCGGGTGAAAAGCAAATCCTAATAGCCCCCTTTCTCCCAAATTAACGATCAGTGAAGAAATATCAAGGAACGGTGGACCCAATGTTGTCCCTCCGGGATTCACAACTCTGATGATTCCATTTTTCTGGGTGACATACATGTAACCCTCCATAAAATCAATGCATATAGGTTGAGTAAAACCTGTTCTAACTTGCTGAAGCTTGATAACAGGTTGAGCCACAAGTGAAATGGCAGTCAATTGCAGCAAAATAAAAATGAGGTATATTGTTGAGCGCATGATAAGTTATTTTAATTAGTTAACCAGAATTCTCTTTCAAGGTTTGTTAGCCGATAAAGACAATTTTAATAACCTCTTTACTTAACTACGAAAATAAAAACCGGTTTGAATGCTCATTTGGTAAATTAAAATGAAAAAAAGGATATCAAAATATGTAAAAACACTTATCCAGAAGTATCTCAGGAAATAATTGTATCACTCTAAATATTGCAGATAACCTTCATTTAGAGTCTCTTAAGTGAGCATTTTGAATACAAATTTATTGAAAAATATCACGAACCTTTATAATAGATTAATCTGGACAGAATTTGATCCAAAAGATTGTCTCAGAAAATATCCAATTATCATGTAAGTATAAAAATCGGGAAGTAATTATCAAGCAATATTAAACTGAATGATTGGCAGCACTGACTGAAAAATGCGAACATTTTATTTCACGAATAATGGCTCCCTTTTTAGCTAAGCATCCTGAATGGAGGGCATTATGGATATAGGATTCTCTGAATACTGAATTGGAATACCTGCTTTAATCCAGTTCTGAATCACTCCATTCAGTTTAGTTTCCATGTAATGAGAATCCAGCATGAACCGCAAAGTGTACCAATTATCACCTGAATGGATTTGAATAAAATGATAATTAGAAATTCCTTTTATTTGATCAATCAGTTCCTTTCCAAAGCTCTCTTCATATTTGTACTCTTTCTGAAGAACGACTGATTCGATAGAGGAAATCATTATGGTAAGATCGTTTTCTCTTTTCTTATTTATGATTCTCAGCGATTCACTGTCTAATTCTATATGGCGATCCTGGACGGAATTCACTACTTTCCTTCCTACCTTAAAAGCAAGATAAAAAAGAAGTAAATAAACTGGAAAAGTGAAAAGTAACATAGATACTTCAAATTCTTCTTTGAGCAATATGTTGATTACAATAGAATTCAATGTTGCCAGAAGAAAAAAGAGCAGCAGGGAATGCTTTCGAAAGAAAATAAAAGCCGGATTTGCTATTAATTTTGCTTTGAACATTTTAATAATTTTTATATAACTTTCAAATATACAACATTAATCACAAAATAAAAAAAAGGAACCCGGAAGCACTGTTGCAACCGGGTACCATATCTAACTGAAAATTCCAAAATTGAAGAATGAAAATTCTTAAATATCCTACTCCGGCTGTGCGGAATCGATAAATAATCTTGTGATAATTCCAATGAGTGGTTTTACCATTTATATTCATAGATACAGCAGCAGTATTGTTTGTTGCCTGATAAATTAAAAGATTCGTAGAATAGCATAAAGTAAGAATCGATCCAACACTATGCTATGGAATCAGATTGTGTAAGCTGCAAACGCAGCCCGCAAATTAGAATTTATACTAACTATAAGAGATAAAAATGAATCCAATTTTAAAGCATAAACAACTTCAAAAAACTTTAATAATCCTGATATCTGTATAAACTAATAGCTGCCGGGTACAAATCTGATACCCAAATTTAATCTAAGTGTCTGATACTTTTGTTCAATAGTGTAAGGTCTTTGTGTAATTCCACCTGACTGAGAATTCCATACAGGTTCTATCATAAGGAATGTCTGGGGCAATATCCTGTATCCTATCTGCAAAGAAGCATTATATTGCATTCCCCAGTTTTTATTAAAATAGCCCATTGGGTCATCTTCAATCTTATAAGTTTGATATGTATTGTCCAGTATAACACCATGCTGATGATTCCAGATATGTAAACCTACACCGATACGGGCGCCCAGCATCCATCTTCCTTTTTCCATTGTATAGCCAAGTCTTAAAGGAATCGTAATTTGCTGATATTTGTTATTGGTCCTTAGCGTCCGGGCTCCGATTTCTGTGATGGTATCGATTCTGGTTACTTCTCCAAACTGATCATAGTGGTATTTATAAGTAATTCTAATCTCACTTTCATTTCTATATTCAAATATTTCATTGTGAACCTGATACTCAGCTCCTGTTTCAATTGCCATTCCTGAAGCTAGTATAAAACCAATTCGTGCGCCGGCAGCTGAATTGTACCAGCTTTTTTCAAGGGAGTCGCGCATATGCATATAAGCTCCCTGATTCTCAACCGCAGAAAGTGATCTGATGCTGTTTCCAGCGCCAACAAAGGCATCAATATAAAATGAACTCCTCCCTCTAGCATCATTAAAACAGTTTTCAGGATCCGCCAGCTTTACATTCTGCTTAGAGTTCACCCTGGATTTGACCGGAAATAAAACTGAAACCGGCTCCGCAGCATTGAGTCTGACATTTGCATCTTCAAACTTTATGTCTGCATTTTGAATTACTGGCTCAACTGATGGATGAAATGTATTCTCTGTCACAGGAAGCTCAGCTACGGGTTCAGGTTGTAGTATAGTAACCTGATTCAATTCAGATTTTTTTGGAACAGATGTTGATTTCAATTCAACCGCCCTGGAAGTTACTTTCTTAGTATTTTTAGGGGCAGTTGCATTAGCTTTTTGAGTCGGTAGCTTACTGGTGCTTACATATTTCCCCGAATTGTTCATTACATAAGCGACATCGGGATTGTAAAACGTCGAAGCTAAATGTTCAAACCCTGATTTTTTCTCTGAAATAGCAGCTTGAAAAATTTCTAATTTTTTTCCAGCCTCTCCAGTGCTCTGGTTTGATTGAATATTAAACCCTGCGATAATTAATATGGAACTCAATAAAACAAAGCCCAATCCTATCCATCCAAAGAAAAATGGGGTTCCGGACTTGGCTGAAGCCTTGGAAGTGATTGCTTCAAATAAGCTATTATCAACTGGCGAATCATATTTATCCAATTGTCTTTTCCATGATTTTTCCCAATCATTGGTACTCATATCTTGATATTTTGTGCGTTAATTACTCGTTTTTGTAACCATTTTCTACCTTTCAACAGCTGTGATCTGGAGGTGGCCTCATCGATACTCATCATTACTGATACTTCTTTATGACTAAATCCATCAAAGACCACAAGGTTGAATACTGTCTTATATCCAACCGGCATCAGATTAATCCATTTTAAAATTTCCTCTTCTGATAAAGAGGACAAAGCAAGATTATCCACTTCAGGCTCGAAAAGAGTAGCATCAGAATCCAGACTATAAGTTAATTTTCGTTTGCTTAATTGCCGGATACAGGCATGTACTACTACCTTTCTTATCCATCCTTCAAGAGATCCCTGAAATTGAAATTGGTGAAGATTTTGGAAGACTCTGATAAAACTTTCCTGGAAGAAATCCTCCGCGTCAGAGCCTTGTCCTGCATATCTTCGGCATACAGTCATCATCTTTCCGGCAAATCTGTCGAAAAGGATACGTTGAGCTTTTAGCTCTCCGTTGATACAACCGATAACAATTTCTTTTTCTGACACTTTATGTTATTCAACACTAAGATACACGCACTTTATTTAACGTTGCCTTTATTAATTGAATTCTTCTGACAGTGTTATAATAATGTGTTAAAAATAAAATTTATAATTATGAAATTCTGAATGGAATTTTCAGCTGAATTTCATAAAATTATAAGGATAAAATCACTCATGACAACTCAAGATTACCTTATATAATACGAAGGTTTCAGATGAGGGTCAGTATTTAATTGGAAGTAAGTTGCTGGAATATGTGTTCCACACTTATTTGTTCTCTTGTCATTTCCAAAATCACCAATTGCTGATCCACAGCAAATTGAAAGATGTAGGGTCTGATGTCTTCGTCCTGAGAACTTGAAATTTGAAAAGAGTGTGACAGATCGCTCGCCCTTACTTTTCGCACACCTTTAATTTTGTAAAGCGCCTGTTCATTAACTTTCTTATTAAAAGTAACATTCACTACAATATCACCCGAAATACGATCCTGCAGGTTTTCAATAGGATCGTCTGCTACAATTTTGCCTTTATTGATAATGATTACCCTGTCACAAAGCGCTTGTACTTCCTGCATGATATGTGTGGACAGCACTACTGTTTTTTCTTTGCCCAGGCTTTTGATGAGGGAACGAATTTCAACAAGTTGATTCGGGTCCAGACCTGAAGTTGGCTCATCCAAAATCAACACCTCAGGATCGTGAATCATAGCTTGTGCAAGACCAACTCTTTGCCGGTATCCTTTTGAAAGTTGTTCTATCTTTTTATGCTGTTCTGTCTGAAGTCCGGTCCTGGTGATCATGTCGGCCACTTTGGAGGAGGGATCTTTGAGTTTATGAAGGCCTGCAATAAAATGCAGGTATTCCTTTACGTACATCTCGCGGTATAAGGGGTTGTTCTCCGGCAAATATCCTATTTTAGCAGCGGATGCCAGTGAATCATTTACGACATCGATACCACAAACTTCAATATGCCCATCAGTGGGAGGAATGTAAGCTGTAATCATTTTCATAGTTGTACTTTTTCCTGCACCATTTGGCCCCAAAAAGCCCAGAATTTGACCTTTTCTGGCAGAAAAACTGATATTATCTACAGCTCTTTGAATTCCATATTCTTTCGAAAGTCCTGTAACTTCAATGGACATAAATACTATTTTTAAAGGATAATTGAGTTGAGCAATCTGTATTCAGTTTGCGGCCCCAGCTTATAACGATGAGTATTAATCAAATGTTCCTTCCTTTCATTCATCAAATTTTTCAGGTCTCATCTGTGGAAAAAATAAAACTTCCTGAATGGAAGCCTGATTAGTTAACAGCATAGCCAATCTATCTATTCCGAAACCAATCCCGGAGGTGGGTGGCATACCATATTCCAGTGATCTTATAAAGTCATAGTCAATATACATTGCTTCATGATCACCCCGCTCCATCAATTGCACCTGATCTTCGAAGCGCTGCCTTTGTTCTATTGGATCATTCAACTCTGAATATGCATTTGCAATTTCTTTACCGTTGATCATCAACTCAAATCGCTCTACCAGACCTTCTTTGCTTCTGTGCTTTTTAGTTAGGGGACTCATTTCTACAGGATAGTCAATGATGAATGTAGGTTGTATGTAATTTTTCTCTGCTTTTGCTCCGAATATTTCATCTATTAGTTTGCCTTTACCCATGGTATTGTCAACTGGGATATGCAATTTTTTGCAAACATCTCTAAGCTCCTCCTCTTCCATAAGGCTAATGTCAATGCCAGTATGCTCCTGAATCGCTTCAAAAATGGTTACTCTCCTATAGGGAGCTTTGAAATTAATTTCAATTTCTCCAACATGAGCGGAAGTACTTCCATTCACAGCGATGGCAACATGCTCCAACATTTGTTCTGTTTTTTCCATCATCCAGAAATAATCCTTGTAAGCCACATAAAATTCCAGAATTGTAAACTCCGGATTATGGGTCCTGTCCATCCCCTCATTCCTAAAATTTCGACTAAATTCATAGACGAAATCAAAACCGCCGACAATTAACCTTTTCAAATATAATTCATTGGATACCCTTAAAAATAAAGGAATATCCAGCGCATTGTGATGAGTTGTAAAAGGTCTGGCAGCTGCACCTCCGGGAATAGGCTGCAGTACCGGGGTGTCTACTTCCAATGCTCCAAGATCATTGAGATAAGACCGAAGTGCATTCATCATTTTCGTCCTTTTCAGGAAGGTCTCTTTTACTTCAGGATTGACAATCAAATCCACATATCGTTGTCTGTATCTTAATTCCGGGTCTTTGAAAGCATCATAAGTTGTTACTTCACCGGTATCCTTGTCTGTCTTAGTTTTTACAATGGGAAGGGGTCTGAGTGATTTGGAAAGAACTGTCAATTCCTTTATGTGCAAGGTAATTTCTCCCATTTGTGTGCGGAATACATAACCCCTGACTCCTATAAAATCACCAATATCAAGATGTTTTTTGAATACATCATTATACAGGGTCTTGTCTTCATCAGGACAAATATCGTCTCTTTGAACATACAATTGAATCCGACCGCTTGAATCAAGAAGTTCAGCAAATGAAGCTTTGCCCATCACACGTTTCATCATCAATCGTCCTGCAAGGGTAATATCCTGCATACGTTCCGGATCATCATTCCATTCAGATTTGACTTCCTGAGCGAGCTTGTCAACCGGGAAGTGTGCGGCCGGATAAGGGTCAATATTCAAGTTTCTAAGTTGTTGCAAAGCATCCATCCTTGCCAGTTCCTGATCATTAAGCTCCATTGGGTTCCGATTTTTGGTCGGCAAAAATAGGTTTTTTTTGTGACACAGTGGTCAGTATGATTATTGAAAGCATATCTCTTAAAATCTGAAATTTGGTATTGAATTTATTAATAATCATATTGTATGCTTAATAGCATAAACTTAATTTACTTTTTATTATGTAAAATTGCCCTGCCTACTCACAAAAATTGCAGGTGTAAATAAGACTTGACGTCATTGGCTTGTTATTTAAGACCAGAAACTTAGCTTACTTTCAGAGCTTTCCGGAAAAATGAATAATACCCGATAAGTATCGAATAAATAAGAATAAATACCGAAATTATTTATGCATTTTCACCTGATTATTAAGCATATATCTTTTGTTAATTCATTGTTTTTACTCATTAATAATCTCTTTGCTCCAATGGTATAATGATTTTATGCATAGAAATTATTGAAAAATCTTCCTGAAAATAAATTAGGACAATATTAAATTCATTAAAATATTAGTAGATAAAAAATTATAAAACTATATTTAACCTGAGAAACGCTTTGAATATCAAGGCATGATTAAAAAACCTAACTAATTTACAATGAGAAAAGTCAATTACTTTCAAAAAAAAATGAGCAGAATTCTGTTGATTCTGGCAGTAGTATTTAGCGCTGCAATTCAGGTAAATGCACAATATTGTGTACCCACCATTACATTTGCCTGCTCTCCGGAAGCAATTTCAAATGTGACTTATGCCGGAATAAATAACACATCAGGATGTGTTGCCTACACTAACTTTTCAGCTATCACCGGTTCAGTGACACAAGGTCAGACAAATCAAATTTCTGTAACAATGACCGCTGATGCCACATTCGGTAATGATTACATTTTTGTTTTTATTGACTGGAATCAAAACCAGGTGTGGGACATTGCCACTGAAAGATATTTGGTAGTAGGCCCTACAAATGTAAGTGGAACATATTCCCTTAACATTGCTGTTCCGGCCAATGCTACTGTTGGAACAACCCGTCTTCGGGTTGCAAATGTTTATTTCTTACCTGCATTCAATGGATGCGAAGCTGTAGGTTTTGGTGAGATTGAAGATTATAATCTCACAGTCAATGCATCTGCTCCACCTCCACCTCCTCCACCAACAGGACCAATGGGCGATTTGTGTGCAAATGCAATTGCAATTGCATGTGGTGGTTCTGCAACCAACACCACTGTAGGTGCTGCAATTGATGGACCGGCAACTTCATGCACCGGTGCTTCAGTAGCACCAGATGTATGGTACAGAATAACCGGTGATGGTGGCTTATTTACAGCTAATCTTTGTACCGGTACTGCATATGATTCAAAACTGGATATTTACACAGGAACTTGTGGTGCATTCACCAGTGTGGCCTGTAATGATGATTTTTGCAGTCTTCAATCCAGTGTCAGCTGGGTTTCAACTATTGGTACAGTATACTATATTAGAGTACATGGATTTGCAGGGGCAACTGGTGCATTTACGCTGAATGTAGTTTGTACACCTTGTCCTTTCCC
The DNA here is from genome assembly GCA_022841345.1 of Saprospiraceae bacterium. Lineage (GTDB taxonomy): Bacteria > Bacteroidota > Bacteroidia > Chitinophagales > Saprospiraceae > SLDF01. The sequence continues at coordinate 128,656 of JALHRR010000009.1, forward strand.
TATACAATCACCCTGGTCGACTGTTGATATCAACGCATCCGGAGGAGCAGGTCTGCAGGCTTGTAATGGTTCTTTCGATGTAAGTGCTGCAGGTACAGGCACCTCCACTGCTGACAAAGGGTATTTTGTATACAGATCTCTTTCAGGTAACGGTTATGTGACTGCACAAATAAACTCTTTCTCCAATTTCACTTTTGGTGGTGTTGCTTTTAGAGATGGAACTACAGCGGGTGCCAGACATGTAGGATTATTTACACAATTGGGATCACGGGTAACACGATCTATTAGGACTGTTGCTAATGGTGCAAATTCCGTCGCTTTATTGTCTGCTCCTAAAAACAATTGGGTGAGAGTTGCAAGAAACGGTGATGTGTTTACTTCTTATGTTTCTGCAAATGGAACAAGCTGGACACAAGTTAATCAAGTGACTGTTACTGGCCTGCCTTCTTCCCTGAATGTAGGTGTATTTGTTTATTCACAGTTGGCTACTGTTGGAACTGTAAACTTCAGTAATGTGACAGTTACCTCCGGATTGCCTTCCGCAACGAGTGGAAATGTGGAAAATCGCAGTGCTCCTCTAATAAATGATGTTGTAGTGAGCGCATTCCCTAACCCTGCGTCCAATGAATTAAATATCCGAATGGGATTATTTGCTGGAGAGAATGTGGAAGTAAATGTATTCAATCTTTTGGGTCAGCTTGTAATCAATCAAACTATTGAAGCTGCTGTTGAAACTGAAAGGCTTGATATCAGCAAGTTAACATCCGGAGTGTATATGCTTCAAATAAATGATTCGACACCATTGAAATTTGCTGTTGAAAAATAATTAGGTTCAACTGGGCTAAAATTAGCCTGATTATTAGTGAGAGGGTGTTCCTATGGGACACCCTTTTTTTATTTAAAATAGAATATATTGAATTTTACTCATATAAATTATTAATTCAATATGAGTGCATTATACATCCTAAATATATTGGAAAAGAGACCAAAACTTATAGGCAAAATTGAAATCCCAATGACACAACCTTGATATTACAAAAAAAAAGGTTATTGCATCACTCCTGTTATCAATAGTTTGTTATATAATCATTTATATATTATTACAATAAATATATTCCTGATCTCACTCAAGTGAGAGTGCAATTATCAAATTTTAACATACATTTAACACCATCAAACAATTCTCTTTTTAAATCATCAAAATGAAGTTATGAAAGTATTCTACAAATCATTCTTTAAACTGGGCTGTGTACTATTAATGTTAGGCACATTCCACTCTCAATTAAATGCACAGGGAGCAACTTGTGCAACTGCTACTTCTGTATCATGTCCACAGACAATTTCAGGATCTACTGTTGGTTTGACAGCCCAGCCAGTGATTACATGTGGAACCACGCTGAATACAGCCGGAGGACAATGGTTCACAACTAATGGTACAGGCGGGTTGGTTACTGTTACAACATGTTTTGCAGTAGGATTTGACACCAAAATAGGTGTATTTTCAGGAACATGCGGCAGTCTTGTTTGCGTTGCTGGAAATGATGATGCGGCTTGTTCCTTTTCAGCATTAAGATCCACTGTTAGCTTTAATTCTGTTGCAGGAACAACTTATTTCATTTACATAACCGGATTTTCAACCAACACTGGTGCTTACACCATGTCAGTAACAGGTGCATGTGGTCCTGCAGGTCCACCTCCTCCTCCACCACCACCTCCGGGCCCTGCGAATGACTTATGTGCTAACAGAGCATCTATTTCATGTGGTGGTTCAGTGATGGGAACTACTGTCAATGCTACAGTAGATAACGCAGGGACCTGTACTACTACCAATACTGCTCCAGGTGTTTGGTATTCATTCATGGGAAATAACAGCATTTTGACTTTAAACACATGTGGCTCTGCCTTCGACACAAAATTATCCGTCTATACAGGTCCATGCGGATCGTTTACATGCGTTGCCGGTAATGATGATTTCTGTTCACTGCAATCACAAGTAACTTTCTTCGCTGCAACAGGTACAGAATATTTCATTCTTGTGCATGGGTTCAGCTCGGCGACAGGTGCTTTTACATTAAATGCTTCCTGTGTCGCTTGCCCATTCCCGGTTCAGGCACCATGGACGGCAACAGCTATCAATGGCTCTGTTATGACTTCGCAAGTTGAATGTAACGGATCCATCACTGCTTCGGGAACGGGTGTGGGTTCTGCTACTGCCGACAGATTGAGTTTTATCCATCAGACACTTTCAGGAAATGGCTACATTACTGCAAGACTCAATTCATTTACCAATTGGGCTTATGGAGGTGTTCAGTTCAGAGGCGATCTGACTGCAGGTGCCATCAAAGTAGGATTATCTACTCAGTTAGGCTCCAGAGCATCAGTAGAAGCCAGATCTACTGCAAATACAGCTCATACTGTTAGAAATGTTGCTGCGCCTAAACATACCTGGATTCGTCTGGCGAGAAATGGAAATGTATTTACTTCATTTGTTTCTGCAGACGGTACAACATGGACTCAGGTGGATCAGAGAACAGTAACATTGCCTACAGTTGCCAATGTGGGTATTTATGTCTATTCGCAATTAGCTTCATCAGGTACTGTTAACTTTAGTAATGTCACAGTTACTTCAGGATTGCCGTTACAAAACGAAGGAATTAGCAACAGAAACCAGGAAAATGAAATCAATGTTCCTCTTGCTGTATTCCCTAATCCGGTTGCATCTGATTTGAACATTAAGATGGGTTCATTAGAGGGCGAAACTGTAGAGTTTGTTATCTATAACATATTGGGGCAAGTTGTATTCAATCAGGAAGTTCAGCAAGCTGTTGAAGTAGAAAAACTGAATGTTAGCCAATTGACAACAGGTGTTTACATGTTACAAGTAAATAATAACAATCCGGTGAAATTTATAGTGGACAAATAAAGAGAATTTCAAGATTTAATTTCTGCTTGTTTAGCAAAAGAAGGCATCCACTCGGGTGCCTTTTTTTTTTGCTTACAGATCGCTGCATTTCACGCAAGAAAATAAAACCAAAAGGCCTTTGCATATTTGGGAATTCCAAAATCCAGCAAATAAGTGGAATCAAGGCACTTTAATGACTATAATAACCCTGGCAAATTATGTCCAATAGTTAATTTTTTGTTAAATTTCAAAATAGGTAATATAATCAGCTTAACAACCTTTCAATTTATCCGATTTTACAATTAGACTATCTCCTCTAAACAACTGATATTTAAGAGTTAATAACACGCAAGTATATCTATTTAAGCATACAATTTCAGATATATATTATCAGGCAATAATAATGTTAAGTTATTTTGTATTAATATTTTGTGATATCTATATAATGCTGTTATTCTGATTATTATGATATTAAGAAAATATCTAAATTTATGCTTTTGGTGTTGAATCAAACATATTATTTGGTTTATTTTATTCTATACAGTAATTTGCACTCCTGACCAACTCATCAGAAACATTACTGGTTTAATAAGTAATGACATTTTTTCAAGACGAGATGGTGAATTAAAACCAGACCGACATCCTATTTTATACGGGATGTCTATTCAAAAGAGCAATAAGATACATGAGAAGTAAATCAGAGGTATTCCCTTTGGTAATGGACTATTTATTTATTTTTTCAATATTAATTTTTAATTAAAACGACCCTTATGATTCAGACAAACTCAATTAGAACCGGCTTCATCTGCATGCTGTTTATGACAGTATTTTTTGCAGGTAATTTAGCTGCACAGGGCGCCACCTGTGATGAAGCAACCCAGCTCAGTTGTGGCCAAACAGTGACAGGCACAACAGCAGGCGCTGCAACACAGACCGTTGCCACTTGTGTTACGATTCTTAACACAGGACCAGGTGTATGGTATAGCTTTGTTGGTAATGGTGATTTGATTTCTGTAAGTACATGTGGTGGTACTACAAACTTTGATACTAAACTGGGGGTGTTCTCAGGTACTTGTGCTGCCTTAACTTGTGTTACCGGAAATGATGATGCTTGCGGACTTCAAAGTACTGCTACATTTCAGTCAGTAGCTGGAACAAACTATTTCATTTATGTCACAGGATTTTTGGCTTCATCCGGCAATTATTCCTTAACGCTGACTTGTATCGTTCCGGCTGTGAATGACATATGTTCAGGAGCTATTCAGGTAGAATGCGGAACACCCATAAATGGAACAACAATCGGTACAGGAACAGATGCAGTAGGAACGTGCGGTACAACTCTTGGAACAGGGGGCGGTGTATGGTATAAAGTACAGGGTGGAGGCGGAAATATTACTGCAAGCCTTTGTGGAAGCGGATATGATACCAAAATTGGAATATTTTCAGGCAGCTGTGGAGCCCTTGTTTGTGTTACAGGAAATGATGATTTCTGTGGATTACAATCACAAGTTACATTCAACTCAGTTGATGGAGTAGAGTACTACATTTTGGTAACAGGTTTTCTTGCTGCAACAGGTAATTTTACATTAAATGTTACAGGTGCTTGCGGAGCTGTTGGGCCACCTCCTCCTCCACCGAACCCACCGGCTAATGATTCTTGTTCTAACAGCATTGTCCTTGAATGTGGTATTCCTTTAACCGGGACGACTGTGGATGCAGGTATCGATGAGGTTCCTGCTTGTGGCCCTCCGGTAAGCGGTTCTGGTGTCTGGTACACATTTACTACAGAAGATGCTATTGTCAATTTGAGTGTTTGTGCTTCGGAAATGGATGCAAGTTGGTCAATTTATTCCGGATCATGTGGTACTCTAACATGTATTGCAGGCACATTTGATGGTTGTTCAAACGAATCTATCACATTTGTTGCAGAGGAAGACGTGGATTATTATGTCTATATACATGGAACGGGAGAGGCTGAAGGAGAATTTACCATTGAATTAAATTGCCAGCCATGTCCATTCCCTATAGCGGATCCATGGGTAGTGAGTGCCATCGGTGGTGCAACAGGATTTGCCCAATCTGAATGTGACGGAACATATACGATTTCCGCAACCGGTGCAGGTACCCCTACAAATGATGTTATTCATATTGCACATCAGCAAATCTGTGGAGATGGATCCATTACTGCACAAATCAACTCTTTTACAAAATTCACTTATGGGGGAGTTGAATTCCGCGACGGAGTAGCGCCGGGAGCACGCAAATTTTCATTGATGACTCAACTCGGTTCCAGAGTTTTAAGGGAATTAAGAACTGTAAGCGGAGGATCCCTTTCTGCAAGTAATCTGGCCTCAGGTCGCAATCCATCGTGGGTTCGGGTGAGTAGATCTGGTAACACCTTTACGGGCTATGTTTCAGTTGACGGCGTAAACTGGACTCAAGTTTCTCAGGCAACTATCGCTGGAATGCCTGAATGTCTTGCAGCTGGTTTCCTTACAATGTCCCAACTGCAAAATGAAGGAACTGTAAACTTTGGAAATGTTTCAGTAAACACAGGCGTACCTGCTTTTGAAGGAGATTTCAGTAACAGAAATTTTGAAGGTTCAGTTTATACTGCAGTGGAAGTTTATCCGAATCCTGCTTCCAATGAATTAAATATCAGAATGGCTGAACTCCGGGGCAGTGCTGTCCAAATCAATGTAATGAATGCTTTAGGACAAATAGTAATACAAAAAAGATATGATGCTGTGAATGAACAGGAATTAATTGACATCAGTAAGTTATCCGGCGGAATGTATATTCTGCAGGTGAATGATCAATTACCATTGAAATTCATCGTTGAGAAATAATTTGTTTGATTTGTAGATTACAAATCGCGAATTGTTTGAGGTAGGGTGCTCTTCGGAGCGCTCTATTTTTTTTTGTTATTTATCAGCCAATTGATCCTGATATATCCTGCTTAGAATTTTACTTTCATTTTCCCAACACCAATCAACTGCAGCAACTTTGCAATTTTGTTGAAGTCTTTTATACTCTAAAACATCACTAAATATCGAGACAGCCTTAATAATAGCAGGAACTGAAGTATCGTTCACAAGGATAGCTACCTCTTCTTCCTTATTGAGTAATTCATATTCGGGAAAATTCATGGTGATCTGCGGAATTCCGGCCTGCACATAATCAAAGAATTTATTTGCCAGAGAATAATAATAATTGAGGCTTACATTTTCCAGCAAATTGATTCCTATCCAGGCTCCCGCAGTCAGATCTTTTAGTTCCAGGGGAGATAGATAGCCATGAAAAATTATTCGGCCGGGAAACTCATTTGTCGCAGCTTGTTTTCTTAAGTCTTCAGAAAGATCACCTTCCCCGGCGAGATGCAATTCTACTCCCTCTATTTGATCCATAGCCCTAATCATAGACTCCAATCCTCTTCCTACATTCAGAACACCCTGATATAAGAGAATCCTGGTATCAACTGAATTCTCCTTCAAACCAGCTGACTGATTATCAATTCTATGCGGCATATTTCTTATGACAGAAAATTCTTTTCCAAATCTGGATTTATACATCCTGGCAATGGAGTGATTCACCGTGTAGGCAAAATCTACTCCGGGCACAAACCATCGTTCAATTTTTGTCCAAATATTTTTGATAAGCGGCCTATGAATCAATTCAGGCAACTCAGTAAACCATTCGTGAGCATCAAATCCAAGTTTCACGCCTTTAAACTTTGCTGCCCAATAACATGCCGGCAAAGTATCGAGATCCGTTGCTGTGATGATATCTGCCCTTTTGAATAACAGATAAAAGAACAAACAAACATTATACAGAAAGTAAAAACTTTTACCCTTTTCAAATCCGGTACGCAATCTGACCGTATTATAAGTCAAATTTTCTTTCAGGGGAATAGAATTTCTTCTATGACGACCCACTAGAGTCACTTCATATTCATTTGACAAAGTATCTGCGATTCTTTGCATTCTCTGATCATAGCTCAGATCAGTTGTGGCTGTTAAAATGATTTTTGCTTTCAAAAAGAAATTTATATAATATAAAATGCCAGCATTAAAAAAGTAAATTAGTCAGTTTGCGTTCTGTATGTAACCCATTGATCCGTCTTGTGAATGAGTTCTTCTTCAGACCACTGCTGCAAAATGTCGGTTGCCAGCTTCCTGTCTGAGAAAGAAAAAGTATTCATCAAATCATTCAATGCCCATTGGTTTTTTGAACCAAATTTTTCCTTTAATTTATCTCTTATCTGTAGTTCACGAACGCTCTTTTGAATCAGCTTTTTCTCTGAAATACAAACATCACAGATTCCACATTTTTGTTGAAGTTTTTCACCAAAATAATCCACCAATAAAATGCTTCTGCACTCATTGGTAAAAATATAATGCTTTACACAATCCAGCATGAAACGCCTTCTTTCTTTGAGGAAATTATAGATTGTCTGATCAATAACAAAATTTTCGACGGCGACTCTGGGTTTGAGATATCCTATTTGAGGACTTTCTTTTGAAGGTGTAAATTGAATCAATCCTGATTTGTGCAAAAAGTGTAAATTTTGCATAAGTTCCTGCTTCGATTTGCCGACAAAACGGGCAAGTTTGAATTCATCAATATTGACTTCCATCTCTGAAATTCCCTGATATAATCTCATCAGTGCCCGCAATATATCACCTAATTCAGCATGTTTGAGCAGAAAATCATACAGCACTGTTTTTTCTACTATTATAGCTAATTTCGAAGGTACGAAAACTGCTTCAGTGGTAAAGACATAAGCATTTTCCTCCATGACCCGCAAAGCTGCCAGAACTTTCATCGGACCAAATCCATATCTGGAACAAAAAAGACTCAGATCAAAATCAAAAGATTCAAGTGGCTGAATACCTACAGCAATATTAAAAAAACTACCCAATGCCTGATACACTTGCTTGATCTCCTTGAGTGGTGGAAAACTCTGCTCAAATTGCTCTTCCAAAAAGGCCACATCTTTATCATCGTACATCAGAACAGCAAAGGATTTCTTACCATCCCTCCCTCCTCTTCCGGCTTCCTGGAAATAAGCTTCCAGACTGGGAGGTGGTGATAAATGTATGACGGAGCGAACCTGTGGATGATCAATACCCATCCCAAAGGCATTCGTTGCAACCATAACTCTGCTACTTCCCTTCAGCCAGGCATCCTGTTTATCACTTCTTTCATTTTTTTCCAATCCCGCATGATAAAAGTCAGCACTGATTTTTTTTGATTGCAGGAACAATGCAACTTCTTTACACATTCTGCGCGAGGAAACATAAACGATGGAGGTACCGCCTATTTTTTGGAGAATTGAGATCAGTCTGTTTCGTTTGTCACTTTCTTTCAAAACCATATAGGCCAGATTGCTTCTTGTAAAACTGATTTGGTGAAGTTTATCAGTCTTCATTTTAAGCCTGGTGCGGATATCCTTTACTACTTCAGGGGTTGCAGTCGCCGTCAAAGCAATCATAGGTACATCTGGCAGAATTTCACGAAGTCCTGCAATTTTCAAATAATTTGGCCTGAAATCATAGCCCCATTGAGAGATGCAATGTGCTTCATCCACAGCAATCAGATTGACTTTCATCCGCTCTATTCTAGCCAGCGCCATATCTGTTTGTAACCGTTCCGGTGAAAGGTAAAGGAGCTTTACATTGCCATATAGACAATTGTCAAATGTTCTGTCGATTTCCTTATAAGACATGCCACTATAAATCGCTACTGCATTGATTCCACGCTGATTCAGGTTTTGTACCTGATCCTTCATTAGGGCAATCAGAGGAGATATAACCAAACAAATTCCTTCATTGACGAGCGCAGGAATTTGAAAACATATTGACTTTCCTCCACCGGTAGGCAAGAGCGCAATTGTATCCCGCCCATCCAGTACATGATCAATTATTTCTTTCTGGATCGATCTGAATTGGTCATATCCCCAATATTTCTTCAGTATGTACAGAGGATCCAATTCCATATTCAGTGGGATAATATGATCATAACTGGGAGATTATCGTGCTTATCACTGCCTTCTCACGCAGAGGTTTATCCGAGGTGACGTCAATCACCAAAATTTCATTGGACGCCACAGTGAACATATATTGACGTTTTTTCTCTGCAATCGTTTGGCCTTCTTCCACTCTCAGATTAAAATATATATCAGGGCTCTGAGACATTAATTGAATAACCATTTCCTTGGAAGTGGATCCCTTCACGCGGTAAGTCAGCATCTTAGTTGTAGCATTCAGCTCTCCATCTAAAATTTTTGTGCCCTCAATAACATATGCATTATCATCCCCTTTGGGTGGCTCCGGGGTGTATGGTCCCCGGGCTTCCTTCTCAGCTATCGAAATATCAGGTGTTTCAGCTACGGCAGTGTCTCCAGTGGAAGATTCAGCTGAATCTGTTTTATCGCTTGTGTTTTGACATGAAAGGATGCCAAGGAAAATAATCAATACAAATGCTATTCGCATATTTCAAAAGTTTTTCTTTTATAATTAAAGTCCAAAACTAATGAATAAAACGCCAAACCATATATTGAAAATTCAATCTGCAATCAGAGGGCGATAAATGATATTTCTGGATTGAGTTTCCCCTGCCTTTATCAATGTAGACTGAAAATTTGGGTGATGGACAGCATCAGTATATCCCTGACATTCCATACAGACGCCTCTGAATGGTCTGAGAGAAAGTCCATCCGGTTCATTTAAAATCGGTAGCATGGCACCTGAATAGATATGGATACATGGGGCATCTGTCCACACTTCCAGTTTTACAAGGTAATCTCCGCTTTCAATTGAGCCAGCATGAGCGAGAGAATCACCCTTGTCAATTACAAATGTTGTATCTATCCCTTCAGGTAACAATGATTCAAGCAAAGTTGGATTCCGGATGTTTTCTCTGAATTGTGATATGGAAGGTAAATTGCCATTGGGGCATAAGTCTGAGTCTTGCTCCAGATAAGCATTTACATTTGCCTGAATGTAGTGATCAGAATTTAGAGACCCATCACCATTCAGATTGAAATAACTATGTTCAGTTAGATTCGCCACAGAATCAGAATGAGCAAAGATTTTGTAATCGATATGAAGTCCGTTGTCATCATCCAGGTGGTAAGTGGCGGTGATGTCCAGCTGACCGGGAAATCCTTCATCCCCATCCTCACTTGTGCAGGTAAAGACTGCTTTTTGAGCATTCGATAGTTCAGGAATGTAGCTCCACCATTTTCTGTTAAACCCGTTGAATCCGCCATGAATAGTGTTTTCGCCGTTGTTTTTAGGCAACTGGTATCTTTTACCATTCAATTCAAAATTTCCACCCTTTATGCGATTGGTATATCTTCCAATTACATTACCCAGGTAAGGATTTTGATTAAGGTATTCTTCATCCAAATAAAAATCAGGATCCTGAAAACCTAAAACTATGTTTCTGCTGACACCCCTTACAATAATATTAAATGCTTGAAGTGTAAGGCCATAATCCAGAATAATAACACTGGTACCACTGACATTTTCAAGCTTATATTGAACTGGAAGGGGCATATAAATTCATTAAAACTTAGGGCAACTTGAATCAAAAAATGAAGCAACATCAGTGGTATAGAAATGGTAGGAAATACCCAAAAACCCTGAAATGTACCAATCCTTGGCAGAGGGTGATCCTCTTGGGGAGTCAGGAGCATGACCACCCGGTGCGGTTCCAAGATATTCCCAGGTTCGGTTAGTCAGATATGCCGCCAGGTCGCCTTTTTCCCTTAGCAACAAGTTAAACGGAGCATATCTGGTACTTACATCATCCAGGTAGTCCGTAAAGGTCTTTCGAAATCCTATTTCAATTGACATTGTAATATTCTGAGTGAGAGCCATTTTAACGCCACCGCCGGCAGGCAAACTAATAGAAAAGCGCGAATAGGGTTTTCTATCAGGATATTGAGATAGACCTTGTCCTTCAGTGCCCAAAGGTTGAAGCTCAACCACGCGGCCATTGTATATCGTAGTAGGATTAAAAAAAAATCCTGCAACACCACCAAAACCATAGACTACAAACCATCCTCTGGATAAGTCAGGATAAAAACCCGGAAGGTTTACTTCTCCTATCAGGGAAAACTCAGTAATATTAGATCTGAAATCAAGATTTCTTCTGCGCCGGTCCTCTCGCTGGTTATAGACATCATCCCCTCTGACGGAAGTTTGTAAAAATCCAAGGCGGACAGTCATGTTTGGATGAAAATTGTATCTGGCATAAATATTAAAGGCAGGATCAATCAATTGAAACCTGCCAAATAAATAATCGCTGGATAATTCACCATCATACATAGAGCCTCCAAGTCCTCCACCAAACTCGAAAGATTGAGACCAAACCCTGGTGCCGGATGTACACATCAATATACAAACAGCAATACTCGTCGAAATAAACCTTAGCAATGTACCGTTTTTTAGTTTGTTTCGTCTATTAGTACAACAGCCACCATAGACTTTAAACGAAAAAGTGCGTAATATTACGCAATTATTAATGTCGCATTATCTTTTTAACTAATATATTTTCACTTAAATGAACCTTATCATCAGAAAAATTTCACTTTTCCTCTGTCTTTTTATCGGATTACAGACATTACATGCTCAAACTCCTCAGAACTGGTTTTTGCTGGACCAACAAAAAGACGGCTATCCCGGAGTAAGCGTCGATAAAGCTTATCAGGAACTTCTCAAAAACAGAAAATCACAAACAGTTATTGTGGCAATCATAGATTCAGGTGTAGATTATTTGCATGAAGACCTGAAAGATAATATGTGGGTAAATCCGGGTGAGATACCAAACAATGGTAAAGACGACGATGGCAATGGCTATATCGATGATATTCATGGCTGGAATTTTATTGGAGGTGCAGACGGAGGCAATGTGTCATCTGATACGTATGAAGCTACCCGTCTTTACGTGAAGTACAAGCCTGTGTATGAAAATGCTGATCCAAAGAAATTGTCAAAAAAGGCGAAAAAAGAATATGAGATTTGGCTGAAAGTTAAAGAAGAAGTTGAATCAAACAGAAGTGAAACTGAAGGCCAATTAGCTATGCTGAATAATGCCATGGGCATGATGGTTTCTGCTTTTGGACAATTAGAAGCTTATTTTGAAGGTAAAGAATTTACTAAGGAAAATGTCGAAAAAATGGAACCCGGTGCAAATCAGGATCTGAATATCGGCAAAGCTATTGCTCTTCAGGCATTTGAAAGTGGAGAAAATTTCAAATCAGTTACTGAAATGAAAAATATGGCAATGGAGCAGATAGCAGAAGGCTTAAAATTCCTGCAATCTTCCATGAAAGTTGGGTATAATACTGAGTTTGATCCCCGCCATATAGTAGGTGATAATTATGCAGATCCAAATGAAAGATACTACGGTAACTCAGATCCCAAAGGTCCTGATGCAATGCACGGAACACATGTAGCCGGAATTGTAGGGGCTGTAAGAAATAATTCCGTGGGTATGGATGGTATTGCAAACAATGTAAGAATCATGTCTGTACGTGCGGTTCCTGATGGTGACGAAAGAGACAAGGATGTAGCGAACGCTATCAGATACGCTGTAGATAATGGCGCTTCTGTAATCAACATGAGTTTTGGTAAAGGATTTTCCTGGAACAAACAGATCGTGGATGAAGCGGTAAGATATGCTGAAAAAAATGATGTTCTCCTTGTTCACGCAGCAGGAAATGCTGCTCAGAATAATGATGAATCCGATAATTTCCCGAATAAATACTATGAGAAAAGAGGCTGGTTCTCGCCAAAAATGGCAAAGAACTGGCTGGAAATAGGTGCACTTTCTCCAAATTCAGGTGAAAATGCTGCAGCCGGATTCTCAAACTACGGGAAAAAGAATGTAGACATTTTCGCACCAGGTGTTCAAATCTATGCGACCACACCGGAGAATAAATATCAAAATCTTCAGGGAACAAGTATGGCATCTCCGGCAGTGGCAGGAGTTGCAGCCGTGCTTCGCTCCTATTTTCCTGAATTGACTGCTGTTCAGGTAAAAGAAATCATAATGAGCACAGCTACTCCTATCAAAACTAAGGTTATCAAGCCGGGTACAAAAGAACTTGTTGATTTCACTGAGTTAAGTGTGACAGGTGGATATATTAACACTTATGAAGCTGTAAAGAAAGCTCAAACAGTGAAAGGAAAGAAGAAATCAGGTAAAGGAGGTGCAGCACCTTCCTCAGCAACAAAACAAGAGAAGGTAGTAAGACCTTAGGTCTTTCTAAGAAAGAATTTAATTAAAAAAGGAGATAACACCGGATGGGGTTATCTCCTTTTTTTATTATAGAGTATTGAGGTAAATTAAATCAATTATCAATCAGCTCCTTCTTCAACTGATTAAACTCTTCCTCCGTTAAAAGACCTTTCTCACGCAGTTGTGCCAGATCCTGCATCTTTTTGATCTTGTCATCCTTAGACGAATCAGCGGGAGCAGATGCTGCGGGAGGAGTTTCAGTTGCTTTCTTTTCGTGTTGTTCTTTCATTTCAAAGGCAACTTTCTTTCCTTTCTCAAATTTCTCATTATACATTTTCTTGAGCCTGGACGCATCAAAATCCAAAATAGTGCCTCCTGTCTCAAAATGATTTTTAAACAGCTCTCCCACCGCGTAAGTACTCGCTCCGGACAAAACAGACATCGATACTCCACCAATTACAGATCCTACACCGGGTATCAACTTAATAGCAGATGTACCCAGTCGTGCCAATCCTGAACCTGTCAGTGCAGAAACAATTGCTCTTCCATCCGTTTCGCTGAATTTTACTTCATATAGCTTACACATTTGACGGATCATATCCAGCTGGATGGCTCCTACAGCAAAGAAATCTGCAATCGGGACAGGAATCAATCCTGCTCCCATAGACCACGCAATATGGTTGCGAATGACGATATCCACATTCTTTCTTCTATCTGTATCTTCTGTTGTCTCTTCCATTTTATTTACTTTTTATTTGGGTGAAATGTCAATTCTGATTCCCTTAGAGTGACTCGTAAATTCAGGGGCATACATACATTGTATTGTTGTAATTCCATTCGAACCATTGCCACTATGAAATGCGCGCAAATCATATTCAAAAATATATGTTCCCGGCGAAATAAAATCAAAAAAGAAATCAACACCGGTATCTCTGATGGATTGGTAATATCCAAGACCACCCTTCCAGCGATAACTACTCAGCGTTTCCATTGGTTCCAGACCGGATGCTCTCATATCTTTCATGTGAAGAAATTCCATCTGACGATCTACTTTCAGCTCTATTCTGATGGTCAATACATCCCCCACCAGAATTGCATTACCTTCTTTAATCTCAGTAAGCACAGGACCTTTGGCCGTTGATACTTTTTTGAACACCTGTTTTTTCAAAGTCAGAGGTGTTTCTTCAAAGCTCGTGATCTTATCCATATCCTGGAAGTACTGCCAGTAGATAGCTCCCCAGGCAGGTTGAGCATTCGGGTTATTCAGTTTTACACTCGGGTTAGCACCTGTAAATTCAGACGGACTCAAGTTCGTTTTGACATAACCTGAACCCACGACCGGAGAATATGCATCCGCATCCCAGTTTTTGCCACTGATCTGAATTTGTACCGGAGCTTGTTGTTCCAGCCAGTTGTCGCCGGTCATCAGCAATGCATATACAGCATTAGCAGTGGATTTCGTAGTAGGCCAGTGGGTTGTCTGTTTTTGCTTGAGCAACCATCGTTTTAATTCAGACATCAGTTTGGTGTCATTCGGACGAATTTCAGCAAAAACTTCCATCAACATGGTATGAGTCTCAATAGGTGCCTGATACCAGAAATATCCACGCGGGGTTTTCAAATATCTGCCCAGCTCTTCATTAAACAATGTTCTTTCATTTAAAGACTGAGTGATCAAATCTGCAGCTTTCTTGTTCAGGTTTCTGTGCATAGTCAAAGCAATCATTCCCTGACTGTAATCATTTTGCTTCATCCAAAACTTCTCCTCCTGAGCCAGGAAGAAATCAGCAGCTTTTCTGATTTCTGTACTCATCGGGAAATCCATAAAGAATGTTCTGGAGTAAAGGTAATGTGTGATGATATTGCTCAGATGATTGTCTTCCGGCTTAACCTGCTTTTTGGCAATTCTATCCTGAACATCATTGTAATATTTCAAAAATTCTGCATCACAGTAAGCAAGCGCTTTTGTAAGCATATTTCTGACATTGCCCTGAGCGCGAATGTCTTTAACTCCTAATTTGTCCATATGACCCAGTGTTTCAATCAGATACTGCGTTACATACCAGTTGGAACGGCCACCATTGAACCAGGCAAATCCACCATCACCCAATTGACGATCCATCAACTTCTTGAGTGCTGAGGCTTCTTCCTGTTTCATCCTGTTCAGATCAAACAACAAAGCAATGTTCTTCTGTTGTTGCTCCTCAGACTGAGCATTTAAAACCCATGGAGTTTCTGCTAAGAGGGCTGTTTTCAGCTCTTGATTTTTTGTGAGATTACTTTGCAAAAGATCTTTGGTTGCCCAGTTGTCAAATACTTTTCTGATAGCAGGATATTTATTCAATACACTGGCAGAAAGACTATTAGCGTAATATCTGCTAAGGATTTGCTCAGTGCAATCATATGGATACTCCATGATATATGGCATAGCCTGAACCGCATACCAGGCCGGATTGCTGGTAAATTCCAAAGTATATTTATGATGCTTCAAACTTGGAGACTTCAGTTTATCCTGCATGCTCATCCAATTGAAAGTCTTTTCAGATTTTCCATTTACCCAGAGTGACATGGACTCAGTGACCATCATTCTGTTAGTGAGAACAGGAATACTGTGAACTTCTGCGTCAGTGTGCTGACCTGATCTGGCTTCGTAGGTCAAACCCAGGGCTCCGTTGAAGTCAGAAGGAACTGCAACTTTCCAGAATACAGAAGTGGATTGACCGGCTTTTGAGCTGAATGATCTGTCTGTATTGCCCTGTATCCAGGAGCTCAGATCCTTTCCGGTAATTTCATCTATCAGTTTAAGTTTCGCCTGACCGGTTAAATCAATAGTTACCAGATTTGAAATCTTCATACTCAGATCGATAGTATCCAGTTGTCTCACAAATCGGGGAACATTTGGGAAAACCATGAGATCCTTTTGGGTTTGCACAGTGGATTCAAATTGACCCGTAGCCATGTCTTTGGTATGTGCAAAGAGCATGAATCTCCACTTGGTTAAGGCTTCATTCATCGTGAAGGACAGAAGAATATTTCCATCCTTGTCAGTTCTCAATGATGGGAAAAAGAAAACAGTTTCTTTAAGATTTGTCCTTGGGCTCATTCCCGGTTCCTGAGTTGCCTGATCTGTTTCCGGAGCAGCTTCTGCTTCTTCTGCGGCTACTTCATTTGACTGAACTGAAATTCCCGGGGCTTCAGCGGCCAAATCCCCATCTTTCATCATCATTCGCTCTCCTCCTCCTCTTTTCATATACTCCATATGGTAATACTGATGTTCCCAACCAAAGGACAATAAAGAAGGCAGAACTCTATATAATGCACTTTCAGGATCAAGTCTGAAAGAACTTAGCTCCAGGATTCTGTGATATTGATTAGATAATGGATTAAACCCAAGCTTCATGCTATTGGCAGGAAAGGGAATAGATTCCCAATAATGGGATGTAAATAAATCAAGAGAGGCATCATACATGGAAGCCAGAACCTCCGCAGCTACTGCGTCTTTCTGATGGCCTGAAATTTTAAGCGTCCATTCTTCCTGAGAACCAGGCAGCAATTTGTCTCTCTTTGTGATCCATTCAACTTTTAATTGCTTTTCAGTCCATGGGACTTGAATACGAGTAGAGGACACATGAGTCTCATTGAGTCCGGCAATCAGGGTATGCACATAGATATCTCCTTTATCTGCATCTGTAACAGGGATATCAATGCGGACCATATTATCCAGCTCAACCCATTTTTGCAAAAAGACTTTACCCAGTTTTTCTACTGTAATAAATGCCCGTTTGCCCGGCAAATTAGTGCTGAGGTAAAATTGTACAGTTGTATTGGGAACATTACTTTCAGGCTTAGTGTATGTCCATATGGGTACATTACTAACAGGCTCCTTCAGTTTCAGTGTAAATAATTCAATCAATTTAATCACCTCAACCGGTTCACCTGTGCTGGTTTGAGTCACTAATTTCACTTCATACATTCCAGGTTTCCAGTTGGCAGCATCTACAGACAATGTATCGGAAACAGTTGGATTTACTGTTTGAGTTAGCACTGTTTCCAGTTTTTTCCAGGAGGCCGGCTGATCTTCATCTTTGTATGGATGATGCGGAAATTTCTTTTTGAAATCAGCTTCAGAAAGCAGGAACATATCCGGTCTGCTCCATTTTCTGGTTTTGATATATTTATCAGGGGATTCCAAACGAGTCACAGTCAGTGTTCCCTGAACATTTTGTCTGACCATCTGGGAATTCGTAATATCAAAATTGATTTTCTTCCATAAATCCAGTTCTGACTTTGATGGAATAGACACTGTAGGTAATCTGTCCAGTTTGCTGATCTGAATACTATTAATTCCTTGTCTGGTCTCTCCTGCCCCATCTGTGACATCAGCAATTACTTCAAAAGTATAGACAGGAATCAGATTATTGCTGCGATTGGATGGAGTAGCTGCAGTAAATTCAATTTCAAAGGCTCCATTCTCATCCGTATTGGCAGTACCGACAGCAATTTGTGATTCAGGTGATTCCGGGAAAAATCCACGATAATACCACCATGGCACG